>NZ_JBARWZ010000206.1:0-40136 GCF_049647105.1 Actinophytocola sp.
GCGTAGCTCGGCGGGCGTGGGCACCTCGGCCGCCAGCGCGGCGACGTTGTCGTCGGCCGCGCGGGCCAGCGCCTCCACCCGATCCAACTCGCGATGAGCCGTCACCACCGGTGCCGCCCGCCGGGCCGCCGCCAGCTCCGAAGCCCACGTCGCCCGCGCTTCGGCCTCCGCGGACAACTCGGCCAGGTCCGCCTCGGCCGACGCCTTCCTGCGCACCCGCTCGGCAAGCTCCCGCCGCGCCAGCAACACGGCCTCGGCACGATCACGCTCGACCGCGGCCGCGAGTTCCCGCGTCACGGCTTCCTCCGCGCCCGCCTCCGTCGCGGCGACCAGCGACGAGAGCCATGCCTCGTCCGCCGTGTCGTCGTCGGGCGGTTCGGTGCCGACCGCTTGCGCGAGCCGCGCGATCAGCTGCACACACAGCCGCTGCCCCGCGTCCAGCGCGCGATGGCGCTCGGCCCGCCGGTCCCGGAACCACTGCTCGACCAACGCGAAGTGCTGCGTGCCGAACAGTCTCTCCAGCAGCTTCTCCCGCTCGGCGGTGTCCGCGCACAGGAATCGCGCGAACTCGCCCTGCGGCAGCAGAACCACTTGGAAGAACTGGTCCTTGCTCATCCCGAGCAGCCGCTCGATCGTCCTGCCGACCTCGTCGATGCGGGTCAGTCCGTCCGGCGCGTGCCCGCTCGGCGTGGCACCGACCCACGTCAGCGACGCCTTCGCATGTTGTTTTGTGGTGCCATCACCTCGTTTCTTGGCACGCAGGTACTCAGGGCTTCGCACCAGCCGCAGCCGGTGCCCCCGCACGGTCAGCTCGAGCCGCACCTCGGTGACGGTGTCCGGTTCGGCGTAGTCGCAGCGCAACCGCTTCGCCTGGTCGCGCACTCCTGGCACGGCGCCGAACAAGGCGAACGCCACCGCGTCCAGCAGGGTCGTCTTGCCGGCGCCCGTGTCGCCGTGCAGGAGGAACAGCCCGTCCGCGCCGAGCCGGTCGAAGTCCACCACCTCACGACCGGCATACGGCCCGAACGCGGTCAGCTCCAGTCGATGCAGCCTCACCGCTCTCCGCTCACGTCCGAGGTGAGCGGGGTCCCGCCCGCGGACGGCGCCGCGCATGCTCGGCGCCGTCCGAAGACTGAACGCGGTAAGCAGGTTTCGCTCATGCGGCCTCCCTGCTCCCGCGCTGCCGCGCGAGTTCGGCCCGCTCATCGTTCGCCACCGCCGCGAAGGCCTCACGCAGGAGCGCGCGCTCGCTCTCCGTGGGCTCCGCGTCCCGGCAGTCGGTGACGAAGTCGCATGCCACGTCGTGGTCGGACCGGTCTCGCACGGTCGTGGCATAGCGCAGTGGCGTGGCCAGCGTCCCGCTCATCGGGCGCCAGTCCACGTGCACGGCGTGGGGGAACCGCTTCTGCAGGCGGCGCAACGCGTCCGTCGGCCGCACCCGGTCGGTCAGCTCCACCGACAGGTAGCAGTCGGCCAGCCGCTCGTGCTCGTCAGTCGTGAGCAGCTCGTCGAGGTTCCCGGTGACCGTGGCGAGTGCGCGCGGGACCGGCAGCTCCCGCCGCTCCACCCCGGCGAGCCCGGCCGCGTCCAGTTCCACCAGCCACACGGATTTGCGGTGCCGTGCTTCGGAGAACGAGTACGCGAGCGGACTGCCGGAATAACGCAGGTGCCCGGCCAGCCGCTGGGGCCCGTGGAGGTGGCCGAGCGCCACGTAGTCGACGCCGTCGAACACGGCACCGGCGACCTGTTCGACACCGCCGACGGAAATCGTCCGCTCCGACGCGCTCGGGGCGCCGCCGGTGACGAACGCGTGGGCGAGCACCACCGACCGCACGCCGCTGCCACGTGAGGCGAGGTCGGCGCGTACCCGCCGCATGGCCTCCGTGAGCACGCCGGCGTGCCCGGCCGCATCGATGCAAAGCGAGTGCCGCGCGGGTTCCGGCTCCAGATACGGGATCCCGTACAGCGCAACGGGTCCGTGCCTGTCGTCCAGCACCACCGGCCGGTCGAGTTCGGCAACCCGGGTGCGCAGGTGCAGCCCGCCTGCCGCCGCGAACTCGGCGAACGCACCGAGACGCGGCGCCGAGTCGTGGTTCCCCGGCGTGATCACCAACCGCGCGCCGGCCTGGCGGATCCGGTCGAGCACCCGGGTGCAGACCGACACCGCCTCGCCGGACGGCACCGCGCGGTCGTAGAGGTCGCCGGACACCACGACGACATCGACCCGCTCGTCTGCCGCCAGGTCGGCCAGCCCGCTGAGCACGGACTCCTGGTCGGCGAGCAGATCGCGGCCGTGGAACATCCGTCCCACGTGCCAGTCGGAGGTGTGCAGCACTCGCATGCCAGCAAAGCTAGGGGGCGGCACCGACAATGCCCAGGAGGCGCGCCACCCCAACGAGTGAAGGTCCCAGGAAAGCCATCGAAAAAAGCCCGTGCGAACGGTCCATTGGCGCGGAATCGCGGGCTGTCGGCCTGTCCGCCTCGATGCGCGTCCCCGGAATTGTCGGTCGTCTGGTTCATGATGTTTCCACTCGACCCGGCCCAGGAAAGGGGACGTCAGTGGACGCGGTGTTCGGCACCGTCGCATTCGTGTTGTTGCTCCTCCTCATCGGTGGTGCGGCGCTGTTCCGGCGGCTGTACAACGACAGCCAGCGCAGGCTGGACGACGCCGTCTCGGCCGTGCGTGAGGAACGCGACCGGTCCGACGCGCACGCCGCCGCCCTGCGTCGCTACGAGGTCATGTTCGCGTCGATCAGCGGCCGGGGTGAGCTCGGCGAGCAGGTGCTCGTGGAGACCGCGCGGTCGCTCGGCCTTCGCGAAGGCCTGCACTTCACATTGCAGACCGACGTCGCCGGTGGCGGGTCCGTGCGGCCGGACATGCTGCTGTCGGTCGGCGACGGCAGGCTTGTGCCGGTCGACGCGAAGATGACGATCGCCTGCTGGATGGAGGCCGTCGAGACGGACGATCCGGAGGAGCGCGCGGACGCGTTGCGGGTGCACGTGCGCAACATCCGGTCCCGGGCGACGGAGCTGGCAGGCAAGGGTTATCAGCGGTGGGCGGACGCGATCTACGGCACGATCATGTTCGTCCCGTCCGACGCGGCGGTGGTGGCCGCGCTGGACACCGACACCGACCTGCTGCGGTGGCTGCTGGACCGGCGGGTCTTCGTGTGTGGGCCGACGGGGTTCGCGGTGATCGCGTCCGCGGCGATGCTCGCCGCGAGCGAGCGGGTGCTGGCCGCCGACATCGACGCGCTGCGCGGGCAGGCTCTCGCCGCGCACCGGGCGGCGGAGAGCGCGGTGGACGCGGTCAACGTGTCGAGCACGCACCTGCAGCGGTTCCTGCAGGCGCGGCGCCGTGAGCTGGACGCGCTGAACCAGTTCACGTCCACGGTCGCGCCGTTGACGGAGGCCGCGGCCAGCCCGACACCGCTGCCGTCGGTGCGGCGCTCCGATGAGATCGTCACGAACTCGTCGCCTACCGTGCGTGACGCATCGCCCGATGATCAGTACGACGAACTGCCGGATATGGAGGTGCCGTTGGAGCGTTGACCACCCACAACTCAATATGGGCCTGCCTGAGGACAGGCGGCAGCGGACAGTGATCGACTGTGTCGTGGTTCACATCATGGTGTTGTATCAGGGGTGCCGTTTTCAGAACGCTGGCCGGACGGGTCCGCTGACCTACTAACGTGTGCGCCGTGACCGCGACCCGCGATCGCAGGAGCGATCCTGAAGAAGACGCCGGACCGGCGTGGGACGACCGTCCCATCATCGGGCAGTTTCGTGGACTGCCGTGGTGGGCTGCCGTCCTGCTGGCATTCGGCCTGACGGCGATCGCCGCGTTCGTCGACATGCAGCAGCAGGACAACACACTGGGCAAGATCTACCAGGGTGCCTTCGTGGCCGGCTGTGTGGGCGCGGTCTGCTTCGTGCGCAGGCGAAGCCTGTTCGGACCGATGGTGCAGCCACCGCTCATCTTCGCGATCACCGCGGTGGGCGCGGTCGCGCTGCTGAGCCAGAAGCCCTCGGGCGGCGGCCTGAAGTCGCTGATCCTGTCGGTTGCGCTGCCGTTGACGAGCAACTTCCCGACGATGGGCATCACGACCGCTGTGGTCGTGCTCATCGGGTTGTTCCGGTGGTGGCGTGAGCGCGATCCCGATCCGGAGATGCGGCCGAACAAGCCACCGCGTCAGCGCGGGGCCGACCTCGGTCTCGACGACGAGCCAGGGCAGGGCACCGGCGGTCGCGGCCGGGAGCGGTCGGGCAAGGACCGTGCCGCGGTGCCACCACGCCGTGGCCGTCCGGAGATGGAAGAGCTGCCGCCGACCGACGACCGTCCCGCGCGTCGCGTACCGGGGCGTGCACCGCGCCCGTCGCGTGAGCCCGCGGCAGGACGCGAGGACGCGCGTGAGGCCGGCCGTGAGCCACGTCGCCGGGACCCGGGCGCCGGGCGGGCGGAGCGTGGCCGGGGTGAGCCGCCCGCGGACGCACCTGGGCGCGGTCGGGGACGCGGCAGTGAGCCGACGCCGCGGCGTCGGGAGCCGGGTGCCGACGGCGGTAAGTCCCGTGACGAGCGCGGTCGCCGTGACACGAGCCGGGACGGTGGCCGTGAGGGCCGTGAGGGTGGTCGTGGCGGCGGCCAGAGCCGTCAGCCGCGTCGTCGTCCGCCGGAGGACCGCTGACACGGCACCACGTGTGTGGTGCCGTGCCGATGGCCGCTGCCCAGCGGGCCGGTCAGCGGGCGCTGTCGTGGAGGCCGTTGCCCTGGAGGCTGTCGTCCTTCAGGGCCTTGCGCAGTTCGCGAGGGAGAGCGAACGCGACCTTCTCGTTGGCGGTGGTGACTTCCTGGACCTCGCCGTAGCCGCGCTCCGCGAGCCACGACAGCAGGTCCATGACGAGGATCTCCGGCACCGACGCGCCGCTCGTCACGCCGACCGTCGCGACGTCGTCCAGCCATGACTCGTCGACCTCGCGTGCGTAGTCGACCAGGTACGACGCCTTCGCGCCGGCCTGGAGCGCCACCTCGACGAGCCGCTTGGAGTTGGACGAGTTCTGCGAGCCGACCACGAGCACCAGATCGCACTCCGGGGCCATGGCCTTCACCGCGACCTGGCGGTTCTGGGTGGCGTAGCAGATGTCGTCGCTCGGCGGGTCCTGCAGCCCGGGGAAACGCTCCTTGAGCTGGTTGACGCGGACCATCGTCTCGTCGACCGACAGCGTGGTCTGCGACAGCCACACGACCTTGGACGGGTCACGGACGGCGACCTTCGTGGCGTCCTCCGCGGTGTCGACGAGCTGCACATGCTCGGGTGCCTCACCCGCGGTGCCCTCGACCTCCTCGTGGCCCTCGTGGCCGATGAGGAGGATGTCGTAGTCGTCGCGGGCGAAGCGCTTGGCCTCCTGGTGGACCTTCGTCACCAGCGGGCAGGTCGCGTCGATGGTGCGCAGCTGCCGGGTCGCGGCCTGCTCGTGCACCGCGGGCGACACGCCGTGCGCGGAGAACACGACGAGCGCGCCCTCCGGCACCTCGTCCGCCTCGTCGACGAAGATGGCGCCGCGTTCGGTCAGAGTCTCGACGACATGCTTGTTGTGGACGATCTCCTTGCGCACGTAGACAGGGGCGCCGTAGGTCTCGAGTGCCTTCTCGACGGTCACGACGGCACGGTCGACCCCTGCGCAGTACCCGCGCGGCTTGGCCAGCAGAACTCGCTTGGTCATGGCGCCCAGCGTACGGACCGGGCACCTGTGTAGGCAGATCGGCTGGACTGGTGCAAGGCTAGACACATGAAGTCACTCCCGCTCCCCATCCGGGTTGCGGCAGGCCTCGCCGTCACGGCCGTGGAACAGGCCCGCACGCTGCCCGCCAAGATCGCCGGACTCCCGGTCACCGTGGCGAGCCAGGCCCTGCAGGTCTCCATGCGCGTTCAACAGCAGGTCACGGAGCTGGCGATCCGTGGCGACGAGGTGCTTTCCGGCCTCCGCCCCGTCGAGGAGACGCCGGAGTGGGCGACCTTCGACGAGGACGTCGAGGACGACGCCTTCGACCTCAGCAAGCCGGCGCCGTTCGAGTCGGCGTTCGACCGGGCCGACGGCGAGAGCGAGGAGGATCGGCGTAACGGTCACCACACCGCGAGCGCCGAGACGTTCGCCACACCTGACCCGTGGACGCAGGAAGAGCGGGCGATCGCGGAGGAGAGCGAAGCGCACGACAGCGGCGGCCGCCCGCTGCCCGATGCGGCCGGCTACGACGGCCTGTCCCTTCCGCAGCTGCGGGCCCGCCTGCGTCGTTTCACGGCCGAAGAGCTTGCCGAGCTGCTCGAGTACGAACGCGCGCACGGCAACCGCCCGTCGTTCGTCGGCATGCTGACCCGGCGCATCGCGACCGTCCGCGACCAGACGTGACCGAACCCGCCACCAGTCCGGAGCAGCCGTGGCCGGTGCGGACCGTCGCGCGCAAGGTCGCCGACTGGATCAACCGCCTCGGTGACGTGTGGGTCGAGGGGCAGGTCACGCAGATCTCCAACCGGCCGGGCACCAACACCGCGTTCATCACGCTGCGGGACCCGGCCGCCGACGTGTCGATGAGCGTCACGTGCCAGACCGCCGTGCTTCGCGCACACCAGCCGCCGCTGACCGACGGCACCCGCGTGATCCTGCACGCGCGGCCCGCGTTCTTCATCGGTCGCGGCACGCTGTCGCTGCGGGCCGACGAGATCCGCGCGGTCGGCATCGGCCAGCTGCTGGCGCGGATCGAGCGGTTGCGCAAGCTCCTCGCCGCGGAGGGTCTGTTCGACCCGCGCCGCAAGCGAAAGCCGCCGTTCCTGCCGCGCACCGTCGGCCTGATCACCGGCCGCGCGTCGGCCGCGGAGCACGACGTGATGGTCAACGCCCGCGCCCGCTGGCCCGCCGTGCGGTTCCGGGTGGAGAACGTCGCTGTCCAGGGCGCGCTCGCGGTGCCGCAGATCGTCGACGCGCTCGGCGCGCTCGACCGCGACAAGAACGTGGACGTCATCGTGATCGCCCGCGGCGGTGGCAGCGTCGAGGATCTGCTGCCGTTCTCCGACGAGACACTGATGCGTGAGGTGTCCGGCTGCCGCACGCCGGTGCTGAGCGCGATCGGGCACGAGCAGGACACGCCACTGCTCGACCATGTGGCCGACGTCCGGTGCTCGACGCCGACCGACGCGGGCAGGCGGGTCGTGCCGGACATCGCCGAGGAGACCGCGCGGGTGCGCCAGCTCCGCGATCGGGCGCGGCGGGCGTTGCACGGATGGGTGGATCGTGAGCGCCACCTGCTGCACGCGCTGCGCAGCAGGCCGGTTCTCGCCGACCCTTTCACCCCGCTGGAACAGCGGAGTGCGCAGGTCAACATGCTCGTGGAGCGATCACGGCGGGCGATGGCCGCGCTCGTGTCAACCCAGCGCGCGGCCCTTGACCATACGAGAGCCCGCTTGACGACGCTCGGACCAGCCGCCACGCTTGCCCGCGGGTACGCGGTCGTGCAGTGGGTGGACGAAGAGGGAAGCCCGCGAGTGCTCCGCTCGACGGCAGAGGCGCCGGACGGGACCCACCTCCGGGTCCGCGTCACCGACGGCGCGGTGCACGCGATCGCGTCCGGCAGGGGCGACGCGATCGGAGGTAGCGGTGCCGAGACTGGATCGTGAGCCCACTTTTCTGCCATTGACCATGGCGACCACCTACGCGGTCACCCGCGCCACGGTCACCGAACCCGCGTTGCGCGCCCCCGCCGACGTCGTGTCCCGCAGAGCGAGGGAAGCCGACGCGGCCGCCGCAGAGTGCTGGACCGCGCTGCTCGCCGGCTGCGACGCGCCGGGCTGCCGTGCCCTGCCAGTACGGTTGCGCGCGTTGTCCGATGCGACGTCCGACTACACGGGGATGCGCTGGTGGCTGGGCCGCGGCTCGCAGCACCGGCACCGCGTTGGCGCCGCGCTCGAACGCATCGAGGAGGCGCTCGCAGAACGCGACGGCGCCGATTTCGCGGAGGCGTTCGTCGGATACGACCAGGCGGTCGCCGCCGCGCTGGTGAACGCCCACAGCCGATTGGAGACCCACGCCCAGTGAGCGACGACCCGACCCTCGACTACGAGGCCGCCCGCGACGAGCTGGCGGACGTGGTGGCCAAGCTGGAAGCGGGTGGCCTGTCCCTCGAGGATTCGCTGGCACTGTGGGAACGCGGCGAGGCGCTGGCGAAGCTCTGCGACCGCCATCTGGCAGGCGCGAAGGAACGCATCGAGTCGGCGCTCGCGGCCGCGGAGTCGGAGAACTCCGCGGGCTGAGTTGTCCACAGCTCACCCGGTTATCCACAGGTAGCCCTCGCACGCCCGTGCCTGTCACCCCTGGCCGGTAGACTGGCACGGCGGGACGCCCCCGGGATCGGGTGGGGGTTGGGCAACGCGCGCGCGAGCTTTCTGAGGGTCAGTGGCCTTTGAACGTGGGGGTTCGCTTTGTCACGAAGGCGTCCACCGCCTCCTTGTGGTCCGCCGTGCCGCCCAGCAGTGACTGGCCCTCGTTTTCCGTTGCCAGTGCGGTTTCCAGGTTCGCGCCCGCCGCGGCCAGCAGCGCTTCCTTGATCTTCGCGTAGCCCGTTGTCGGGCCCGTTGCCATGCGGGACGCCAGTTCCTGCGCCGTGCCCAGCGCGTCGTCGGCCACCTCGGTCACCATGCCGATCGCCAGTGCCTGTTCCGCTGTCACCGGTTTCGCCAGCAGCATCAGCTCCATCGCGCGGCCGTAGCCGATCAAGCGCGGCAGCGTCCATGACGCGCCCGAGTCCGCCGTCAGGCCGATCGTCGCGAACGCCATCAGGAACTTCGCGCCCGGCGCCGCGATCCGCAGGTCGCACGCGTACGCGAACGACGCGCCCGCGCCGGCCGCCATGCCGTTCACCGCCGCGATCACCGGCTTGCCCATCGAGGTGAGCGTGCGCACGATCGGGTTGTAGTGCTCCTCGACCGTGCGGAACGGCGCTGGGTCGTCCGACCGCAGTGCCGCCACGTGTTCCTTCAGGTCCTGTCCCGCGCAGAACGCCTTGCCCGCACCGGTCAGCACCACCGCCCGCACCGCCGGGTCCGCCGCCGCGTCGGTCAGACCGTCGCGCAACGCCTCCTTCAACTCCACCGTCAGCGAGTTGTACGCCTCGGGGCGGTTGAGGGTGAACGTGCGAACTCCCTCACGGTCGTCGACCTGCAGCGACGTCAAGACATCCTCCTCATGCACTGGACCTGGTGCGTGCGCCTCTGGTGAGGCATTCGGACAGAAAGATCTCCGCGGCGGGCGCGAGCCGCGCGGTGTGCTCGTCGAAGAACGCCGCGGCCGCCGTGCCCGCCCAGTCCTTCGGCAGCACCTTCTCCGGCAGGCCGGGATCGCGGAACAGGAACTTGCGCCACGCGTGCAGCAGCCGCTGCGAGGCCGCGAACGCTTCTGCGGCCTGTGTTCCGTCCACTGCGGACACGATCGGTAGCCACTCGGTCACGAAACCCGCATAGTCCGCGCCCAGCGCGTCGAGGTCCCACGCCCTGGCCGCGAGATCCGCGTCGTCGCCGTCGTGCTCGCCGTGGAAGAGCCTGCCCGCGATGCGTTCCGCGGCCAGGATGTCCGACAGCTCCGCCGACGGCCTCGGCGCGACCCACGTCGTCGGCCCCAACGATCCGTAGCCGATCAGTCGCAGGGAAGAGTCGAGCCGGTCGCGCGCACCCCGGCTCGGCAGTTCTTCCAGCACCAGCACGTGCCAGCGGCCGTCCCATGTGGAGGGATGGGTGCGGTAGATGCGTGCCGCTGCGTCGTCGAGCCGCCGCTCCGCGCGCTTCGTGAGCGCGTAGCCGGGCCCGTCGGTCAGCCGCACCGGCCGCAGCCAGTCCTGCCGGACCATTCTGGACACCGCCGTGCGGATGGCGGGCGGCTCGAAGCCCAGCGGCTCGAGCAGACGGACGAGTGCCGCGATCGCGGCAGAGCCACCTCTGGCTCTGAGGTAGCTGCCGAAGACGTCGAAAAGCGCGGACCGGGCTCGCACGAGATTCGAGTCTGTCAGTGCGGGGTGGCCCCGCGCCAGTGCGTTCGGATGTGTCTTGGCCGGTCATCGACACGCAAGTGATCGGTTCGATTTCACCGGCGAGATGCCATAGGGGAGAATGTCAGAATCTCTGGCCGGGTGAGTCCGGCCGAGGTGGCAGGCTATGACGGAGGGAGCACGCTATGGCGGCCATGAAGCCCCGGACCGGAGACGGTCCCCTCGAGGTGACCAAGGAGGGTCGGGGCATCGTGATGCGCGTACCACTCGAGGGCGGTGGACGCCTCGTCGTCGAGATGTCGGCTGAGGAGGCAAGTGCCCTGGGTGACGCGTTGAAGGCCACAGCTGGCTAACGGTCCAGAGTGGATTCTCTGGGTCGGTGATCCGTCGAGTATGGAGGTCCGTTGCACACCTCGGTGCCCGCGTTACCGACGGCGCTTCCCGATGTTGAGGTGATCACCACGGCGAGGCGGGCGACCCCGCTCGCCGTGGTGTGCCGCTCGGGAGACGCGGCACCCTCGCTGTTGTCGGTTCGGGGGGACGAGCTGACCGGCGAGTGGGTCAGTGCGGTCGCGTTGACTGGTAAGGCCGGTGAGGTCCAGCCCGGCCCAGCCGGTTCGTCGGTGCGCTGGGTCGCAGGCGTCGGTGACGGCGCGCCGGACCAGTGGTGCACCGCGGGTGCGGCGCTGATCAAGGCGCTCAACGCGCGGATAGCGAAGGACACCGACGCGGGCCTGACGCCGGAGCGGACCGTGCAGCTGGAGCTGCCGTCGTCCGTCGGGCCCGACGAGGTCAGCGAGTTGGTGCGCGGGCTACGGCTGGGCGGCTACCGGTACGCGGTGACCTCGGAGGCGGCGCCGCCGACGGTGCGCACGGTCCGGTTGGTGACGGCCGACCCCACGCTCGACGAGCCGGTGCGGCGCGCGGCGGTGCTGGCGCAGGCGACCGCGCTGGCGCGGGATCTCGCGAACACGCCGTCGAACGTGAAGGACCCGGCGTGGCTCGCACGGATGGCGACCCGGACCGCGGGCAAGGTCGCGGATGTCGTCGTGCGGGACGAGAAGTGGCTGGCAGCGCAGGGGTTCGGCGGAGTGCTCGCGGTGGGTGGGGGCTCGGTCCGCCCGCCGCGGTTCGTAGAACTGTCGTGGCGGCCGGCCGCGAAGGCGCCGCACGTCGTGCTCGTCGGCAAGGGCATCACGTTCGACACGGGCGGGGTCTCGGTGAAGGCCGCCGACGGCATGCACCTGATGCGGACCGACATGTCCGGTGGTGCGGCGGTGATCGCGGCGGTGGAGGCGATCGCACGGCTTGGCCTGAACGTGCGGGTGACCGGGCTCGTGCCGTGCGCGGAGAACCACCTGTCGGGTTCCGCGTACCGCCCCGGCGACATCGTGCGGCACTTCGGCGGCCGCACGACCGAGGTGACGAACACCGACGCCGAGGGCCGCATGGTGATGGCGGACGCGCTCGCGTACGCGGTGGACCGCTTGTCGCCGGACCTGATCGTGGACGTGGCGACGTTGACCGGCGCGATGAAGATCTCGCTCGGGCTGCGGATCGGCGGCCTGTTCGCGTCGACGGACGAGGTGGCTTCGCGGGTGCTGGCCGCGGGCGAGGCCACGGGCGAGCGCTGGTGGCGGATGCCGTTGGCTTCGGATGTCGGCTCGGTGGCGGACGAGTTCGCGGACGCGGTGCACAGCGAGATCGCGGACGTGCGCCAGTGCCCGCCGGGCCCTGGCGGCATCGCGGCGGCGATGTTCCTGCGTGAGTTCACGGGCGGGCTGCCGTGGGCGCACCTTGACATCGCGGGCCCGGCTCGTGCGGACCGCAACTACGACGAGGTCAGCGCGGGTGCGACCGGTTTCGCGGCCCGCACACTGGTTGAGCTCGTCGCGGCCCACGCCTGAGGTTGTCCACAGCCGGCCCGGTTGTCCACAGACAAGATCGACAACGCGGAATTGTCAGTGCCAGCCGGTAAACTGGCAAGGCGGGGTGCCCCCGGGAATGGGTGGGGGTTTGGTGAGCGTCCTGGGGAAGCAGCTCAGTTTGCTGTTGCTGTTGCTGTTGCCGGGGTCGGTGCGGGGTGATACGTGCGGGTGCGCTCCGCGAAGACGCGGTCGAACACGGCGAACTTCGCCAGGAAGACCGGACCGCTCGCCGCCAGGTAGCTCAGCGTCAGCGCCACCGGCTGCCAGCCGCTCGGGAGCAGCGGCAGCACCAGGTGCTCCGCCGCCGTCGTCAGCGCGATCGACGCGACCCCGCCGATCATGGTCACCGTCAGGTATGTCGTCAGCTGGGCACGCAGTTTGCCCGAGGGCCACGCCCAGTACCGGACCATCAGGAAATGCGGCGCCGAACCCGCCAGGAACGCGATCGTGCTCGCCGTTGTCGCGTCCACACTGGTCCAGCCGTACACCACCAGCAGCACGATCTGGCTGATCCCGGTGGCGATCGCGGACGCCACCGTGAAGCGAGCCAGTCTGATGCGCGGGGGTGCCATGCACAGACGCTATTGCGCCCGCACTGAACACGCTCTCAGGAACTTCCCTGAGCTTCCCCTGATCAACCCCGATCAGGGGTCAGCCGCCAGATGACGTCCATGCCGTCCTCGCCAGGCGTGACCGGCTCCTGTGGTGGTCTCCTGTCCACCTCCACGAAACCGAGCCGCTTCGGGATCGCCGCGCTTCGCGTGTTCGCCACATCCGTGACGATCTCCACCCGCTCCGCGCCTGCCAGGAAGGCCTCGGCAACCAGTAGCGACGCCGCTTGCGTCGCCACGCCATGGCCCACGTGGCCGGGGTGCAGCCAGTAACCCAGCTCGAGCCCGCCTGGGCCCACCCGCGCCATCAGGCTCGCCGCGCCCGCCAGCCGGCCCGATACGAAGATCGCGTAGTTGAACGCCGTGCCCCGGTCCCACTCGTCCGCCGTGCTCGCCACGAACGCCGTCGCCGCCGCGGGCGGGTAGCCGTCCGCCACCCACGCCATCCACGGGCTCAGGTGCGCCATCGACTCCTGTACGACCTCGTGCAGCACCGGCGCGTCCCGCACGCGCCAGCGCCGCAGGGTCACCCCGCCCGCCACGATCTGCGTGCGCATCTGCTCAGCCCAGCACCGACCGGTACACGGCCACCGTCTGCTCCGCCATCGACGCCCACGAGAACTCCGTGACCGCCCGCTCCCGGCCCGCGTCGCCCATCAGCTTCGCCCGGTACGGGTCGGCGAGCAGGCTGTTGACCGCGTCCGCGAGGCCTACCCGGAACGTCGACTCGTCCGCCTCGTCGTAGTGCACCAGCAGTCCGGTCCTGCCGTCGTCGACGACCTCGGGGATGCCGCCGACATCGGACGCGACCACCGCCGTGCCGCACGCCATCGCCTCCAGGTTCACGATGCCCAGCGGCTCGTACACCGACGGGCACACGAACACCGTCGCGTGGCTCAGGAACTGACGCACCTCTGCGGGCTGCAGCATCTTCTGGATCCAGAACACGCC
The DNA here is from genome assembly GCF_049647105.1 of Actinophytocola sp. Classification (GTDB taxonomy): domain Bacteria; phylum Actinomycetota; class Actinomycetes; order Mycobacteriales; family Pseudonocardiaceae; genus Actinophytocola. The sequence continues at coordinate 13,518 of NZ_JBARWZ010000206.1, forward strand.
GGGCCGGGCCGCCGCGAGCTCCGACACCGCCTCGGTCATCTCCCGCGCGATCTCCGGCGTGTCCGGCGCGCCGGCGCACAGCACCAGCTGCGCGCCGGGGTCGATCTCGTGTGCGGCCGCGACCAGGTGGCCGACACCCTTCTGCCGGGTGATCCGCCCCACGAACACCACGATCGGTTGGTCCGGGTCCACGCCGTAGTGGCGTAGCGCGTCGGACTCCGTCACCGGGTGGTATGCCGACGAGTCGATGCCGTTGCGCACCACCCGTACCCGCTCCGGATCGAGTGACGGATAGCAGTCGAGCACGTCGGCGCGCATGCCCTCGCTCACCGCGATGATCGCGTCCGCCGACTCGTACGCCGTCCTCTCCACCCACGACGACAGCCGGTAGCCGCCGCCGAGCTGCTCGGCCTTCCACGGCCTGCGTGGCTCCAGCGAGTGCGCCGTGATCACGTGCGGCACGTCGTAGAGGATCTTCGCCAGGTGTCCCGCGTGGTTGGCGTACCACGTGTGCGAGTGCACGAGGTCGGCCCCGTCGAGGGCCGCCGTGATCGACAGGTCCACCGACAACGTCCGCAATGCCTGGTTCGCGCGTTCGAGCCCCGGCGCGGGATTGTGCGAGTGAACGCCCTCGCCGGAGCGGGGCCCGCCGAAGCAGTGCACCTCGACGTCGATCAGCTCACGCAACCTCGGCACGAGGAACTCGACGTGAACACCCGCGCCGCCGTACACCTCCGGTGGCCATTCCCGAGTCAACAGACCGATACGCACGTCCCCAAGGTAGCCGTACCAGTGCGAACGCGGTTAGGGTCAGCCACGTGAAGGGCCAGCAGCCACACGTGCTCGCGATCGTGCTCGCCGGTGGCGAAGGGAAACGGCTGTGGCCGCTCACAGCCGACCGAGCCAAACCCGCGGTCCCGTTCGGCGGCAACTACCGGCTGATCGACTTCGTGCTGTCGAACCTGGTGAACGCCGGCTACCACCGGTTATGCGTGCTCACCCAGTACAAGTCGCACTCGCTGGACCGGCACATCTCGACCACGTGGCGGCTCTCCAGCGTGCTCGGGCAGTACATCACCCCGGTGCCGGCGCAGCAGCGGCTCGGGCCGAGGTGGTACACCGGCAGCGCGGACGCGATCTACCAGTCACTGAACCTGGTGTACGACGAGAAACCGGACCACATCGTCGTGTTCGGCGCCGACCACGTGTACCGGATGGACCCGTCGCAGATGGTGGACGAGCACGTGGCGGCGGGCGTCGGCGTGACCGTCGCCGGGATCCGGGTGCCGAGGGCCGAGGCGAAGGCGTTCGGCTGCATCGACTCCGACGCGTCCGGGAAGATCACCCGGTTCCTGGAGAAGCCCTCGGCGCCGCCGTCGGTGCCGGACGACCCGGACGTCACGTTCGCGTCGATGGGCAACTACGTGTTCCGCACGGAGACGCTGCTCGACGCGCTGCGGGAGGACGCGGCCAACCCAGAGTCGATGCACGACATGGGCGGTGACATCATCCCGATGCTGGTCGGGCGTGGCGAGGCGCGGGTGTACGACTTCGACGACAACGAGGTGCCCGGCGCGACCGAGCGGGACAAGGGGTACTGGCGAGACGTCGGGACGCTCGACGCGTACTACGACTCGCACCTGGACCTGGTGTCGGTGCACCCGGTGTTCAACCTCTACAACCACCGCTGGCCGATTCGCACGGCGACGCCGCCGCTGCCGCCCGCGAAGTTCGTCAACTCGGGCAGCGCCGTCGAGTCGATCATCGGGCCGGGGTCGATCGTGTCCGGTTCGTCCGTGCGGGACTCGGTGATCAGCGCGGACGTGGTGATCGAGGACGGCGCGGTGGTCGAGGGCGGCGTGCTGCTGCCGGGCGTGCGGATCGGGAAGGGCGCCGTGGTGCGCCGGGCGATCCTCGACAAGAACGTGCAGGTCGCCGAGGGTGCGGAGATCGGCGTCGACCCGGACGCGGACCGGCAGCGGTGGACCGTGTCTGCGGGCGGCGTCGTGGTCCTCGGCAAGGGCGAACGGGTCGACTGACCAGTTGTCCACAGCTCACCCGGTTATCCACAGGTAGCCCTCACGCGCCCGTGCCTGTCACCCCTGGCCGGTAGACTGGCACGGCGGGACGCCCCCGGGATCGGGTGGGGGTTGGGCAACGCGCGCGCGACCGGATTTGCCGTTTGACCTGCGGGTTTGTCAGCCGGTTTTCGCGGCCACCAGTAGGCCGTCGCCCAGTGGGAGAAGGACCGGGACCAGGCGGTCGTCGTCCCGCACCACCCTGGCCACCTCGCGCAGCGCCACCGTCTCCGCGTCCCGGCGCACCTGGTTCGCGGGCCCGCCCGACCACAGCACGCTGCAGAACGCGATCACGCCACCCGGCCGCAGCAACCGCACGCCCTGCTCGTGGTACCCGGGGTACTCCTGCTTCGCCGCGTCGATGAACAGCAGGTCGTAGGCCTCTTCGGTGAGCCGGGGCAGCACGTCCAGCGCCCGTCCCATGATCAGCCGCGTGCGGCCGGGCGGGATCTTCGCCTCCACGAACGTGCGTTTCGCCGCGCTCTGCGGTTCCGGGTCCACGTCGATCGACGTGAGCACCCCGTCCGGCGCCATACCCCGCAGCAGGTACAGGCCACTGACGCCGGCGCCGGTGCCGACCTCCACCACCGCTTTGGCGCGGGTTGCCGCCGCCAGGAACCGCAGCGCGGCGCCGCCTGCCTGCGTGATCGGGGCGCAGCCCAGCTGCACTCCCCGCCTGCGGGCGGCGGCCAGCGTGTCGTCCTCGGTGAGGTAACCCTCGACGTACGCGTTCAGCGCTTCCGAGTCGATCGTCGGCGTATCGGATGCCACGAAGTGTGAGATTAGCGTTGTCCGACCCGATACCGGGTGATAAGGGCCGCGCCGGTCGATTCTCAGCCCCTTCTCAGACGACTCTCACTAGCTTCATATCGACGGCCGACATGATCCAAGGTGACGGCAGCACTCAGGGTGCGGGGGGATTGGGAACACGATGAGCATGACAAGCGTTGAGAAAGGTAGTGGGTTCGCCAACCCGGAAGAGGTGGGACACCGCCCGATGCCTACGCAGACCGCTGACGCCGCACCCGTCACCCTGGACGACGCGTCCACCTGGACGCCACCATCGTGGGACGAGGTAGTGCGCGAGCACGCCGACCGTGTCTACCGCCTTGCCTACCGCCTCGCCGGCAACGCACACGACGCCGAGGACCTCACCCAGGAGACCTTCATCCGGGTGTTCCGCTCGCTGGCGAACTACAAGCCCGGCACCTTCGAGGGCTGGCTGCACCGCATCACCACGAACCTGTTCCTCGACATGGCGCGCCGTCGCTCGCGGCTGCGCATGGAGGGACTGCCCGAGGACACCGACCGGCTCGCGGGCGACGACCCGAGCCCGGAGCAGGTCTACGTCGAGAGCCACCTGGACCCTGACCTGCAGGCCGCCCTGGACGAGCTGCCCCCCGAGTTCCGTGCCGCGGTCGTGCTGTGTGACGTGGAAGGCCTCTCCTACGAGGAGATCGGCGCCACTCTCGGCGTCAAGTTGGGTACTGTTCGCAGCAGGATCCACCGTGGGCGGCAGGCTCTGCGTGCGTCACTGGAGCGCCGCCGCGAACTTGTACGGGAGGGTAGGTCGTGACCGACGAGCGCGGTTGGGGTCTGTCCGAACAGCACCTTCTTCCGGACGCGGTGGTCGCGTTCGTCGACGGCGAACTGTCGGCGACGGCGCAGGACCGTGCCGCGTCGCACGCCGCGCGGTGCGTCACGTGCGCGGCCGAGATCAAGTCGCAGCGTCAGGCCGCCTCCGCCGTCCAGTCCGCCAACGCGTTCTCCGCGCCCGCCGGGCTGCTCGCGAACCTGATGGCGATCCCGGAGCAGGTGGAGATGCCGTCGGTACCGGACGGTCTCGCCGTGACCAGCGACGGCCAGCTGGTCGCCGTGCAGCGCCCCGATCGGGTTCCGCAGCTCGGGGGTACCGCGCCGTTGGGAAGTTCGGCGAAACTCGGCGAGGGCCGCGCGGTCCTTGGGCGTAGGCCTGGCCGCCGCGCCGCGCAGGGCGCCGGTGTGGTCGTGTCCGGGCTCGTGCTCGGTGCGCTCGCGCTCGTCAACACGTCCAGCGGTGGCGACGAGCCGGCCCGCACGCCTGCCAACGGTGAGCATCCCTCGGTCGTCGGCGGCGGCACGATGCAGCAGGCAGGCTATGCCGCGACGCTGCACGTCACCAATCGCTAGCGCAACGCCGACTTCACCACTCGTGCGGCAGGCTTGGCGACGATGAACAACCAGTGGAACTCCGAGCCGGACCCGCCGTCGAACGGCAGCGCCGTTCCCGGCAGTGACGACCGTCCCCGGCTCGGGCCACGTCCCTCGGTCCACCCGCCGGTCGACCCCGGTTCGGCTGCCGTGTTCGGTCGCCCGTCCGGTGTCGGCGGGGCGTTCTCACCCCGTTCACCGCAGCAGCAATCCGCGCTCGGTGATCTGAAGACCGCCCCACCGCCGCCAGAAGCGCTGACGTCCGCGTTCGGCAGGCCGGACGGCAACCAGGAGCTGCTGCAGCGCCCACCCTCGGACGAGAACGGCGTCAACGGCGTCGACCCGTGGGACCCGGACGCCGCGCACGACCCGTGGCGGGACCCGGCGGCAGGCGCCGTCATCGGCCCGCCCGCCGTCGGCCCCGAGAAGACCGACGACGACAAGACATCGGCGCCCAAGCCCGCCGCGCAGCTGCTGAGCCTGCCGGAGGTGCTGTTCGGGCGCCGCGTAAAGGTGTCCGCACTGGTGATCCTCGCCGTGTTCGCGCTGGTCATCGGCGTCGGCGGGGGGATAGCCGCGTACTTCGTCGCCGACCGGGGCGACCAGCTGACCAGCGACGCCACGCTCGCCGAGGTGGTGCCGGGCAAGGAACGGCCGCCGGGTTCGGTCGCCGACATCTCGAAGCGGGTGCGGCCTGCGGTCGTGACCATCGAGGTGCGCTCCGAGCAGGGCGCGGGCGTCGGATCCGGCGCGGTCATCGACAGCGGCGGCTACATCCTGACCAACGAACACGTCGTGACGCTCGGTGGCGCGGTGTCCGACGGCCAGCAGATCACCGTGGTGTTCAACGACGGTCAGCGCGCGGAGGCGGACCTCGTCGGGTCGGACCCGAAGATGGACCTCGCGGTCGTGAAGGTCGACGCCGACGTCAGCACCGTGATCCAGCTCGGCAAGTCCGCGGACCTCGCGGTCGGCGACACGGTCCTCGCGATCGGCTCCCCGCTCGGCGAGACGGACACGGTGACCCTCGGCATCGTCAGCGCGCTGAACCGGCCGGTCGTCGTCGGAGAGGAAGACGGGGTGCCCGCGGTCTACGACGCGATCCAGACCGACGCGGCGATCAACCACGGCAACTCGGGCGGCCCGCTGGTCGACTCGACGGGCGCGCTCGTGGGCATCAACACGTCGATCATCTCGACGTCCGAGGAGGGCGGCAGCATCGGTCTCGGCTACGCCATCCCGATCGACGACGCGCGGCCGGTGGCCGAGTCGCTGATCAAGACCGGCAAGGTGAACCACGCCGACCTGGGTGTGAACGCCGCGTCGGTGTCGGCGGAGACGGCCGAGGGCGCCAGGGTCCAGAACGTCCGAGAGGGCGGCGCCGCCGCCAAGGCGGGCATCAAGCAGAACGACGTCATCCGGAAGGTCGGTGACCGGCCCATCGCGAACGCGGCGGAGCTGATCGTCGCGGTGCGCCACTACAAGATCGGCGACACCGTGCCGGTCGTGCTGGCGCGGGACGGCCGCGAGCTGACAGTTCAGGTGACATTGCAGTCGGATTGACCGGCTACGCTGGACGGCGACGTCGGAGTTGGTTGCTTCGGAGGTAGGCCACAGTGTTCGACAGCATCGGCTGGGCCGAGATCCTCATCTTGGTCGTGGCGGGCCTGTTCATCCTCGGCCCCGAACGGCTGCCGTCCGCGGCGGCGTGGCTCGGCCGCAACGTGCGCAAGGTCCGCGAGTACGCGACCGGCGCCCGCGACCAGCTGCGCAACGAGATGGGCGACGACTTCGAAGAGCTGCGCAAGCCGCTGCAGGACCTGCAGCAACTGCGGAACTTCGATCCACGGCGTGCGGTGACCAGGCACCTGTTCGATGACGTGGAGACCTCGAACGGCGGCACCAAGCCCAACGGCCACACCCCGCCGCCCACCCCCACGCCGACCCGCGAAGACCCGAAACCGCCGACGGACAAACCAGCATTCGACCCGGACGCGACCTGAGGGCGGCCACGGCCCCCCGAATTCCAGCGTAGGCGGCAGCACCGACAAATCCGGCGGGCCGGAGCCCGGCCTGTGGACAAGTCCGCGTTCATCCACAGGCCGCAGCCCGCGATCATGAAGTGTCGGTGCGATCCCCGCGGGCCACGTCCCTGATTAGGCGCTTTCGGGACGCTCGACGCCCCGATAGCGCCTAGTCACGCATCCCACCTGCGGGTGCGGTGCCGGGCGCTGCGCGGGAGCCCCCGCAGCGGGCCCAAGCCCCCCGCGCGGCGCAAGCCCGCCACGCAGGCAGACCCGAACCCAACCGCAGCCAACACTGCAAAACCCCAGGCCATCCCAGAGACTTGCCCCTCCGGCGAGGAGCCGCCGGAGACAAACCCCGCCCAGCGAGGAACCCGAGGACAAGCCCGCTCAGCGAGGAGCCCCGGAGGCAAAGCCCGTCCGGTGAAGACACCCAACCGGAGGTCAGAACCGCACGTCAGGCCGGGGAAACCGACAACATGCGGCCCGCCAGCCCTCGAGCCCGGGTCGAAAGCTTCGCCGCGATCCTGGTCAGTTCCTGCGCCGCCGCCGAGTCCGGGACCGACGTCACGATCGGCTTGCCGTCGTCGCCCGCTTCGCGCAGGCGGGGGTCCAGTGGGACCTGGCCGAGCAGGGGGACGTCCGCGCCGATCGTCTTCGTCAGCGATGTCGCCACCGTCTGGCCACCGCCCGAGCCGAAGAGTTCCATGCGGGAACCGTCGGGCAGCTCCAGCCACGACATGTTCTCGATCACGCCCGCGATGCGCTGGCGGGTCTGCATGGCGATGGCACCCGCCCGCTCCGCCACCTCGGCCGCCGCCTGCTGCGGGGTGGTCACGACCAGCAGTTCGGCGTTGGGCAGCAGTTGGGCCACCGAGATCGCGATGTCGCCGGTGCCCGGCGGCAGGTCGAGGAGCAGCACGTCCAGGTCGCCCCAGAAGACGTCCGCCAGGAACTGCTGCAGGGCGCGGTGCAGCATCGGCCCGCGCCACACGACCGGGGTGTTGCCGGGGGTGAACATCGCGATCGAGATGACCTTCACGCCGTTCGCGGAGGGCGGGAGGATCATCTTCTCGACGCGGGTCGGCTTGCCGTCGGCACCGAGCATGCGTGGCACCGAGTGGCCGTAGATGTCCGCGTCGACGATGCCGACCGACAGGCCGCGCTGGGCCATCGCCACCGCGAGGTTCACCGTCACGCTCGACTTGCCGACGCCGCCCTTGCCGGACGCCACGCAGTACACGCGGGTCATCGAGCCGGGCTCGGCGAACGGGATCTTCGGCTCCTCGGACGTGCCACGCAGCTTCTGCCGCAGCTCGGTGCGCTGCTGGTCGGACATCACGTCCATCTCGACGGTCACGTGCCGCACGCCGTCGACGGTGGAGGCCGCGTTCGTCACGTCCTCGGTGATCTTGCCGCGCAGCGGACAGCCGGACACCGTGAGGAAGATCTCCACATGCACGGTGCCGTTGTCACCGATCGACACGTTCTTGACCATGCCCAGGTCGGTGATCGGCTTGTGGATTTCCGGGTCCTGCACGGTGGCCAGCGCGGCACGCACGGCCTCGACATCGGGTGTGGTCACTCAACCATGCTACGGCCCGTTCCGTAACATCGTCTTCGTGCCGGAGCCTGCGGTGACCCGGATGCCCACCGGGAAAGAGCTCGATGCTTGGCGTTCGTTTCTGCGAGCCCACGCACGGCTGAGCCGCGTGCTCGAAGCGGAGCTGGTGGCGGAACACCCGATCACGCTCGGCGGCTACGACGTACTGGTCCAGCTCGCGGAGGCGCCGGGGCGCAGGCTGCGGATGGCCGAGCTGGCCGACGCGGTGCTGCTGTCGCGGTCCGGCGTGACCCGGCTGGTCGACCGGCTCGAGGGCGCGGGCATGGTCACCCGCGAACGCTTCGACGGCGACGGGCGCGGCATCGTGGCGATCCTGACCACGAAGGGCGTCGACACTCTGCGCGCCGCGGCCCGTACCCACCTCGCGGGCGTGGTCCGGCACTTCGTGGAGCACCTGGACGAGGACGAACTGGCCTCGTTCGGCGCGATGTGCTCCCGCATGGCCGAATAGCGGTTATCCACAGCAACCCCGGTTGTCCACAGGCAAGATCGACAACGCGGAAATGTCAGTGCCAGCCGGTAGACTGGCATGGCGGGACGCCCCCGGGAACGGGTGGGGTTTGGCATCCGGCGGGTTTGCGGATTTTCGCAGGTCAGTGGGGCTGCGTGGGGTGTCGATGGGTGTGCCTGGGTTGGGCAAAACCGGTTCGCGGGGGTCAGTTTTCTGACCAGCGGGGGTCGTCGCGCAGTGTTTCCGCTGTGGGGCGTGTCTTGCGGGGCTTGGCGTTCAGGTCGGTGCGCAGGCGGTCCAGTTCGCTGCGCAGGTAGTCGCGGGTCGCCACCTCGCCCACCGCCAGGCGCAGGGCCGCCAGTTCGCGGGCGAGGAACTCCGTGTCCTCCTTCGTGCGGGCGGCACGGGCCCGGTCCTCCTCGAGGGACACCCGGTCCCGGTTGTCCTGCCGGTTCTGGGCCAGCAGGATCAGCGGCGCCGCGTATGCCGCCTGGGTCGAAAACGCCAGGTTGAGCAGGATGAACGGGTACGGGTCCCATCGCAGCGTCACGGCCGTCAGGTTCAGCGTGATCCACACGACCACGAGCAGCGTCTGCCAGAACAGGAACTTGCCCGTCCCCAGGAAGCGGGCCAGTCGTTCCGAGATCCGGCCGAACGCCTCCGGGTCGATGGAGACGCGGAAGCCCGGCGTGCGGGGCTGGTCCAGGCGGCGACGGGAACGCAGGTCAGGCATCCGCGGGCTCCTCGTTCGTGGACTCCCGCCATCCGGTCGGCAGCAGGTGGTCCAGCACGTCGTCGACGGTCACCGCGCCCACCAGGTGCTCCGTGTCGTCCACCACGGGGGCGCACACCAGGTCGTACGCGGCGAAGTACCTGGTCACCTCGTTCAGCGTCGCCGAAGGGGGCAGGCGGGCGAGTTCGGTGTCCAGCGCGCTCGCGACCAGCTCGCCCGGTGGTTCGCGCAGCAGTCGCTGCACGTGTACGCAGCCGAGGTACCGGCCGGTCGGGGTGGCTGACGGCGGGCGGCACACGAACACCATGCTGGCGAGTGCCGGGGTGATGTCCGGGTTGCGGACCATGGCGAGTGCCTCGGCGATCGGGGCGTCCGGCAGCAGCACGATCGGTTCCGGGGTCATCAGGCCGCCCGCGGTGTCCGCCGAGTACGCCAGCAGCCGCCGCACCGGGTCGGACTCCTGGCGTTCCATCAGGCCGAGCAACCTGGCCTGCTCCATCTCCGACAGCTCGGCCAGCAGGTCGGCGGCGTCGTCGGGGTCCATCGCCTCCAGGATGTCCGCCGCCCGCTCCTCGTCCAGGTGCGCCAGCAGGTCCTTCTGGTCCTGTTCAGGCAGCTCCTCGAACACGTCCGCCAGCCGCTCGTCGTCGAGGCCGTCCGCCACCTCGTACCTGCGTTTCGCGGGCAGCTCCCGCAGCGCGGTCGCCACGTCCGCGGCCCGCATACCCTCGAACACGCTCAGCAGATGCGCCGCGCCCTGCGGCGCCGACGCCAGCTCGGTGACGCCGGGCGCCTGGATCTCCTCCCACCGCAGTACCTGGATCGGGGCGCGACGCGACAGCCTGCCGGTCCGCTCGCGGATCGCGACGCGGCTGAGCACCCAGTCGCGGGTCCGGCTCGGTTCCATCGCCGCGTCCACCAGCACCGCGTGCCGCCCGGTCCCGACGACCTCCGCCCGCGCGTCCAGCAGCTGGCCCACCACGAGCACCTCGTTGGGCCGCTGGTTGAACCGGCGCAGGTTCACCGAACCGGTCGCGAGCGTCACCGCGTTCGCGTCGATCGACGTCACGCGCAGCATCGGCACGAAGATCCGGCGCCTGGTCGCGAGCTCCACCACCGCGCCGAGGACCCGGGGTAGTTCGCGGTCGGTGCGCAGCACCACCACCACGTCCCTGATCTTGCCGATGGACTCGCCGTCCGGGCCGAAGACCGGAAGCCCGACGATCTGTGCGACGAAAACCCTGCTCACGGCACCCACGCGGGCAAGGCTATCCGCCCAGCGCGTGGTTCACCCAGTTGTGAGGCCCTGGACGAGCGCCGGGTCGAGGACCCACTCGGACACCCGCCGCACCGTAGCGGGAGCTAGGCCGCCGCCGCCGCGATTCGCGCACAGGCCGCGCCCAGCCAGTGGCCCTCACCGGCGAAGAGCCAGTTGTCGACGGCCCTGACGAACGTCCACCTGCGTGCCAGCGACAGGTCCATGCCCGCGGCCTCGGTGATGGCCGCGAGCCCGCCCGCTGCCATGACGTCGTCGAACCGGTTCCACAGCAACGGGATCAGCCCGAACTCGGGGTCGCCCGCGATGGGCTTCGGGTCGATCACGAGCCACGGCTCCCGGTCGCCGCGCAGCACGTTGTCGTAGTGCAGGTCCTCGTTGACCAGGCGGTTCCCGGCCGCCGGACCCAGCTCGCGGCAGTACGCGACGGCCTGGTCGACCAGCTCGCGCGGGACCGTGCCGTCGTTCTCCTCCGGCAGCTCGCGCACCCAGCGTGCCGCGGTGTCGCGCATGTGCCGGACCCCGGGCGGTGCGGGCCGGTCGAGCCGCTTGATCATGCCGGTCACCACGGTCAGCGCCTCCTCGATCGGCGCGTGCCGCAGTGTGGTGCCGGGGTCGAGACGCTCAAGGAGCAGAGCCCACGCGTCGTCGTCGGCGGCGAGCAGGCGCACCGCGCCGTCACCGTCCCACAGGGACAGCGCGAGTGCCTCGTGCCGCGCCTCGTCGTGCGGCCAGGTCACCTTCAGTACCGCGGGCTCGCCTGCCCGGCGGACCGGCACGACGAGCGCGCACACGCCGTGCGTCAGCGGGCCGTCGACGGTCAGGCCCCAGCGTGCGAGGCACGACTCGGTGAGCGCGGGCAGCCCGGCCAGCCACTCGGCGCCCTCCTCGCCGAACCCCGCCGCGAAGCTCTCTGGCACGGTCAAGGACATGCGCCCAGGGTGGCGTAGCCGACACGAGTACGGCGAGCAGGTTTCCGACGCCCTAGGGTTACCGGCAGGTAGCTTCAGCATGGGAGGCTCGATGAGGTCACCGAAGGACTTCTTCCGCCCGCTCGCCGTCGGCGCGCCGGAACCGCTGCGGCAGATCCCCTTCCGGCCGTCCCGGATGATCCACTTCTTCGACCCGGGCAACGAGAAGATGGCGGCCAAGGTGCCCGGCATGGTCGGGAAGGCCGACGTGCTGCTCGGCAACCTCGAGGACGCCATCCAGGCCGACCGCAAGGAGCTCACCCGCAACGGGCTGGTGCGGATCGCGCGTGAGGTGGACTTCGGCGACACGCAGCTGTGGACGCGCGTCAACAGCCTCGACTCGCCGTGGGTGCTCGACGACCTGATCACGCTGGTCACGGAGATCGGCGACAAGCTCGACGTGATCATGGTGCCGAAGGTCGAGGGGGCCGAGGACATCCACTACGTCGACCGGCTGCTCGCGCAGCTGGAGGCCCGCGCCGGGCTGACGCGGCCGCTGCTGGTGCACGCGATCCTGGAGACCGCGAGCGGCGTGGCGAACGTCGAGGAGATCGCGCTTGCCAGCCCGCGCATGCAGGGCATCTCGCTCGGCCCGGCCGACCTGGCCGCGTCGCGCAGGATGAAGACGACGCGCGTCGGCGGCGGCCACCCCGGCTACCTCGTGCGGACCGACCCGGTCGGCACCGACCTGACCCTGGGCCGCACCACCTACCAGCAGGACCTGTGGCACTACACGGTCGCGCGGATGGTCGACGCCTGTGTCGCGGCCGGGATCCTGCCGTACTACGGGCCGTTCGGCGACATCCGCGACGTGGTGGCGTGCGAGGACCAGTTCCGCAACGCCTACCTGCTCGGCTGTGTCGGTGCGTGGAGCCTGCATCCCGCGCAGATCTCGATCGCCAAGAAGGTGTTCTCGCCGGATCCGTCCGAGGTGGCGTGGGCCCGCCGCGTCATCGAGGAGATGGGCGACGGCACTGGCGCGGTCATGCTCGACGGGAAGATGCAGGACGACGCGACCGTCAAGCAGTGCCAGGTGATCGTGGCGCTGGCCGACGATCTCGCCGCCCGCGACCCGGAACTGGCGGCCGCCTACAAGGAGGCGTCCGCATGAGGCCCCGCCGGTCGGTTCTGTACATGCCCGGCGCGAACGAGCGCGCGCTGGAGAAGGCGAAGACGCTGCCCGCGGACGCGTTGATCCTCGACCTGGAGGACGCCGTCGCACCGGACGCGAAGATCGAGGCGCGGGAACGGGTGTGCGGCGCGGTCGGGTCCTACGGCACGCGTGAGGTGACGATCCGGGTGAACGGCGCTGGGACGCCGTGGCATGCGGACGATCTGCGTGCCGCGGGCGAAGCCGGTCCGTCCGCGGTGGTGGTGCCGAAGGTGAACTCGGTCGACGAGGTCCACGCGATCGAGAAGGCGCTGTCGCACGCGCCGGACCACACGGCGATCTGGGCGATGATCGAGACTCCGGTCGCGGTGCTGGACTGCGCGGCGATCGCGGCCGCTTCTCCTCGGTTGACCGTGCTTGTGCTGGGCACCAACGACCTCGCGAAGGAGATGGTGGCCGCGCAGGTGCCAGGACGGGGACCGCTGCTGGGGCCGCTGTCGATGTGTGTGCTGGCGGCGCGGGCGACCGGCCGGGTGATCCTCGACGGGGTCTACAACGACGTCCGTGACGCGGCCGGGTTCGCGGCGGAATGCCGCCAGGGCCGGGATTTCGGGTTCGACGGCAAGACGTTGATCCACCCGGGCCAGGTCGGGCCGTGCAACGAGATCTTCGCGCCGTCGGCCGACGAGGTCGAGCACGCGCACCGGGTGATCGCCGCGTTCGACGAGGCGAAGCAGGCCGGCCGCGGAGTGGCCACTGTGGACGGTCGGATGATCGAGAACCTGCACGTGGCCAACGCGGAACGGGTGCTCGCGCTGGCGGAGGCGATCGGCGGCGCCTGACGGCGCGGCCGTCGGCCCCCCGAAATCCAGCGTAGTCGCGGGCACCGACGAGAAACGGTCCGCGGCGGTGGAGCGAAGTCCGCCGACGAGAAGGACCACCCGACCACATAGGGTTGTGCGGGTGGGGCTGTTCAACCGTGGCAGGCAGCGGCCGGATGAGCCTGCCGATGAGACACTGCCGGAGCTGACGGTCAGCGAGGCACAGCGGCTGCGTGCCCTGGTCCGTTCCTGCATGGCGGGCGCTGGCTACGAGGTCACGGTCTACGCGGGCCACGTCGAGGACGCCGACGGCCGCCAGTTCGGCCTCGGCACGCTCGCCCGCCGCCTTTCCGACCCGGACGTGCCGGCCAAGCGGTGGAGCCGTGTCGTCGACGACCACCTGCGCCGCCTGCTGTCCGCGGTCGACGGCCCGGACCAGTTCGACGTGCCGACCGAGGAGCTGCTCGAACACACCTACCTGCGGCTTTACGAGGCGGACGCGCTGCCGGACACCCAGTGGTGGACCTACGGCCGCGAAGCGATGCCCGGCGTGCTGGAGCTGCTGGCGCTCGACCTGCCGGACTCGGTCGCCACCTTCAACGACGAGCAGGTCACGCGGCACGGGCTGGCGCGGCTGCGGGCCGCAGGCCTCGCCAACCTGCGCAAGGAGCAGGCCGACGACCGGGTCACGCACCACGGGGTGGAGATCCTCGTCGGGTCGATGTTCTTCGCGTCCACCGCGCTGGTGCTGCCGGAGGTCGTGCTGCGCACCACCGGCGAGGCGTCGCTGCCGAACGGGGTGCTCGTCGCGCTCCCGTTCCGCCACCAGCTGCTTTACCACGTGCCGAGGGACGAGAACGTGGTCGAGGCACTGCACACGATGGCCGCGGTGGCCGCCAACGCGTACGCCGAGGAGGTCGGGCCGATCAGCCCGCACGTCTACTGGTGGTACGACGGCGAATTCGAACAAATCACCCACCAGGACGACGAGGGCGGTATCGCGATTCGCGTCGAGGGTTCTTTCGCGGAGATGTTCTCCCGGTTGTTTCCCGAGTCGTGATCCGACTACGGAACGTCAGAACTATTACGTTGCAGACAGGCGCTATCACGGACCGTCGAGCGTTGCAGTGATATAACGCACAGATAACAGGCGTTTGCTTGCCCCGTCGCCGTCCCCGCAGGTGAAGTGTCGGGCATGGGTAAACATCGAATCAGCAAGGAGGGGCGAGGTGGGCCCCGTCTGTTCGGCGGCCGTCCCCCTCGCGACGACCTGTTTGAGCGCAGCTTCAAGTCCTGCCGGGGCTGCGGCGCCGATGTCTACGTCCTGGCCGACGACTGCCGAGGCTGCGGCCACCGCATCGAGGTGCGCGCCGGGTGACGTGACGGCCCGGTGGTGGTCTTGGTAGTGGCACTGAGCACACCCTCCGCGCGAACGGCCGTTAACCGGTGAATACTGGCCGGTAACCACGTCGTCCGGAGGGAGCACCAACGATGGCCCGCCTTGCTCAGACCGCCGGGTTGACCGACGTCCAGCAGGAAATCCTGGCCACGGTCCGCGACTTCGTGGACAAGGAGATCATCCCGCACGCGCAGGCGCTAGAGCACGCCGACACCTACCCCCAGGACATCGTCGACGGGATGAAGGAGATGGGGCTGTTCGGCCTCACCATCCCGGAGGAGTTCGGCGGGCTCGGCGAGTCGCTGCTCACCTATGCGCTGGTGGTCGAGCAGATCGCCCGCGGCTGGATGAGCGTGTCCGGCGTGATCAACACGCACTTCATCGTGGCGCACATGGTGAAACAACACGGCAGCGACGAGCAGAAGCAGAGCCTGCTGCCGCGCATGGCGACCGGCGAGGTGCGTGGGTCGTTCTCGATGTCGGAGCCGGACCTCGGCTCGGACGTCGCGGCGATCAAGACCCGCGCCAAGCGCGACGGTGACGACTACGTCATCGACGGCGCGAAGATGTGGCTGACGAACGGCGGCAGCTCCAACCTCATCGCGCTGCTGGTCAAGACCGACGAGGGCGCCGAGAAGGCGCACCAGAACCTGACGGCGTTCCTGGTGGAGAAGCCGGCGGGGTTCGGCGAGGTCGCGCCGGGTCTGACCATTCCCGGCAAGATCGACAAGATGGGCTACAAGGGCGTTGACACCACGGAAGCCGTGTTCGACGGCTACCGCATCGGCGCCGACAAGATCCTCGGCGACGCGCCGGGCAAGGGCTTCGCGCAGATGATGGACGGCGTCGAGGTCGGCCGCGTGAACGTGGCGGCCCGCGCCTGCGGCATCGCGATCCGCGCGTTCGAGCTGGCTGTCGACTACGCACAGCAGCGCCAGACGTTCGGCAAGCCGATCGCGCAGCACCAGGCGATCGCGTTCAAGCTCGCGGAGATGGCCACCAAGGTCGAGGCCGCGCACCTGATGATGGTGAACGCGGCGCGCCTCAAGGACTCCGGTGCGCGCAACGACGTCGAGGCGGGCATGGCCAAGCTGATCGCGTCCGAGTACTGCGCCGAGGTGACCCAGGAGAGCTTCCGCATCCACGGTGGCTACGGCTACTCCAAGGAGTACGAGATCGAGCGCCTCATGCGCGAGGCGCCGTTCCTGCTCATCGGCGAGGGCACGAGCGAGATCCAGAAGACGATCATCAGCCGCGGTCTGCTGCGCGAGTACAAGTCGCGCTGACTCGGCCAAACGACTCACCCGTGCCCCGGCCCGCCACTACGGTGTCAGGGCATGGTTGATCTTGGCTTCGACAACGTGACCGATCCCGGCCGCGACAGCGTCGGCTTCGACGCGCCGGACGAGGAACTGTTCTCGCACACGTACTTGCGGCTCATGGAGGGCTTCCGCCCGGAGCCGGACTGGTGGCGGTACGCCCTGGAGACCGTGCCCGGCACCCTCGAGATCGTCATGCTCGACCTCCCCGAGATGATGGTGACGTTCAACGACGAGGAGGTCGCCCGCCGAGGGCACGACCGCCTGCGCGCGGCCGGGTTGCGCAACCTCGCCAAGGAGCGGCCGCAGGCCCAGCTCGTCGACGGGTTGTACGTCCTGACCGGCTCGGACTACACGGCGTCCACCGCGCTGGTGCTGCCGGAGATGATCGTCAACGTCAGCGGGGAGACCGAGTTCCCCAACGGGGTGCTCGTGTCCATGCCGGAGCGGCAGCTCCTGACCTACCACATCCCGCGCGACGAGAGCCTCCACATCGCACTGCAGGCGATGATCAACGTGACCCTCGACGAGTTCGACGAGGGTCACAAGCCGATCAGCAGGCACGTCTACTGGTGGTACCGGGGCGAGTTCACGATGGTCACCAGCTTCGACGAGGACGGCACGGTGAACGTGCACGTCGACGGACCGTTCGGGGACGTCGTCGAGCGGGTACTCGACATTCCGGTCGGCCAGGGTTAGCACGGTTCGCCAGGTGTTGGCAGGATGGTGTCAACTGCTGAACATGAGGTGAGCGAACGGTGAGTGGCGCGTTCTCCGGATCGTCGAGGGGAAGCCAGGCGCTCCCCAAGGTGCCGACGCCCCCGTCCGGGTGGCCGATCGGGTCCTACGGCACCTACCAGGAGGCCCATCGGGCGGTCGAGTACCTCGCGGGCAACGAGTTCCCCGTGCAGGAGGTCACGATCGTCGGCGTGGACCTCATGCTGGTGGAGCGGGTCATCGGCAGGCTGAGCTGGCCGAAGGTGCTCGGCACCGGCGCGCTGTCCGGGGCCTGGTTCGGCCTGTTCGTCGGCCTGCTGCTCGGCCTGTTCAGCTCCCAGACCATGTCGTTCGCGCCGATCCTCGTCGGCCTCGTCGCGGGGATCGTCTTCGGTTTGATCTTCGCCGCGGTGGGGTATGCGACCACGCGCAGCTCGGGGAGGGAGATCGCGTCGGCGAGCCAGTTGGTGGCCGGCCGCTACGACGTGCTCGCCCAGCCACGAAACGCGGAGAAGGGTCGTGACCTGCTGGCGAAGCTCGCGATGCGTCCGTCCGGAGCAACCGACTAGGCCGTTACATGCGTTGATCAAATCGTGACCGATGTAGGTTGCGGGCTGTGATCATCGGGCCTAGGTTCAGTGAACCGTGACAAACGCATCCCCCTGGCACGCCGAGGTGCCGCACGCCTCCCTTCTCCGTGCCGGAGGGACTAGGGAGGCAGGGTTCACATGGGCATTACTGCCCGCTGGCGGATACTCGCCGTAAGCGGGGCCGCTTTGATGACGGCGTCCACGGTCGCGGCCTGCGGCTCGGAAGACGGCACCCAGATCAACGTCTACTACGCGCCGGAAGAGAACTTCCAGAAGGTCATCGACCGGTGCAACGACGAGGCGAACGGCCGCTACGAGATCGTCTATCGCAAGCTGCCCCGGGAAGCCGACGGCCAGCGTGAGCAGATGGTGCGCCGCCTCGCGGCGGGCGACACCGACCTCGACATCCTGGGCCTGGACGTCACCTGGGTCCCCGAGTTCGCCGAGGCGAAGTGGCTCGAGGAGTTCACGGACTCGAACAAGCAGCAGGCCGAGGAAGGCGTGCTCGAAGGCCCGTTGTCGACGGCCCAGTGGAACGGCAAGCTCTACGCCGCCACCAAGAACACCAACGTCCAGCTGCTCTGGTACGACGACTCCATCACGCCGAACCCGCCGGAGACCTGGCGGGACATGATCGACATGGCGAAGCGGCTGAAGCAGGAGGACAAGCCCTACCAGATCCTCTTCACCGGCGCGCAGTACGAAGGCCTCGTGGTCACCTACAACACGCTGGTGGCCTCGTACGGCGGGAAGATCCTCTCCGACGACGGCAGGAGCGTCGTGATGGACGAGGGTGCCGTCAAGGCGCTGAAGCTGCTCAAGGAGATCGCCAGCTCGGGGGTCACCGACCCGTCGCTGACCAACGCGCAGGAACAGCAGGTCCAGCAGGGCTTCGAGGCCAAGACCAGCGAGGCCGCGTTCGAGCTGAACTGGCCCTACGTCTACGCCGCCATGCAGGAGGCCAACCCCGAGCGCGCCAAGCACTTCAAGTGGGCGCGCTACCCGGGAATCGACGGGCCGGGCAAGGTCACGATCGGTGGCTACAACCTCGCGGTCAGCGCGTACTCGGAGCACAAGCCGGAGTCGTTCGAGGCGGCGTTGTGCCTGCGCAGCGAGGAAAGCCAGCGGATGTCGGCGATCAGCGACGGCGTGCCGCCGACCATCGAGTCCGTGTACAACGGCGAGGACGCCGAGTTCGTCGAGAAGTACCCCATGTGGGAGACCATCGTCGAGCAGCTGCAGGACGCGGCGGTCCGGCCGCTGACCGTGGTGTACCAGAACCTGTCCACGATCACGTCGAAGGTGCTGTCCCCGCCGCAGGACATCGACCCGGAGGCCACCGCGGCCGAACTGCGTGAACAGCTGCAGAAGGCGTTGGAATCCAAGGGGGTTCTGCCGTGAGTGAGCTTGTCGACGAACCATCGGCGCGGAGCCGGACTGTCGAGAGTGGACCTGCCGACGCGCCACCGTCCAAGAAGGGCAGGCCGGCGCTCAGCGAGGGCAAGAAGGCGGAGCGCAAGCTCGGCCTGTTGCTGTGCGCACCCGCCGCGATCGTGATGATCGCGGTCACCGGCTGGCCGATCATCTACTCCTTCTGGTTGTCGTTGCAGCGCTACGACCTCCGCTTCCCGGACCAGCGCCAGTTCGTGTGGTTCGAGAACTACGTCGCGGTGCTGTCCGACGGCTACTGGTGGACCGCGTTCGGGGTGACCGTGGGGCTCACGGTGGTGTCGGTGGTGATCGAGCTGGTACTCGGCATGCTGCTGGCGCTCGCGATGCACCGCACGCTCGTCGGCCGCGGCCTGGTCCGCACGGTCACCCTGATCCCGTACGGGATCGTGACCGTGGTGGCGGCGTTCTCGTGGTTCTACGCGTGGGACACCAACACCGGGTACCTCACCGCGCTCCTCGGTGCCGAGTCACCGCTGACCGACCGTTTCTCCGCGCTCGCGATCATCATCCTCGCCGAGGTGTGGAAGACGACGCCGTTCATGGCGTTGCTGCTGATGGCGGGTCTCGCGCTGGTGCCGGACGACCTGCTGAAGGCGGCGTCGATGGACGGCGCGTCGGGGTGGCAGCGGTTCACCAAGGTGATGGTGCCGGTCATGAAGCCGGCGATCCTGGTGGCGCTGCTGTTCCGCACGTTGGACGCGTTCCGCATCTTCGACAACATCTACGTGCTCACCAAGGGCGCGAACGACACCGCGTCGGTGTCGATGCAGACCTACAACAACCTGATCAGGGGTCTGAACCTCGGCATCGGATCGACCATGTCCGTACTGATCTTCCTCGCGGTGGCGATCATCGCGTTCATCTTCATCAAGCTGTTCGGCGCCTCGGCGCCCGGCAGTGATCCGGGAGGGAAGCGCTGATGGCCGTCATCGGTGGCAGCACCACCGGCCGCAGGGTGCGGTGGACCATTGTCGACATCGTCATCGTCGTCTACGCCCTGATCCCGGTGCTGTGGACGTTGTCGCTCTCGTTCAAGACGGTGGAGGCCCAGACCGACAAGTACTTCTGGCCGACGTCGTGGACGTTCCAGAACTACGTGGACATCTTCACCACCAACGAGTTCATCCGCGCGCTGATCAACTCGATCGGCATCGCGATCATCGCCACGGTGATCGCGGTCGTGCTGGGCACGATGGCCGCGTACGCCATCGCGCGGCTGGACTTCCCCGGCAAGCAGCTGCTGGTGGGTGCCTCGCTGCTGATCGCGATGTTCCCGCAGGTGTCGCTCGTCTCGCCGCTGTTCGAGATGGAGCGGCAGCTCGGCCTGTTCGACACGTGGCTGGGCCTGATCCTGCCGTACATCACGTTCGCGCTGCCGCTCGCGATCTACACGCTGTCGGCGTTCTTCCGGGAGATCCCGTGGGAGCTGGAGAAGGCGGCGAAGATGGACGGTGCGACGCCGGGTCAGGCGTTCCGCCGGGTCATCGCGCCGCTGGCCGCGCCCGGTGTGTTCACCACGGCCATCCTGGTGTTCATCTTCTGCTGGAACGACTTCCTGTTCGCGATCTCGCTGACGTCGACGGAGCGGTCGCGCACGGTGCCCGCCGCGCTGTCGTTCTTCACCGGTGCCTCGCAGTTCGAGGCCCCGACCGGGACGATCTCCGCGGCCGCCGTGGTGATCACCATCCCGATCATCATTTTCGTGTTGTTCTTCCAGCGCCGCATCGTCGCGGGGCTGACGTCCGGTGCCGTGAAGGGCTGAGGGGATATGGCAGAGATCGTCCTTGACAAGGTCACCAAGCGGTACCCAGACGGTGCCCTCGCGGTGTCCGAAGTAGACATCCAGATCGCGGATGGCGAGTTCATCATCCTGGTGGGCCCGTCGGGCTGCGGTAAGTCGACGATGCTCAACATGATCGCCGGCCTGGAGGATATTTCCTCCGGCGAGCTGCGCATCGACGGCCAGCGCGTGAACGAGAAGGCGCCGAAGGACCGGGACATCGCGATGGTGTTCCAGTCCTATGCCCTGTACCCGCACATGAGCGTGCGGGAGAACATGGCGTTCCCGCTGCGCCTCGCGAAGGTGGACGACGCGACGGTCCGCGAGAAGGTCGAAGACGCGGCCAGGATCCTCGACCTGACCCAGCACCTGGACCGCAAACCGGCGAACCTGTCCGGTGGCCAGCGCCAGCGGGTGGCCATGGGCAGGGCCATCGTCCGCAGCCCGAAGGCGTTCCTGATGGACGAACCACTGTCCAACCTGGACGCGAAGCTGCGCGTGCAGATGCGCACGTCGGTGTCCAAACTGCAGAAGCAGCTGGCGACGACCACCGTGTACGTCACCCACGACCAGACGGAGGCCATGACCCTCGGCGACCGTGTCGTCGTGCTCCGCGGCGGTGTGGTGCAGCAGCTCGGGTCACCGCAGGTGCTGTACGACAACCCGGCCAACCTGTTCGTCGCGGGGTTCATCGGCTCACCCGCGATGAACTTCCTGCCGGGCACGCTGGAGAACGGCGAGCTGTCGACGGGCCTTGGCCAGGTGAACCTGTCCGACCGGATCCGCCGCATGGCGGAGCAGGCGAACGCGCCACGAGAGGTGATCGCGGGCATCCGCCCGGAACACTTCGAGGACGCGCGGACCATGGACGAGCACACCCTGTCGGGCGGCAGCACCTTCACCGCGACGGTGGACGTGCTGGAGTCGATGGGCTCGGACAAGTACGCGTACTTCACGGTGGAGGGCGAGGCGGCGACGTCCGCCGAACTGGACGAACTGGCCGCCGACGCTGGCGCGTCGGACATGCCGGCGAGCGGTTCCCAACTGGTGACCCGCCTGTCCGCGGCGTCGGGCGCACAGGAAGGCGCGGAAGTCGAGGTCTGGTTCGACGCGGACAAGATCCAGCTGTTCGACCCGTCGTCGGGCAAGAACCTGACCTACGCGGAGTAGCCAGCCAAGCAAAGGGTGGGCCCGGTCCAGCACGGACCGGGCCCGCCTGCGTTGAGAGCCGGTTGCGGGTCGTGGTGGTGGCGGTCAGCGACGTGCCGAAGCACGGAACAGGCGACGTTCCGCCGAGTGCGGGGTCGCCCGGGACGTTGCCTCCGGGTGGTGGCGCGCGAGTAGTGCCACGCCGACCACCGCGACCGCGGCGCCCGTCACCAGGCCCACGCCGGTCCAGCCGCCTGCCTCGGCGGTCTCGTCGAGCAGGCCGATCGCGATGGCCGTCGCCACCAGGGGGCTCAGCACCGTCTGGCAGCCGACGACGATGTCGGGTGGTCCGCTCGCGTAGGCGAGCTGGATGAACCACGAGCCCACCGCGAACGCCACCACCAGGGCCGTGACCGACAGGGGCTGGACGGCGCGGACACCCTCGGACTGGAACGTGTAGGTCACGTCCCTGACCAGCACCGACACCAGCCCGTACGCCGCGCCAGCACCCGTCGCCAGTGCCACGCAGCGGGTCAGGCCGTTGGTCAGCGCGCCGATGGTGCCGAACAGGAGCACCGCGCCCGCGATGATCTGGCATGCCAGCAGGATGGCCGGGCCCGGGAAGTGCACGGCCGTCGCACGGCTGGACGCCAGCGTCACGAACAGCGCGACGCCCAGTGTGCTGGCGCCGATCGCGACCATCGCCGTGGTGTCGAGGCGTTCGCCGGACGAGCGGGCGTTCAGCATGGCCACCGCGGGCAGCGCGAGCACCACGATCGGCGCGACGATCGTCACCGGCGCCAGTGCCAGCGCGAGGATCTGCAGCACCGCGCACGCGAACAGGATCGCGAACCCGGCCAGCCACGTCCGGTTGTGCACGAGCGCCGCCGCACCACGCAGCCGCAGACCACCGGCTTCCTCCGCCGTCGTCCGCACGCCCCGGTGCTGCAGGTGCGCCCCGACCGCGCTGCAGCACGCGCCGAGCACCGCGAACAGGATGGCGAGTGCGATCATCCGGCGACCTCGGCTCGTGCGGGTACCCAGCGCTCGCGAGCCGCGCTGACCGTGACCCGCAACAGGTGGACCGCGAGCGCCATCAACATCGGCATCTCCAGCACGAACGGCCAACGCCGCCCGGGGCCGGAGACGCCCCTGCCATCCAGCATGCCTGGTAACGCCAGGCCTGGGAAGACGCCCGGCAGGTACGTGGCCGGGACAGCCGCCTTCACCAGCGCCATGCGCCGACGGACCGGACTTCGCTCGAAAGTGTTCGCGGGCACGCCGGGTTGCGGCCCGGTGGACCGCAACCCGACAAGCGTCGTCAGTGCCCCGGCCGCGAGAAGTACGGAGGTCAGGTCGACAAAACCACGCAGCGGGAGACCCAGCCGGGTCCCGGCCATGCTCGGGTCGCGGTCCATCGCCCCACCCCCTACGTGGATCAACGCGCGCACGCGCCTCCACATTCCCTTATCGGGGCTGAGATCGGCCTCAGGTATTCAGTTGATCCACCCGACCGAGTGAATCCGGAAGCCCGGAAGTCAGTGTTCCCAGATCTGCACCCCTCTCACGACGTACGGCGCCGATGGCACGAACGTGCCGCCGCCGGGATAGGTGTCGAACTCACCTTCCGTGGAGCAGTCCCGTCCCTGGTAGACGGTGACGGGGCGTTTGGTCCGGTTCGCGAAGGATCGGGCCTCGAATCCTTCCGGCAGCGGCACACATTCCCCCGGATTGGCGTTCTCGAGCGCGACGCGCTGGATATCCCCCTGATGGCCCTCGCCCGGCCAGAGACAAAACTCCCCGCGCTCACAAGGTTGTGGTTCGGTCTTGGCGACGGCGGGCGCGGCGCCGGCGAACAACCAGGCGAGGACGGCGAGCGAAAGAAAGAGCTTCTTCATTCCTGTGGACTCCCTCTGTGTGGTGCGCCGCGGAATGCGGTGCACCACGAGAATCACCCAGGTGCCGCGAATGGCAAAAAAGTTGTCCACAGGGGCCGGGTTGTCCACAGAAGAGCGTATTCGGGTTGACAGCGTCAGCGATTTTTGCTTTCCCGCACCGCGGTGATGACCCCGTCGTCCCAGCGGTGTGTGCGCATCAGCCGGTACCGCTCGCACGCGACCCACATGTACGCCTCGGCCTCGGTCTGCGTCTCGATCATCCCGGCCTGGCGCAGCATCCGGACCACCGGCACGAACTCCTCGTCGTGCCAGCGTTGTGCGACGGTGAGGCGGTCCAGGTAGCGCCCCTCGTCCTGCATGAGCCGGAAACCCCACGCCTCCACCGACTCCGCCAGCTCCGCGTAGTCCCACGGATCGGTGAGCGACACGCCGCGCCGCGCCTCGCCGACCAGCGGCACGCGGTCGAGGAAGGTCCGCCGGTAGTCCTTCACCAGCAGGTCGCCGCGGTACCGGATACCGCCGGGGGACAGCCGGGTCATGACCTCGGTGACGTACGCGTCGATGGTCTTCAAGGCCAGGGCGTGCGCCACCGACACCCGGTGGTGCCCGTCGAGAACGAAGTGCATGTCGCCCACCCGGTACACCTCGATCGGCGGGATCGACTCGCCGCGCCGCTGCGCGAGCGCGAGCCGCTGCCACCGCTCCCGCACCTGCCCGGACGTCGGCCGGAACCGCCGGTCGAACTCCCGCTGCCGGTCCACACTGCCGACGATCGAGTCCAAAGTGATCACCTGCAGCCCGAGTCGCCGTTCCCCGGTACGGCCCAGTGCCGCGACCACCTCGTCGAACGGCAACATGATGTTGACGTCGTCGGGCTGCCTGCGCAGCCACGCGGCCAGGCGCGACAGCACCTGCCTGCGGCGGGCACGGATGAAGTCGTTCTCGGCGTCGGCTACAGGGAAGCCCGTGTCTCGGTTCATGGCAGTTCCAGGATGCGGTATCCAACCGTGTTCAGCACCCGGGTTTCTCCCATGGACCGATCAGGAACCGGCTGTCCGTGCGGGTGGATGTGGCCGTGTACGAGAACAGTGGGTTGCAGGCGTTCGACAACCATGTGAAGACAGGCGAAACCGCGGTGCGGCGGATCGTCGCGGTCACCGACGTCCAGCGGCGGCGAGTGGGTCAGCAGCACGTCGACCGGCCGCTTGCGCGCGGCCCGCACCAGCCGGGCCGCCCGCCGCGTCTGCTGCCGTTCCGTCCACTGGTTGGGACCGTCGTTGTAGCGGATCGACCCACCAAGCCCGGCGATCCGCACGCCGGCCACCTCCACCACGCGGCCATCGGCGTTCACCGCGCCGGCCGGACCCGGGTAGCGGGCGGGAAAACCGGAGGCCAACCACTGGCCGCGCCGCCGCGAATACCCGGAAAGGTCGGCGTCGTGGTTGCCGGGAACGAACACGAGCGGCCGGTCGAGCGCGGACGTGAGGAAATCGAGGTAGTCGAATGGCAGGTCGCCCGCCGCGAGCACCAGGTCGACAGAACCGAAACGTTCCGCTAGTCGTTCCGTCCACAGGGACTCGACAATCTCGTCGGACACGGTCAGCAGCTTCGGCACAGCAACGAGCGTACGGCGCACGTCTGATCAGACTAGTGCCCTCGCCGCACACGACCCATTACAGTCAGGAACTGATATCGGGGAAGAGGGACGGGGATCTCCATGGCAGAACAGGGGTCGGACTACTACGTCAGCGGCGGTGTGAACTGGGCGGCGTTCACGCTGGAAGAGCTGATCAACATGGTTGTCGACAAGGCGAGCGTGCCGCAGCTGGAGAGACTCGCCGACGACTGGCGGCTGACCGGTGACGGGGTCTCCGACGCCGCCGACTACCTCGCGGACGCCCTCGACGACCTGATGGACTTCTGGTCCGGCGAGTCCGCCGACAAGGCCCGCTACGCGGTCGCGCTCAACGCCCAGTGGGTCGGCGACCTCGGCGTGACCGCCAAGGACATGGGTGACCCCATCGAAGAGGCGGCCGGCGCGCTGAAGTCCGCGCAGGAGGCCATGCCCAAGCTGCCGCAGACCCTGCCTGCCGCGGTGCCGGGCTCCGCGCCGGAAGGTGCGGACCGGGCTCAGCTCGTGACCGAGGGCAGCCCGCTGGGCGCCGCCGTCGGCGCGACCGCGGCCGGCTCGGAGAGCGCGTTCCAGGCACAGGCCGAGCAGGAGCAGCTGAAGCGGGTCGCGATCGAGACCATGCAGCGCTTCGAGCAGGCGGCGGTCGGCATCGACCAGGCCACCCCGCAGTTCGAGGGGCGCAGCAACGAGCTCCGGCCACGTGTCGACGACGTCGGCGTGACGCCGGGCGGCGACGTGTGGATCAGCACCGTGAACATCGCTACGGGCATCGACATGCGCTGGCAGCTGCTGACCGGCATGGACGACACCACCACCTCGTCCGTGCGCGGGCCAGGGGGGTTCGACGGCGGCGGTGGCGGCGGCATCGGCGGTGGCGGCGGACTGTCCGGTGGGTACGGCGGTGGCGGCACCGGCGGCGGCTTCGGCGTGATGCCGGGCCCGATGAGCGGCCGCGGCACCATCGGCGACACCGCGGGGAACGTGGGCGGCCTCTCGAGGGGCGGTCTGCCGACCGGCGCCGCGGGCGTGTTCTCGTCGCCGGGTGGCGGCTCGACGACCGGCGGGATGATGGGGCCCATGGCCCCGATGGCGGGCGCGGGGATGGGCGCGGGAGGCGCCGCCCAGGCACACCGCAGAAGGGTTCCCTACGACGCGGACGACCCGTTCGACACGGGTGAGAAGGCGTCGCCACCGGTGATCGGGCTCTAGGGGACAAGGGGAAGCGACATGGCCATGGATGACATGACCGCACTGTTCGATCGGGACGCGACCAGTGACGTGACACAGCCGATCGCGTACGGCGACCAGGGCAGCGCGTGGGTCGCGCAGGCCACCGGCGACACGCCGCTGGCCCCGGCGCCGCCGCCTCCGATGCCGGAGGCCGTGACCCCGGTGGCCGACGC
>NZ_JBARWZ010000207.1:0-9318 GCF_049647105.1 Actinophytocola sp.
CCTTACTGACGGGGGCAGGCGATCGGCGCGGACCCGGTGGTGCGCGGCTCGTCCTACGACTCACGCACCGGCACGTTCACGGTCCCGCCCCGCACAGTGGCGGTGTTCGTGACGAGTTAGGAGACGAACCTGTGCCGCGACCCGGCTTCGGCACCCGCCATCCCGGCCTGGTCGATGTGTTGTCCCGCTTGACCCCCTCGGCGCGACAACACATCGTCTGGCCAGGTGAGATAGCGCTGCGGGTGGCCGCCTACCTGACGCCGGCCGAGCTGCCGGACGAGCTGATCACCTCGATCCGGTGCATCGTCCGCGTCGGCGACCGGGTCGTCGTCTGTCACGCGCCGGACGAACAGCACATCTGGCCCGGCGGCAGACGCGAACCGGGTGAGACCTACGAGCAGACCGCCCGGCGCGAGGTGCACGAGGAGACCGGCTGGCTCATCGATCCCGGCGACCTGCGGCCGCTTGGTTTCCTCCACCTCCAGCTCACCGAGCCGCGACCCCATGACCACCCGTATCCCCATCCGGACTTCCTGCAGCTCGTCTACACCGCCCCGGCACGCCACCACGCCGACCACCCGGCCGGCTGGGTCGACCTCGACGGCTGGGAACGGGGCCACCGGCTGCTGCCCCCTGGCGAACTCGCCACGGTCCCGCTCACCGCGGTCCAGCGTGCCTTCCTCGACGTGCTGCGATAGGCCTGTCCCATGGATCTTTGTGCGCGGGTCTGGGCCTGACCGACAGCGACCTCATGGGAACGTGACGACACCCAGCCACCAACCGCCTCCGGTCCTTCGGCGTCGCTGGGGCGGGACCAACACTGTGAATTCCGGGGAGGCGGACTAGTTCAGCCGCGTGCCCATCTTGGCGATGAACGCGAGCACGGCGTCCTCGTCCCTGTCCGGCACGCCGATGACCACCTCGTCCACACCGAGCGCGGCGAGCTGATCCACCCGCTCGGGGTCGGCCCGTCCGCCGAGCGCGACGACGTACGGCTTGCCCGCGCGGCCCGCGTCGGCCCAGTGCCTGGTCAGTAGCCGGACCCGGTCGGCCATGTCGGTCTCGTACGGGGTGGTGATCCAGCCGTCGGCGTTGGCCGCGACCCAGGCGAACGTCCGCTCGGTGCCGCCCGCCCCGACCAGCAACGGGATGTGCTCCTGGACCGGTTTCGGGTAGGCCCAGCTGCCGCCGAACGAGACGAACCTGCCGTCATAGGCGGCGACGTCCTCCGTCCACAGGGCGCGCATCGCCTCGACGTACTCGCGGAGCGCCGTGTACCGCAGCCTGGCCGGGATGCCGTGGTCGGCCAGTTCGTCGGTGTTCCACCCGAACCCGGCGCCGAGCGTGACCCGGCCGCCGGAGAGGAAGTCCAGGCTCGCGACCGTCTTGGCGAGGGTGATCGGGTCGGACTCCACCGGCAGCGCGACGGCCGTGGCGAGCCGGATCGTCGAGGTGACCGCGGCCGCCGTCGAGAGGGCCACCCACGGGTCGAGGGTGCGCAGGTAGCGGTCGTCGGACAGGTCCGAGGTGCCGGTGAGCGGGTGCGCCGCCGCCCGCCGGACGGGGATGTGGGTGTGCTCGGGAACGTAGAACGAGAAGAACCCGGCGTCTTCCGCCGCCTTGGCACACGCGGCGGGCGTGATCCCGCGGTCGCTCGTGAACAGCACGATCCCGAATCGCATGCGCACCCCGTAAGTAGAACGTGTTCTATCTCACGGTAGTGCGTGTGCGCCAGCGCGGCTACCTCCAGCGACGCCGGTGGTCCACACCGGACCATTGCCCGGTGACACCGGGATGACATCCTGTGCACATGGGTCGTGACGACATGCGGGCAGGCGACAGTGATCGCCAGATGATCGCGGACAAGTTGAAGCAGGCACTGGACGAGGGGCGCCTCGATCTCGCCGAGTACGACGACCGCCTGCAGAAGGCGTACGCGGCCAAGACCTACGGCGACCTGAAGGGGCTGTTGGACGACCTGCCCAACACCACCCTCGCCGCGAAGATCTCGGCCACCGACCCGGTGCCGCACGGGGCGACAGCGGTCCCGCCGGTCAAGTCCGAGCGTGCGGGACAGCTCGTCAAGGCGTGGCTGGGCGGGTTCGGCGGCATCTTCGTCGTCAGCACCGTGATCTGGCTGGTCACCAGCATCGCCTCCGGCCACGCCCAGTACTTCTGGCCGGTCTGGCTCCTCATCCCGATGGCGTTCGGCGCGATGGGCAGGTTCGGCGGGGGCTACCACCGCAGGCGCGACCGCTGACCGGACGGCACAGACCGTCCGCGCGGGCACACCCGGCCAAGGCGCGACGGCGAACCTGTCCATGCGCCTCGGCCCGTCGGTGTTGACCGCACGCGCCGAGGCGCTCATGCGTCACCAGTTCACGGATCGGCACGACCGTTCCACTCATAACCCCTCCCCTCTTGGCTGCTTGTGAACCGAGCGGGGTGTCGTTGGCCGGGCCGCCTCGAGCGGCGCCAAAAAAATTGGACATCTATATAGTTAATAGTTGTTAGTGATGGGGGACTGAAGGAAGCAGGTACCGACTGATGTCCTATGTGGACAGTGAGGGGGTGAAAATTCTCAGCGGCGCGGTGGCGTGCGCGGTGTCTCCGTCTTGGCGCGGGCCACCGCGCTCCTGACCTCGGCCTGCGTGGCGCGTTCCTGCTGGAGCCACTCGGGGTTGGCCACCTTCAGCGCGTCGATCTGCTCGGTCGTGAGCGCGTCGGTGACACCGGCACGTGCGAGACCGCTGATCGACACCCGCAGCTTCGCGGCGATGACCTGCTTCGGGTGCGGACCGTCGCGGCGCAGGTCGCGCAGCCAGTCCGGCGGGTCGGCCTGCATGGCGTTCAGCTCGTCACGCGAGACGACACCCGCCTGGAACTCCTCGGGAGTGGCCTCGAGGTACACGCCCAGCTTCTTCGCCGCGGTCGCGGGCTTCATCGTCTGGGGAGTCTTGCGTGACGTCATGGCGTCGAGGGTAACGGGCGGTGCGGTGGCGCCCCGCACGCCCGGTAATCTGCCCACGTGACAGGCCCGGACGTCCCGCCATCCTTCACCCTCGGTTACGTCCCCGGGGTGACGCCTGCCAAGTGGGTCCGGACCTGGCAGGAGCGGTTGCCCGACGTGCCGCTGACCCTCGTCCAGGTCTCCCCCGCCGACGCGGCCGGCCTCGTGCGGGACCGCGACGCCGACGCGGTCCTCCTGCGGTTGCCGACCGACCGGACGGGCCTGCACGCCATCCCGCTCTACACCGAGACAACCGTGGTCGTGGTGCCGAAGGAACACCACCTCACCGCGGCGGACGAGCTGACCACAGAGGATCTGGCGGACAACGTCGTGCTGCACCCGCACGACGACACCCTCGACTGGCCTCGGCCGCCGGGACAGCTCGCTGCCCACCGGCCCGCCACCACCCAGGACGCCGTCGAACTGGTCGCGGCGGGTGTCGGGTTGCTCGTCGTGCCCCAGTCCCTCGCGCGGCTGCACCACCGCAAGGACCTCACCTACCGGCCGCTCACGGACGCACCGCAGTCCGGCGTCGCGTTGTCCTGGCTGGAGGACGAGACCACCGACCTCGTCGAGGAGTTCATCGGGATCGTCCGGGGGCGCACGGTCAACAGCACCCGTGGCCGCATGCCGCAGGCCACCCCTCGCAAGGCTCCCGAACAGCGGAAACCGAAGGCGGCCAAGGAAACCCGGCGTCGTCAGAACGTCAGGGGAAAGAGGCCCCGCCGCCGGTCCTGACCGGCCGCGGGCGTGCGGCCAGGGGTGTGGCCGAACTCCTTGGCGAACGCGGCCACGAACGCCCGATGACCGCGTAACCGCTCACCGGCAGAAACAGTGCCGCCGGTCAGGCGATGCGCTGTCCCTGCTCGCACAACACGGTCACGCCCTGCTCCACAGCCTGAAGCGCCGCGGCGAGGCGGTCGGCCAGCAGTGGCTTCACCTTGGCCCTTGCCTCCACCACCGTGTAGAACCCAGCTGAAAGGACCTCCGTGTCCGGGAACTCCATGCGCACCACGTCGGTCTCATCCAGCACACCGCCGTCGAAGACGAACACCACGCCTTCGGGCCGCGAGTCCTGCGGTCGCACGTAGTCCACCACCAGCAGCCGCCCCAGCGGGTGGTCCCACCCCAACTCCTCGGCCAGCTCACGGGCCGCCGGGGATCTCCCAGTTCGGTTTGTAAGACGGCTCGACCAGCAACACCCGGCCCGCCTTGTCGCGGAACAGCACTCCGGCGGCCATACGCTTACGCACCAAGCCCGCCACCTACTGTTCCACGGGCAGCACAGCGGTCGCGGCCGACTGGGGCACCGTAGATTCCGACGCGGTCACCCGCAGCACCCTAGCCACCCGGCTCATGAAGCCAGGCACCGGACCTGCCCGAAGTCGACCTGCGGGAACGCGCTTGACGTTCAATCCTGGCCGTGACCTCTCACGGGCAGCGCACGGTCTTCAGGAACGTGGGCAAGAGCCACGGCCTGGGGCCCCACACGCGCACCTTGCCGGTGAGCGCGGCGCGGGCCTTGCCGATCCGGTGGAACATCATCAGGTTGAACGCGGGTGGGTCGAAGAAGATCCGCGCGTCGGCCGGGCTGTCCCACTCGTCAAGCGACACCCGGCCGCGGTGCAGCACGACGGTCACCGGGGTGGTGTGGTGCGAGCGGAAACCCACCGCGATCCGGCGTTCGCGTGGGGGCTCGTCGTTGTCGATCAGGTGCCCGACGCCGTGGCGCAGCAGCTCGACGAAGAACACCTCGAAGAACAGCGCGGCGTCGGCGGGCGGGACGGTCCACGGCGTCCGCGTTGCCCGCGCGATGTCGCGGCCGTGGATGTTCAGCTCGTTGACCAGGTGGGCGAGCACGCCGCAGACCGGGACCCGGGAGCCGCCGAGCCAGGACACCGGGGTGGCCGGGTCGACCGACTCGGTCGCCAGCAGGATGTCGTCGACGTCCTGCCTCAGCCGGTCGGCCAGCACCACGGGGTCGCGCACGGTGACCAGGCGCAGCGTCGTGGCGTTCAGGTCGGAGACGGTGTCCACCGTGGCCGTCAGGAACTGTTCGCGTGCCGAGGGAAAAGCGGGTTCTGCGGACCGGACGATGTCCGTGTCCATGAAGGCGATGGTGCCCACGTGCGCGACGGTGTCGGCGACGGACCAGTGCGCGGTGGCCATGGTGCGCGGGTCACTCGCCGCGACCAGGTCGAGAAACCGCTCGGCGGTCGTCGCGACGGCCGCACGCGCGGTCGTCCACCGTTCCTCGGTGATGGGCACGTACCGGACGTTAGTGACGATCGACGCGCGGTAGTTGTTCCAGGTTGCTGACTTGGCCGTGCCCGTTTCTACCGCGAGGTGGCGGGCAGGCGTTGCTCCAGCACCTGGCCCGGCCACTCACCGACCAGGATCTGGTGCGTGCGGACGAAACCGTTGCGTTCGTAGTAGCGGATCAGCTGCTCGTCCTCGCCGCGGTAGCAGTCGACGCGGATCAGCACGACGCCCTTGGCCGCCGCCAGTGTGCGGGCGTGGGCGAGCAGCCGTGCGCCGATCTCGCGACCGGCGTGCCCTCGGGAGACCAGCAGCAGGGTGACGAACAGCTCCGGCTCGTCGACCGGGTTCACGTAGACGTTCGGCTTGTCGTCGGTGATCAGCGTGCCTACCGGCACGCCGCCGACCTCCGCGAGCCACAGGTCGGCCTCCTCGACCCGCTTCCTGATCGACGCGACCTTCTCCGGCTGGGTCGACCACGGTTCGGTGCCCCACTGCCGGGTGTTGCCCCTGGAGACCATCCAGGCGATCGCCTCGTCGAACATCGTCATGATGGCGGGCAGGTCCGCCATGTCACCGGGTCGAATGCGCATGCGTCCTGTCTACCGCGCCGGTCAGAAGTCGACGAACCCGTACAGGGCCAGGTGGTTGGACTTCGTGCTCGCCACCGTGTGCCCGATCGGCGACGGACGGACCGTGCCGAGGACGAACAGGTAGTCGATCTTGCGACTGCCATGCGTGGCGGCACTGCCGTACCCGGTCATGCCGTAGCCGGCCAGCGTGGACGCCGCGATCCCCGTGCGGTTGGCGTCGATGCCGACCACGCGGATCGTCGAGGCGTCCATGAGGCTCCGCGCGTCCGCGCCGAGGTGGATGCCGGTGCCGCCGACGCCGGTGTCACCGGCGCCCGCGCAGGCGTTGGCCCCGTTCTCCTGTGGCAGGTGCATGGTCGCGGCGAACACCGTCGTGCCGGTGGCCTTGATGGTGAACCGCGCGGCGATCGCGCTGGTGCGCTTCCACTTGTACTCGTTGGTCGCACCGTCGTCGTTGTCCGGCGGCTTGTAGAGGGTGCAGCCGGCGCCACCGTCGTACGCGGTACCCGGCTTGAGCCAGCCCGCGCTCCAGTACTTCGACACGTCCCCGGCCGCGAGGCTCAGCCGACCGGAGTTGTAGATGATCCCGTTGGTCTGCTTCTTCTTCAGGTCACCGAGGCTCTGGTCGCCGCAGTGGTGGCTCCCGCCCCACGACTCGGGGTCGGACCACGCCACGATCGCGCGGTAGGTCCCGGCGGGCAGCCCGAACTTCGCGGACAGCTGGTCGGCGTACGCCTCTGCCTGCCCGGTACCGCGAATCTGTTGCACGATGAGGATGTCCGGCGCGACGACACCGGCGGTGCCCGTCCGGCCCGCGTCGTCGACGAGCATCGAGGTGAGGTGGTCCGGGCCGGAGATGCGCGTGCACGAGCCATCGGCGTTGTTGCGCACCAGGTTCTCGATGTTGTTGTTGTACACGCGAAGCACCCGGTCCTCGGCCCGCGCCGGGCTCGCGGCGGCGGGTGCCGCGTCGGGCCGGTCGTCGAAGAGCTGGGTCCAGCGGCCGTCGAAACCACCATTGGCCGCCGTGTACCAGTCTCCGGTGAGCCACGTGCCGGACTCCCGATGGTCGTCGCTGTCGACGAGTCCGGTGTGGACGAAGAAGTCGTGCTGGCGCCAGTAGGTGTCGTGCGAGGCGGGATCCCCGCTCGCGGCGCCGCGGCTGCGGCCCGCGCTGTCGACGCCGAGACCTTCGTAGCCGCCGAAGTCGTCGGAGCCGGAGATCTCGTCGGCGTTCTCCTCACCGGAATAGGCGCCGTAGAACCAGCTCTTCGACAGGATGCCCTCACGGCCGTCGGTGAGGTCGCCTTCCCCGCTGTCCCGGGAGGCGGTGTAGAAGCGCTGCAGCCCGGCACTGACCTCCGCCGCGCCGGTCTCCCCGGTCACCGGGCTCTCGAGCAGCATGTCGCTCGACTTGTCCGGCAGCCAGTGGGTCTGCCAGTTCGCACCCTGCCAGTGGGTCGGCACGATGTCGGCGAGGTCCTGCAGTTCGTAGGTGATGCGCTTGATCGCCTGCCAGGGCACGTCCGTGCCGTTGTCGACCTTGCCGGCCAGGCCGTTGGCCGTCGCCGAGGTCACCGGCTGGGCCCGCCAGGCCGCGACCGCGTCGGCCGAGCCCTCCGGGACGAACGCGTAGTGCACGTTCTTCTCGTTGTCGTTGTTGATGTCGACCTCGGCCGTGCTGGTGGACTCCATCCGCGCCGCGATGGTGCTCCACGGGGTGGTGGCGAAGCGCAGCTCGTGGCCGTGCGGGTTGACGCTGGGCAGGTCGAAGTTGCTGTGGTCGGCCTGCCACAGCAACAGGTGCCTGCCGGTCGCGGCAGGCATGAAGTTCACCGCGCTGTCGGTCCCGCTCCGCATGACGTGGTCCTTGTGGCTGGTGACGGTCACGTGGCCGACCGTCTCCCCCGCCCCGGGCGTGCCGGTGACGCCACGCAGGACGATCTCGACGCGCTCCCAGTCGTGGATCTCGGTGAAGTCCTTGTCGGCCGCGTTGTACACGTGGTACAGCAACACGAGGTTCTTCACCCCGTTCTCCGTGTACTCGATCAGCGCCGTGTAGAGCGTCGGCCGGATCCGCCAGTGGGGGTTGGCCCCCGCCGTCGCGTACTGGCCGACCGTGCGCCAGTTCACCCGGTTGTCGCTGAAGTCGCCGTCGCGGTCGAAGTCGTAGTTGGACAGCCAGTCGCTGCCCTCACGGCCGTTGTTCTCGTCCCCGCGCTTGAGGATCACCGGCGCGTAGTGGGACAGGTAGGCCTGCCGCTGCGCGGTGGTCAGACTCCAGGACTCGGCCGCCGCCTGACCGGCTCCCGGCCATGTCACCGACGCCATCACCATGAGCAGCGCGACAACAAGCCCTCGCACACCTTTCACCACAACCCCCGACGTCGTGATCCTCCAGGCAGACCTCCCCACCTTAGTTGACGTGTCTCGTTTCCAGGCGCCGCCGGACAGCCTGCGGGCCGTGTGCTGATCGGCCCAGCTTCCGCCCAGCAAGCGGAGCAGCGTCGGATGTGGAGCTGTCGGGAGCGCAACGATCATCGTTGCAGCGACTGCCAGGGAGAGTGTTTCCCGAGGGCCGTCAGCCTGCATCTTGGGCGGGCCACGGAGCGCGACGACCTGTCAGCCCGGTAGGGCCGTGGGGACGGATCGGGTCGGCGTCACTTCGGCGAAGGCGTTCCACAGCAGGTTGAGCGGGTGGTCGTCGGCATAGCGGTCACGCTCACCCCGGCGGGCGAAGATGCCGGTGACGATCTCCAAGTTGGGTTGGTAGTCCTCGGCGAGGTCGATCTTGCGCAGACCCTGGCCGGGCAGCCTGCCCTCGAGGGCAGCGTCGGCGACACGTTCGGTGGTGAGCAGGCACCCATGCAGCAAGTCGCTGGTGAGCAGGTTCAGGCCGTAGTTGAGGGAGTCGATGTCGGCGATGACGTGCAGCACGCCGCGGACGGCTCCCGGCTCACCGACCATTCGGGACTCGCCGTGCGCCTGGCGCTGACCGCCACCACCGCGCTGCTAACGTCGGATCCCGCCACGGTGGCCACGCCTGCCGAGCCGGAGCCCACCTTGTTCTGACCGCACCGGCCGGTATCGCGGTCGGCTGCCGGAGCACCCGCTCCCGTCAGCCGAGACCGCGAGGACCAGGTCCTCACCCGTGTCACCCGTGTCGCCCGCTACGACTCGTTCGACGAGATGTTCGACCACGAGGAAGTCGCCTCGGTCAACCCGCTGGCCACCCGCGACGAGCAACTCGCGAACATCCGCCAGATCTACCCTCCCGAACGCGAAGCCCTCGGCGTCGTCGCCCTTGGCATCGAACTGGTCGACCCACCCCGCACCGCGTGAACCAGGATCGAACACGGCCGTGACAGAGTCCGGAGACGGTATGCCGCGTAACCCAGCCGGAGTGGGAACACCAGGGTCGGCGAGTTGCGCGGCCGCCCCGTCCCGGGGCACGGG
>NZ_JBARWZ010000208.1:0-22857 GCF_049647105.1 Actinophytocola sp.
CGGCCGGTGAGAGCGGGCGGTAGGCGCTCGCGAGCACCGCCCGGACCGTGCGCGCGTCGCCCTCCACGGCGAACCCGTCGAGCCGGGTGCCGGACAGCTCGTCGGCGAGCTCGGCCACCGAGCGGCCAGGCACGCCCACGAGCCGGGCGGCCGCGATCCGCAACGCGAGCGGCATCCCCGAGCAGACCCGCGCGAGGCGGGCGGTGGCCTCCGGCTCGCGTGCGACCCGCGCCCTGCCGAGCACCTTTCCCAGCAGCGCCACCGAGCTGGCGGCGTCGAGGGCGTCGAGCACGACGTGGTGCACGGCGTGCCGGGCGACGAGACCGGTGAGCGAATGCCTGCTCGTCACGACGAGCACGCTGGTGTCCGACCCGGGCACCAGCGGCAGCACGTCGTCGACGGTGCCCGCGTTGTCCACCAGCACCATGCACCGCCTGGTGTGCAGCAGGGTCCGGTACAGCGCCGAGCGCGCCGACTCCCCGGCGGGGATGCGGTCCTCCGGCACGCCGAGGCCGCGCAGCAGGTGCGCGAGCGCCAGTTCGGCCGCGATGGCGTGGTCGGGGTCGTGGCCGCGCAGGTCGAGGAACAGGTGACCGTCAGGGAACCGCGTGGCGATGCTCGCGGCCCACTGCACGGCCAGTGACGTCTTGCCCATGCCCGCGGGTCCGGAGATCACCACGATCGGCGGCTCGTCACCGGCGAGCGCGTCGTCCAGGTCGGACAGTTCGCCCGCCCGGCCGGTGAAGTGCCCGGCCCTGGCGGGGATCTGCGCCGGGACCTGCGCGGTGACCCGGACGGTCTGCGCGGCGGCGGCAGGCGCGTCGAGGGACGGGTCGCGGCGCAGGATCGCGGTGTGCAGTCCGGACAGCTCCGGGCCGGGGTCGGCGCCGAGCTCGTCGGCGAGGTGGTGGCGCAGCCTCTCGTAGGCGGTGAGTGCCTCGGCGTGCCTGCCGCAGCGATGCAGCGCCAGCATCAGCAACCCGGTCAGCCGCTCCCGCAACGGTTCCGTCGCCACCAGCCGGGGTAGCTCCAGCGCCGCCGCGAGGGCGTTGCCGGTGGCGATCTCGGCGTGCCAGCGGTCCTCGGTGGCGGACAGCCGCAGCTCACGCAGGCGGTCGAGCTCGTGGTGACCCCATTCGCCGAGGTCCGTGCCGGAGAACGGCTCGCCGTGCCACAGGTCCGACGCCGCGCGCAGGGTCTCGACGGCGACCCGGGTGTCGCCGCGGTCCAGGTCGGCACGGGCGCTCTGGACCAGCAGCTCGAACCGGTGCGCGTCGACCCGCTCGGGCGCCAGCTCCAGCACGTAGCCAGGGTCGCGGGTGGTGACCACCGGGGGCACCCCGCACGCGGCGAGCGCCTGGCGGATCCGCGCGACGTGGCTGTGCAGGGTCTTGAACGCGGTGCGTGGCGGCGACTCTCCCCACAGGACGTCGACCAGCTCGGTGTAGGGCACGACCTGCCCGACACGCAGAGCCAGTACCCCGAGGATCACCCGGCGGGTACTGGTCAGCGCGACCGTCCCGTGCGGACCGACGGCCTCCACGGCACCGAGCACGCGGACCTCGAGACCGGTCACGCACCACTCCTTCCAGGGACGCATCCGCCCGACAGCCGAACCACAGCCGCCCGGCAACTACCTGTCCGTAGACCTTCTCGCAGGACGGCGAAACCACACCGGCCCACGACACGGAAGGAAAATACCCATGCGTTCACGACTATCCTCCGCAGGCGCGCTACGTCGCTACGCCCTGCCTCTGATAGCGGTCACCGCGCTCACGGCGGCGCTGATCCCGGCGCAGGCCGCGGCAGGCACCACCGGTGCCCCGCCGCCGCGCACGACGGCCGAGGACCCGGAGTACCCTGCCCCGCCAACACCGGGTGACCTCAGATCCGACCCCGAGATCGCGTCGATCATCCAGGACGCCGACTACGCGCTGAAGTACTCGATGGCCGTGGTCGCCGCCGACCCGGCGAAACAGTATCCCGCAGGCAGCATCGAGGAGGACCTGCGCACGGGCATCCTCTCGATGCCGGTCGACCGGCAGAAGACCGCCGCCGAGGCCGCGCGGGCGATGATCGCCGACCCGGCTGTCCGCAAGCGCGAGTTCGGCAGGCACGGCGCCCACGAGCCCGGCAAGTACGCCGGGCTGGGCTTCTCCGGCGTGTTCACCCCCGACTCCGTGCCGTTCGACAGGGCGGGGCTCAAGCGCAGGCTCACCGACCGGGCCGCGCGGATCGAGGCGACGCACAAGCTCGAGGAGGCCGACGCCAAGGAGATGGCGGTCAAGTACCAGGTGCCGCTGCAGCTGCAGATCCCCACGCTCACCAGCCTGGACTACCGGATCGAGCGGGTGAAGTGCGCGGACGAGACCAACCCGGAGTGGCCGGGTGACGACGAGATCGCGATGGGCGGGGTCGCCGTCGGCCACAACGGCGCCACCACCAAGGTCAACCAGTTCACGGTCGCCGACGACTTCGACGACAACGAGGTCAAGGTCTACGCCGACCCCGGCAAGCTCTTCCACCGGTTCGACCTCACCGGTGCCGGCGCGTGGCCGAGGACCTACAGCACCGTGGTGATGCTCGCGGAGAAGGACGGCTCCGGCTTCGCCGACGCGATCAACACCGTGTGGGGCAAGGTCAAGGACGACGTGCTGAAGGTGATCGAGAAGGCGGTCGCCGGCGTGCTGACCGGCTACCTCGGTGCCGCGCTGGCCGAGGCCATCGGCAAGGCGGTCGCCTGGCTGGTCGGCACGTTCTTCGACTGGCTGTTCGAGCTGTTCCAGGACGACATGTTCCACCCCGGCACGCACTACGTGTACATGCCGAACCGGTACGAGTGGATGTACAAGAACGCCTCGAACTACGGCTGGACGAACTTCCGCCTGCCGACGGGGACGTTCACGTTCAACGGGCACGGCGGCAGCTACAAGGTCAACGTGCACTGGCAGGTCAACCCCTGACCGACGCGGGGCACCGCGCCGAGGCGTCCGGATCTCCTCCGGGCGCCTCGGCGTCGTTGCGCCCGACCCGCCACCGGCGCCCGCGTGGCTTATAGGATTCCGGCATCGCGGGAGCGATCGTCGTTGGTGAGGCCGGGGTGGGGGCGCGTAGGTGATGTGGCAGTTCGGCCCTTACCGGATGGACGAGCTCATCGCGCGGGGTGGGATGGGCGAGGTCCACCGCGCCTACGACACCCAGCACGACCGGGTCGTCGCGGTCAAGCTGCTCGCCGGGCACATCGCCGACGACGACGAGTTCCGGCGGCGGTTCATCCGGGAGGCACGGGCCGCGGCGCGCCTGCGTGAACCGCACGTGATCCCGATCCACGCGTACGGCGAGATCGACGGCCGCCTGTACCTCGACATGCGGCTGGTCGAGGGCGCCGACCTGAGCACGACGCTCACCAACCACGGTCCGATGCACCCGGCCGCCGCCGTCGACGTGATCCGCCAGGTCGCGGGCGCACTGGACGCGGCACACGCCGAAGGCCTCCTGCACCGCGACGTCAAGCCGTCGAACGTGCTCCTCGACGCGGGTGGTTTCGCCTACCTGGTCGACTTCGGCATCGCGCGCTCGATGGGCGCGGGCGCCGACATCACGGGGACCGGGATCCCGATCGGCACGGTCGCCTACATGGCGCCGGAGCGCTTCGGGACCCAGCCGGTCGACCACCGGGTGGACGTCTACTCGCTCGCCTGCCTGCTGTTCCAGTGCCTGACCGGCACGCCACCGTTCCCCGACGAGAACGCGCTGGCACTCATGCACGCGCACGTC
Organism: Actinophytocola sp.; assembly: GCF_049647105.1. Lineage (GTDB taxonomy): Bacteria > Actinomycetota > Actinomycetes > Mycobacteriales > Pseudonocardiaceae > Actinophytocola. The sequence continues at coordinate 3,778 of NZ_JBARWZ010000208.1, forward strand.
GACCGGGTGCCGCCGAGGCCGTCGGCGCACCGGCCCGGCCTGTCCCCCGCCTTCGACGACGTCATCGCCACCGGCATGGCGAAGCGTCCCGAGCAGCGCTTCCCGAGCGCGGGGGAACTGGCCGCGGCGGCGGGCCGGGCCCTCGCACAGCCGGTGCCGCCACGGCCCGCGACCCTGCCGGTACCGGACACCCTCGCCGTGCCGGCACGGTCCGGCAACCGTTGGTGGCTCGCCGTCGCCACGTTCGCGGTCCTGATCGCGCTGGCCGGTGCGGCCGCGCTGATCTGGCTGCCGACGTGGAACGGCGGCAGCGGCGGGGACGGCGGGCAACCGACCACGACCCCCTCGGGCACCACCGAGGTCGCGGCACCCGAACTGTCGGTGTCGGAGCCACTCAGCACACCGGAATGCGACGGCCAGTACATCGTCATCGTCGGTTCCGCCGTCAACCCGCGGCACTACGAGCGCGACGTCCAGGCGCACCTCGACGCGAACCCCGGCGCGCGGTACCTCCACGCGCCGTCGACCGGGTGCGGTTCCCTGCGGCATCAGCTCGACGGTGCCGACATCTACTCCATCTACCTCGGCCCGTTCTCCGACGAGGCGGCGGCCTGCGAGCAACGGACCACCGTGGGCGGCGACTCGTTCATCCGGCGCCTCGACGACACCTCGTCGCCCGATCGCGCGGTCAGCTGCGGCTGATCGCGCGCTCCCTGGTCACGCGTTCGGCCACCACCCACGTGCGGACGTGAGTGGTGGCCGACGCTTCGTCAACGCACCGCGCGGGATCTCTCCGGTCAGAACGGCATCTTGCCGCGGCCCTTACGGCCGGCGCCCGCGCTCTTGCCCATCGCCTTCTGGGACTTCGAGAACGGCTTGCTCAGCCAGTGGCCGAGCTTCCCCGGGGCCAGGCCCGCCACCTGGCCGCCAGCACCCGCCGTCTTCTGCGCACCATGCTGGGGACCACGAGACAGTCGCGGCACCAGGAACGCGAGGATGATCAGCAGGACACATACGCCAATGACGATTCCCAAAACCATGGGGACCTCTCTTCTCACCAGTCGGGGAAAGTCCGTCACACAGGGACTACCCGGATCCCCGCCGCGGCAATCACGCTCTCTTCTCCAGCGGCGTAAAGGTGGAGGTCATCGGGCAACACGTGTTCTTTCCGGGCCCTGGACAGCGGCGGACCGGTGTGCCAACGCGACGAGGTCGGATCGTGACTGGCGTCAGGCCGCCCGCCGCGAGGGCCGGGCACGGCGGCGCACCGACCGCCGCCGGTCTCCCCGACGGCTCCGCGCGATCCGCAGGCGGTCCCCCGATCCTCGCCGGTGACCCGGAAACCGGCTCCGGAGCACCGCCCGGCCGAGCCGGTCGGCACGGGCGGCGACGCCCCGGCGCCGAGGCGGTGCCACCGGCACGGGGACGGGCACCAACAGCGTGTTGTCGTACGCCCTGTCGGTGATCAGGTACGGGCATTCGGTCGTGGTCATGTCGCGTCCTCCTCGTCCGATCGGTCAGTTGGTCCCGGACTGCGACTCGGCCGTGGGTGCCTTGCGCGGTTCGAAGGCCGCGAGCGGGGAGCCGATGAAGACGATGCCGAACCTCTCGACATCGTCGAGCCGAACCCGGATGGCGAGGTTGTCGCGCACCACGACGACGAACTCACGCGCCATCGCCGGGTCGTCGATGACCGGGTACGCGAAGTAGACCGAACGCTCCACGACCGTGAACAACGCGTCGGCGACGACGATGAAGTCCGCGATGTCGGCGGTGGCGGTCCACGCGTCGAGAACGTCGATGCCGGATGCGAGGCGAAGCCGGTATGCCATGGTGTCCTCCTGCGTTGCATATCAACGTTATGGATAAACCATAACGGCGATACATAACAGTGCCAACCTTTCGGGATGGTGAGCGCAACACAGAAGAAATCCCGAGGCCGCACTTGTCCGCCCACACCAGGGCGCGCACGCTCCCCACGCCTACTACGGAGACGTTAAATGGCGGTGTCCCGCAGATTGCGCACTTGACTTGAGAGATTCCCTCATATGATGGTTAGGCCATGGGCGAAGTCCTCAAGCTCGACGAGTTGGACCGACGCATCGTCGCGGCACTGCAGCTCGACGGGCGCGCGTCGTGGAAGAAGGTCGCGGCCGTCGTCGACGCCAAGGAGTCGACCGTGGCGCGGCGTGGGCAGCACCTGGTCGAGTCGCGGGTCGTCGGGGTCACCGGGGTGCTGGACCACCTCCGGTGCGGGCTGGGCATCTCGCTGATCGTGCGCATGCGGTGCAAGCCGGGACGGGCGAACGACGTCGCGGACGCGTTGGCGGCACTGCCCGTGACGCGGTTCGTCACCGTCGTGTCCGGCAGCGCCGACGTCGCGGCCGAGGTCGTGGTGCGCAGGCACCAGGACGTCGCGCGGGCGCTGGTCGAGGACCTCCCCCGGCCGGACGACATCGTCGAGACCGAGTCGATGGTGGTCGTCAGGAAGTTCCTCGCGTTCGAGGAATGGGACACCGGGTTGCTCGGCCCCGACGCCGCCGCACGGCTGCGGCACACCGCGCAGGTCACCGGGCACCGGGCCTGGCACGAGACCGAGCAGCTCACCGAGCAGGAGTTCGCGATCGCCGGGGCGCTGGCCGCGGACGGCCGCGCCACCTACGCGCAGATCGCCGCCGCCATCGGCGCGAGCGAGTCCACGGCCGCCCGGCGGGTCGAGTCCCTCGTCAACCGTGGCTGCCTGCGGTTCCGGACGCTGTTCGAGACACCGGTACTCGGGCTGGACGTCGACTTCATGCAGTGGCTCACCGTGGAGCCCGCCGAGCTGGCGAACGTCGGGGCGATGCTCGCGAAGGAGCCGTCGACCCGCTACGTCAGCGCCACGACCGGCCGGTTCAACCTGGTACTGCACGGCGTGCTGCCCGGGTACGGCGACCTGTACGACTACCTCACCGGGGTCGTCGGCGCGCTGCCCGGCGTCCACGGCGCCGACATGACCCTGCAGGCACGAACCCTCAAACGCGCATGGGTCCGGATCGACGAGGACGGCAGGTGCGCGTGGTGAGCACCGAGCCGTGGCAGTGGGACGAGGAGGTCTGGCGCGGGCACGTCGGCCGGGTCCGCGCCGGGCGGCGGCTGGCCCCGCCGAGCTGGCCGGGCGGGGCACGGGTGGCGGTCGCGCTGTCCTTCGACGCCGACCACGAGACGATTCCCCTGCGGGACGGGGAAACCAGCCCCGGCAGGCTCGCGCAGGGCGAGTACGGCTCGCGCGTCGCGGTGCCGAGGATCCTGCGGCTGCTGGACGAGTTCGGTGCGCGGGCCAGCTTCTTCGTGCCCGCCGTGTCCGCGCTGCTGCACCCCGGCGACATCGAGGCGTACGTCGCGGCCGGGCACGAGGTCGCCGCGCACGGCTGGATCCACGAGCGGAACACCCGGCTGACCGCCGCGCAGGAGCTGGACCTGACCGGCCGCGCCCGCGACACGCTGACCAGGCTGACCGGTACCAGCCCGACCGGGATCCGCACGCCGAGCTGGGACTTCTCCGACTCGACGCTGGCGATCATCCGTGAGCTCGGGTTCTCCTACGACTCCTCGCTGATGGCCGACGACGAGCCATACGAGCTGCTCGCCGACGGCGAGCCGACCGGCATCGTCGAGGTGCCGGTCGAGTGGATCCGCGACGACGTCCCGTATCTGACGACGGGCGCCACGTTCACCCGGCCAAGGGCGCTGCTGGAGATCTGGCGCGACGAGTTCGACGCCGCGCTCGCCGACGGCGGCGTGTTCCAGCTGACCATGCACCCGCACGTGATCGGACACCGGTCGCGGCTGGTGGTGCTGCGGGCGCTCCTCGACCACATCGCGGGCCACGACGGGGTCTGGTTCGGCACGCACGAGCAGGTAGCGGAGGTGGTACGCCATGGCTAGGCATGTTCTGGTGACCGGCGCGGCGGGCGGCATCGGCCTCGCGGTCGCGAAGGCGTTCCACGCGCTCGGTGACACGGTCACCGGCGTCGACGCACGCGAACCCGACCTGGTGGCCGCGATGGCACCGCTCGGTGGCCGGGCGCTCGTCGCCGACCTGGCGGCGGAGGACTGCGCAGAGGTCGTCGACCGGGCCGTCGAGGCGACCGGGCCGGTCGACGTGCTCGTCAACGCCGCGGGCATCTACCCGGCCACCACCCTCGCCGACATGACCGCGACGGCATGGGACCGCGTGCAGCACGTGAACGTGCGCGGGCCCATGCTGCTGACCAGAGCCCTCGCCGCGGCGGGCAGACCGGCCGCGGTGGTGAACATCAGCTCGTCGGCGGCCACCCGCGCACGGCAGGGTGCCGCGCACTACTGCACGTCCAAGGCCGCGGTGGAGATGCTGACCAAGGCCTGCGCCGTCGAGCTGGGCGGCCAGGGCATCCGCGTCAACGCGGTCGCGCCCGGCTTCGTCGAGGTGGCGAGCCCGGTGAACCCGGTGACCCCCGAGTACGCGCACGCCGTGTCGGCGAACCCGGTCGGCCGCGCGGGTCTCCCGGAGGAGATCGCGGCCGCGGTGGTCTGGGTGGCCGGGCCGGACGCCGCGTTCGTCACCGGATCCGTGCTGCGGGTCGACGGCGGCGGGACCGCCGGGTCCACCGCGCTGCCGTTGCACTTCCCATCGACAACCGCCCTTCAGGAGAGCTCATGACCCATCGAACGGTCAGGACACTGACGGCGGTGACCGCCGCCGTCTGCCTCGCGGCGGCCGGCGCGTGCGCGTCGGCCGTCGCCGGGCCCAAGGAGACCGGCACGGTGCGCACCGTGCTGAACGCCGACCCGTCGAGCTTCGACCCGACGCTGGCCCAGGGACAGCAGACCTTCCAGGTGTCGAGCCTGCTCTACGACACCATGCTGCGCAGGGAAAGCGACGGGAAACTGATCGGCGGGCTGGCGTCGAGCTGGACGGCCGAGTCCGCGTCGGCGTACACGTTCACCATCCGCGAGGACGCCACGTGCGCGGACGGCACCCCGATCACGGCGGAGGTCGTCGCCGGGTCGCTGCGCAAGCTGGCCGACCCCGAGGTCGGGTCGACGTGGCGAAACCTGGTCTTCGGGCCTGGTGACGTCGCGGTCGACGTGGCGGGCGCGACGGTGCGGATCACGCTCTCGACCCCGTTCACCACGCTGCCCCAGGGCATGGCGATCCCGCAGGCGGGCATCGTCTGCCCGGCGGGGCTCGCCGACCCGGACGGTCTCGCCGCGGGCACCGTGAAGGGCGCGTTCTCCGGCCCGTACACGGTCGCGGACGCGCAGCAGGGCCTGAGCTACACGTTCGAACTGCGGCCGGACTACGCGGCGTGGCCCGCGTTCGCCAAGCCGCTCACCGGCGACCCGCCCCGCCGCATCGAGGCAGGCATCTCCACCGACCAGTCGACGGTGGCCAACCAGATCCTGGCGGGCGACCTCGACCTCGGCCAGTTCGCCGACCCCGACGCGGTCAAGCGGTTCACCGCCCAGCCTGACCTGCACCAGTACCAGGTGACCAACGCGACCGCCTACGTCGTGTTCAACCAGCGGCCTGGGCGGGTGTTCGCCGACCGGCCGGAACTGCGCCGCGCGGTGGCCATGGCCATCGACCAACGCTCGTTCAACGCCGTGTTCAGCAAGGGCATCTCGAAGGAGCTGACCTCGGTGGTGCCGGAGAGCTTCGCGTGCGTCAACACCGACCGCTCGCTGCTCGCACCACACGACCCCGACGCGGCGAAGGAAGAACTGGCAGGCGCGGAAGGGATCACCATGATCGGCAACACCGCGAACCGGCAGTTCAGCGGCGGCGCCGACTACATCTACCAGGTACTCGCCGATGCGGGAGCGCAGGTGACGATGAACAAGGTCGACAACGCCACGTTCTGGAGCACGATCGCCGAGGGCGGCGCCGACTGGGACCTCGTGTTCCTCGGCGACCTCAACTCGGTCGGCTCGATCAGCGCCTCGCTCGACCGCGTGATCGGGCCGAGCGTCGAGGACGGCGGCCGCAACTACAGCGCGTCCGACAACCAGGAGGGTGCGGCCGCGCTCGCCGAGGGGCTCGCCGCCACCGACGAGAAGAGCCGGTGCGACGCGTTCCAGCGGGCGCAGCGGACGCTGTTCGAGCGCAGTGACATCGTGCCGCTGGCAGGCAGTCCCCTCACCTACGTCTCCGGGCCCGACGTGACCGTGTCCGTGTTCGACGACTACGTGGACTTCGCGACCCTGCGGATCGGTGCGTCATGAGTACCGCGACGCAACGACTCGAGCGACTCGAACGGCCCCGCCGCGCCAGGGGCGGCTCCACGTGGCCATCGTTCGCCTTGCGGCGGTTCGCCGGGCTGGTCGGCACGGTGGTGGTCGCCGTGCTGGTGACGTTCCTGATCGTGCCGCTCATCCCAGGCGACCCCGCCGTGAGCGCGGCGGGACCGGACGCCACCGTCGACCAGATCGCCAGGATCCGGGCCGAGATGGGCCTCGAACGGCCTGTCCTGGAACGGTTCGGTGACTACGTCGGCGGGCTGCTCCACGGCGACCTCGGGCACTCGTTCTCGCTGAACGCCCCGGTCTCCGAGGTGGTGCTCCGGCGGCTGCCGTTCACCGCGGTCCTCGCGGTCGTCGCGCTGCTCGTCGTGCTGCTGGTCGCGGTGCCGCTCGGGATGGCGGTCGGCGCGCTCACCCGAGGCGGCAGGCGGCGCAAGCTCGACTCGACGTTCGGCTACACGACCGCGTTCGTCGCGGCGATCCCGCCGTACGTGATGGCCACCCTGCTGGTGCTGCTGTTCGCCGTGACGCTGGAGCTGTTGCCACCCGCGTACACGCGATCGCAGCCTGGCCTGTCGATCCTGCTGCCCGCGCTCGCGCTGAGCCTCCCGTCGATCTGCCTGATCGCGCGGATCGTGCGCAGGGAGACGGCGGTCGTGCTCGAACAGGACTACCTGCGCACCGCGCGGGGCTGGCGGCTGGGCACGATGCGCACCGCGGCGCGGTACGCGCTGCCGAATTTGCTGACGAGCACGCTGACGCTGAGCGGGATCATCCTCATCGGCATGCTCGGCGGCGCGATCAGCGTCGAGACGGTCTTCGGCTGGCCCGGTCTCGGGCTCGGTGTGGTGAACGCGGTCGCGACCAAGGACTACCCGCTGGTGCAGGGCATCGTGCTCGTGCTCGCGGTGCTGTCCGCCCTCATGACGATGGCCGTCGACATCGTGCTCGGCATCGTCGACCCCCGCGTGCGAGGAGGCCACCATGGCTAGGCCGAGGCGGTTACGCTGGAACCCGGCGCTCATCGCGGGCAGCGTGCTGCTGGCAGGCACCGCGCTGGTCGTCATCATCGCGGGGTTCACTTTGGAGGACGCCGCGAAGGGGCTCAGCTCGGACATCGCCGCGCCCGCGTCGGGCGAGCACTGGCTCGGCACCGACGACTTCGGCCGGGACCTGTTCGCCAGGGCGCTCGTCGGCGCCGAGGCGAGCCTGATGATGGCGCTGGTCGCGACCGCGATCTCGATGACCGCCGGCGTGCTCATCGGCACCGCGGTGTGGACCGCGCCCCGCAGGGTGCGGGAGTTCGCGCTGCGGATCGTGGAGATCACCGTCTCCTACCCCGAACTGCTGGTCGCGGTGGTGCTCGCGGCGATCCTCGGCGCGGGCAGGTGGCAGTTGGTGGTGGCCGTCGCGGTGGCGAACATCCCGGCGACCGCGCGGCTGACCGCCAACCTCAGCGGCGCCGTCCACCAGCGGGACTTCGTGACCACCGCCCGGCTGATCGGGGTGCCGCGCAGGGCGCTGATCGGGCGGCACCTGCTGCCGAACATGGCAGAGCCGCTGCTCATCCAGCTCGCGTCGACGTTCTCCACCGGACTGGTGGCGATGTCCGCGCTGTCGTTCGTGGGGCTCGGCGTGCAGACCCCGGACTTCGACCTCGGCAGGCTGCTCGCCGACGCGCTCCCCGCGATCTACTCGCGGCCGATCGAGGTGGTCGGGCCGACACTGATGATCCTGCTGCTGTCGATCGGGGCCATGCTGGTCGGCGACGGTCTTGCGGCGGCGGCCGACCCACGCGTCGCGCGCAAACCCGGCCCACCGGCCGCACCAGCCGGGACCGTCTCCACACCGTCCACATCGGACGCTCCGGTCGTGGTGCGGGACCTGGAGGTGCGACGCTCGGACGGGACCGCGCTGGTGCACGGGATCTCCTTCGAGATCCGCCGGGGCGAGATCCTCGGTCTCGTCGGGGAGTCCGGCAGTGGCAAGTCGCTGACCGCGTTGTCGCTCGCGCGGCTGCTGCCCGACGGGCTGTCCGCGTCGGCGAGCGAACTGCGGGTCGGCGGCGTCGACCTGCTCGGCGCCACCACGCGGACGGAGCTGTCCGACGCGGTGGCGATGATCTACCAGGACCCCGGCACGACGTTCAACCCCGCGTTGCGGATGGGCGCCCAGCTGACCGAGGTGCTGCGCGTGCACCGGGGCAAGTCGAAAAAGGAAGCGCGGGCGATCATCGCCGAGCTGCTGGCGAGCGTGCACATCACCGACCCGGAGCGGCTGTTGCGGGCCCACCCGTACGAGCTGTCCGGCGGCATGCGGCAGCGCGCCATGATCGCCGCGGCACTGGCGGCCAAGCCCGCGCTGCTCGTCGCCGACGAGCCGACCACCGCGCTCGACGTGACGGTCGCGGCCGGCATCCTCAAGGAGCTGGCGCGGATTCGCGACGAGACCGACACCGCCACGCTGTTCATCTCCCACGACCTCGGGGTCGTCGAGGAGCTGTGCGACCGCGTGCTGGTCATGAAGGACGGAGTGCTCGTGGAGGAACTGACGCAGGACGCGTTGCGGGCAGGTGAGGTCAGCGACCCGTACACGAGGATGCTGCTCGATTCCGTGCCACGGCTGGGAGTGCGGTCATGAGCGGAGCTTGCGGAGCCGTGAGCGGAGCTTGCGGAGCGAACCATCGAGCAGAGCATCAGGCACAGGGCGACCGCGAGCGGCTCCCCGGAGCCTGCGAGGAGGAGTCGTGAGTGGTTTCAGTGTGGAGGATCTGACCGTGCGGTTCGGCCGGGGCGCGGGGGCGGTGACCGCGCTGGACGACGTGAGCGTCACCGTGCCGGACGGGCACACCGTCGGGCTGGTCGGCGAGTCCGGCTCCGGCAAGTCGACGCTGGCGCGGGCCATCCTGGGCATCGTGCCGATCGCCGGGGGCCGGGTGCTGCTCGACGGCACCGATGTCAGCGGCCTCGGCCGCCGCGACCGGCGCGCGTTCCTGCGGCGGGTCCAGCTGATCCCGCAGGACCCGTACTCCTCGCTCAACCCGCGCCGCACGGTCGGTCAGACGCTGGCGGAGGCACTCGACCCGGCCCACGCCAGGGTGCGCAGGCACCGGGAGGAGATCGAGAAGGCGCTGACGGACGTCGCGCTGCCCACCGACGCCGCCGACCGCTATCCGCACGAGTTCTCCGGCGGCCAACGGCAGCGCATCGCGATCGCCAGGGCGCTCGTCACCCGGCCCGAGGTGGTGATCGCCGACGAGATCACCTCGGCGCTGGACGTGTCCGTGCAGGCCGAGGTGCTGGCGCTGCTGGACCGGCTGCGGCACGAGCTGGCTCTGACGATGCTGTTCATCTCGCACAACCTGGCCGTCGTGGAACAGGTCAGCGACGAGGTGGTGGTGCTCCACCACGGGCAGGTCGTCGAGTCCGGCGCGGTCGGCGACGTGTTCACCCGGCCGACCGCCGAGTACACCCGCGCGCTGCTCGCCGCGGTGCCGGGCGCGAACCGATGAGGGATCCGTTCGTCGCGGCGCGCGAGTTCATCGTGGACGCGACGATCGTCGGCGGCCTCGGCCGGTCGGCCACCGGGCTGGACCGCGGCGAGGTCGGCCCGTCGCTGCTGTGCCGCGCCGACAGCGACGACACCAGCGGCGAGGTGATCGTCACCGCGTGCAACACCACCTACGGCCACTCCGGTGCCACCGCGGCGGAACGGGCCGCCGCGGCGGCTTCGTTCGCCGAGTCCGCACTCGCCCGCTGCCCGGTCCCGGCGCCCGGTTCGTTCGACCCCGCACCACTCGGCCTGGTGGACCTCGTCGGCATCGGACAGCGGCTGACCGACGCCGCCGACGCGCCGTTCGTGCTCGACCGCACGCTTTCGCGGCTCGACCGGGTCGAGTGGCACGGCGACGTGCTCGCGATCGAGTCGGTGCTGGTTTTCCGTGCGGCACAACAGAAGCCGCGACCGAAGTACACCACCGGCCACTCCCCCAGGGTGTCGCTGTCCCTGGCGCCGCCCATCGAGCCGGCACCCGGCGACACGGTGAGTGTGCGGCAGCAGGTGGCGGTGCGCCCGCTGCCGCCACCCGGCTACGAGCCGGTGCCACTGGACCCGACGGTCGGCGCGACGTCGAGCCACACCGTGCACCGGTTCGACCTCATCGACGGCCGCGACGCCGAGACCCCGCTCGCCACCCGGTTCCGCACGACCGAGCCGATCGTCTTCCACCTGGACCCGGCGATGCCACCCGCGATCCGCGAGGCCGTGCTCGAGGGCGGCAACTGGTGGCAGGACGCGTTCGAGGCGGCCGGTCTGCCCGGCGCCTACCGGGTCGAGCCGCTGCCCGACGGCGCGGACCTGACCGACCCGCGGCGCAACGTGGTGCTGTGGGTGCACCGGGCCGACCGCGGCTGGTCGATGGGCATGACGCAGGCCGACCCGCGCACCGGGGAGATCCTGCGTGCCGTGGTGCGGCTGGGTTCTCAGCGGGTCGAGCAGCTGCGGGCCATCACCGAGAGCGTGCTGGCGCCCTACGCGGACGACGACGGCGCCACCGCCGTGGCCGACGTGGTGGCCGCCAGGGTGCGGCAGCTCGCCGCGCACGAGATCGGCCACGGGCTCGGGTTCGCGCACAACTTCGCGTCGCACCGGCATTCCCGGCCGTCCGTCATGGACTACCCTGGCCCGGCCTTCGCCATCGACGGTGACCGCCCGGTCGCCCCGGCGCCGTACGCGACGGGCCTCGGCCCGTGGGACCGGTACCAGGTCGCGGCCCTGTACGGCACGGTCGCCGCGCCACCGGACCTGGACTACGTGACCGACGCGGACGCACGCACCGACGACGCGGCCGACGCCTGCGGCGCGACGTGGATCGCGCCCGGCGACCCCGTCACGGCGCTGACGGAACTGCTGGCCGTGCGTGCCGCGGCGCTGCGCCGGTTCGGCCCGGCCGTGGTGCCGCCTGGCAGCGACGCGAACGAGATCGAGCGCCGGTTCCTGGTGTTGTACCTGCTCCACCGCCACCAGGCCACGGCCGTGGCCAAGCTCGTCGGCGGCAGCGAACGCCGCTACGCCGTCACCGACGGCGCGTCCTTCACGGGCGCGGCGACCCCGGTCCCCGAGGAGCGGCAACGGGCCGCGCTCACCGAGCTGACCGCGTTGCTGACGCCGGAGTTCCTGGACGTCCCGGCACATATCCGCCCGCTGCTGGTCGGGCCGGCGGGCGGACGCCCGCGCCGCGAGGGACAGTTCGACCACCGCACGGCGGGCGCGTTCGACCAGGCGGCCGCGATCGCGGCGGGCACCGACGTCGTCGCGGGTCCGCTGCTGGCCCCGGCCAGGCTGAACCGGGTGGCGGAAAGCACCGGGCCGGCAGAACTTCTGGCGGCCACGGTGGGACACGCGATCGGCCTGCTCACCGGCACGGCACGCGACCTTCGCACGGAGACGATCGGCTGGACGCTGCTGCGCCGCTTCGAGCACACCCTGACCGACCCGGAACTGCACCACCACACAAGGGTGGCGGCGGTGGAGGCCATCGCGACCGGCCCATGGTTCGGTGACCCGGGCCGCCCGGCGGTGACGACCCGCTGGAAGGCGTTGACACACAAGGCGTTCGAGGACCCGGCAGAACTGCCCGGCCTGCCACCCGGCACCCCCATCTAGGAAGAGGGAGTACATGACCACGCTGACCGCAGGACTCGCCGACCGGATCGCCGACCTGGTCGAGGTGTACCGGGATCTGCACGAACACCCCGAGCTGTCGTTCCAGGAGAAGCGCACCGCCTCGGTGGTGGCGGCCCGGCTGACCGCGGCCGGGTTCGAGGTCACCACCGGCGTGGGCGGCACTGGCGTGGTCGGCGTGCTCCGCAACGGAGAGGGCGGCTCGGTACTGCTACGCGCGGACATGGACGCGTTGCCGGTGGACGAGACGGAGAAGGTGTCCTACCGCAGCAGGGCCACGGGAGTCGACCCGGACGGCGACGTGGTGCCGGTGATGCACGCCTGTGGACACGACACCCACGTCACGGCACTGCTGGGCGCGGCGGACCAGCTGGCGGCGCGGCGCGAACACTGGTCCGGCACGGTACTCACGGTCTTCCAGCCCGCGGAGGAGATCGGCGCGGGAGCCAGGGCAATGCTCGACGACGGTTTCCTCGACCGGTTCCCGCGCTACGACGTTGCGCTCGGCCAGCACGTGATCTCCGCCCCCGCCGGGCACCTGTACGCCAGCCCCGGGGTGTTCATGGCCGCGGCGGACAGCCTGCGCGTCACCGTGTTCGGCCGAGGCGGCCACGCATCGGCCCCGCAGACCACGGTGGACCCGATCGTCATAGCGGCCTCGATAGTGCTGCGGCTGCAGACCATCGTGGCCCGCGAGCTGGCCGCCACCGACGTCGCGGTGGTCTCGGTTGGCGCCATCCGGGCAGGCTCGAAGGAGAACGTGATCCCGGCCGAGGCCGAGCTGAAGCTGAACATCCGCACCTTCGACGAGGACGTGCGGACCCGCGTCCTGGCCGCCGTGACACGCATCGTCACGGCTGAGGCAGCGGCGGCGGGCGCACCGAGGCCACCGGAGATCACTCCGATCAACGACTTCCCGTTGCTGGTCAACGACGAGAACACCACCAGGAGACTGATCGCGGCCTTCACGACGGCCTTCGGCGCCGACGAGGTACACGAGACCGGCACGAAACCGGCGAGCGAGGACTTCGGCCGCTTCGGCACGGCGGCAGGCGTCCCGTCGGTCTTCTGGAACTTCGGCGCCTTCGACCCCGTGCGGTACCCGGACGGAGCAGAACAACCGAACCGGGCGGTCATGGCGGGCATCGCCCCGGGCAACCACTCCTCGGAGTTCGTACCGGACAACGTGGAACCGGCGCTGCTGCGGGCAACGGAGGCACTTCTGACCGCGGCCGCACTCTGGCTGACCGCCTGAATCCGCCACGCTTTCGGGGCATAGTTGGCGCCACGAAAGCCGATTCTGGGACGTTCAACGTCCTGAAAGCGCCTTTCGGGGCACTGGGATCGCACTCTGCGAGTGCGGTGGCCGTGGTCCCGGTCAGCGCACGACCTCGGTTTCCAGCCAGTTCGTCAGTGCTTGTTCCGTTGTCTCCTGGTAGGAGCGGGTGTCGACGTTGTCCGCGTGCAGCTCGTACACCGGGATGCCCGCCGCGCGCAGGGCGCGGTTCGTGAAGTAGCTGCCGCGGGCGTCGTCGGAGACCAGGTGGACCACGCCGTCCACGCGGTGCAGCTTTGCCTCCTTCACGTACCACTCGCACGACCACGGTGGGGTGTAGAGCTGGTCGTTGAAGGCGGCGAAGCGGGCGGCCAGTGTCCTCAGTGGATTGTCGCCGTATCTCGGGTAGCCGTCGGCCGCGATCGCGAGGTACATCGACCAGACGAAGACCGCGCCGTGGCGTTGTTCGAAGCGGCGGTAGAAGTCCATGTCGTACCAGAGACCCCGGCCGATCCACATGAGACGGACCCGTTCGTTCTCGCACACCGCCGCGCCAGCCCCGACCCGCTCCTCGACCTCCTCGTAGAACCGGCGCGCCGCGTCGCGCGCCCACTCGGTGCCACGGTGCCACTGCGGGATCATGACGCTCGGGATGCTGTCCGTGACGGCCAGCGGGCTCGGGGTCGTCGAGGCGATCAGGTCGCGGGAGCGGCGGTTCCACTCCGCCTGCTCGTTGATGAGATCCAGGACGCGACGCAGTTCGCGTTCGCGCAAGACGTGGCCGGTCGTCGTCTCCAGGAAGCGGATCAGGCCCTCTAGCTCGGACTCCATCAGGTCCAGACGGGCCGTCCCGATGGCCTTCTCCCAGTCGTGGGGCATCAGGTCCCACCAGTTGACCGGGACCGCGTTCTCGGCGGCGCTCTCCAGCGCGTAGTAGGCGATGTCCGGCTGCCCGCCCCACACGTCGAAGATCTTCCGGCCGCCGTCGCCGACGTTCTCGCCCAGCACGATCGACGGGCGCGGCAGCCCGCCCCACGGCGCGTGCTCCGGCTCCTGGTCGAACAGCGAGCCGAGCGAGATCGAGCTGTACTGCTCGGTGTAGTCCGGGTAACCTCTCTCCCGCAACAGCTCCAGGTAGTGCGGTGCCCGCCGCTTCGCCGCGACCACCGACGCCCACCACTGGTTGACGACGTACGGGATCCCCATGGCGCGGAAGATCTCCTGCGGCGCGTCGGCGTTCACCAGTGCGATCGGTGTACCGGCCGCGGCGAGCCCCCGCAGCTCACGGAACCACGCGCGCTGGTACCGGGTGGCCTCGGTGGCCGACGCCAGCAGCTTCTCACTCACCGCACACCCCCGCGAGGTCGATCTCGCCGTACTCCTGGCGGTCCACCAGCACGGCCGGGATGCCGTGCGCGCGCAGCGCCGCCGCCTGCGCTGGGAAGTCCCACGGTGGCGCGTCGTCGTTGCCTCGGACATAGGACACGACGAGTTCGGCCCCGCACTCGACCGCGGCCCGTGCCGTGTTCGCCGCCCGGTCGTCGATGGACGCGCGCGCCGCGGTGGGGCCGTTGTACTGGTATCGCTCGACGAGTGCGTCGAGCGTCGGTGCCGCCACGGGCCGCATGGCCAGTAGGTCGCCCCAGTCGTGGTCCTCACCGACCACCACGAACCCCGCCTCCTCCAACGCCCGGTACACGTCCGGGTTGTCGTGGGAGCTGCCGGTGAGGAACACCCGTCGTCCCGAGTAGACGCCGAGGCCGGACGCCGGCAGGGCACGCAGCAGCTCGTTGTGCTCCGCCACGGGAAGCGCGGCACCGAACGCGGCCAGCGCCTGCACACCGGTCAGCCGGGCGCCGCGGCGCAGCGCCGACACCGCGCGCAGCAACCGGCGGTGCTCGTCGTACTCCCCGATGGCCGCCGCGACGGCCTCCTCGGTGAGCCGGGCGCCGGTCCACCGCTCCAGCACCGTGACCAGTTCGCCGAACCGGACCCGGTTGTACCGGGTGGTCGTCCAGTGGGGCAGGTGCAGCACGTCGACCAGGTACGTCTCGGGCAGGCCCAGCTCCGGCTCGACGCGCCGCAGCTCCCGGACCGCGTAGAACAACCGCAGCGACGCCTCGCAGTCCCGCGACACCAGCAGCCGGTCGAGGCGGCCGTACTCCCCCGCCAGCAGCCGGGTCAGCACCGACCGGGTGCACCGGTCCACACCGGCGCCGAGGTAGGTCTCCCCCGCCGTCACGTCCGCGCCGGGTTTCCCGGCCAGTCGCACCGGCACCGCACCGGCCGCCACCACCAGCTCGACGGGCACGTCCTGGCCGACGCACCCGATCACGAGACGGTCCGTCGCGACCGGGTACCGCCGCGCGTAGTGGCCGAGCAGCCGCTCGAGTGGTGTGCCCACGCTCAGATGACCCCGTCCGTGCGCAGCGCGGTGAGCCGGTCGCCGTCGTAGCCAAGCAGTTCGCCGTACACCCGCTCGTTGTGCTCGCCGAGCGCGGGCGCAGGCCGGTCGAACCCGACCTCCGCGCCGGAGAACACGATCGGCACCCCGGTCGCGGAGATGTCCGCGGTGGCGCCGTGCCGAGGGTGCGCCAGCGACACCACCTCCGCACGGGCCCTGACCAGCGGGTCGCGCACGGCCTCGGCCGGTTCGCGCACCTGCGCGGCGGGCACGCCGTTGTCGGTCAGCAGCGTGACCACGTCCGCCCGTCGCTGTCCGGCCACCCACGTCGCGATCAACCGGTGCAGCCCGGCCGCGTTGGCGACCCGCGCGTCGCGGGTGGCGAAGCGGGGATCGGCCGCGAGCGCCGGTTCTCCCATGGCCTGGAACACCCCGGCGGCGAACCGGTCGGTCGGCCCGCACAGGGCGAGCCACCCGTCGGTGGCCTCGAACAGCCCGAACGGCGCGAGCCGCGGCACGAGCGAACCGGTGCGCTGGACGAGCCCGACGGCCGCGTACGCGTCGAACGGCTCGCACGCGACCAGGGAGGTCAGCGCGCCGAGCATGGACACGTCCACGTGCTGGCCCTCGCCCGTGCGGTCGGCCTGCACGACCGCCGCGAGCGTCCCGACCACCGCGAACAGCGGCGCGACGAGGTCACCGACCGGCAGCCCGTTGCGGACCGGGTCGTCACCCTCCTCTCCCGCGGTGCCCATGATCCCGGAGAGTGCCTGGATGATCGTGTCCATGGCCTTGGCCGGTCCGCCCTGCGCGCCGAACCCGCTGATCGACGTGTACACCAGCCGCGGGTTGACCTCCCGCATGGCCGCGTAGTCGATGCCGAGCCGCGCGGTCACGCCCGCGCTGTAGTTCTCCACCAGCACGTCGGCCCACGCCACCAGGTCGGTCAGGACCGCGCGGCCACCGGGGTGCTTGAGGTCGAGCGTCACGCTCTCCTTGTTCCGCCCGCGCAGCAGCATCGACACCGACATGTCGTCGTCGTGGGCGCGGCCGAGGCTCAGCCCTTCCCTGCCGAGGTAGGGCGCGTTGCCGCGGGACGAGTCGCCGCCCGTGCGCGGGTTCTCCACCTTGATCACCCGCGCGCCGAGGCCCGCGAGCAGCAGGGTGGCGTACGGCCCGGCGAGGGCGGTCGTCAGGTCGACGACCGTCCGTCCGGCGAGCGGCTGCTCGGCCACGGGACACCTCCTCCGTTCACGACTGTCACAAACCATGACGGTCGGTATCGCACCTATACACTGCGGATCGTGACGGCCATGCCGCGATCAGCCGCCCCGCGCGGCCCACGCTCCGACCTGTTGCCCCGACAGCAGCATGGCGGTGCGCCCCAGCACCTGCTGATGACGCTCTACGCGGACTACTGGCTGTCCACGAACGGCCGGGCGTCCTCCGCCGCGCTGGTCCGGCTGCTGGCCGAGTTCGGGATCACCGAGGCCAGCGGCAGGGCCGCGCTGAGCAGGCTGTCCCGCCGCGGCATGATCACCGTGCACCGCAACGGCCGCCGCACGTTCTACGGCGTCGACGGCGCGGCCGCGGCGACCCTGGGTGACGCGGTCCGCAAGGTGATGGCGTTCGGTGCCACACCGCAGCCGTGGGACGGCACGTGGACGACCGTCGCGTTCTCGATTCCCGAGGAGCAGCGCGAGGTCCGCCACCAGCTGCGCACCCGCCTGCGCTGGCTGGGTTTCGCGCCGATCTTCGACGGTTTCTGGATCTCGCCGACGGCGGCCGCCGCGGACACCGTGCGCGAGCTGGGCGAGCTTGCCGTGACGAGCGCGGTCGTGCTGCGTACCGACGGGCCGGTCGGCGGGCGGCCGCTGACCGAGGCGTGGGACCTCGACGAGGTCCGCGGGCTGTACGCGGAGTTCGTCGGCACCGTGGCGCCGCTGGCCGAGCGGGTCCGTCTCGGCGCGGTCACCGCCGCCGAGGCGCTGGTCACCCGCACCGAGGTCATGGACCAGTGGCGGACGTTCCGGTGGAAGGACCCGGACCTGCCGCACGCGCTGCTGCCCGGCGACTGGCCGAGGGACCACGCGCGTGCCCTGTTCGCCGAGGTGTACGACGGGCTCGGCCCGCTCGCCGAGCACCGCGTCCAGCAGATCGTGCGCGAGCTGGACCCCGACGACGTCGAGCAGGTCCGCCACCACACCACCCATCGCGTGCCCTGACCGCTCAGGCGTAGTGCCGGTAGACGGCGCGGGCCACGCAGGCGGGCTTGTCGCCACCGTCCACCTCGACGGTGAAGTCCAGCAGCATCTGCACGCCGCCGCCCTTCACGGGTTCGGCGGCCGCGACCGTGCCCGCCAGCCGGATCCTGGCGCCGACCGGGACCGGCGCGGGAAAGCGCACCTTCTCGAGCCCGTAGTTCACGCTCATCGAGATGCCGTCGATCACCAACAGCTCGCCGAACAGCGGGATGACCAGCGACAGCGTGAGGTAGCCGTGCGCGATGGTGCCGCCGAACGGCCCGGTCGCCGCCCGCTCCGGGTCGACGTGGATCCACTGGCGGTCGCCGGTGGCGTCGGCGAACGTGTTCACCTGTTCCTGGGTGACCTCGCGCCACTCGGTGCGGCCGAGGTCGGTGCCCGCGAGCGCGAGCAGCTCGTCGATGCCGGTCGCCCTGCCGGTCGCTTCCGTCGTCATGCCGGTCCCTCCGATGGTGCGGGAATGCCGTAGGACCTCGGCTCGCGGCCGACCGAGGTGTGCCACGTCGTCGCGATGGCGTCCGGGTCCCAGCCACCGGGGCGGTAGGCGACCGCCACCTCCTCGGGGTGCGACCACAGCGAGAGCTTGTCGCCGCCGATGCCGATGGCCTGGCCGGTGATCCCGGCGGCGGCGTCGGAGGCGAGGAAGGCGACGAGCCCGGCGGCGTCCTCCGGGGTGCCGAACCCCTCGGCTTGGCGCAGCCAGGCGGGCAGCGGCTCGCCGCGTTCCTCCCAGGCGGCGACGTGCCCGGCGAACGCGGGGATCGTCCTGGTCATGCCGGTCGCGGCGACCGGGACGACCGCGTTGACCGTGATCCCGGCCTTCGCGCACTCGAGCGCCCACGTGCGGACCATGCCGACGATGCCTGCCTTGGCGGCGGAGTAGTTGGTCTGCCCGAAGTTGCCGCGCTGCCCGGCCGGCGAGCCGACGACGACCACCCGGCCGCCGTCGCCCTGCTCGCGGAACCGGAGCACGGCGGCCCGCACGCAGGTGAACGTGCCGCGCAGGTGCACGCCGATGACCGTGTCGAAGTCGTCGTCGGACATCTTCCACAGCACCCGGTCGCGGAGCACGCCCGCGTTGGTGACCATGGCGTCGAGCCTGCCGACGCGCACGGTGTCCGCGGCGGCCGCCGTCGGCGAGATCCAGAAACCGTCGAAGATCGGCGCGAAACCCAGCCAGCGCAGGCGGG
>NZ_JBARWZ010000209.1:0-15865 GCF_049647105.1 Actinophytocola sp.
AGCCCGTGCTGCCCAGCCTCGCCGCCGCGTGCAACGCCGTGCGAGCGCTCGTCGCCTGTGGCGCCGACAAGCCCGTGACGCTGCCCGCGCCCGGCACCGGTGCGGCCTTCACCGCCACCGACACCGCGTCGAGCGTGCGGTTCCTCGCCGACGCAGGCGTGCCCGTCGCCGCATGGCACGAGGTCGACACCCGCGACGCCGCCGTCGCGGCGGGCGCCGAGCTGGGCTGGCCCGTCGTCCTCAAGGCGAACCTGCCGACACTGGCGCACAAGGCCGCGAGCGGTGGCATCCGGCTCGACGTCGGCCCCGACGGCATCGCCGAGGCGGCCGCCGACCTGCTCGCGCTCGCCCCGTCCGTGATCGTCGCGCGCCAGCTGCGTGCCGGCCCCGAACTGTTCGTCGGCGTGCGCCGTGACCCGCTGCTCGGCCTCGTCACCGCCGCCGGGCTCGGTGGCGGACACGTAGAGCTCATCGGACGCACCGTCACCGTGCCGGCCACCGCGCCACCGGAGTGGCTCGCCGAGCGGCTGCGCGCCGTCGTCTTCGCCCGTGCCGGCGCCCGGTACGCCCACCTGCCCGACCTGCTCGCGGCCACCGCCGCGACGCTCACCGGCCTCGCTGTACGCCACGACCTGGCACTCGTGGAGTGCAACCCGTTGGTGGAGGTCGACTCCCGACTCATCGCACTCGACGCAAGGGTGGTCGCCGCATGAACCCCGATCCCTATCTCGATTCCCTGCTCGACGTCTGGGAGCCGGTCGACCCCGACACCCGCTCGGCCGACCCCACCACCGGGTCGTGGTCGGAGCTCACCGAGCAGGAGCGGGCGATCCGCGCCCTCGCCCGCGAGGTCGCGGACACCGAGCTGCGGCCGTGGGCGCGGCACTGGGACGAGACCGAGCAGTTCCCCCGCCGCTCGCTCGACGCGGTACGCGAGGCGGGTCTGCTCGACGTCACGCTCCCGACCGAGTACGGCGGGCGCGGCATGGGCCTGCTCACCGGCTGTCTCGT
Source organism: Actinophytocola sp. (assembly GCF_049647105.1). Lineage (GTDB taxonomy): Bacteria > Actinomycetota > Actinomycetes > Mycobacteriales > Pseudonocardiaceae > Actinophytocola. The sequence goes on from NZ_JBARWZ010000209.1 coordinate 1,012, forward strand.
CGTCGAGGAGCTCGCCACCGCGTGCCTGTCCAGCGCGATGGCCGTGCAGCCGTTCCTCAACGGCCCGTGGCGCGCGGTCTACGTCCTGGGTGACGAGGACCAGCGGCGGCGCTGGCTGCCCGGCATCGCGACCGGCGAACGGCACTACGCGATCGCCATGAGCGAGCCGGGCGCCGGGACCGCGGGCACCGACCTGCGTGCCGAGATGCGTCCGGATGGCGACGGCTACCGGTTGCACGGGCTGAAGAGCTGGATCACCGGAGGCCGCGAGGCCGACACGATCATCGTGTTCTGCCGGCTGCCCGGCACCGTCGGCCCGTACGGCATCGGCGCGGTCGTGGTCGAGGGCCGCCCCGAGGGCATGTCCGAGCCGGTGGTGGACCCGAAGATGGGCATCCGAGGCGTCGCCGAGTGCGCGTACCGGTTCGACGGCGTGCGGGTCGAGCCGAAGGACGTCCTCATCAAGCCGGAGCCGGATTCCAAGCAGGGCGCGGCGATCCTGGTCAACCAGTTCAACCCGGAGCGGTGCGGGAACGCGGCCATGTGCACGGGGCTCGGCCAGGGCGCGCTCGACGCGAGCATCGCGCACCTCAAGGCGCGCAGGCAGTTCGACCGCCCGCTGGCCGACTTCCAGGGTCTGCAGTGGAAGGTCGCCGACATGAGCCTGGACGTGGACATCGCGCGCATGCTCACGTGGCGTGCCGCGCGTGCGGCAGGCGACGGCTTCCCGCCGCAGCGCGAGACCGTGATGGCCAAGCTCTTCTCCAGCGAGATGGTGCAGCGCGTCACGAACGACGCCATCCAGATCCACGGCGCGCGCGGCTACTCCCGCCGCTGGCCGCTGGAACGGCTGTTCCGCGACGGGCGGGGCCTGTCGATCGGCGGCGGCACGGCCGAGGTGATGCGCAACCTGCTCGCCGGCCTGGTGCTCGACCGCCGCACGAGCCAGCGCGTGCCGGTGTCCACGACGAACGGCACCCGCCAGGAGCCGGTGTGAGCGAGACCGTGGCCGGGACACCGTCGCGGGACGCCTTCCGCGCGTTGCTGGCCGACCGGCTCCCGCCAGAATGGGTCAGGGCCGCCGCCGAGGACGACACCCCGGCGTTGGAGGCGTGCGCGTCCTCACCCGCCGCCGACGAGGTGGTCCGGATCGTGGCGGCCGACGGCTGGCTGACCCCGGAGTGGCCGGTCGCCTACGGCGGCCGGGGGCTGGGCCCGGACGAGGCCGTCGCCGTGCGGACGGAACTGCGGCGGTGGCGGATCGGCAACGTGTCCAGCGCCATCGGCACCTCCTGGGTCGGCCCCGCCATCCTGCGCTTCGGCGACGACGCGGTGAAGGCCCGGTTGCTGCCGCCGATCGCCCGGAACGAGGCACTGTGGTGCCAATTGTTCAGCGAGCCAGAGGCCGGCTCCGACCTCGCGGCGGTCCGCACCCGCGCACGCCGCGACGGGGACCACTGGGTGCTGGACGGCACGAAGGTGTGGACGAGCAGGGCGGATCTCGCGCAATGGGGCCTCGCGCTGGCCCGCACGGACGGCACGGTGCCCAAGCACGCTGGCCTGACGACGTTCTGTGTGGACATGACTGCGCCGGGCGTGACGATCCGCCCGATCCGCCAGATGACCGGCGACGCGGAGTTCTTCGAGGTGATCCTCGACGGCGTGGCCGTGGCCGACACGCTGCGCCTCGGTGAGCCGGGTGCGGGGTGGGAGGTCGTGCGCGGTGTGCTGGCCTTCGAGCGGTCCGCGGGCTCCGGCACGGGTGCCGCACCGCCCGGATCCGTCGTGGGCCGCGGCATCGACGAGCTGATCGAGCACCAGGGCGCGGACCTGTCCCCCGGGCAGCGCGAGGAACTCGTCCGGGTGTGGATCGAGAGCCGGGTCATCGCGTTGAACAACCTGCGGGGCGCGGTGGAACGCGCGTCGGGGCGCGGCCAGATCCGGGGCGGTGCGCCGTACAACAAGATCCTGCAGGCGGAGCACACCAAGCGGTTGCAACAGCTGTTCGTCGACCTGGCCGGGATGTCGGCGGTGGCCAGCGACCCGGCCGACACGTGGACCGCGTCGAACGTGTGGGCCTATCTGCGTGTGCAGGCGAAGACCATCGCGGGCGGCACGTCGGAGGTGCTGCGCAACCAGGTGGCGGAGCGCGCGCTGGGCCTGCCCCGCGAACCGGACCCGACGAGGAAGACCCCCTGGCAGGAGGTCGTGGGATGAGGCTCGCCGCCAACTGGCTCCCGCTCGGTCCCGAGCTGACCCGTGAGGTCGCCCGCCGCGCCGAGAAGGCCGGCCTGTGGGGCCTGGGCATCGGCGACTCCCCGCACTACGGCGAGCTCTACGCCGCCTGCGCGGACGCGCTCGCCGTGACCTCCACACTGACCGTGTTCACCAGCGTCACCAACCCCGTGACCCGGCACCTGTCCGTGCACGTGAGCGCCGCTCGCGCGTTCGGCGCCGAGCGGTTCGTGGTCGGGATGGGCCGGGGAGACTCGGCGGTTCGCACCTTCGGTCTCGACCCCGCCCCACTTCCCGTCCTCGAAGAAGCACTGACCGGCCTCCGCGCGGCCGTCCCCGACGTCCGGCTGCTCGTCGCCGCCAGCGGGCCACGCGCCGCCGCCCTCGCGGGCCGGTGTGCCGACGGGGTGATCGGGGGTGCCGGGCGTGATCTCGTCGCCCTGCGCGGGCTTCGGGACACCGCGGGCGGTTCTGGGGAGCTGTGGGCCTCCGTCCGCCTCGCCGTCGCCCGCGACGAGGCGGCGGTCCCCGCGCTGCGTCAGCGGATGCTGCCCCGCGCCATCAGCGCCTCCCGGTTCAACTTCGCCGCCACCTTCGCCGGGAAGAACGTGCCCGTCGCGATACGGGACGTCCTCACCGAGCGGTACGCGACCTACGACTTCGCCTGGCACGGCCGTTCCGGTGCCAACCCGGTCGCGTCGATGTTCGCCGACCGCCCCGACATCGAGGACTACCTCCTCGACCGGTTCGCCGTCGTCGGGACCATCGGCACCTGCCGGGACCGGCTCGCCGAACTGGCACCGGTCGTCGACGGCGTCTTCCTCTCCCTGCTCTTCGAGGACGCGCTCGACCAGGTGGACATGATCGCCGAGCTGGCAGGTGCGCTGTGATGCTCGAACCCACCGGCGAACAGCTGGTCTTCAAGGCCGAGGTACGCCGCTACCTTGAGCGCGCCTGGCCAACGACCGTCACCCGGATCGCCGTCGACGGCGGCCCGCCGTTCGACACCACGGCCTGGTCCGGCCTGGCCGCGATGGGCGCGACCGGGCTCATGGTGCCCGCCGAGTACGGGGGAGCGGGCGCCTCGGTCGTCGAGGCCGCGTTCGTGTGCGAGGAGCTCGGCAGGCTCGTGGTCGCGGCGCCGTACCTGTCGTCCTCGGTGCTGGCGGCTCTCCTGCTGACCGGGCTCGCCGACGACGACGTCAAGGCGCGGTACCTGCCCGGCATCGCCGACGGCTCGACCGTCGCCACGGTCGCGTTCCTCGACGACCGCGGCCGATGGCACCCCGACCGGATCGGCGTGCGGGAGGAACACGGCCGCCTCACCGGCCGGGTCGCCTACGTCACCGACCTGCCCGCCGCCGACCTGGTCCTGGTCGTCGCCGCCGGGCCGGACGGCCAACGCGTCCACCCGATCGCCCAGGACGCGCCGGGCGTGACGGTCGAACCCCTCGACTGCCTCGACCGGACCCAGCCGATCGGCGCCCTGAGCCTCGCCGACGTCGCCTCGACCGGCGCCCCCGTGGACACGGACGTGCTGGACCACATGGTCGCCTGCGCCCTCGCCTGCCTCGCGGCGAGCCAGGTCGGCGGCGCGGAACGCTGCCTCGACCTCGCCGCCGGGTACGCCACCCAGCGCGTCCAGTTCGGCCGCGTCATCGGCTCCTACCAGGCGATCAAGCACCGCTGCGCCGACATGCTCGCCCGCGTCGAGTCCGCACGCTCCGCCGCGCACCACCTCGTCGACGCCGTCGCCACGCACGCCAAGGACGTCGCGGTGGCCGCGAGCCTCGCGACGGCGTTCTGCTCCGACGCCTACGTCGCCTGCGCAGGCGACCTCATCCAGGTTCACGGCGGCATCGGCTTCACCTGGGAGCACGACGCACACCTCTACCTCAAGCGTGCCAAGGCATCGGCGCACCTGCTCGGCGACCCCGCGCACCACCGCGACCTGCTGGCACGACACCTGTTGGGGCGGTGAGGACGTGCGGACCTTCGCCAACTACGCCGCTGCCGACCCCGACCGCGTCGCCGTCGTCGACGACGCGGGCGCGATCACCTACGGGACGCTGAAAGCCGAGGCCAACCGCCTCGCAGGCGGTCTGCTCGCGGCCGGTGTCCTGCCGGGGCAGACCATCGCCGGCCTGCTGCCCAACGGCCGCCACATCGTCCTCGCCGAACGCGCGGTGACCCAGCTGCCCCTGTACTTCACCCCGCTCAACTGGCACCTCACCGCACCAGAGCTCGGCTACATCCTGCGCGACGCCGACGCCACCATGCTGCTGACCGTCCATGCGCTGCTGCCGCTCGCACGGGCCGCCGCGGCGGACGCCTGCCTGCCACCCGACCGCGTCGTCGTCCTCGACGCCGAGTCCACGGCGGACGGTGTGCGTCGTGGAACCGACCTGACGGAGGGCATCGGCACCGAGGAGCCCTCGGGCCGCGGTGCAGGACAACGCATGCTCTACACCTCCGGCACCACCGGCCGCCCCAAGGGCGTGCGCCGTCCGCTGCCCCCCGGCACGCCGGAGGAGGCGGCGGCCATGGTCGTCGCCCGCGCCCGGCTCTACCACGCCGAGCACGAGGACGGCCGTTACCTCTCGGTGGCCCCGATGTACCACGCCGCCCCGCTCGCCTACGCCGTCCAGGCCCTCGACGTCGGCCACACCGTCCGCATCCTCCCGAAATGGGACGCCAGGACCGCCCTGACGGCGATCGAGACCGACGCGATCACCTGGACCTACGTCGTGCCGCTGATGTTCACCCAGTGGCTCGCCATCGACCCGGCCGAACGGCGGGCCGCCGACGTGTCGTCCCTGCGGTCGGTCGTCCACACCGCCGCCCCGTGCCCGATCCCGGTCAAACGCGCGATGATCGAGTGGTTCGGCCCGATCATCCACGAGATCTACGGCGGCACCGAGGGCAGCGCCACGTTCATCGACGCAGCCGACTGGCTCACCCACCCCGGCAGCGTCGGCAGGGCCCGCGCTGGCGTCGCCCTGCGCATCCTCGACCAGGACGGGCAGGACCTGCCCGCTGGCGAGATCGGCAGGGTATACTTCGCCAACGCCGCCATGGCCTTCGAGTACCACCGTGACCCCGCCAAGACCGCCGCCACACGGGACGCCGGCCACACCAGTCTGGGCGACATCGGCTACCTGGACGCGGACGGCTATCTGTACCTGTGCGACCGCGGTTCCGACACGATCATCTCGGGCGGCGTGAACATCTACCCGGCCGAGATCGAGCAGGCCCTCGCGGGCCACCCCGACGTGCTCGACGCCTGCGTCGTCGGCGCCCCGGATCCCGAGTGGGGCGAACGGGTCCACGCCGTGGTCGTGCTCCGTGCCGGTGCCGGGGCGAACGACGAGGACCTCCGCGCCTACCTGCGTGACCACCTCGCCGGCTTCAAGCTGCCGCGCACCATCGAGTTCCGTGCCGCCGTGCCGCGTTCGGACGTCGGCAAGCTGCTGCGCCGGGTCGTGCGCGAGGAACTGTGGCGGGGCAAGGGGAATCGGATATGAACTACTTCGGCCTGTCGGTCAACGTCGATCTCACCGCAGGCACCGCCGCGTTGCCGGGCTATCTGCGTGACGTCGAGGCGGCAGGCGCCGACATGGTGTGGGTGCCGGAGGCCTACGGCCGCGACGCCGTGTCCGTGCTCGGGTTCTGTGCCGCGCTCACCTCCCGCGTGCGGCTCGGTGCCGGCGTGCTCAACGTCTTCAGCCGCAGCCCCGCGTTGCTCGCGCAGTCCGCGGCCGCGCTCGACGAGCTCTGCGGCGGGCGGTTCGAGCTGGGCCTCGGCGCGTCCGGGCCGCAGGTCGTGGAGGGCTGGCACGGTGTCGCGTTCGACCGGCCGCTGCGCCGCACGCGTGAGGTCGTCGAGGTGTGCCGCAGCGTGTGGCGACGCGAGATCCTGCGCCACGACGGGAAGACCGTCCAGGTGCCGCTGTCGGACAGCAGGCCGCTCAAGCTGATGACCCGTCCGGTGCGGGCCGACATCCCGGTGTGGCTCGCGAGCCTCGGACCACGCAACGTCGCGCTCGCCGCCGAGATCGCCCACGGCTGGTTGCCGACCCTGTTCGTGCCAGAACTCGCCGACCGCGTCTGGGGCGACGACCTCCTGGCCGGTGCGGCGCGACGGGATCCGGCGCTGCCGCCGCTGCGGATCGCCGCCGGTGCGCACGTCGAGGTCACCACCGGCGACACGGCTGCCGTGAGGACCGCACGCGACAAGGCCCGCCCGTCGCTCGCCCGCTACCTCGGCGGCATGGGGGCGGCGAACGCCAACTTCTACAACGACCTCGTCCGCCGCTACGGCTTCACCGAGGACGCCGACCGTGTGCAGCGGCTCTACCTCGACGGCAGGCAGGCCGACGCAGCGGCCGCCCTGTCCGACGGGCTCGTCGAGGCGCTCACGGTCTGCGGGCCGCGCTCGTACGTGGCCGACCGGCTCGCCGCCTACCGGGCCGCCGGGGTGACCGACTTCCGGGTCAACGTGAACGCGGGCTCCGACGGCCCGCGCGCGGTCGAGGTGCTCCGCGAACTGTGTTAGGGAAAGGGAATCCGATGCAGAGGACGATCTACGGCCCGGAGCACGACGCGTTCGCCGCGACGCTGCGCGCGTTCCTCACCAACGAGGTCGTGCCGCACATGGCCGAGTGGGAGGAGGCCGGCGCGGTGCCGCGCGACCTCTACCGAGAGGTCGGCAAGCTGGGCGTCACGGGCATCCAGGTGCCCGCGAGGTTCGGCGGGGCGGGGGAGTCGTCGTTCCTGTTCAACTGCGTGGTGACCGAGCAGATCGCCTACAGCCGCTCGACGCTCGGCGCGCTGCGGGTGCACACCGACGTCGTGATGCCCTACGTCCTGGCGTACGCGAACGAGGAGCAGCAGGCGCGTTGGCTGCCCGGCATGGCGAGCGGCGAGCTGATGTCGGCGATCGCGATGACCGAGCCGGGCACGGGTTCCGACCTCGCAGGCATGACGACCACGGCGCGGCGGACCGCCGAGGGCTGGGTGGTGAACGGTGCCAAGACGTTCATCAGCGGGGGCAGCCAGGCCGAAATGGTCGTGGTCGTCGCCCGCACGTCGCACGAGGAGAACCGGCGGGGCGGTCTGTCGCTGCTGGTCGTCGAGGAGGGCATGGCCGGGTTCGGCCGGGGCCGCAACCTCAAGAAGCTGGGCCTGCTCACTCAGGACACCACGGAGCTGTTCTTCGAGGACGTGGTGGTGCCGCACGAGAACCTGCTCGGCGAGGAGGGACGGGCCTTCGAGTACCTGACGGGGAACCTGGCGCAGGAGCGACTGTCGATCGCGGTGAACGCGCAGGCGCAGGCGGCCGCCGCGCTGGCGGTGACCGTCGCGTACGTGCGGGACCGGGAGGTGTTCGGCAGGCCGCTGTCGGGGTTCCAGAACACGAAGTTCGTCCTCGCGGACCTGGAGACACAGGTGACGGTCGGCCAGATCGCCGTGGACCGGGCGATCGCCGACCACGAGAACGGCGCGCTGTCACCCGCCGACGCGGCGAAGGTCAAGCTCTTCTGCACCGAGATGCAGGGCCGCGTGGTCGACGCGTGCCTGCAACTGCACGGCGGCTACGGGTACGTCCGGGACTACGACATCTGCCGCCTCTACGCCGACGCCAGGGTCTCCCGCATCTACGGCGGCACCAGCGAGGTCATGAAGTCGATCATCGCCAAGTCGATGGGCCTCTAGCGATGCCGGAAGAACGTGAGCCGTACACGGCGGGCCCGTTGGCCGGGCTGCGGATACTGGAACTCGGGGGCATCGGGCCCGGCCCGTTCGCGACGATGCTGCTCGCCGACCTTGGCGCCGACGTCGTCCGCGTCGACCGTCCCGGTGCGACGTCGATCTTCCCGGGCGGGGACACGCAGAACCTCCTCAACCGGGGGAAGCGCTCCGTCGCGCTGGACCTGAAGGACCCCGGCGATCTCGCGACGGCCCGCAGGCTGGCGCGCAACGCACACGCCACGGTGGAGGGCTTCCGCCCGGGCGTGGCCGAGCGACTGGGCCTCGGCCCGGACGACCTGTGGCGGGAGAACCCCGCGCTCGTCTACGGCCGGATGACCGGCTGGGGACCGGACGGCCCGCGAGCCACTACGGCCGGGCACGACATCAACTACATCGCGATCACCGGTGCCCTGTACGCGATCGGCGGCCGGGACGGCCCGCCCCAGGTCCCGCTGAACCTGCTAGGCGACTTCGCGGGCGGCGGCATGTACCTGGTCGTCGGCCTGCTGGCGGCGTTGCGTGAGGCCGACCGCACCGGACGGGGACAGGTCGTCGACGCCGCGATCGTCGACGGCGTCGGGCACCTGCTGGCCAGCACCCGCGCCCGGCTGGCGGTGGGCGACTGGACCGACCGGCGCGGCACCAACATGCTCGACGGCGGCGCGGCCCCGTTCTACGGCGTCTACGAGACCGCGGACGGCGAGCACATGGCGGTCGGCGCGATCGAGTCGCCGTTCTACGCCGCGTTCGTCGCCGGTCTGGAGCTCGACGAGCCGCTCGACCGGCAGCACGACGAGGCGAGCTGGCCTGCGCTGCGCGCCAGGATCGCCGCCCGGTTCCGCGAGCGCACCCAGGCGGAGTGGACCGCGACCTTCGACCACACCGACGCGTGCGTCTCCCCGGTGCGCAGCCTGCGGGCCGCGGTCGACGACCCCCAGATCGCCGCACGCGGGGGCGTCGTCGAGCGGGACGGGATCGTCCAACCCGCCCGCGCGCCACGGTTCTCCGGCCACCGTCGGCCACCGCTTCCCCGTCCCCCTCGGTCCGGCGAACACACCGAGGAAGTGCTCCGCGACTGGCGCGCAGGCGCTACTGTTACTGAGTGAAATCCGATTCAGCTGGGCAGAGTCCGGCGGCGGACGGGGCGATCAACCGGACGTTGCGGGTGCTGGTCGCCGTCTGCGAGCGCGGTCCGCTCACCCTGACCGCGTTGTCCGGCATCACCGGCCTGAACCCGCCGACGCTGCTGCGCATGCTGCGGCTCATGCGCGACGAGGGGTTCGTGCTCCAGGACGAGGACCGCAAGTGGCACGCGACGTTTCTCGTGTGGCGGCTGGGATGCGCGGTGAACGACTCCATCGGGCTGCACGAGGTCACCGACCGCGTCCTGCGCGACCTCGCGGAGACCATCGACGAGACGGTCGTGTTCGCGACGTTCGAGAACGGCTGGCTCACCTACTCGGGGCAGGCGGAGCCGGACAAGCCGGTCCGCACACACATTCCGCTCGGCGGGCACTACGGCCCGCTGGAGACACGCACGGGCCACGCCGTGCTGGCGTGGCTGACGAGGGCCGAGGTCGACAAGATCATCGAGACGCAGGCGCCGGCCGCCTACACGCCGCCCGCGCGCAAGGCGCTCTACCAGGAGCTGCTGGAGGTCGCGCAGCGCGGCTACACCAGCGGCACGGGCGACCGGTGGCCCGGGGTGTGGGGCGCGGCAGCGCCGGTGTTCAACCATCGAGGCCGCCCCATCGGCGCGGTCGGCGTCTCGGTGCCGACGGGCGGCGTCCCGGACCGAGGCGAGGCGATGGCCGCAGAGGTCAGAGCCGCCGCACAGGAGCTGACGGTCGAGCTCGGCGGTCCCGTCGAGCGACCGGCCGCACCGCTGCTCACCACCACGGGCCCACGAGCGGGCCGCGTTCCGATCCGCACCCGCCTTCGCTAGACCGTCCGATGTGGGTGAAGTGTCGGCCGATTTCATACCCGTAGCGTGCTGGTGATGCGGGTTCGGGCTCGGGCGCGGTGCTCATGATCGCCGCGATGTCGGTTCGACGACCTCGACTGTTGTGTGCGGCGATCGCTGGTTATCTCTGTCAGAGATTATGGGGCAATCGTGCCTCGCGAGTGCGGTGCCGCCGACACACGCGGGTTTGATTGGGGCGGCTGGCACAACCCGACCGCGTCGAGCGTGTCCCGTGCCGCGTCGATCGCGGCGAGCCGTTCATGCTCTGGCAGGTCGCGGAACTCCCCGTTGGCCAGTGGTCCCACGCGGTCGGCGACAAGCTCCGCCACCTGTTCCGACACGCGGCGAAACTGGCGTCCATGGAGTGTGTTGTTGAACCGCTCCGCGACCACGTCGGTGGTGTTCGAGTCGACCGTCCCCGCGACGGCGTCCGTGCCGAGCCACATGTCGCATGCCAGTTTCGTCAACGCCGCGCCGAGCACCGTTTTGCTGGCCGACCGAACGACCAAGCGTGCTTGCCCGATGGAGATGTGTGATGCGGTTGACCAAGGAGCAACGTGCCGACCTGCTCGAGCTGTTCTCGCAGGCCGCCCCCGACCTGGGCCGCTTCGCGTTGACACTGCGGCCCGTCGGCTGCGAAGCCGCCGACCTCGTGCAGATCACCTTCCAGGAGGCGGCCCGCGCCTGGGACACGCTCAGCCGACGCGCGCCGGAGGACCGCAGGAGATGGCTGTACACAGTGCTGCGCAACAAGGCGGTCGACGAGCGGCGGAAGACCTGCCGTGTCGACCCGACACCGGACGACCCGAGGACCGGGTCAGCGCCCGACCCCGCCGAGGTCGTGGCACAAGCGGCCGCACTGGCGCAGTGTTGGGCGCACATCGGCCAGATGTCGGTGCTGCGCCAGAGGATCGCTTTCCTCGCATGGCAGAAGGAGTGGCGCACCGCCGAGATCGCGGCCCGCCTGGGCATCGCGCCGAGCACCGTGCGCGGGCACCTGCTTGTGGTGCGACGCCGTCTGCGCGCTGACCTCGGCCACCTGATGTCGAGCACCGATACCAACGACGAGACCACGGGGGATGCTGATGAACGCCAATGAGCCGGTCGATGGCATGACTTTCGCGGAGGCGTACCGGCGTACTCGTGCAGCCGGCACGTCCGCCCCGCAGTACAACGTCGAGCGCGGGCTCGCGCAATTCACGGCGTGGGTTGACGAGAACGTCGAGATCGTGACAGAGCACCCTGTGTCGCCGGTGCGGGTTGAGCTGCGTGGCCGACAGGAGCTGTTGAACGAGCTGTCACGGTTGCCGGAGCGCGGTCCTGTGGTGCTCACCGGGCCGGGCGGCGTCGGCAAGTCGACCGTGGCGAGGGCTCTGGCAGCCCGCGTGCGCGACGGGGACCGTCGGGTGTGGTGGGTGCCGGCGACCGACTCGGCCAGCCTGTCGATGGGCCTGGTAGCGGTCGCGCGTCAGCTCGGCGCCTCTACACACGACGTCAACGCCATCGTGCGTGGCAAGGATGACGCACCCGACCGGTTCTGGCGCCTGCTGGACCAGGTTCACGGCGAGTGGCTGCTGGTGTTCGACAACGCTGACGACCCCCGCGTGCTGTCCCTCCCCGTATCACCGGCGGGCGTCCAGGACGCCAGGGGCTGGGTCCGGCCGTCACGACGCGGCCTGGTGCTGGTGACCAGTAGGGAGAACGACGCGAGGATGTGGGCTGCGGCGCGGGTGCACCGGCTTGGTCCGCTCGCGGAGGCCGACGCCGCGCAGGTGCTTCGCGACCTCGCGCCCGCGGCGGGCGACGAGCGGCAGGCCAGGGCCCTGGCGCGCCGGCTCGACCGGCTCCCGCTCGCCCTGCACCTCGCGGGGACCTACCTGTCTTCGGACACCACTCGCTGGTCGACGTTCACCGCGTACAGCGCCGCCGTCGGCGCGGGTGCCGCGGTGCCCATGATGACCAAGATCTCGTTGGACAGCCTCGCGCACCACGGCATCCCGCAGGCGCGGACGGTGCTGCGGCTCGCGAGCTGCTACGCGTCGACGGCGATCCCACTGGACTTGCTCGAAACCGGCCCACCCGATGACGGCCCGCTGGCGGACGCGTTGCGCGGGCTGCGCGGCGTCGGGCTGCTCCAGGACGGGCCGGATGGCGCCGTCAACGTCCATCCGGTGGTAACCGACGCGAGCCGGACCTCGCTAGCCGGGCCGGAGGCGGCGCCGATCCACCATCGGGCGGTCGAGATGCTGGCCGGCGCGGTGCGGGGCCTTCGCTACGACCAGCCGGCGCACTGGCCGACGTACCGGCAGCTCGGCCAACACCTGCTGGCGCTCCTTGACGCCTCGGCGGCGCACGTGGACCAAGACCACCAGGTCATGCTCGCGTCGACCGTAGCGGAGACCGCGCGCGCATTCAGTCGCAGCGGCGCGAGCAAGGCGGCCAAGGCCATGTGTCACAAGGCCTTGGCGCGGTGCGCGGCACTGGGTGCGGACCACCCCGGGATGCTCGCCGTTCGGCACCAGCTCGCCTGGGCCGTCGCGGAGCAGGGGGACCTGGACGAGGCCGAGCGCATGTACACGGCGACTCTCGAAGCCCGCGAGCGCGTGCTGGCGGCCGACGACCCCGATCTCGTGGCGAGCCGTCACGAGCTGGCCTGGATCACCGCGTGCCAGGGCCGCTGGCCGCTGGCCGAGGCCAGGTACCGGCGGGCTCTCCACGACACCCTCGCGGTCCTGGGGCCGCACGCGGCGGAGACCCTCACCACGCGGCACGAACTGGCATGGGCGGTGGCGAACCAGGGCCGGCTCGCGGAAGCACGTGCCGTTCTGGTCGAGGTGCTGGCCGACCGCGGGCGCGAGCTGGGGGAGGAGCACCAGCAGACCATCGCGACACAGCACGAGCTGGCGTGGGTCAGCGCCAAGCAGCGCAGGTGGGAGGAAGCGGCGGCCCGCTACCGGAAGGTGCTCGCGTTGCGTGAGCGGGTGCTGGAGCCCGACCATCCCGAAACACTGCTGGCCGCCCACGAACTCGCATGGACCATGGCCGGGATGGGCAGGACGGCGGCCGCGATCACCGCCTACGAAGACGTGCTGGCACGGCGGCGGCGCGCACTCGGCGACGACCACCCGGACACGGACAAGACCCGCCAGGCGCTCAGCGAGCTGCGCGCCGGCCGCGTCATCGAAGCACACCACTACGTCTGATAGAACGGAGAGAACCGTGATCTCGCGAGAACAACTGCACGCGGCCGCCGACGAGCTCGACCTGGCCGACCGCCCGGTCCTGGTCCACGCGTCACTGCGCTCGTTCGGGGCACCCGTGGCAGGCGACACACTGCTGGACACACTGCTGTCACTGGGCGCCACCGTACTGGTGCCCTCCTTCAGCGAGCCGCAGTTCGGTGTGGCGGCCCCGCCGTCTGCGCGCCCGCTCCGCAACGGCATCGACTACGCGAACCCGCCGGCCACCGCGCCGAGAGACGAGCCGTACACCGTCGATTGTGGACTGGTCAACGACCACCTCGGCGTCTTTCCAAAGGTCGTGCTCGCCCGCCCGGACGTGGCACGCGGCCGCCATCCGCTGAACTCGTTCGCCGCGGTCGGACCGCTCGCCGCCGGCCTGGTCGAGTCCCAGCGTCCGACCAACGTCTACGAGCCCATCCGGGAGCTCGCCGCGCGGGACGGCAGGATCCTGTTGATCGGGGTCGGCCTCAACCGGATGACCGCAATCCACCTCGCCGAGCAGCAGTCGGGTCGCCGCCTCTTCGTGCGCTGGGCGCGTGACGCCGAAGGAGCCACGGTGACGGCCGAGGTTGGGTCCTGCTCGGAGGGCTTTCCCCGTCTGACACCGACGTTGCGCCCTCTCGCCGCCACGAGGTGGGTGGGATCGTCAGTCTGGCAGGCGTTTCCAGCGCGGGAGACGCTGGCCGCGGCTACGGCGGCCATCGCGGCTGACCAGAGCGTCACCCACTGCGCAGACCCGGTCTGCCGGTCGTGTGCGGACGCGATGGCGGGTGGCCCGCTCGACTTCGCCGGCAGTGCTCGGAGGTAGCGATGCGCGGACCCATCACGAAAAGAGACTGGCATGCGATCAGATCCGTGTTCGACGATGGACCTACCACCCTACCGAGCGGTGCTCGTGGTGGACTGCGAGAAGTTCAACGGCAACCCTAGTCGCTGCCAGCCGGACCTGGCCGGCGACGTACCCCAGGTGCTGCAGAAGACCCTGACCCGGTGCGGGTTAACCAGGTTCTGGCAGAATTCGCGGTTCCGTCGCCAGGTCGGCGACGGCTACGTCCTTGGCGTGGACCCCCATCGACTGCCATGGTTGGTCGACCCGTTCCTGCGGCAACTGCAACTGGTGTTGGCCGAGCACGACCGCACGTTGCGCGCCATCGATCGCGGTCTACGCCTGCGATTGCGGGTGGGTATCCACATCGGACCCATTACCGAGGTTGGCGCCACCGGCGGGTGCGGTCGTCCGATGAACGATGCGCACCGGCTCCTCGACTCCACGATCGTACGCACGGCCCTGGCCAGCAGCGATCCCAACGTCACGTTCGTCGCCGCGCTGCTGTCGCAACGCGTGTACGAGGACGTCGTCCTCGCCGGCTACACGAGTATGCGACCGACCGAGCTCACGCCGCACGACGTTGCGGTGAAGGAGTTCCGTCAGCGCGCCTGGCTGTTCGTGCCGAAGCCGAGCATGTTGTCGGCCGACCGCGACCGGCGAGCGCTCGTCGTCGATTAGGCATCGCGCCGGGTCGGCTGGCGGTCCGGCCTGACCTCGACCCGCCGCCGGTCGTCGCGAGGCCCCGACCCGCAACGCGCGGTTGGACGTCTCCGAGGCCGCAGGCGGGCTGCCCCGGCCAAGCTGAGCTCCGGCGCCGCGCGACAGGGTGTCGCG
>NZ_JBARWZ010000210.1:0-27902 GCF_049647105.1 Actinophytocola sp.
GCACGTCGATCACCAGAAGCGGCAGCTCCTGCATGACCGCGAGACCGATCGTCTCCGCCTTGAGCGCGACACCAGGCCCGGACGTGGTGGTCACCCCGAGCGCGCCACCGTACGACGCGCCGAGCGCCGCGCCGACGCCCGCGATCTCGTCCTCGGCCTGCATCGTGGTGACGTTGAAGTTCTTGTGCTTTGACAGCTCGTGCAGGATGTCCGAGGCCGGCGTGATCGGATAGCTGCCCAGGAAGACGGGCAGCCGCGAGCACTGTCCGGCGGCCACGATCCCGTACGCGAGCGCCGCGTTGCCGGTGATCTGCCGGTAGGTGCCCGGGGGGAACTCCGCGGGCGGCACCTCGTAGGTGACCGCGAACGCCTCGGTCGTCTCGCCGTAGTTCCAGCCCGCCCGGAACGCCAGCACGTTGGCCTCGGCGATGTCGGGCTTGCGGGCGAACTTCTCACGCAGGAACCGCTCGGTGCCCTCGGTGGGCCGGTGGTACATCCACGACAGCAGCCCGAGCGCGAACATGTTCTTGCTGCGCTCGGCGTCCTTCTTCGACAGGCCGGTGTCGGCGAGCGCGCCCTGCGTGAGGGTGGCCATCGCGACCTGGTGGACCTGGAAGCTGGACAGCGAGTCGTCCTCGAGCGGGTTCGCCTCGTAGCCGACCTTCGTGAGGTTGCGCTTGGAGAACTCGTCGGTGTTGACGATCAGCGTGCCGCCGACGGGCAGCTCGCCGATGTTCGCCTTGAGCGCGGCCGGGTTCATCGCGACGAGCACGTCCGGCCGGTCACCCGGCGTCAGGATGTCGTAGTCGGCGAAGTGGATCTGGAAGCTGGAGACCCCCGGCAGCGTGCCTGCTGGTGCGCGAATCTCGGCGGGGAAGTTGGGCAGGGTGGCGAGGTCGTTCCCGAAGGACGCGGCCTCGGAGGTGAACCGGTCACCGGCGAGCTGCATACCGTCGCCGGAGTCGCCGGCGAACCTGATCACGACCCGGTCGAGCTTGGTGACCTGGGTGGCCCGACCGCCCCCGTTGACGCTGGTACTCATGCTCTGCTGGTCCCTCTCTCGCACGGCTGCGTGCCTCGTTAGTGAGGGTAGTCGTGCCTAAGTCAAGGTTTCCCTGGTGCACAGGGTATTCGCGTTGGACATCACAGTGCGGCTTCCCACATGCTGGAAGGCCTGTCACGCCTGGCGGGATATCCGCTCCCGCATGGCGGACAGGAGCTCGGCGAACGCGGGGGTCTCCATCGACGCCACCTGTGCGACGAGCTCGGTTTCGACGGCTTCGTCGTGTCGATCGTAGGTGGCCGTCGTGGCGAGGGTGCGCTTGGTGGTGACCACGAGGTCCCTCGGCGCCTTGACCGCGGGCGCACAGAACTCGAGCGCCGCGGCGACGACGTCGTCCGCCTTCCGGAACGCCAGCCCGGTCCGCACGGCCTCGTCGGCGTCGAGGACCTGCCCGAACAGCGTCATCGCGGCGGCCGTCTGGGGCCCGACGAGCCGCTGGGACAGCCACGTCATGCCGCCGCCGGGGTGCAGCCCGAGCTGGAGGAACCGCGCGTCGAACCGCGCCTTGGGCCCGGCCAGCCGCACGTCACAGGCGAGAGCGAGGTTCAGCCCGGCCCCGACCGCGGCCCCGTTGACCGCCGCCACGGTCGGCAACGACGCCCCGGCGACCGCGAGGAACCCGGCGTAGATGGCGCGGAGACCCTCCTCACGGGCCTCGCCGAGAGCCGTGAGATCGGCACCCGCGCAGAAGGCGGGCGGCGCGCCGGTGACGACGATGGCGTGCACGTCGTCGTCCTGCTCACAGGAACGGACATGCTCGACGAGCTGCGCGGACATCGGCATCGTGAGGGAGTTCCGCCGCTCGGGAAGGTCGATCGTGATGACCCCGACCCCGTCACGCCGGTCAAGCAGAACAGTCATGGCCAGGCACACTAGTCGCAGCCAGGGAACTCACCGGTCAGCTGACGTCCGGCGCGGGGGGCCGGTCCAGCAGCGTGGACAGCACGACCGTCGACACCGTCCTGTCGATCATGTCCACCGCCCGCAGCCGTTCCAGCGCGTCCTCGAGGTGGTGGATGTTCGCCGCACGCAGGTGGACGATGGCGTCCGCGGCGCCGGACACCGTGTAGGCCGCGACGACCTCGGGCAGCGGGAGCAGGCGCGCCCGGATGCGGTCCGGCCGGACGTTGCCGATGCAGTGCACCTCGACGAACGCCTCGGTGCCCCAGCCGAGCGCCTCCGGGTCGACCACGGCCGTGAACCCACGCAGCACGCCGGAGTCGAGCAGCCGGTCCACCCGCCGCTTCACAGCGGGTGCCGACAAGCCGACCACCTTGCCGATCACCGAGTAGCTGCTGCGCGCGTCGGACACCAGCTGCGAAATGATTCGCTGATCTATCGCGTCCACACGCAACATTCTGCCGGTTTGGAGAGCAGGTTGCGACATTGATCGATGGTCTATCGGCCCCTCACAATGTGAATCATGACGGGCACCCTCCGCCGCGAGTCGACACCTCGCCGCTACCTCATGTGCGAGCCGAAGTACTTCACGGTGGAGTACTCGATCAATCCGTGGATGAACCCGGACGAACCGGTCAGCGCCGAACTCGCCGTCAAGCAGTGGAGCGAGCTCGCGGACACCTACCGCAGGTTCGGCCACCGCGTCGACACCATCCGCCCGGTGCCCGGCCTGCCCGACATGGTGTTCGCCGCGAACTCGGGCACGGTCGTCGAGGGCAGGGTGCTCGGCGCCCGCTTCCGCAACCCGCAACGCACCGCTGAGGCCGACCACTACCGCCGCTGGTTCCTGGACCACGGCTACCGCGACGTGCTGATGCCGACCGCCATCAACGAGGCCGAGGGCGACTTCGCGTGGACCGGCCGCCTGCTGCTCGCGGGCACCGGCTTCCGCACCGACCCGGGCGCCCACGCCGAGGCGCAGGAGGTGCTCGGCGTGCCGGTCGTGTCGCTGCACTTGGTGGACGCGCGCTTCTACCACCTGGACACCGCGCTGTTCGTGCTGTCGGACGACCACATCGCCTACTACCCGGAGGCGTTCTCGCCGGGTTCCCAGCGCGTACTGGCCCACCTGTTCCCGGACGCGATCATCGCCAACGCGGCGGACGCGGAGTGCCTTGGCCTGAACGGCGTCTCGGACGGCCGCAACGTGGTGCTGCCGATGGAAGCCACCCACCTGGCCGAACGCCTCATCCACGCGGGCTACGAACCCACCTTCGTGGACATCTCGGAACTCCGAAAGTCCGGCGGCGGCCCCAAGTGCTGCACGATGGAACTCAGGGACTGAGCCGGTAACACGCCGCCAGGGGTCTCGGCGAGTCCGGTGCGTGCCTAGGAATCACTGTCGACTGCGGGGTCGATCTCCCGAGCCCGCCGGATCTCGATCGCCGCGTACTGCATCGCCTCGTGCCGGTGCCGGATGTCGACCTTCGCGGTAGCCGTGTACACCTCGGAGCAGCGACGGTGGAACGCGATCCAGTCCTCGGGAGCCGCGTCCCGGCTCGGTCGCTGCCGTCGCAGCACCTCGTGGGCCTCGAACAGAGACGACGGCACAACGGCCTGACGCTGGGCCATCAGTAATCACCACCAGAATCGCCGTCGCCCCCGGTGACCAGCAGATGCCGGGGTCCACGCTCCGGCGGAGCCGGTTCATCGTCCGGGTCGATCTCAGCGGCGAGCTTGGCCGCCTCGCGAGCCGGCTCCCGGCAGAATTTCGCGAGCACCACGTCACCGCCGGGGAAGGGCGGGAGCTGGATGGCGACGTTGACTGGGTCCAGGTACATGACCAAGGCGGGCACGTGTTCGGTTACTCGCATGTAGGCGGCCGCAGCGTTCTTACCCGGCGTGCATGAGACGTTGAATCCCATGGCTCATCCCTGTCCTTCCTGGTCGGCCTGCTCCAGCTCCGACGCCGAGCACGAACGTCCCGAACGGGGATGAGTGACATGGCTGCCTCTGTGCAAGGCCTGACGTGGTCCGGGCGCTACCCAATGTCGTCGAAACGGGAGGACGGGCACACCGCACAGCGGGACATCTGAGGACGTCCTTGCTACCTTGAAGACGTCCCTAGTCGTCAATTCAACTGGGAAAACCAACCAGAATGACGAACGAACGCCTACGCGACGCCCTGCTACGTAACGGCCTGGACCTCGACCAGGTCGCCAAGGTGACCACGGTCGACCCCAAGACTGTCGAGCGCTGGATCACCAAAGGCCGCCTGCCCTACCCCCGCCACCGGCGCGCCATCGCAGCCATGGTCCGGGAGAGCGAGAACTACCTGTGGCCGGACGCCATCGCGCCGGAACGCAAGGCCGAGATCGCCGAGTCCGAGGTGGTCAAGGTCTACCCCCACCGCCACTCGGTACCCGCTGACCTGTGGGAACACCTTCTGAACGGAGCCGAGCAGCACATCGAGATGCTGAACTACTCGGGCATGTTCCTCACCGACAACCCGAACCTGATCAAGAAGCTCCGCGCCAAGGCCGAGGCAGGTGTCAAGATCCGCCTCCTGCTCGGCGACCCGGCCAGCCGAGCCGTCACCCGCCGCAGCGATGAGGAAGGCATCGGCAAGGGCACTCTCGCCGCGAAGGTCCGCAACGCGCACGCCTTCTACAAGCCGTTGTCCGAGGTCCCCAACGTGGCGATCCGCGCCCACGGCACCACGCTCTACAACTCGATCTACCGCTTCGACGACGACATGCTCGTCAACACCCACGTGTACGGCATCATGGCTGCTCACGCCCCACTGCTGCACCTACGCAGACTCGCGGGCGGTGACCTGTTCGAGACGTACTCGGAAAGCTCCGACGCCGTGTGGAACATCGCCAAGCCCCTGAAGTGGTAGGCAGGAGCCATGGCCCGCACAGACCATTACCGCAGCTCAACCGCACCCACGGCGAACAGCATCGTCGTCGCCGTCACCGCGTTCATCCAAGACGAGCAAGGTCGGCTGCTGCTTATCCGTCGCACCGACAACGACCTGTACGCCATCCCCGGCGGCGCACTTGAACTGGGCGAGACACTGACCCAGACTGTGCAGCGCGAGGTCATGGAAGAGACCGGCATCGACGTCGAGGTCACGGGCATGATCGGCGTCTACAGCGACCCAGACCACGTCATCGAGTTCACCGACGGCGAAGTCCGCCAAGAGTTCTCCATCTGCTTCCGCGCCAACCCCACCGGCGGCGAGCCACGCACAAGCAACGAGTCCAAAGAAGTCCTGTGGGTAGCGCCGGCCGACCTGGACGGACTGAACATCCACCCATCCATCCGACTACGCATCCAACACGGCATGGACAACCGCGGCGAGCCCTACTACTCGTAGGAAATCCCCGCTGCCCGCAACCGCGCCTCCGTGCGCTCCACTGCCCCACGCAACTCAGGCTCAGCCTGCCGAACAAAGAACGTCACCACATCCTGCGGCCCATATCGCTGTTGGATCTCCTTGATCCGCTCATCAAAGGCGACAGGCTCACCGTCGGGCGAGGTGGTCATGTCCGCCCACCACAACGCATCCCGGAGCGGAGTCTCTTCGTCGACCCACTCGGTCAGCTCAGCAGACAGCCCACGCAGTTCAGCTTCTCGATAAGCACAGGAGTGGTGAGCCACGAGAGCCACCAATCGAGTGTTGGACGTTGCCTCGCTCAGGGCTCGCGCACCATCAAGCGGGTGGAACCCGGTCTTCGCGATCTCGGGGGAGTAGCCCACGTCGTGTAGTACCGAGGTCGCAGTCAGGAGTTCACCCTCCGCGTCGGGGAACATGGGCGCAGCCTGCTCGGCGCGGTCGGCGACCCCCTGAACGTGTGCCCATCGACGTGGGAGCGGCACCTCCAGGAAGGCCGCCGCTCGCTCACGAGCCCACGTCATGAGGTCACTCATGCCGTCACCCTATCGGCGGCATGTGACTCGACAGAGGGCCCGAAGGACGTGACCTAATCAGCCCTTTGTCGGCAGTGCTGGCATCGCGGCCCACCACTGTGGCAGTCGCCGTGGCCGTGATAGCGATCCGGATCGGACGGATTTGTGGCGTGGTAAGGACAGACTTTTGCCATTGTCAACCACCGTTGGTGGCACCTCTCCTGCTCTGATATGCGGTCCGTCGCATGTAGAAGGACGAGATCATCGCAACACAGACGAGGCGATACTGTCGATGATTGCGTCCCAGGGCAGTTGTCTGCCCGACTCGGAGCGCGGCTCCTGAAGCGGCCACACGTCTTCACCCATCACGAGATGCACGCCAGCCCGCTTGAGTGCGGCGATGTGGCTATCCCACGAGGGGTGACGGGCGTGGGCGGCGTTGATGCGCGGGAAGATGACGATCGGGATGGTGCCGCCGCCGATGGCTTCGCAAACTTGGGTGAGGGCCTGGTTGTCGGCCAGGCCGAGCGCGAGCTTGCCGACCGTGTTTGAGGTGGCCGGGACGACCGCGTAGCAGTCGACCTTGGGGTGCGGGCTCTCTTCGCCTGGCAACCGCGGCTTCACCCGCACCGGAAGACCCGTGATCTGCTCGATCTTCTCAATCTCACCGGTCGCGTCGAACCAGGTAGCGGCGGTCGGCGTGAGCGTGACGGCTACCCGCCAGCCGCGTTCGATCATGGGCTCGATGAGCTTGGGAAGGATCTTTCCCAGGCCGCCGGCTGCGGAGCCGACCAGGCCGAGAACAGGTGCAGCCATCAGCCCTCCACTGAGAATCCGGGCATTGCATGCTCCATGATCCTCAGCGTCAGGCGTAGGCATCGCGGAACGGCCGAGCCGGTTGCGCTCCGCGCGATGGGTGCGGGAAAAGCGCCGCGCAGAGTCGTGCCCTGGCCTTACTGTGGCCGCCGTGACGACTCAGGTGATCGTGCTCAATGGTGGGTCCAGTGCCGGGAAGTCGAGAATCGCCCGCTGTCTGCAGGATGTTCTGCCGCAGCCGTGGCTGACCTTCGGCACGGACGACTTCGTCGAGGCGCTTCCGCCCGCCATGCAGGGCTCCGACGCGGGCATCGAGTTCGCACCGGACGGCGGTGTGCGGGTCGGCGCGGAGTTCCGCGCGATCGAGGCCGCATGGATCGCCGGGATCGTTGCCATGGTCGGCGCGGGTGCGAGGGTCGTCGTCGACGAGGTGTTTCTCGGGGGAGCGGAGTCCCAGGGGCGCTGGCGGTCGGCACTCGGCGACCTACCGACGCTCTGGGTCGGGGTCCGTTGTGACGCCGCGGTCGCGGCGGCGCGGGAAGCGGCGCGCGGTGACCGGGTGGCCGGGATGGCCGCGTCGCAGGCGGAGCTGGTCCACCGGGGCGTCACCTACGACATTGAGGTCGACACGACCCACACGGAGGCGATGACCTGCGCGAAGACCATCGCCGGGTACGTCGGTAACCGGACCTGAAGGAAACCGTAAGGCGGCGCGCGCAGGCTGGTGTCACCAAACAGAGGGAGCACCCGAAATGCGCAAGATCATCGAATCCACGCTCGTTTCGCTCGACGGGGTCATCGACGACACCGTGCCGTCCACCGCGTCCCGGGCCGAGCCGCAGAACTGGGGCCAGCCGTACTGGGACGAGGACCACATGAACTACTCCGCCAAGACCATGGCCGACGTGGACGCCATGTTGCTGGGTCGGGTGACTTACGAAGGCATGGCGGAGGCGTGGGGGAGCCAGGACAACCCCATGGCCGAGTCGGTCAACAAGATGCCCAAGTACGTCGCGTCCCGGACGCTGACCGAGGCCACCTGGAACGCGACCATCCTGCAGGGCGATGTCGCCGAGGAGGTCGCGAAGCTCAAGGAGCAGCCCGGCAAGAACATCCTCAAGTGGGGCACCGGCGAGCTGGACCGCACGCTCGTCGAGCACGGGCTCGTCGACGAGTTCCACTTCTGGTACTTCCCGGTGATCGTCGGTGCGGGCCGCCACCTCTTCGAGGGCGCGGGCTTCGACACCACCCACCTGAAGCTGGCCGACATCAGCCGTTTCGAGTCGGGCATCGTCGTGCACGTCTACGTGCCCAAGTAGGCCCTGGCCGCACTGGGGGTGACTTCGGTGCCTGCGGCGAAGTGGGCATCGAAGTCGGGGTCGGCGTGCTGGACCGCGGACGTGACGCGGTCCAGCTCGTCGCGGTCCGACGCGGGCAACGGGTGACCGGACTCGCGCCGTGCCGTTGCCGCCGAGCCGAGGACGCGGGCCGCCAGCTCCGCCCGGCCGTCCAGCACCAGCGCCGCCGCCATGCCTTGCAGCACAGCCGCCACGCCGTGCGCCATGCCCTGGTCCTGGCACACGTCGAAGGCCTCGCCGTGCCACGCCAGCGCCCCGGTCACGTCACCCCGCCGCTCGGCCAGCAGCCCCAGTTCGAGCAGCACCATCGGCAGGTACGGCGGCGTGGCATCGTCGGACTGCTGGTCCCTCGCCGACGACAGCAGCCACCGCAGGTGCTCCTCGGCGACGTCGAGGTCGCCCGCCCGGCGCGCGGCGAACGCCAGGCTGAGGGTCGCGAACACCTCGCCCACCCGCTGCCCCTGCTCGATCGTCAGCCGCCGCGCCTGCTCGGCGTACTCCCGCGCGGCCGGGTAGTCCGCGGTCTGCACCGAAATCCAGGCCAGCCATGACAGCCTGCCGGCCACGTCCGCCCACAGCCCGAGCTCCTCGGCGATCCGCAACCCTTCACGGCTCAGCCGGGCCGCCTCCGCGTGGTCGCCGGTCATGTCCGCCAGGCCGATCAGCCAGTCCGTCGCCTGCAGCAGGCCCCAGTCGTCGCCCAGCGCACCGAACAGCTCGGCACCGCGCCGGGTGTCCTGTTCCAGCGCGGCCACGTCGCCCCGCATGTGCGCGAGCATGGCGCGGGTGCTGAGGACCGCCGCCTCGCCCCACTGGTCGCCGGCCTCACGGAACGTCTCCAGCGCCCGCGCCAGCAGCTCGCCGGTCGTGGCGGTGTCCCCGAAGTCGATGATCGCCGCGGCCAGGTACCACTCGGCCCGCGCCAGCTCGACCGGGGTCGCCACCTTCTCGTACGCCCGCAGCACCTCCGCCGCCAGCTCCGGGCCCGCCTGGCCCTGCCGGATCGTCATGCCCGCGTGCCAGACCTCGGCGGCGGCCCGCGCCTCGGCGGGTGCGTCGCCCGCCACCGCCAGCGCGCTCGCCAGCATCCGCTGCCCCTCGATGAACCGGGCCCGCAGCAGCCAGTACCACCCCAGAGCGGTGGTCAGACGCAACGCCTGCCAGGCGGCACCGGCGCGGCGGAACGTCTCCAGTGCCGCACGCAGGTTCGCGGCCTCGGTGTCCAGCCGGCGCAGCCACTCCCGCTGGCCGGGGCCACGCAGCTCGGCCTGTTCGGCGACGGCCAGATAGTGGTCGGCGCGCCTGCGCCGCACGGCCTCCTCTTCCCCGGCGGCACGCAGCCGGTCGAGGCAGTAGGCGGACACCGACTCCAGCAGCCGGTACCTGGACCCGTCGACGCGCACCACCAGTGAGCGGTCGACCAGCCCGGCCAGCAGGTCCAGCACTCCGCCGACGTCGCACACGGCCTCGGCGGCGGCCAGTGTGCAGCCGCCGACGTGCACGGCCAGCCGCCGCAGCACGGTCCGCTCGTCCTCGGTCAGCAGCCGCCAGCTCCAGTCGATCACCGCGGCAAGCGTGCGCTGCCGGGCAGGCGCGTCCCTCGGCCCCGCGCTCAGCAACCCGAACCGGTCGTGCGGCACCTGCAACCGGGCCGCCAGCTCTGGCACGCCGAACGCGGGCACACGGGTGGCGGCCAGTTCCAGCGCCAGCGGGATGCCGTCGAGCCGCCTGCACACCTCGGCCACGCCGGTGGTGACCTCCGGTGCCGCGGCGAGCCCCGCCCTGGCCAGGAACAGCCGGACGGCGGCGGACTTGGCGAGCCGTTCCGGGTCATCTGTATCGGGAACGTCGAGTGGCGGCAGGTCGAAGCGGGCCTCACCACGCAGGCGCAACGGCTCGCGGCTGGTGGCCAGCACCCGTACCCCGGGTGCGGCAGGCAGCAGCGCCGCGACCAGGTCGGCGACCGGTTCGAGCACGTGCTCGCAGTTGTCCAGCACCAGCAGCATCCGCCGCTCCCGCAGCGCGGTCGCCAGCTGCTGCGTTCCCGGGATCGACAGCTCGGACAGCACCAGCTCGGCGAGGTCACCGGAGCCGTCCCACGTGGTCAGGTCGATCAGCCACGCGCCGTCCGGATGCGTATCGGCCAGCGCGACCGCGACGGCCACGCTCGTCTTGCCGACGCCGCCCGGTCCGGTGAGCGTCACGAGCCGCCCGGCGGTCAGCAGCTCCCGCACCCGCGCGATCGCGTGCTCCCGGCCGATCAGCTCGGTCACCGGCGCGGGCAGGTTGGTGGTGGGCTTGACCGGGCGGGCCGAGGGCGCTGGCGGGTCCTCGGCCGGGTCGCCGGACAGGATCGCCTGGTGCAGCGCGGTCAGCTCGGGGCCGGGGTCCAGGCCCAGCTCGTCGGCGAGCCTGCCGCGCAGATCCTGGAAGCTGTCCAGCGCCTCGCTCGTCCGGCCGGACCGGTGCAACGCCCGCAGGTGGGCGGCCCGCAACCGTTCTCTGTACGGATGACTTGCCACCTGCTCGCCGAGTTCACCGGCCAGCTCGTGGTGTTCGGCCAGCGCGAGCCGGGCCTCGGCATGAGCCTCCACGACGGCCAGCCGCCGCTCCTCCCACCTGGTTCGCGCCGCCTCGGTGAACTCGTCGTCGGCGAAGTCGGCCAGGACCGGGCCGCGCCACAGCGACAGCGCCTCGGTCAGCAGCCCGGCGCGGGTCCGCGTGTCGGACGCCTGCGCCTGCTCGACGAGTGCCGCGAACCGGGCGGCGTCCAGCGCGTCGGTCCGCAGCACGTAGCCGGGTGCCTGCGACATGACCAGCTCGCGTCCGCCCGGTTCAGCGTTCGCAAGCGCGCGCCGCAGCTGGGAGACCCGGACGTGCAGGGCCGCGGTGGGGTCGGCGGGTGCCGCCTCGCCCCACAGGTCGTCGACCAGCCGGTCCGCCGAGACCGGCCGCCCCGCGTTGACCAGCAGGTTCGCGAGCAGTGCCCGCACCTTGCGGCCGGGCACGGTCACGGGCTCACCGTGGTCGGTCCACACGGCGAGCGGTCCCAGCAGCCCGAAACGCACGGGCCAAGGCTAGAGGCGCACGAACCCCGTGCACACCTTCACCCCGGACGGCGATGGACCTCTGGGCACATATGTGAAAGAGTCCTTTCGAAAGGAGGCTTTCAGATATGGAACAGCGGCACCGCGTCACCGACGTCGAGCTGATGACCGCCCTCGCGCACCCGCTGCGTGGCGAGCTGCTCCGCCACCTCATGGCACACGGCCCGCGCACCGCGAGCGAGTGCGCCGAGGTGGTCGGCTCCACGGCGTCGAACTGCTCGTGGCACCTGCGCCAGCTCGCCAAGTTCGGCCTGGTCGAGCCGGTCGACGGCGGCGACGGGCGCCAGCGGCCGTGGCGCGCCACGATCGTCGGGCTCGAGCTGGGGGAGCTGGCTGATGACGACACCATGCGCACCGCCCAGCTCGCCGTCCTCGGCAGCGCACTGCGGCAGGATCAGCAGCTCACGCAGCGTTTTCTCGACCGCAACGAGGAGATTCCGCCCGAGTGGCGGGATGCGGGTGCGCTCGACAGCTACGCGCTCAAGGTGACGCCGGAGGAGCTGACCGGGCTGGCCGAGAAGGTCGACGCGTTGCTCCGGCCGTACGTCACGACCATCCGCGAGGATGCCCCGCCCGAGGCCCGCACTGTTCACGCGGCGTTCCGCGCGTTCCTGTGGCTGACCAGATGAGACGGCTCTGGCTGGCTTCTGTCTGCTCCGAGACCGGCGAGTGGATGCTCCAGATCGCGCTGCCGGTCGTCGTCTTCCAGGCCACCGGATCGGTCGCGTCGACCGCCGTGATGATGGTCGTCGGGCTGCTGCCGATGGTCCTGCTCAGCCCGGTCACCGGGCTGGTCGCCGACCGTGTGCACCGGCCGCGGCTGCTGCTCGTGATCTGCCTCGGCCAGGCGCTCGTCGCGGCGCCGCTGCTGGCCGACGACGCCATGTGCTGGGTCGTCATGGCACTACAGAGCAGCCTTGCGGCGTTCTTCGAGCCCGCCCGAAACGCGCTCGTCGCCGACCTTGTGCCCGTCGACCGTCGCGCCGCGGCCAACGGGCTGCTCGCCTCGGGCGCCAACATCGCCCGGCTCGCAGGCGCGTGGCTCGGCGGCGCACTGCTCGCGGTCGGCGGGATCGCGCTGGTCTACGGCGTGTACGCCGGGATTCTGGTCGTCGGTGCGGTCGCCATGTGCGGGCGGTTCCCAGTCACCCGACCTGCGAAGTCCGCGAAACTGCCGCCCCTGCGCATCGACCGCCGCCTCGTGCCGTTCGGGGTCGCGCTCACGCTCATCTGTGTGGCACAGGGAATCTTCCTCGTGCGCTTTGTGCCATTCGTATTGGAAACCCTCGGCGCGGGTTCCGGCGGGGTCGGGCTGCTGCGAGGTGTGCAGGCGATCGGCGGGTTCGCCGCCGGGGTCACCGTCGCGACGGTCGCTCGCCGGGTAGCGCCGACCGCGTTGTTCGCGTGGGGTGCGATCGCGTTCGGGCTGATGTCGGCATGCATCTGGCACGGTCCCGCGCTGACCACCTCGCTCGGCGTCTACGTCGGGATGTTCATCGCCGTCGGCGCGCCGGGGGTGGTCGTCAACTCGGGGCTCGCGGCCGTGCTGCAGTCCGCGGTGCCCGCCGCCGCGACCGGCAGGCTGCTCGCCGGGGCGTTCGCGCTGATGACGCTCGGGACGGTCGCGGGCATGCTCCTCGCGGGCGCCGTCGAGTCGCCGCTGCTCCTTGACGTGCAGGCGTTCCTGGTCGTCGCGGCCGGTGGCCTACTGCTCGCGCACCAGCATCGTCACCGCGTCCGCGATGCTCGTCGGGCCAGGTTCGCCGGTGGCGAGGCGGCGCAGCTGCAGGCCGGTGAGCAGCGCGACGACCGGTCCGGCGAGCCGGTCCGGTGACGGCACTCCAAGGCGCGTCAGCACCATGGTCGCAATACGGTCGTATGCCTCGAAGCACGCCGCGGCCGAGTCCCGCAGCGACGGGTCCCGCCCGGCCTGGAGGTACAGCTCCAGCGGCGCGATCTGCTCGTGCCCGAACCGGGTGTCCACCGCGACCTGCTCGACGAGCGCCGCCGCCGACGCCAGCGACGCGCCAGGGTGTGCGTCCGCCAGCGCCGCGAGCCGCGCGGTCTCCTCGGCCACGAACAGCAACATGGCCTCCCGCAACAACTCCCGCTGCGACTCGAAGTGGTACGTGAGCGAGCCAAGCGACAACTCGGCCTCCCGCGCCACCCGCCGGTTCGTCACGCCCGCGACGCCGTCGGTGCCGATCACCCGCAGCACCGCGTGCAGGATCCGTTCCCTGGTGGTCACGGCCTGCGCTCGTCCCAGCGCAGCACCGACTCCAGCTGCGCGGTCAGTGAGA
Source organism: Actinophytocola sp. (assembly GCF_049647105.1). Lineage (GTDB taxonomy): Bacteria > Actinomycetota > Actinomycetes > Mycobacteriales > Pseudonocardiaceae > Actinophytocola. Next base: position 13,460 of record NZ_JBARWZ010000210.1, read on the forward strand.
TCAGCAGTTCCTCCCCACCCGATGGCGCGAGCAACTGAGCGCCGACCGGCAGGCCATCGTCGGTGAGTCCGGCCGGGACGTTCACGCCCGGCCAGCCGAGCGCGTTCCACGGCCACGCGTACGGGCACGCCGCCATCACCGTCCGGTCCGTGCGCCACCCGGACAGCCCGTCGATCGCGCCGACCGGCAGTGGCGGCGTGGCGGTGGTGGGTGCCAGGACCACGTCCACGCGCTCGAACAGCCTGCCCACCTTGCGCTGGTAGTAGTCGTGGGACGCGCGGGACAGCCGCAGTGCGCGACCGGCAAGCCGCGCGCCCATCCGTCCTGTGTCAGTCGTACGGAAATCGAGCAGCGACCTGTCTGGGGCGGCGGCACACCATTCCTCGACGCCAGCCAGGGACCGAGGCAAGAACGTCAACCCGATCAGTCCATAGTCCGGATCGTCGACCACGATCTCGTGTCCCAGAGCGCTCAGGTGCCGCGCGACCTCGACGACCGCGCCCCGTACGCGGGGATCGAGCCGCACCCGCACGCCACCCATGAACGGCGGCCGCAGTGACAGCGCGATCCGCAGGGGCCTCGGTTCGCGGTCGGCGGCGGCGCGGAAACGGGACTCCCCGGCCAGCACGTCCAGCAGCAGCGCGGCGTCCTCGGTCGTGCGCGTGAGCGGCCCCCACTCGGTGATCCCGTTGAACGCCTCCGGGGTCGGCAGCGTGCCCCGGCCGGGTTTGATGCCGACGAGATGCGTCCACGCGGCCGGGATGCGGATCGAGCCCGCGCCGTCCGACCCGACCGCCGCCGCGACGATCCCCGCCGCGACCGCGGCGGCCGACCCGCCCGAGGAGCCGCCCGGCGTGTGGTCCGGGTGCCAGGGGTTGCGGGTGACGCCGAACGCCTCGCCCTCGGTGATCGGCCACAACCCGAACTCGGGGGTGTTCGTCTTCCCGACGATCACGGCACCGGCCGCCCGCAGGTGCCGGACCAGCACACCGTCCTCGGCGGCGACCGGATAGTCACCCGCGCAGCCGAACGCGGTCGGCTCCCCGGCGAGGTCCATGTCGTCCTTGATGGCGATCGGCATCCCGAGCAGCGGCAGCCGTTCGCCTGCCGCGAGCCGCCGGTCGGCGTCCTTGGCCTCGACGAGCGCGACGTCCCGGCGCAGGCGGCGGAACGCGTTTAGCGTGGGCTGGGTGGCATCGGCGCGGTCGAGTGCGTTCTGTGTCAGCTGTACTGAAGTGATGTCACCCCGTGCCAGTGCGGTCGCCTGAGCCGCCAGCATGCGGTTCCCCTCTCGTTCGTTCGAACGAACGATAACCGGCGAAACCGGCGGTGCGAAGATGGTCTCGATGAACACCACGGTGAGCAGGCGTTCGCGCCGGCAGCAGACGAAGTTGTGGCGGGTCCCGGTGCTCCGCGTCGAGCGGATGACCCCGAGGATGACGCGGGTGACGGTCGGCGGCCCCGACCTCGCCGACTTCGCGGCGGCGGGCACCGACCAGAACGTGATGCTCTACTTCTACCCCGACGACGTCGAACTGCCGGAGCCGCTGACGATCGAGTCGGCGCGCGGCATGTGGTCCCAGGTGCGCCCGCTGACCAGGACCTACACCGTGCGCCGCTACGACCGCGCCGCATGCGAGATCGACTTCGACTTCGTGCTGCACGAGGACGCGGGCCCCGCGTCGGACTGGGCGAAGAGGGCGGCGCCGGGCGACCAGCTGATCTTCGTCGGCCCGTCACCCGCGTACGTCCCGGACGAGACGGCCGACTGGCACCTGCTGGCGGGCGACGAGTCCGCACTGCCCGCGATCGCGGCGATCCTGGGTGAGCTGCGGCCGGGGGTGCCCGCGCACGTGTTCGTCGAGGTCCACGACGCTGCGGAGGAACAGCCGCTCCCGACGGCCGAGGACGTGACGGTGACCTGGCTGCACCGCGACGGCACGGACGACCTCCTTGCCCGGGCGGTGGCCTCGGCCCAGCTGCCGGAGGGCAAGGTCGACGCGTGGCTGGCGGGGGAGCGGTCGTCGATGGTCGCGCTGCGTGCCCACCTGCTGGACGGCCGCGGTTTCCCTCGGAACAGGGTGCGCCCGACGACGTACTGGCGCAGGGGCGAAACAGGCAACTGACCAGCGGATTTGCCCCGTATCGGGAACTCGTGCCCGCCGTTGTCCGTTACGCGTGAGTAAGGAACGGTCACGGAGGCGGAAGTGCACAAGCACTACAACGGGCTGAAGACCGCGTTGCTGCTTGGCGGTATGAGTGCGCTGATCATCCTGGTCAGCCGCTTGTTCGGGCAGAGTGCGTTGTTCATCGGTCTCGCGGTCGCCCTGCTGATGAACGGGTACGCGTACTTCAACTCGGACAAGCTGGCGCTGCGTGCGATGCGCGCCAGGCCGGTCTCGCAGGCCGAACAGCCCGCGATGTACCGCATAGTTCGCGAGCTGGCGACGTCCGCACGCCAGCCGATGCCGAGGCTGTACGTCAGCCCAACGGCGGCGCCGAACGCGTTCGCGACCGGCCGAAGCCCACGCAACGCGGCAGTCTGCTGCACCACGGGCATCCTGGAACTACTCGACGAACGTGAGCTGCGGGCCGTCCTGGGCCACGAACTGTCCCACGTCTACAACAGGGACATCCTGATCTCCTGCGTGGCGGGCGCACTGGCGTCGGTCATCAGCGTGCTGGCCAGCCTGGCGATGTTCGCCGGCATGTTCGGCGGCTCGGACGACGACCGCCCGAACCCGCTGTCCATGTTGCTGCTGGCCATCCTCGGCCCGGTGGCGGCCGGCATCGTCCAGATGGCGGTAAGCCGCTCCCGCGAGTACCAGGCGGACGAGTCCGGCGCCGAGCTGTCCGGTGACCCGCTGGCACTGGCGTCGGCGCTGCGAAAACTGGAGTACGGCACCGCCCGCGCCCCACTCGCCCCGGAACCGAAGGTCGTGTCACAGGCCCACCTGATGATCGCGAACCCGTTCCGCCCCGGCGAGAACATGGCCCGCCTGTTCTCGACCCACCCCCCGATCCCGGACCGGATCCGCCGCCTGGAGGCTATGGCCCGTCGAGACCTGGATCGCTGAACGAGAACGGCCCGGTGCTGGCATGCACCGGGCCGTTCTCGTTGCTCTGCGGTCAGCCCGCGGCGCCCGCGGCGAGGGCCACGTCCATCACGTAGTCGCCGTAGCCGGACTTCGCCAGCTTGCGGCCCAGCGCGTAGCAGTCGTCGGCGCTGATGAAGCCCTTGTCGAGCGCGATCTCCTCGAGGCAGGCGATACGAACGCCGGTCCGGTGCTCCAGGACCTGCACGAACTGCCCGGCCTCGAGCAGCGAGTCGTGCGTGCCGGTGTCCAGCCAGGCGAAGCCGCGGCCGAGGTCCAGCAGTCGCGCGCGGCCCTGTCGCAGGTAGGTCAGGTTGACGTCGGTGATCTCGAGCTCGCCACGCGCCGACGGTTGCAGGCCCTTGGCGATCTCGACCACGTCGTTGTCGTAGAAGTAGAGGCCGGTGATCGCCCGGTTGGACTTGGGCTTCGCCGGCTTCTCCTCGATCGAGGTGAGCATGCCGGCGTCGTCGACCTCGCCGACGCCGTAGCGCTCGGGATCCTTCACGGGGTAGCCGAACAGCACGGCCCCGTCCATGTTGGTGACGTACTGCTGCATGACCGAGGAGAACCCGGTGCCGAAGAAGATGTTGTCGCCCAGCACCAGCGCGGCGTCGTCGCCACCGATGAACGACTCACCGATGATGAACGCCTCCGCGAGCCCGTTCGGCTGCGGCTGCTCCGCGTAGCTGATCTCGATGCCCCACTGGTTGCCGCTGCCCAGCAACCGCTGGAAAGTCGGCATGTCCTGCGGCGTCGTGATGACCAGCACGTCCCGGATACCGGCCAGCATCAGCACCGACAGCGGGTAGTAGATCATCGGCTTGTCGTAGACGGGCAGCAACTGCTTGGAGACGGCCTGTGTGATGGGGTGCAGCCGGGTCCCACTGCCACCCGCGAGGACGATGCCTTTCATTGACCCCACACTAGCGGGCACCCTCACCAGGGATTTCACCAGCCGTGACCGGTCAGCGGTAGTTGGTGAACTGCAACGCGATGCCGAAGTCCGACCCCTTGAGCAGCGCGATGACCTCCTGCAGGTGGTCCTTCTTCTTGCCGGACACGCGCAGCTGGTCGCCCTGGATCTGGGCCTGCACACCCTTGGGCGCCTCGTCCCGGATCTTCTTGGCGATCTTCTTCGCGTGCTCGGAGTCGATCCCCTGCACGAGCTTGCCGGTGACCGTGTAGATCTTCCCGGACACCGCGGGGTCGCCGACGTCGAACGCCTTGAGCGAGATCTGCCGCTTGATCAGCTTGTCCTTGAACACGTCGATCGCGGCCTTGCAACGCTCCTCGGTCTCTGCCTCGAACGTGACGGCCTCGTCACCTGCCCACTTCACCGAGGCATTGGTCCCGCGAAAGTCGAAGCGCGTGGACAGTTCCTTGCTCGCCTGGTTGAGCGCGTTGTCGACCTCCTGCCGGTCAACCTTGCTCACCACGTCGAAGGACGGATCCGCCACCAGTCTCACCTCTCGAGCCGCCGTACTGTGCCGGGAGCGAGCCTACCGCTGGAGGGGATACCGGTTGTCGGACCCGCGCACCCATTGGGTAAGGTTTCGCCCGTCCGGTCACGACCGGACACTCCCGGCGGGTTGCCCGAGCGGTCAAAGGGAGCAGACTGTAAATCTGTCGGCATTGCCTACGAAGGTTCGAACCCTTCACCCGCCACCACATGCCGCAACGGCCCGCTGACCAGCGAAAACAGGTCAGCGGGCCGTTCGTTTTCTGTCCAGTTGTGTCCGGCCGTGGCCGGTCGTCTACGAGCGTTCGCGGCAAATACGCGGCAAAGTTCTCAGCCGGTCATGACCTGCTGAACCTTGGCTCGCGCGGCCTGCTCACCACCGTCCAGGCACTTGGCGTAGACCCGAAGCAGGACGGCCACGCTGTGCCCTGCCCACTCCGCGACCCTGGTTGCCTCCACACCCGCGTTGAGCCACGTCGACACGGCGGCATGACGGAGGTCGTACGGGCGCTTCGCCAGCGGAGATGCGGCGACGGCTGGTGTGAACGTTGCCTCGCGTGCCTTGGCCCACACACGGCCGTAGACGGAGCTGGGCAACCTGCCACCGCCGCGTGCGCCCCAGAACAGGCGACCGTCCGGCGCGGTGCCGAACGTGTCCAGGTGCCAATGCAGGATCGCGGTCAGCTCCGGAGAGCACGGCACGGTTCGACCGGTGCCAGGCTCCCGGTGCTTGAGACCGCGTGCCTCGCTCCGTTCCTGGCTGTCGGTCCACTCCGCGCCGATCTCCGGCGCGGCGGACTCCAGGAACATCTCGCCCCAACCCTGGTCCGGCAGCGCCAAGTTCGCCTTCCCCAGGTTCGCGGCTTCCTCCGGCCGAAGTGCGGCGTGGTACATCAGCCCGAAGAACGCGAGCAGCCGACCGTTGTTCTCCTTGACCGCCTCCAGCAGGGTTCGCGCCTGGGTCGGGTTCGCGACACAACGCCGGTCCACCTCGTGCACGACGGTCTTCACCTTGGCGACCTTGATTTCCTTGAGCGGGTTTTCGCCGAGCAGCTTCTGTTCAACGGCGAAATCGAGTGCGTTGCCGAGTGTGATCCGACGTAGGCGGATCGTGTCCTGTGCGGCGCGCTTCCCGTCCAGCTTCTTGTCAATGCTGGCGAGCAACGCCCGCAACGCGTCTGGTTTCACCAGCTCGTTCACGGCCCGGCTGTTCCGCGCAATCCATCGCGTCTCGCCTGCCGGTGGGCGAGTGTTGACGTTGAATGCCTGGCGCAACGCCTTCCGCAACTTCTCTGCTTCGCTCTTGTCGGTGGGTGGTTTACGGAGCATCGCAACCGTGATGGGCACCAGGACATCAACAGTTGTCTTCCGGTGCCCTGGTGACGACGTCGGCCACTTCATGTCCATGTACGCGCATGCGAAATCAAACCATGGCGTCGTCGACTTCTTTGTCTGAAGCATCGTGACAGCACGGCCGGATTCAACGTCGAATGCAATGCCGTCCCGTGCCGCAGAAAGAAGCTTCGAACGGAAGCTCTCCGCCAGGCGTGACGTAGCAAACCCCTCCTGGAATCCCTCCCCGTCGACAGTCCAGCGCACGTAGTATGTCGTCTTCCGCGCGCCTTCGTAGACGCGCGTTTTCCAGAACTTGACTTTGTAGGAGGTTTGCATCAGGCCACCTGGTCAATCTCGCGCAACTGCTCCCACTTCTCGATGTCCCGCCGGTCAATTCGGAGCTGACCATTCGGCATCTTGATCGTGCGTGGCGCTTCGCCCTTCGCGATCCACTCGTAGAACGTGGAACGCGCAATCTTCCACTCTGTGCAGAATTCCGCGACCTTCAGCAATTCGCGCTTCATGCTGGCGCGTCCCCCTCTGTGTCAGTGCCTGGCGTAGCGGCGGACAGGTTGCGGTCCCACGCGTCGGCTAGGCCGACCTGGGCCTTCTGGGACTTGGTCTCGTTGGTGGGATACGTGACGTAGCCCTTGACGGTGGTATTGCTGTCGTCCTTGAAAGCCACAGGCGCGATCCCGTGGCGCGCCAACTCGGTGGCGAGTCGTCGCCCGTCGAGCTGCTTGCCTCTGCCGTCCAGGTCGCCCCACGGGGCGTCCTCCAGTTCGGTCAGCTCGGCAAGCAACTCCTTGGTGGCGAGTCGGTCAGTGGCGTGGCGCTCGAAGATGGCGCGGATGTCGGCAAGCAGCCGAATTCCGGTCGTCATGGGTTGGCTGGACTTCAGCACGAAGTGCGCGCATGCCTGCCGTGCCCGCTCCGGCCAGTCGCCGCCTGCGGCGTCGGCGATGGCCACGAGAGGTTCCCAGATCTCCGCTGAGCGATCCACCACGCCGTTGGGCAGGCTTGGGACGGCTTCCGCTGCCTCGTCGGCCACGGACGCCATCCAGGCCGCCAGGGCTTCCCGGATCGGACGGGCGTCGCGTTCGGCGGTGCGCTGCCGGAACTGCTCCACTGTCTGATTGGAACGGCGGCGTCGCATGTGGATGGTGACCGCGCGGGTGGTGATCGTGGCAGGCATGTTCCCGGCGATGCCGCCGAGCGCGACCGGCGCGAACACCGGAAAGCGCTCGATCTTCATGGACTTGGCGTCCCCGGCGCAGCGGGTGACGGTCGCGCCTTGCTTGTATCCGGCGTTGAGCAGGCCGCGCAGGTCTTCGTTGCCTCCCTTGGCGTTGAATACCGCGTCCACTTCGTCGAACAGGATGGTGATGCGGCTGGCTGACACGAGCCGGAACAGCGCGGCCGGGGTGGTCGAGATGGTGGATTCTGGTGAGCGCACCAGCAGGGATGCCACCTCGAGTACGCGCGTCTTGCCCGACCCTGGTTCGGCAGAGTCCAGGATCAGCCGCGGCGTGATGTAGAACCGGTCCGCGATGTGGGTGTGGGCGAACCACAGCGCGACCGCATGCGCGCAGTGCTCGTTGGGGAAGACCACGAACCTGTTCAGGAACGCCGTTACCTCATCCAAGATCTCGTGTCCGGCGCGCAGTTCGCGCGGCGTGGGAGCGAGCCAGGACAGCGGGCGTTCTGGCGCACGTTCGGGCAACTCCTGGTCCGGCGTGTGGCCGCGGTCGGCCGGGTCGTCGTCGGCTTGGGCGTTGCGCCAGGCGGTGCCGCATGCCTCCGAGCAGAAGTCCGCCGACGGCGCGGCCTGTCCGAGCTGCTTGCCGCACTTCTGGCACGTGCCGTCGTGCGTCTGGTCGCCGACCGCGTTGTCGATCGCGGCGAGCGTGGCGTCAACGGCGCTCATGCTGCGGCCCTCCTGACAGTGGTAGCGGGCGGGTGGCTCCATGACGCGGTAGCTCTGGCGCGGATCTCGTCCGGTGTTGGCTCACGCCACCCGCACCCACATCGGTCGGCCCGCCAGGACAGGGGCGTACGGCAGGCGGGACACGGCCGGGTCCAGCGACGGCGTTCCAACGTGTCCCATGTCGGCCGCCAGGCGGCAGCGCGCCAGTCCTGTGCACCGGCCACCGCGTGCGAGGCAGCACCAACGCGGTGGAGTACGGCGCGGTCGACGTCGCGCAGTTCGCGGCGGAGCCGCAGCGCTACTGCGGCCGGGGTGTTCTCGTGCAGGCGCGTCAGCGCTGGGGCCACTGCGGCGGCCAGCTTGCGGGGATCGCTGTCCGGCAGCGCGCACCATCCGAGGGAGCCGAGTGCGGGCACTGGACCGTCCACTTCCGCGAGCACACGGGCTGTCCATGCCTGCACCGCGGCTACATCCGGTGCGTTGGCTGTGAGCCAAGCTCGTGCGGATGTCAGGAGGTCGGCCGGGTCGTTGCTGGTCATCGGTTCCCCTCCTGGTCGTCCTGGTCGGTGACCTTCCCGACTTGGAAGGCCACGACCTCCCCTTGTCCGGCGACGTTGTTGGGTCCCATCTGGACGGTGAAGCCGCCGGGACCGGTCGTGGTGTGCCGGGAGGTTGCGCGGTGTGCCTTGTTGCGGATGGCCTCCATGCGGGCGGCAACGGCGTCGGGGATGTCGTTGCCTGCCTGGGAAGTCGAGCTGCCCATGACCACGAAGTCGCCGTGGACGACATCGGCCTGACGACCGACCGTGGCTCCGGGCGCGGCGTAGTTGATGACGCGCACGGTCGGCCCGGTGGAGTGTTCGGTGGGCTCGGTGGGTGGCGTCACGTCCCCCACGGCGTCCGGGCCGGAGTCGTTGCCGGGCATGGGGTTGTCCTCACTGGCGACAGTCGCGTTCTCGCCGTCGTGGGTGGTGTCCCGGTTGGTGTCGGGGTTGTCGTCACGTCCCCACTCGGTGGGTGCGGCCGTCGGAACCGGTGAGGTCGAGACCATCCACACCCGGTCGTTCTCGTCTCCGGGGAACTCGTCGTTGGGGAACTCGTCGCCGGTGTAGTACTCGACTTCGCGGCGGCCCGAGGACCGCGTCACGTCCCCCCGTGCCCGTGTGCGCTCACGCGGTGTCTGGGTGCGCGCGGTCCGCGTGTTCCGTGCGGTCCGCCGCTGGGGCCGCGGCTTCCGCCCGGGTTCCTGGGTTGCCGGGTCCGGCGTACGCGGGGTCTCGTCGGGCTGGTGGGGCGTCACGTCCCCTCCTGAGGGCTGGTCGGGGTTCACGGCGGTCTCCTGGCCGGTGGCGGCGGCGGGGCCGGTCGGTTCGGTGGCCGGGGCGGCGGTGGTGTCGCCGCGTCGGCGGGCGCGGTAGCTGCGTGCGCGTTTCGCGGCGGCGGCTTTGCTGGTGCTCGCGCCGCGGCAGCGGCGGCCTCCTGATCGGCACATGCGGGGTGGTGTCCTTCCATGCGCCACGTCCCCACGCAATCACTGTGTGTAGTGACGGGTGGGCGTGGTTCGGTGAGGGAGGGAGGCGGGTGGGTGCCTCAAACTCCCGGGTTTCTGCTGTTTTCGCCGGTCAGCCGGGCGGGGTCCCTCGCCTCCCTCGCGAGGGGTTTCCGCTGTTCACGGTGAGGGATGTGGGTGAGGGAGGGGGTGAGGGAGAACTCCCTCACTCCCTCATGGCTCCCTCAGTCGCTTCCCTCGGTTTCGGCGGTGTCGTACTCACTGTTTTCGTCACGCTCTGCGATCGCTTCGCGGACGCGGGCGCGGCTGACGACCTGGACACCCGCCTTGCCGTTCACGCGGGACTTGTACGGCTTGGCGGACTCGGGCAGCGCCTTGTGCAGGTCGGTGAACGTCCAGCCGGAGTACTTGGCGCGGGCCAGGTGGGTGAGGCGCTGCAACACGTCCTGCGTGCGCATCCGTTCCTGGTCGCCCAGGACGGCGGCGATGTCGGCCAGCGGGTCCCGCGCCACCGGCTCAGCAACCGCCGTGGCGGTGATGCCACGCTGGTCACGGAGCTGCAGGGCGCGTTCGGTGACCCGGTGCGCGTCGGCCTGGCCCACGTAGAAGGTGCGGAGCAGGCCGGGTTTGCCGGTGAACCCGCGCTGCATGCAGGTACCCACGTCACCGGGGCCGTCGTCGGTCTTCGGGGTGAGGCCCACAGCGGAAATGCCCTGCTTGTAGCTGCCAGAACCGAGCACCGCGTCGTTGCCCTGGTGGTCACCGATCGCGTAGCACGCCTTGTTGCTGGCGATGCTGATGAGCTTGCGTGGCAACGCATCCTTGCTGGGTTCGGGGGTCAGGAACATCAGGGTGATCGCGTACTTGCGGGCGCTGGACATGAGTTTCGCGGCGACCTCGATCGCGGCGGCACCGTGCTTGCCGATGAACAGGTTCTGGCACTCGTCGATCACCATGATCCGGGGGCGTAGCCGGTCGTCCTTCTCGGCGAGTTCCCTGGTCACGGCACGTGCGTCGTGCTCCTTGAGGGCTTGGCCGCGTACCGAAATCTCCTCGTAGAGACCGGCCAGCATGGCAAGGCAGGTCTCCACGGTCTCCTCACCAACCCCGGTGGTCAGCGACCGCAGACGCCGCGCCATCGGCTCGTAGTCGGCGTTCTCTGCCATGACCACGACATCGATGTCCACCAGCGGATCCAGCATCGCACCCAACAGCAGCGTGATGACCATCGTGGACTTGCCCGAACCCATCATGCCGCCCAGCACATAGTTCGCCTCGAACAACCGGCCCCGGACCACATCGCCCTTGACCGTGACCCCAACCGGCACACCCTTGAAGTAATCGCAGGTCACGTTGTCCAGGTCCGCCAGCAGCGGCCACGGATCGACCGGCCCGGACAACGCACCCGGCTTGGCGACCCACAGGTCCAGCACCGACGGGCGGGGTTCGGTAGGCCACACCTCGATCGGGAACCGGACCAGGTTGTGGGCCAGCATGTTTTTGCGCTTCACGATCTCCTCGACCGGGCAGGCCGGGGGCAGGTCAAGCTGAGCGCGCCAACCCTTGCCGTCAACGTGCGGAACCTCCTGGAACTTGACCCGCCACCCTTCCTTCAACGCCCTGGTGAAACCCGGGATGTTCAGGTTGCGCAACGCGTTGACGATGGTGTTCTCGTCCGGCAACTCGTCCATCACGTCCCCCTCGCCACCTGCGGCAACAGGCGCGAGCCATGCCGGCACTTCCGCGTGCTTGCGGCCCTGGCTGTACAGGTAGAACAAGGTCGCCGTGGTGGCGCCGGTCAGCATGAGCACGCCGTAGGCGGTGACGAACCACACCGTGAACGCGATCGCGTCCAGCACCGCGCCGATCGGGCCGATCACGTCACTGAACTCGCCCGTGTTGATGGCGGTGATGATGCCGATGACCAGCAGGAACAGGGAAAACCCGAGAATGGCCAGGGTGCCGTACTTGATCCACAACCACGGGTTGAGGAACGTCATCCAGTCCATGACCCTGCGGTGGCGGCGGTCCTTCTCCGCCACGTCGGCTTCCTGCCAGTACCGCACCGCTTCCTGATCCCCTGCGGCTTCGGCGGCACGCATCTGCCGCTCGTAGCGGCCGACCCCGTGCGCGTCACGCCACCGCCGCCACACGATCCCGGCGCCCGCCACCGGGTAGGCCAACAAGTGCCGGGCCACGGTCCTGGTCCGCTGGTGCGTCACCGCGGTACGCGCGCCCTTGTAGACGGTCACCACGTCACGCTGGTAGCCCTTCCACCGCTCCAACGCTGCCTGCTTCTGCCGCGCGTTGTACTCCGCCGCCGACACAATCTCGCCCTCGAACACCGGTCCGGTGTGCTCGATCGTGGTGCGGTCGACGACCTCGATCTCGGTGCCTGGTTCGGTGCCGGGTTCGGGGTGGTGGTGGGGCAGGTACCGCACGTTCGACACCTCCTGTGCCTGTCCGGTCTTGTCTCGATCGTTGACGTGGTTGTCGTGCTGGTTGTTCATGTCGATTCCCCGGTCAGTCGGTGTGGTGGGCGTCGCGGAGCTGGCGGGCACGGCCCGGGGAGCAGCGCAGCGCACGCCGGATCGACTCCGCCGAGGAGAGGTTCACCGCGCTGGGATCGGCCTCGATCAACGCGGCCAGTTCCGCGCTCAGGTCCTCGATCGATCGGGGAGCCCTGCGAACCGGCTTGCGGACCGGCTTGCGGGTCTTGCCCGGCTTGCGTACGCCTCGATCGATCGAGGTCGATTCCCGCTGGCCAGCCCGCGAACCATCAGCATCGTCCGCACTGTGGTGATCGGGGTTGAGGGTGCCGACTCCGCCACCGGCCGCAGAGGCGGTGTGGCCGGGTCGGGCGCCCGGGTAGGGGTCGGTGGTGGCGATCAGCTCGGCGAGTTCACGGTCCAGGTCGTCCCACTCGTTCCCCTGGTTGTGGGTCGCGGTCGTGGCTGGGATGCCGGGCAGGGTGATCGTGGTCAGCCGCCGACCCCGGCGCCATGGCGTGATGGTGCGGCGGGTGAGGCGGTAGGTGCCGGGCCGGAACACCAACCGCGCCGTACCGGTGTCATCCAGTTCCGCGACAGCGGAGGCCACCGCTGCCTTACGGATACGGGCGACTTTCGCCGCGGCTTGCCGCGCGATCCGGTCGGTGTCGCGGTCCGCGCGGCCGCGGCGTGGTGCGGCGGTCACGAGCTGGTGGGCCATCACCCCGGCGACGCTCGCGATGGCCATCACCAGCCCGGCCGTGAACCGCGGCACCTGCGCAGCGTCTTCGATCAGTTCACCGACCGGCCCTGTCGGGGCGGCGGTGAGGCCGTGCACGAAGTTCAGCCCGGCCGCCACCGCCGCGAAGGACCACACCCCGGTCTGCAACGCCCACACCGGCCGGTCCTGCCCATCCCGCGCACTGCGGTCCCGCACCACGTGCACGGCGAACGCGAACGCCCACATCCCCAGCTCGGTGATCACCGGCAACGCATACCCGGCAGGCCCGGCGTAGACGTGGTGCCCGAACTCGGCCATCGCCGGGACCGCCATCACCGCCGACACCACCGCCAGCGGGTAGATCAACAGATCCACCACATGCCCGGCCGCCCACACCCGCAGACCCGACCACCGGGCCTTCCACCGCGCCGCCACACGGTCGCGCCGCACGTCCCGGTCCTTACGCTCCTGCCGCGCCCGCGCCACCGCCCGCGCCTCACGGTCGGCCTCCATCTCCGCGCGAGCACGTGCCCGGGACCGCTCAATCTCCACCGCCGCCATGGCGTCCTGGCGACGCTGCTCCGCCTTCGCCGCCGCGTTCAGCCGCTGCTGCTCCTGCCAGCTCACGCCACACCCCCACTCCGGCGCACCACGCCACCATCCACCGAGCCATCCACCGAGCCACCGTCACCGCTGCCCGCCACCACATCGGCGTCCACCACACCGGTGTCCGGAGCGGGGCCGTCCCGCGTGGTGTCCACATCGGACGACTCCGCCGTCACCGCTGCGGCGCCGTGACCGGCGTTGAGCGCGGCCAGTTCCCGGGCGGACCGGACCGTGTGGACCCTCCACCCGGCACCGACCACACCCGACACCAGCAACGCCCACGGCGACACCGCCACCGCCACGACCGCAGGCGCGGTCACCCCAGCCAGTTCCGGCAGGTGCCAGCCGATCCAGGACGCCACCCGCGTTGCCCGGCCCGGCGTCGGGACCGGCACCGACAGGTCGGTCCACCACGCCGGGAAGCTCCGCCCGCTGGCGCTCACCCTGCTGTTGTTGCTGTTGTTGCTCATCGGTTTCCCTCCCCGACCCCAGAAGCCGTCTGCGTCTCGGTGTGTGACACCGCGCTGGTGACCGCACGGTCCACACGCGCCATCGCGGACTCCAGCACCACCACCAACAACCGCACCGGCATCCGCACCAAAACCAGCAACACGAACACCAGCAGCGCGGCCACGAACTTCGTCAACGCCCACGTCCCGTACTGGGCCAAAACATCCGTCGCGCTCACAGGTTCCGGCCTTCCCGCTTGGCGGTCACACAGGCCGGGCACGTCGAGGTGAACCAGTCAGCGGCCCGCGAGGTCTGGTACGTCCTGCCACACCACGACACGAACCCGGTGCTGAGCCAGAAACCCCGCTTCACGATGCAGGCGTATTCCTTGGGCATCAGGCCACCGCCTTGACCGCGTCCCACACGATGAGGTTGTGGTCGAACGCCAGCGCGGCCGTCGACAGGTCGTCGACCGGCACCCACTGCGCGGCGACCGCGTCATCGGCGGCGGTCGGCGTGAGCAGCCGCGGCGCGTACCCCGCGTAGGCCACCGAGATCACCCGGCCACGCGGATCCCGTCCCACCGCGTCGTACACACCGACCAGCACCATCCGGGCCGGGGCCGTCAGGCCGGTCTCCTCGGTCAGCTCCCGGCGCGCCGCCTGCTCGAACGTCTCGCCCGGGTCGACGTGGCCACCCGGCAACGCCCAGCACCCGGCGAACGGGTCCCAGACGCGTTCGATCAGCAGCACGTGCAGGGCGCCGTGCTGGTCGTGGGCGAACAGGACCACGTCCGCCGCGAGCGTGAACGAGGGAATCGGGTTTTCCGGGGCTACCATCGTGTTCTC
>NZ_JBARWZ010000211.1:0-48975 GCF_049647105.1 Actinophytocola sp.
GAGTCTTCGGTTCGGAACCCGCGAGTTCGCGGTTCGGAACCAGCCAGGGGGTGACGCGAACCGCCAACGGGGGGTCCTGAACCGCCAACTCGGGTCCTGAACCGCCAACTCGGGGGTCCTGAACGGACGACTCGCGGGTCCTGAACCGAAGACTCGCGGGTTCCGAACCGTGGACTCGCGGGTTTTGGGGGTCGGTTCGTGGGGGAAAGCGGCTTTTGCGACATGGTGGGCGTATTGGTGTGGGCTTTTTCTGGAATCTTGGTTGGGTGGGCATGATCTCCGCCACCAGGTCTTTAGCAAGGCGAACAATCGGGGTTAGTCTTGCGAACGAACCTGACGGAGGAGGTCTTCACCGTGTCGCGTGTGCGGTCGCTCGCCGAACTCGGCCCGCACTACAAGTGGATCGCGCTGTCCAACACCACGCTGGGCATGCTGATCGCGACGATCAACTCGTCGATCGTGCTGATCGCGTTGCCGGACGTGTTCAAGGGAATCGGGATCAACCCGCTCGATCCGGCCAACACCAGCTACCTGCTGTGGATGATCATGGGCTTCCTGGTCGTCACCGCCGTGCTGGTGGTCAGCTTCGGGCGCCTTGGCGACATGTACGGGCGTGCCCGCATGTACAACCTCGGCTTCCTGATCTTCACGATCTCGTCGATCCTGCTCGCGGTCACCTGGATGTCCGGGGACGCGGCCGCGCTCTGGCTCATCGGCTGGCGCGTAGTCCAGGGCATCGGCGGCGCGTTCCTCATGGCCAACTCGAGCGCGATCCTCACCGACGCGTTCCCCGCCAACCAGCGCGGTCTCGCGCTCGGCATCAACGGCGTGGCCGCGGTCGCGGGCTCGTTCCTCGGTCTCGTCGTCGGCGGCGTGCTGGCCCCGATCAACTGGCACCTGGTGTTCCTCGTGTCCGTCCCGTTCGGCGTGATCGGCACGATCTGGGCGTACCTGAAACTGCACGACACCTCGCCGCGGCAGAAGGCAAACCTCGACTGGGGCGGCAATATCACCTTCGCGGTGGGGCTGATCGCGGTGATGGTCGCGATCACCTACGGACTCCAGCCGTACGGCGGTCATCCGATGGGCTGGACGAACCCGTGGGTCCTGGGTTCGCTGATCGGCGGGCTGGCGGTGCTCGGCCTGTTCGCCTGGATAGAGCTGCGTACCGAGAACCCGTTGTTCGACCTGTCACTGTTCAAGATCCGGGTGTACAGCCTCGGCAACCTCGCGAACCTGATGGCCTCGCTCGGCCGTGGTGGTCTGCAGTTCATCCTGATCATCTGGCTGCAGGGCATCTGGCTGCCGCAGCACGGCTACTCCTACGAGGAGACGCCGCTGTGGGCGGGCATCTACATGCTGCCCATGACCGTCGGCTTCCTGATCGCCGCGCCGCTGTCCGGTGTGCTGTCCGACCGGCGCGGGGCCGCGTTCTTCACCACCGGCGGCATGGTGCTGACGGCACTCACGTTCTTCCTGCTCACCGAGCTGCCGGTGAACTTCCCGTACCCGCTGTTCGCCGCGCTGCTGGTGGCCAACGGGATCGGCATGGGCATGTTCACCTCGCCGAACCGCGCGGAGGTCATGTCGAGCCTGCCCGGCAACGCGCGCGGCGCGGGCGCCGGCATGACGGCCACCTTCCAGAACTCGGCGATGGTGCTGTCGATCGGCATCTTCTTCAGCCTGATCATCGCCGGGCTGTCGACGACGCTGCCTGCCGCCATGAGCACGGGCCTCACCGCGCACGGTGTGCCCGCCGACGCCGCGAACGAGTTGGCGCAACTGCCCGCGGTCGCCGTTCTGTTCGCCGCGTTCCTCGGCTACAACCCGATCGAGCACCTGCTTGGCGGTTCGCTGGGCGGGCTGCCGCCGGACCAGGCGGGGTTCCTGACCGGGCACAGCTTCTTCCCGAGCCTGGTGACGGAACCGTTCGCGGACGGCCTGCACATCGCGTTCTGGTTCGCGATCGTCGCGAGCCTCGTCGCCGCGGTCGCGTCGTGGTTCGGCCGGCCCCGCAGCGACAAGGCGGGCGTCGTGGATGAACTCGCACCACGGGGAGTCCCGGTACCGGACCCGGCCTCCTGACCATCCGAACGGTTCGCAGAAGCCTCGCGCGCGACGCAACCCCCACCCGATCCCGGGGGCGTCCCGCCATGCCAGTTTACCGGCTGGGGGTGACATGGGTGGGGGTTCGCGGGGTGGCTGTGGACAACTCACCCTGCTGTGGACAACTCGCTCCGTTGCGGGCGTCAGGCGTCAGGTCAGGTCGCGGCGTTGGGCGACCGCCGCGGCCTGGATGCGGCTCTTCAGGCCGAGTTTGCGCAGGATGTTCGACACGTGGACGCTCGCCGTCTTCGTGCTGATGAACAGTGCCGCCGCGATCTCGGCGTTGGTGCGGCCCAGGCCGACGAGTGCCAGCACCTCCACCTCCCGTGCGGTGAGCCCGTGCGGGTCCTCCGCCGCCGGGGTGGCGGCGACCGTCGGCAGCGTCAGGCGGGCTCGTTCGGCCAGCGCTCGCACGTCCTTCGCCAGCGGGATCGCGCCCAGCGACGCCGCGATCCCGGCCGCCTCCGTCAGCGCGGTCACCGCCCTCGGCCGCAGACCCCGGCCGAGCAGCAGGGCCTCCGCCTCCCGGAACCGCGCGTAGCCCAGCAGGTGCCGGTCGTGGGCGGCGATCCCGGCGACCGTCGACCACGCCGCCGGGTCCGGCGACGCGAGCCGGGTTCGTTCCGCACGTGCCAGTGCCAGCGAGCGCAGCGTCCTCGGCAGCGGCACGGCGCCGTCCTCGGTCAGCGCCGCGAGGTGGGCCTCGCCAGCGGCGAGGATCTCGTCCGCTCGCGTGAGCCCGTCGTCGTGGGCCGCGTCCGCCTCCACCCGCACGCCGATCGCGGTCAGCCGGGCCGCGCGGTGCTGGTTGTCCGCCGAGAGGGCCACCCGCAGCCCTTCGCGGACCGCCGCCCGCGCGTCCGCCCAGCGGCCCTCCTGGAGCGCCATCAACGCCTGCAGTGCCGACAGCTCGGTACCGAACTGCACGTCGTCCTGGCCGGCCAGGGTGGCCGCCGCCGGGGCCAGCAGTGCCGCCGCGGCCGCGACGTCACCGCGTTTGAGGTACACGTCCGCGCGTGTCTGGTCCACCGGCAGGCGCGTGAACGCGTCGGCGCCCTGGTCGGTCGGGTCGTCGGTGGTGTCGAGCGCCTCGTCCCAGCGGGACAGCTCGGCGAGCGCACGGACCTGGTTGCCGACGATCAGCAGCAGGTAGAAGTCGAAACCGAACTCGCTCGCCCGCGCGATGCCCTCGCGGGACAGGGCGAGCGCCTCCTCCGGCCGGTCCACCCACACCAGCGCCTCGGTGTGGTTGGCGTAGCTGACGCCGATCATCCTCGGGTCCCGCGTCTCGTTCGCGAGCGCGAGGTGGTTGCGCAGGTACCCGAGCCCGTCCTCGATCTGCCCGGTGCCGATCGAGCTGATCCCCAGCACCATCAGGCCGCGCGCGTACGACCTGGTGTCGCCGGCGGCCTGCGCCACCGGGATCAGCTCACGTGCGAACCGCAGCGCCTCGCGGTGCCGGGACTGCAGCATCGCGAGCCCCACCCGGTGCGCCATGATCGCGACCCGTTCCGGCGAGTCGGCCGGGATCAGTTCCAGGGCGCGCCGGTTGGCCGACCTGGCGAGCGGCCAGTCCGCCGACGCCCACGCCCGGTGCGCCAGCTCCGCGTACGCGACCGCGGCCCGCTCCGGCTCCCGCACGGGGTCGAGCAGGGCCAGCCGCTCCCGCGTCAGCTCGACGGCGCGTGCGTTGCGGGACGCGATGCTGGCGGCCGCCGCGGCCCGGTCCAGCAGGGTCGCCAGGTCCAGCCCGGTCAGCGCCTCCGGGTCCGACGCCCCCGGCCAGCGCCGCAGCGCGCGTTCGTAGTGCGCGTGCGCCTCAGCGGACGCGAACGCCGCGGCCGCCGACTCACCGGCACGCACGGACGCAGCCAGCGCCTCGTCCGCCTCACCGGCCGCGTCCCAGTGGTGCGCCAGTTCCGCGACCGGGGTCGGCCGGGCGGCGAGCAGCCTGGCCACCCGCGCGTGCGCGGCCCGGCGCTCACCTGGCAGCAGGTCGGCGTAGATCGCCTCGCGGATCAGCGCGTGCCGGAACGCGTAGCCGTCGTCGCCAGCGGTCACCAGCTGCCCGTGGTGGATCAGGTCCCGCACCGAGCCGCCGATGTCCACCCCCGACAGCGCGGCCAGCTCCGCGAGCAGGTCGTGGGACACCGAGCGGCCGATCACCGACGCGAGCCGGGACAGCTGCCGCGCGCCCTCGGTCAGCCGGGCCAGCCGGGTGATCACCACCTCGCGCACGGTCTGCGGCACCTCGCCGCGCGCGGGCCACGCCGCGATCAGCTCCTCGGTGAAGAACGGGTTGCCCTCGGCGCGGATCAGCAGCACCTTCACCATCTCGCCGCCGGGCTCAACGCCGAGCAGACCGCGGGCCAGCGCGGTCGTCTCCGCCGGGTCGAGCGGCGGCATCCGCAACCGCTCGGTGTGCGGCAGCCTGCCCAGCTCGGCGACCATGCCCGCCACCGGGTGGTCGCCGCCGACCTCGCCGGTGCGGTGCGTGCCGATCTGCAGCACCGGCGCGTGCCGCAGTGCTCGCTGCAGGAACACGAACAGGTCCCGTGTCGACGCGTCCGCCCAGTGCAGGTCCTCCAGCACCAGCACGACGGGCCTGCCAGCGGCCGCGATCATGTCCGCGACCCGGCGGAACTCGGTGGCCCGGTCGGTGCCGCCGCGGAACAGCCCCTGCCGGTCCGGCAGCCCGCCCAGCGCCTCCTCGAACGGTGCGTAGGGGATGTCGGCCTCGAGCTGCAGGCAGCCGCCGGACAGCACGGTCGCGCCGTCGCGGGCGGCCCGGTCGGCGAACTCCTGGACCACGCGGGTCTTGCCGACCCCCGCGTCGCCCTCGACCAGCACGAGCCTGCCGGTGCCCGCGACGGCGTCCGTGAGGGCGGCGCCGAGCACGGCCAGCTCACTCCGCCTGCCGATCAGCTCCGGCACCGACACCCGTCGTGACACGCGATCAGTATCCACGTGCGGTGTGAGGTGGAGCGCGCCATCTAAGACATCCGGGCGGCCGATCTGAGGCTATGCCCGATGTGCCGGGCGGCCGTGACCGCGAGCATTGGTCGTGACGGGCAGGGAGCGCGACATGATCGCCGGAACGATGTACGGGTATCCGTTGCAGGACAGTGAGCAGGACTGGCCGCCGCTGCCGGAGCAGGAGCTCCGGCCGCTGCACCGCGCCGTCCTGGGTGCGTTGGGTCCACTGGACGGGCAACGGTTGCTGGACGTCGGTTGCGGTGTCGGGCTGTTCCTGTGTGCCGCCGAGCAGCGGGGAGCGCTGGTCGCGGGCACGGACACCGCCGTCGAGCGGCTGGAGATCGCTCGATGGGCGCTCCCGGACGCCGACCTGCGGGTCGGTGGGCTCGTCGATCCTGGGGAGGCACTGCCGTTCGACAGCGGCACGTTCGACGTTGTGACGACGGGGGCGTCGGTGCACAACGGGACGGACCGTGCGGCGGTGCTGAACGAGCTGGTGCGGGTGGTCCGCCCCGGTGGCCGGGTCGCGGTCGGAGGCTGGGTCCGACCGTCCGGCTGCTGGGCGGAGAACTTCGCGGGCCACCTGCGCCGGCTCGACCTCCTCGCGCCATCGGCAGGTGCCGACGACGGCCTCGACGGCGCGCTGTCGGCTGCCGGGCTGACCGTCCTGCACAGCGGCGACGTCAGCTGCCTGGCCACCTATCCGAGTGCGGGCGCAGCGTGGACCGCCATGCTCGGCAGCGAGCCGATCCTGCGGGCGCTCCGCATGGTGGGGGAGGTGCCGGTGCGTGCCGCGTTCATGGCCTCGGTCGCAGGAGCCGTCCGCGCGGACGGTGTCGTCCGGCTGCCGAAGTCGTTCCGCTACGTGGTCGCCACGACGCGGATCCGCGCCGCCGTGGCCGGAGCCTGACCCGCATCGCTCGCTGACCGGCGAATACGCTGCGGGGTATGGCAGCTGTGCCCGAAGAGCTCCCGGACCGGTGGCTCACCATTCCGAACCTGCTCAGCGTGATCCGCCTCGCGCTGGTTCCCGTGTTCCTGTGGCTGCTCCTCGGCCCGGAGGCCGACGGCTGGGCACTGGCCATCCTGGTCTACAGCGGGGCCTCCGACTGGGCCGACGGCAAGCTCGCCCGCTGGCTCAACCAGGCCAGCAAGCTGGGCGCGATCCTCGACCCCGCCGCCGACCGGCTGTACACGCTGGCCACGGTCGTCGCGTTCGTGCTGCGCGACATCATCCCGCTGTGGTTCGCGCTGGTCCTGGTCGGCCGCGACCTCGTGGTCGGGCTGTGCATCTGGGTGCTGCGCCGCAACGGGTTCGGCCCGCCGGAGGTCACCTACATCGGCAAGGCCGCCACGTTCAACCTGATGTACGCGATGCCGCTGCTGCTCATCGCGCAGGGCGGCTCCGACTTCGCCGCGTTCGTCCGGCCGGTGGCCTACGCGTTCGTCGTGTGGGGCAGCGCGTTGTTCGTCTGGTCCGGAGTGCTCTACCTGGTGCAGACACGCATGGCGCTGCGCTCACCACTGAGGGCCGGGTCCATCTAAGCTTCGGCCAAACCCAAGCTGCGCGGAGGAAGTTCAGTGACGCCGGAAGAACTCAAGTACACGGAAGAGCACGAGTGGCTGTCCACCACCGGTGGCAGCACCGTGCGTGTCGGCATCACCGACTACGCCCAGGAGCAGCTCGGCGATGTCGTGTTCGTCGAACTGCCCAAGGTGGGGGAGAAGGTCGACGCAGGCTCGCCGCTCGGCGAGGTCGAGTCCACCAAGAGCGTCTCGGAGATCTTCGCGCCCATCTCCGGCGAGGTGAGGGCGGTGAACACCGCCCTGGACGAGTCCCCGGAGCTGATCAACAGCGACCCCTACGGCGATGGCTGGATCGTCGAGATCGCCGCCGATGACGTCGCCGCGCTGGACGCGCTGATGGACGCCGCCGCCTACCGGGAACTCACCGACAAGTAGGCCCAGGGGAGTCACCGGATCGTGCCCTGATCGCGCACGGTAGGTTGAGTGAGGACATCAAGCATCAGCAGGAGGAGAGCTCAGGTGAGCACCAACGACGGGCCCGGCGTGCCGCCGGAGCAGTCGCCGGAGCGGACTTCCGTCTTCCGGGCCGACTTCCTCGACGCCGAGGCAACCGAGACGCCAGCCCCGGAGCCTGCCGTCGCGGGTGTCGACGCTCTGCCGGCGGGTTCCGCTCTCCTGGTCGTCAAGCGCGGGCCGAACGCGGGTTCCCGCTTCCTGCTCGACCGCGACACCACGAGCGCGGGACGGCACCCGGACAGCGACATCTTCCTCGACGACGTCACGGTCTCCCGCAGGCACGCCGAGTTCCGGCGTGAGGGCGGCGAGTTCGTGGTGATCGACGTTGGCAGCCTGAACGGCACCTACGTCAACCGGGAGCCGGTGGACCAGGCCGTCCTCGCGGGTGGCGACGAGGTGCAGATCGGCAAGTTCCGACTCGTGTTCCTCACCGGCGCCAACGCGTCGTAGCGACGTCAGCGGACTCCAGCGGAGGTCAGGTGTGACGGCAGCCGGTCGACCGGCTGGCGACCTGCTGAGCATCGGTGCGGTGCTCGGCAGGCTGCGCGAGGAGTTCCCGGACGTCACCATCTCGAAGATCCGGTTCCTGGAGGCGGAAGGGCTGGTACAGCCTGCCCGCACCGCCGCCGGGTACCGGCAGTTCACGGCCGAGGACGTGAATCGGTTGCGTTTCGTGCTGGCCGCACAGCGTGACCACTATCTGCCGCTCAAGGTCATCAAGGAACAGCTGGACGCCGCCGACTCGGCCGAGCGGCCAGGCGTCCTGCGGGTCGTCCCGGTCGACGGCCTCCCCGCCGCGGAGGACTTCGCCGAGCGGTCGATCCGGCGGATGACCCGCGAGGAACTGATCGACACCGCGGGCATCGACGCGGCGACGCTGAGCGACCTGGAACAGTACGGGCTGGTCAGGCCGGGCGCGGCAGGCCTGTACGACAGCGAGTCCGCGCAGATCGCCGCCATCGTGCACGCGCTGGCCGATTTCGGCGTGGAACCCCGTCACCTGCGAGGTTTCCGGGCGGCGGCCGACCGCGAGGTCGGGCTCGTCGAGCAGATAGTGGCACCCTTGCACGGCCGCAAGGAGCACGGCAGAGCGGACGAAACGGTCCGTGAGTTCGCCGCGCTGTCCGTGGGACTGCACACGTTGCTCGTCAAGGCTGGTCTACGGCGCATCGCGGGGAAGTAAGGTGTCGAACGAGTCGTTGGCACGATATGACATCGGCACTCGATCGTCTCCGGATTGCACAAGCGTCGGAACCGGATGGCGGGTAGCGTCGACGCCAGCGATAAGCGATGCTCGAAGAGGTGGATGCACATCCTCGCTGAGCCAGTCGGAGGGAGGCGAACCCGATGAGCGAGATGCGAGTCGTGGGCGTGCGGGTGGAACTGCCCGCCAATCAACCGATCTTGCTACTGCGCGAAACCGAAGGTGAGCGATACCTCCCGATCTGGATCGGCTCGGTGGAGGCCACGGCCATCGCACTCGAGCAGCAGGGGGTGCGACCGGCGCGGCCGCTGACGCATGACCTGCTCAAGGACGTGATCGGCGCGTTAGGCCGGGAGCTCGAACAGGTGCGGATCACGGATCTGCGTGAGGGCACGTTCTTCGCGGAACTCGTGTTCGACGGTGATGTGCGGGTGTCCGCGCGGCCGAGCGACTCGGTGGCGCTGGCGCTGCGGGTGGGGGTGCCCATCCACGCTGAGGACTCGGTGCTTCAGGAGGCCGGGCTGATCATCCCGGACGAGCAGGAAGACGAGGTCGAGAAGTTCCGCGAGTTCCTCGACAGCGTCTCGCCGGAGGACTTCCGCGGCGCCGACACCTGAGGTGAGCGGCCCGAGGACGCTGTGGAGCCCTGATGCGGCTGTCCAGCATGACCGGGCCGGATACCCAATTGGTAACAAAGTCTCCAATTCGGGTTTAGGTTTGCGACCTGTCACCCGCGCGTCGCGTTGACCCTGTCCCCTTGCCGACCTACCGTCGTATTGACGAGCTGACGGCTCGCGCGTGGCAGGAAACTGGAGGCAGGCGTGGTCGAGGAAGGTCCCGTCACCGGAGAGCAGGGCGAGCTGTTTCCGGACCAGTCCGGTCCGGACGAGCTCGTCGGCTACCGCGGGCCCGCGGCTTGTCAGATCGCCGGCATCACGTACCGCCAGCTGGACTACTGGGCACGGACCGGGCTGGTCGCCCCGACCATCCGCAGTGCGCACGGCTCCGGCTCGGCCAGGCTCTACTCGTTCAAGGACGTCCTGGTCCTGAAGGTGGTCAAACGCCTGCTCGACACCGGCGTCTCGCTGCAGAACATCCGCGTCGCGGTCGAACACCTGCGTCGTCGCGGGGTCCGTGACCTGGCCAGGATCACCCTGTTCTCGGACGGCACGACCGTCTACGAGTGCACCTCGCCAGAGGAGATCGTCGACCTGCTGCAGGGCGGGCAGGGTGTCTTCGGCATCGCCGTGTCCGGCGCCATGCAGGAGATCAACGGGACCATCCACGAGTTCCCGGCCGAGCGGGCAGACGGCGGCATCGTCGAGACGATGACCGACGACGAGCTGACCGCCCGCCGCAAGGCCCGCAACGTCGGCTGACGTACCGACCGGTGTGCACACCACGCCGTTCTTCCCGGTAGCCGCGAGCGGATGAGCGGACGGGGTACGCTACCGGCGTAGTCGCTGATCCCACGCGGGAGAGACCGAGCTCGAATCGGCGCCGAAGGAGCAACTCCTCCCCGGAACCTCTCAGGCACCCGAACCGCGCGGGGTAGACGCCTCTGGAAAGTGGACCGGGTGACCGGACCCGCCGAAGGTGCAAGTCCATCGACTTTGGACGAAGCTCTCAGGCGCACGTCATACCGTGCGGGGACAGAGGGGGAGGGCAGCTTTCCGTATGCCCACCCACGCCCGGAGGCGCGCCGATGACCCAGGACCGGATCCCACTTGCCGCCCTTGAGGACGGCACCCAGTTCGCCGACCGGCACATCGGGCCCCGCCCGGCCGAGCTGGCGCGGATGCTCGACGTCATCGGGGTCGGGTCGCTCGAGGAGCTGGTCGAGCGGGCCGTGCCCGACTCCATCCGCGAGGAGAACCCTGACCTGGGGCTGCCCGCGCCGGCGTCCGAGGCGCAGGCACTGGCCGAGCTGCGTGGGCTCGCCGCCAGGAACACGCCGCTGACCTCGATGATCGGGCTCGGGTACTACGACACCGTCACCCCGCCCGTCATCCTCCGCAACGTGCTCGAGTCCCCGGCCTGGTACACCGCGTACACGCCCTACCAGCCCGAGATCTCCCAGGGCAGGCTCGAGGCGCTGCTGAACTTCCAGACGATGGTGGCCGACCTGACGGGGCTGCCGCTCGCCAACGCCTCCATGCTCGACGAGTCCACCGCCGCCGCGGAGGGCATGACGCTCGTGCGGCGGGCCGGGAAGGCCGCCTCGTCCCGCTTCCTCGTCGACGCCGACACGTTCCCGCAGACCATCGCCGTGATCGAGACCCGGGCGGAGCCGCTCGGGATCGAGGTCGAGGTCGTCGACCTCACCGACGGGCTGCCGGACGGGGAGTTCTTCGGCGTTCTGCTGTCCTATCCCGGCGCGGGTGGCGCGGTGCGGGACCACGCCGCGCTCGTCGACGCCGCGCACGACCGTGGCGCCCAGGTCATCGTCGCCGCGGACATCCTGGCGCTGACCCTGCTGCGGGCGCCGGGTGAGATCGGGGCCGACGTCGTTGCCGGGTCGACCCAGCGGTTCGGCGTGCCGATGGGCTTCGGCGGCCCGCACGCCGGGTACCTCGCCGTGCGGCAGGGGCTCGAGCGGCAGCTGCCCGGCCGTCTGGTCGGGGTGAGCGTCGACGCGGACGGAAACCGCGCCTACCGGCTGGCGCTGCAGACCCGTGAGCAGCACATTCGCCGCGAGAAGGCCACCAGCAACATCTGCACCGCGCAGGTCCTGCTCGCGATCGTCGCCTCCATGTACGCCGTCTACCACGGGCCGGACGGGCTGGCGAACATCGCGACCCGCGCACACCGGATGGCCGCCGTGTTCGCCGCCGGGCTGCGGGCCGGCGCGGTGACCGTCGTGCACGACCACTTCTTCGACACCGTGCTCGTCGAGGTGCCGGGACGCGCCGACGAGGTCGTCGGCAACGCACGCGACCGGGGCATCAACATCCGCCGCGTGTCGGCGGACCGGGTCGCGGTCGCCTGCGACGAGGCCACCACGCGGGACCACGTGCGCAAGCTGTGGGCCTCGTTCGGGGTGGACGGGGACATCGACCAGCTCGACATCGACACCGAGGACGCCTATCCCACCACGCTCGCCCGCACGTCCGAGTACCTCACGCACCCCGTCTTCTCGACCCACCGCTCGGAGACCGCGCTGCTGCGGTACCTGCGTGCGCTGTCGGACAAGGACGTCGCGCTCGACCGGTCCATGATCCCGCTCGGGTCGTGCACCATGAAGCTCAACGCGACCGCCGAGATGGAGCCCATCACCTGGCCCGAGTTCGCGGGCCTGCACCCGTTCGCGCCGGCGGCCGACGCCGCCGGGCTGCTGGACATCGTGGGTGACCTCGAGGACTGGCTCGCGCGGCTCACCGGGTACGACGCGGTCAGCCTGCAGCCGAACGCGGGCAGCCAGGGCGAGTTCGCCGGGCTGCTCGCGATCCGCGCCTACCACCGCGCAGGCGGCAACGGCGAACGCAACGTCTGTCTCATCCCGGCGAGCGCGCACGGCACCAACGCCGCCAGCGCGGCGATGGCCGGCATGCGCGTGGTCGTGGTTCGCTGTGACGACAACGGAAATGTCGACGTGGACCACCTCAGGTCCACTGTGGACGCGCATCGCGACGACCTCGCCGCGATCATGATCACCTACCCGTCGACGCACGGCGTGTACGAGGACACGGTGCGGACCGTGTGCGGGCTCGTGCACGACGCGGGTGGTCAGGTCTATGTGGACGGTGCGAACCTCAACGCGCTGATCGGGCTGGCACGCTTCGGGAAGTTCGGCGCCGACGTGTCGCATCTCAACCTGCACAAGACGTTCTGCATCCCGCACGGTGGCGGCGGCCCCGGCGTCGGGCCGATCGGCGTGCGCGAGCATCTCGCGCCCTACCTGCCGAACCACCCGCTGCAGCCTGCCGCCGGACCCAGGACGGGGGTCGGGCCGATCAGCGCGGCGCCATGGGGCAGCGCGTCGATCCTGCCGATCTCGTGGGCCTACGTGCGGATGATGGGTGGTGCGGGGCTGCGGCGCGCGACCATGACCGCGGTGGCCGCCGCGAACTACGTCGCGAAGCGGCTGAACGAACACTTCCCCGTGCTGTACGCGGGCGTTGGCGGGTTCGTCGCCCACGAGTGCATCCTCGACCTGCGTGGCATCACCAAGGCCACCGGCATCACCGTCGACGACGTGGCGAAGCGGCTCGCCGACTACGGGCTGCACGCGCCCACGATGTCGTTCCCGGTGGCCGGCACGCTGATGGTGGAGCCGACCGAGAGCGAGGACCTGGCGGAGCTGGATCGCTTCTGCGGCGCCATGATCGCGATCCGCCGCGAGATCGACCGGGTCGCGCAGGGCGACTGGCCGCTGGAGGACAACCCGCTGCGCGGCGCGCCGCACACGGCCGAGTCGATCGCGGGCAAGTGGGACCACGCGTACAGCCGCGAGGATGCCGTGTACCCGGACGGCGCGACCGGGCCGAAGCTGTGGCCGCCGGTGCGGCGCATCGACGGCGCCAAGGGCGACCGCAACCTGGTCTGCTCGTGCCCGCCCATCGAGGCCTATCAGTAACGTCGCATGACGGCACCCCCCTCGCGAGGGGGGTGCCGTCCCTACTTGCCGGTGATCTTGTCCAGCAGAGCCTGGGCCTCGTCCTTCGTGTACCGCCCGGTGATCTGGATCTCGCCGCCCGTGATGGCGTCCTGGATCTGCGGTGCCATGAGCACCTCGTCGTCCGCGACCATCGCCAGGCGCTCACCGACGTGGTCGCCGGTCCAGTCGCCGAAGGACTTGCCGTCGGCCTCGTCCAGGTCGAGGTTCAGCACCCAGGTGAGCACGGTCTCCTCGTACCTGATCTCCGCCTTGTCCAGGCGGTCGATCGTGAAGATCGGCTCGTCCAGCGTGAGCTGCTCACCGTCCGCCGAGGGCAGCACGAGCACCGCCGGGTCCGCCGACTCCGTCGCCAGCACCGGGCGCAGCTCGATGGGCACGGCCAGGTCCACCGGGCCCGTCGTGTCCGGTTCGCCGCCCTCCGGGACACCGCCCTCCCGCGACGTGCACCCGGCCAGCAGCAACGCGGCCAGCACACAGACCACCAACGACCTCATCCCAGCAACTCCTCGCACTGCGCGACCAGCCTCGCCCGCAGCGGAGCCGCCCGTTCGGTGAACCCGGCCCGTTCGCGCCGGTACCGGGCCCGGCCCTCCGCCGTCTCGATCCGCACCGGAGCGTAGCCGAGCGTGCCCGGTACGGCGGCGCCGGAAGTTCTCCGCCGCCGCCGCCGTACCGGGTCAGGTGTCCGGGTCGGTGTGGGTGCCGTCCCGCACGGTGCCCACGTACTCCTCGACCAGGTCCTCCAGCGCCACCACACCGAGCACCGTGCGGTCCGCCGCCACCGCCTTCGCGACGTGGCTGCGCGCACGGCGCAGCGCGGCGAGCGCCTCCTCGAGCCGCGAGTCGGCCGGGATCTCCGGCAGACCGCGCACCCGGTGGTACGGCACGGGTGTCGACGGGTCCCGGTCCGCCTGGTCAAGGACGTCCTTGACGTGCAGGTAGCCGTTCAGCCTGCCGTCGGGCATGCGCACGGGGAACCGTGAGAAACCCGTGCGGTTGACCGCTTCCTCGATGTCGCCGACGGTCGGTGGGTGGGGCACCGTCTCGACCTCGTCGAGCGGCACCAGCACGTCGGTCACCGTCCGCGCCGCCGACGACAGCGTCTGCGTCAGCCGCCGGTGCTCGGCCTGGTCGAGCAGGCCCTCCCGCCGCGAGTCCGCGATCATGTTGGCCAGTTCTTCCGGCGTGTGCGCGCTCTCGATCTCGTCCTTCGGCTCGACCTTCATCAGCCGCAGCACGCCGTTCGCGGTCACGTTGAGCAGCGAGATCAGCGGCCGGATCAACCGGATCCAGCCGACCAGCACCGGCGTCAGCCAGATCGCGGTCTGCTCCGGCGCGGCGATCGCGATGTTCTTGGTGACCATCTCGCCGAGCACGATGTGCAGGATCGACACGAACACCAGCGCGATCGCGAACGCCGCCGCGTGCAGCAGGGCGGCGGGCAGGTTCAGCGGTCCCAGCACGAACTCGAGGTAGTACGCCACGGTGGGCTCGCCGAGCGCACCGAGACCGATGGTGCACAGGGTGATGCCGAGCTGCGCGCCCGCCATCATCATCGACGTGTGCTCCGCGGCGCGCATGACGATCCGCGCCCGGTCGACGCCCCGCTCCGCCATCGCCTCCAGCCGGTCGCGCCGCGCGCTGACCAGCGCGAACTCGGCGCCGACGAAGAACGCGTTGAGCAGCAACAGGAAAACGGCCACCAGGATGGCAGCGCCCCCGGTCATCGAGCAGCCACCTCTTCCCGATTCTCCACCGGCTCGGCGTCTGGGATCCGCGCCACCCGCAGCTCCGCGACCCGGTGCCGGTCCATGGCCATCACGGTGATCCGCCAGCCGTCGATCCGCACCTCGTCGTTGACCTCTGGGATGCGGCCCAGCCGTGCCAGCACGAGGCCGGCGAGGGTCTCGTAGTCGCCTTCCGGCATGCGGAACCCGGTGGCGTCGGCCAGTTCGTCGTCCCGCAGCAACCCGGACACCATCCAGCTGTCGCGGCCAAGCGGGCGGACCGGGTTGACCTCGCCGCGGTCGTGCTCGTCGCGCACGTCGCCGACGATCTCCTCGACCAGATCCTCCAGCGTGACAAGGCCCGCGGTGCCGCCGTACTCGTCGACGACCACCGCGAGCTGCAGACCCGACTCGCGCAGCCGGTCGAGCAGCGTGTCGCCGTCGAGGCTCGCGGGCACGGTCTGCACCGGCAGCGCCAGCTTGTTGACCGCCGTCGTCCCGCGCTGGTCCACCGGCACGCTGAACGCCTGCTTGACGTGCACGACGCCGCGCACGTCGTCCAGATCTCCTTCGTGCACGGGGAAACGCGAGTAGCCGGTGCGCCGCGTCAGCTCGATCAGGTCGAGCACGGTCGCGTTCGTCGGCAGCGACTCGACCTGCACACGCGGGGTCATCAGCTCCTCGGCGGAACGGTCACCGAACCGCAGCGACCGGTCGAGCAGCGTCGCGGTGCCGGGGTCGATCGTGCCGTGCTGGGCGCTGGAGCGGACCAGCGAGCCCAGCTCCTGCGGTGACCGTGCGGATGCCAGCTCGTCGGCCGGTTCGATGCCGAGCCTGCGCACGAGCCAGTTCGCCGCGCCGTTGAGCAGGTTGATGAACCAGCGCAGCGCGGCGGAGAACCGGATCTGTGCGCCCGCGACCGCGCGGGCGGTGGCGATCGGCCTGGCG
The DNA here is from genome assembly GCF_049647105.1 of Actinophytocola sp. Classification (GTDB taxonomy): domain Bacteria; phylum Actinomycetota; class Actinomycetes; order Mycobacteriales; family Pseudonocardiaceae; genus Actinophytocola. Next base: position 15,623 of record NZ_JBARWZ010000211.1, read on the forward strand.
ATCGCCAGGTTCTTCGGCACCAGCTCGCCGAACAGCATCGAGATCACGTTCGCGATGATCAGCGCCACCACCAGCGCGATCGGCAGCGCCGCGCCGTCGGGCACGCCGAGCACGTCCAGCAGGGGCCGGATCCAGCCCGCGATGATCGGCTCGGCGAGATAACCCATGGTCAGGGTGGTGATGGTGATGCCAACCTGCGCGCCGGAGAGCTGGAACGACAGCGACTGGTGCGCCTTGTGGACGTGCTTGGCGCGGGCGTCGCCGACCGTGCGCAGCTGGTGTTCCACCTGGCTGCGCTCCAGCGCGGTGAGGGAGAACTCGGCGGCGACGAAGATCGCCGTCCCGAAGGTGAGGGCGATGATGGCGAGAACCCCGAGGACTTGCAGCAGTAGTCCGGTCATCCGGCGCCACCGCCGAAGACCGGACTCGTATGGCAGCCGGGTTCTCCCGGCTCGGTACTGTCGCTGGGGGACTGTGCGTCGGGCACGGTTTCAGGTCACTCCTATCCGCCTACGGGATGGTGACCAGTGTAAAGGGCAGCCGCCGGCTATGGCGTTCGTCCGAGCAGCCCGATCAGCCGTGTCCCGGCGGGCGCGTCGGCCGGCACGGGCACGGGGTCGGCGAACATGCCAGTGCCCGCCAGCGCGGCCGCCTGCGGCTCGATGAACGACAGCACCGCCCGCGCCAGCTCGTCCGGGATGCCCGGATCCGCGCCGAGCGCCGTGGCCAGGTCCCAGCCGTGCACCGTGAGGTCGGTGGTCATCTGCCAGCCGTAATCGGCCGCGTCCGCGTCGCCGTAGCTGAGGTGGACGGTGCGGTCGACCGCACCGGCCTGCAGCCAGGCTGACCTGGCCACATCGCTCGCCGCCTGCCACGCCGACGGCGGGTCGTCGTCGAGCCGGTCACCGTCGAACTTGTCGCCGACCTCGGCCACCGTGCGTCCGGCCAGCACCTCGGGCACCCACAGCTGCTCCACCACGATGTGGTTCACGAGGTCCCGCACGGTCCATTCGGAGCACGGAGTGGGGGAGTCCCAGTCGGTCAGGCCGACCTTGTGCATGGCGCGGTCGAACACGTCCACCGCTTGTCCGTGTGCGTCCAGGAGATCCATCCACCCAGGCTAAGCGCTACCGCCGCCCCGCCGCCGGACGGAAGCCTCCACCAGGTCGAGCACCGGTTCGAGATCGTCGGCGGGCAGGCCCATGGCGAGGTGGGACACCAGGCCCTCCAGCACCAGCTCCAGATAGGCGGTGAGGACGTCGACGTCAACGTCGTCACGCAGGTTGCCTGCCTCCCGCTGGCGGACGAGGCGGGCGCGGGTGGCGATGGAGAGGTTGCGTGACCGCTCCGCCCAGCGCTCCCGGAACTCCGGGTCGGTGCGCAGCCGCCGCGACAGCTCCAGGCGGCTGCCCAGCCAGTCGGCGCCGTTCTTCGTGGCGAGCAGGTCGCGCATGACCTGGACGAGGCCCTCCTTCGCGACCACGTCCGCCATCCGCAGCGCGTCGTCCTCGGCCAGCGCGAGGAACAGCGACTCCTTGTCGCGGAAGTGGTGGAAGATCGCGCCGCGGGACAGGCCAGTGGCGTCCTCGAGCCGCCGCACGGTCGCGCCCTCGTAGCCGTAGCGCGCGAAGCAGACGCGGGCCCCGTCGAGGATCTGGTGGCGGCGCGCGTCGAGATGATCCTGGCTGACCCGTGGCACCTACTGATCGTGGCAGTCCGGTCACCCTGATGCAATCCGTACGTACGTCTTCTGTGGGTGTACCCGGTTTCTCCCGACTGTCCACATCGTCGCGTGCGCGGTCTTCTTCGCCGTCACGTAATTGTCGGTGGGCGCGTGTAGCGTCGATTTCAGGAGGTGATTGCTGTGACAGCAGTCCAAGATCCGCAGGTCACGGGGCCTGATCGGCGCCGCCTGCGGGATCGGGTCGAGGCGGAGGCCTATGTCGCCTCGGTCTGTTTCAAGCACGGGCCGCCGAGACTGCACGGAGTGGAGCTCGAGTGGATCGTCCATCATGAGGAAGATCCGCGGCGGCGGTTGGACGCCCGGCGTCTGGCAGCCGCGCTCGGTCCCTACGCTCCACGCACCCTGACCCCCGACAGTCCACAGAACCCACTGCCGTCCGGGTCTCCCCTCACCGTCGAACCCGGCGGCCAGGTGGAGATCTCGGCCCTTCCCCGGCCATCACTCGCCGAGCTGTTCGACGCGGTCCACGCCGACCTCGCGTTTCTCACCGAACTGCTCGCCGAAGCGGGCCTGGTCCTCGGCGACAGAGCCGTCGACCCGCACCGGTCGCCCGCGAGAGTCCTCGACACCCCGCGCTACGCAGCGATGGAGCACGTCTTCGAGCCCATCGGGCCGCACGGGATCACCATGATGTGCTGCACCGCGGGCCTGCAGGTGTGCCTGGACGCCGGTGAGGCGGACGCGGTCGCCGACCGGTGGGCGGCGGTGAGCGCGCTCGGCCCGGTGCTGGTCGCCGCGTTCGCGAACTCCCCGACACTGTCCGGCAGTCCGACCGGCTGGGCGTCGGCGCGGATGCGAGCGGTACTCGGCACCGACCCGGCCAGGTCGTTCCCGTCCGCGATCGTCTCGGACCCGGCCGCCGACTGGGCCCGCCGCGTGCTCGACACACCCGTCCTCTGCGTGCGCGGGGAGGGCACGCGCTGGCACACGCCGACCGGTCTCACGTTCGCCGACTGGGTGGCGGGCGGCTTACCGACGCCGCCGACCACCGACGATCTCGACTACCACCTTTCGACGCTCTTCCCGCCCGTGCGCCCGCACGGATACCTCGAGGTGCGTTATCTGGACGCGCAACCGGGCAGCGGCTGGGTCACGCCGACCGCGCTGCTGTCCGCGCTCATGTCGGAGCGGCGCACGGTCGACGCGGTGCTCGACGTCTGCCTGCCGGTGAGCGACCGATGGCTGCCGGCCGCGCGCGACGGGCTGGCCGACGAGGAGATCGCCAGGGCCGTGGAGGCGGTGCTGGAGCTGGGTGCCGCCGCCCTGCCCGGCATGGGGCTGCCGCCCGGCCTGACCACGGCGATCGTCGCCGACCTCGACCGACTCATCGTGAGGAGCAGGACATGACCGCGGCAGACATCGGGACCGAGGAGCTCCGCACACGGGTGGCGGAGCAGTTGCGGCGGGCGCGGGACCGCAGCGTCGCCCTGACCGACGCCGTCGACGACGACGACCTGGTGCGCCAGCACTCCACGCTGATGTCCCCGCTGGTGTGGGACCTCGCCCACATCGGCAGCCAGGAGGAGCTGTGGCTGGTCCGCGACGTGGGTGGCCGCGAACCGCTGCGCCAGGACATCGACGACCTGTACGACGCGTTCCAGCACCCGCGTGCCATCCGGCCCGCGTTGCCGCTGTTGTCGCCCGCCGAGGCCAGGGGGTACGTGCGGGAGGTGCGGGACAAGGCGTTCGAGGTGCTGGAACGCAGTCCGCTGGAAGGGCGGCGGCTGGAGGCGGGCGGGTTCGCGTTCGGCATGATCGTCCAGCACGAGCAGCAGCATGACGAGACCATGCTGGCCACCCACCAGCTGCGGTCAGGGCCGCCGGTGCTGCACGCGCCACCGCCACCGCCGGGGCGCCCGCTGTCCGCCAGGGAGGTGCTGGTGCCCGCCGGGCCGTTCGCCATGGGCACCTCGATCGACGCCTGGGCGCTGGACAACGAACGGCCCGCGCACGAGGTGCACGTCGACGCGTTCTTCATCGACACCGCGCCGGTCACCAACGAGCAGTACCTCGCGTTCATCGCGGCGGGCGGGTACGACGACCCCCGGTTCTGGTCCGACGAGGGCTGGGCGTACCGGGTGAAGGCCGACCTGACCGCGCCGCGGTTCTGGGTGCGGGACGGCTCAGGCTGGCTGCGGAACCGGTTCGGGCACGTGGAACCGATCCCGCCGGACGAGCCCGTCGTGCACGTGTGCTTCCACGAGGCGAGGGCATACGCCACGTGGGCGGGCAGGCGGCTGCCGACCGAGCCGGAGTGGGAGAAGGCGGCCCGCTTCGACCCGGCCACCGGGCGGTCCCGCCGGTTCCCGTGGGGCGACGAGGATCCCGGCCCCGAACACGCGAACCTTGGGCAGCGGCACCTGTCGCCCGCCCCGGTCGGCGCGTACCCGGCGGGGGCGTCGCCGCTGGGGGTGCACCAGCTGGTCGGTGACGTGTGGGAGTGGCTCGGCTCCGACTTCCACGGCTATCCGGGGTTCCAGGCGTTCCCGTACCGGGAGTACTCGGAGGTGTTCTTCGGCGGCGACTACAGGATGCTGCGCGGCGGTTCCTTCGGCACCGACGCGGCGGCGGGCCGCACGACGTTCCGCAACTGGGACCACCCGATCCGGCGGCAGATCTTCGCCGGGTTCCGGTGCGCGCGCGACGCGTCCCGTGAGGAGCTGGCCTGAGCCGTGTGCAGGCATCTTGCCTACGTCGGCGAGCCCGTGGGGCTCGCCGACCTGCTGCTGACGCCGGAGCACTCGCTGCTGCGGCAGTCGTGGGCGCCGTGTGACATGCGTGGCGGTGGCACCGTGAACGCGGACGGGTACGGGATCGGCTGGTACACAGGCGATTCCACGCCCGTCCGGGTGCGCCGCCCAGCGCCGATGTGGACCGACGCCGCACTGCCGGGGCTGGCCGCGTCGGTCACCTCCGGTGGGGTGCTCGCGGCCGTCCGCTCCGCCACGATCGGCATGCCGGTGGTGGAGACGGCGTGCGCACCGTTCACGACGGGGCGATGGTTGTTCAGCCACAACGGTCTCGTGCGGGGGTGGCCGTCGTCCGTGGCGCCACTCGCCGAGCGGCTTCCGGTGACCGACCTGCTGCTGATGGACGCGCCGACCGACGCCGCACTGCTCTGGCTGCTGGTGCGGGCGCGGCTGTCGGCCGGGGTGGCGCCCGAGGAGGCGGTCGCCACGGTGGTCACCGAGGTGGCCGCTGCGGCGCCCGGCTCGCGGCTGAACCTGTTGCTGACCGACGGATCGACCATCGCCGGGACCGCGTGGACGCACGCGTTGTGGGTGCGTGCGCTGCCCGGCGCGGTCGTCGTCGCGTCCGAGCCCTACGACGAGGAACCCGGCTGGCGCGAGGTGCCCGACGGGCACCTCGTGACCGCCACACCGTCCGATGTGAACATCACGAGACTGGGAGACCCATGACCGACCTGACCGTGCATCTGACGCAGAACGACGTGGTACGCGGCCTGCGCTCGGATGTGCTGACGGGCCTGACGGCGACGCGGAAGACGTTGCCGCCCAAATGGTTCTACGACGCGCGGGGGAGCGAGCTGTTCGAGGAGATCACCCGTCTCGAGGAGTACTACCCGACCCGCGCCGAACGGGAGGTGCTGGCCGACCGGGCCGACGAGATCGCCGCGCTGACCGGCGCGAGGACACTGGTGGAGCTGGGTTCCGGCTCGTCGGAGAAGACCCGGCTGCTGCTGGACGCCTTGCGGGACAAGGGAACCCTGGACGAGATCGTGGCGCTGGACGTGTCGGACGCCGCGCTGGAGTCGTCGGTGGCGATCCTGCGCGAGGCGTACGCCCCCGCCACCGTGCACGGCGTGGTGGGTGACTTCACCCAGCATCTGGCGCTGCTCCCGGGCGGCGCGCCCCGCATGGTGGTGTTCCTCGGCGGCACGATCGGCAACCTGCTGCCCGCGGAACGCGCGAAGTTCCTGTCCGCACTGCGGGACAACCTGCGAGCGGGGGAGTGGCTGCTGCTCGGCACCGACCTGGTGAAGGACCGCGACACCCTCGTGCGTGCCTACGACGACGCGCGGGGCGTGACCGCGGAGTTCAACCGCAACGTGCTGCACGTGCTCAACCGGGAGTTGGGCGCGGACTTCGACGTTGCGGCGTTCGAGCACGTCGCCGTGTGGGACGAGCAGGAGGAGCGGATCGAGATGCGCCTGCGGGCCACCCGCGCGATGCGGGTGCGCATCCCGGGGGTGGACCTCGAGGTCGACTTCGCCGATGGCGAGGAGCTGCGCACCGAGGTCTCGTCGAAGTTCCGCCCGGCCCGCGTGGCGGCGGAGCTCGGCGATGCGGGGTTCGAGCTGACCAAGTGGTGGACCGACCGGCTGAGCCGGTTCGGCGTCACGCTGGCCCAGGCCACCGGGGCGTAGACCTCAGCCGTTGCGGGCGGCGGCACGGATGCCGAGCAGGAGCGGCAACGCGCCCTGCTCGGCGATCTGCCGGGGCAGACTCGGCGCGAGCAGCAACTCGCTGCCCGCGCCGAGCCCCCCCGCGCAGCGCGCCGAGGTCCGGGCACTCGTGTCCGAAGGAGCAGCGGAGCCGGTCGAACCCTCGACCGGACGAGCAGCCGAACCTGGTGCCCCGTCCAGGCGGCTACGGCACGATTCTCTTTCGGCCCCGCCGCCCGCCGGCCGCGTTGCCGAAAGGCCCGGGTACAACCGGGTACGACGACCTTCCGGCGCCTTGCCGGCGAACACCGGGATCCACCGATAATCACCCCGATCCACCTGGACGGGGCACTAGCGCACGTGGTCACCTCTCCCGATCTCCGCGTGGTGAGTGCCCATCATCGCGTATCGCCCGGCCGTTCCGTTTCCGAGCGGATGTCCCATTCGCGCGCTCACCCGCCGGTTTCTGTCGGTGCCCCGGGGCATCGTGTCCCCCATGACAACCATCGACCAGGTGACCTGGCTTGACGTTCCTGTTCAGGGGCTGTTCGACCTCACGGCGAGCGCCCGTTTCCTCGAGGACTTCGCACCCGCCGCCCGTGCCGGCGCGGCGGCCCGTCCCGGTGAGCTCCGGCTCGCGTTCCCGGTGGCGCCGAGTTGGCGACCGGTGGGTGTGCTGGTGCGACAACCGATCCCGAACGGCCCGGTGCGCATGGCGGTCCGAGGCGAACCGTCCGATGTGGACAACGCGGTGGTGGCGGCGCGGCGGATCCTGTCACTCGACGTGGACGGCACGGACTTCGCGGCCGTCGGGGCGCGAGATCCGGTGGTGGGGGAGTTGCAGGCCCGCTATCCGGGGCTGCGGCCGGTGGCGTTCCACTCCCCGTACGAGGCGGCGTGTTTCGCCGTCATCGGGCACCGGATCCGGATGAGACAGGCGGCGACCATCAAACGCAACCTGGCTGTGGAGCTGGGTTCTGTCGTCGATGTGCACGGGGTGGAGTTGCCCGCGTTCCCTTCGCCGGCCGTTCTTCGTGCGCTGCCCCGGGTGCCGATGGTGAGCGAGGTGAAGAGTGACCGGTTGAAGGGGATCGCGGAGGCCGCGGCGGCCGGCCTGCTGGATGCGGGGGAGTTGCGGTCGGTGCCGGTGGAGGAGGCGCTGGCGCGGTTGAAGGCGTTGCCGGGGATCGGGGACTTCTCGGCGGAGCTGGTGTTGTTGCGTGGGGCCGCGCATCCGGATGGGTTTCCCGGCGCGGAGGCTCGGTTGCATGAGGAGATGAGGCGGGTTTATCCCGTCAGCACGAAGGCGGAGCTTCGGGAGGTGGCCGACGAGTGGCGTCCTTTCAGGACTTGGGTGTCGCTGTTGCACCGGGTGCGGCGGGAGGAACGGGGTTGATTCGGTGCATCGCTCGCTGGGGTGCCCGGCGACTTCTCGGGTCGCCGGGCACCGGTCAGGAGGTTCTCAGCTGTTGACCATCTTGCGCAGGACGTACTGCATGATGCCGCCGTTGCGGTAGTAGTCGGCCTCGCCCGGGGTGTCGATGCGGACCACCGCGTCGAACTCCTTGGTGGTGCCGTCCTCGTGGGTGGCGGTCACCTTGACCGTGCGCGGGGTTTCGCCGTCGTTGAGCTTGGTCACGCCCTCGAAGGTGTAGGTCTCCGTGCCGTTGAGGCCGAGGGACTCCGCCGTCTCGCCGTTCGGGAACTGCAGCGGCAGCACGCCCATGCCGATGAGGTTCGAGCGGTGGATCCGTTCGAACGACTCCGCGATCACCGCCCGCACACCGAGAAGAGAGGTGCCCTTTGCCGCCCAGTCACGGGATGAGCCCGAGCCGTACTCCTTGCCCGCCAGGACAACCAGCGGCACGCCCGCCTCCGCGTAGGCGACCGACGCGTCGTAGATGGTCGTCTGCTCGCCGCCAGCGAGGAAGTTGCGGGTGAAGCCACCCTGGACGTCGTCGAGGAGCAGGTTCCTGAGGCGGATGTTGGCGAAGGTGCCCCGGATCATCACCTCGTGGTTGCCACGGCGGGAACCGTACGAGTTGAAGTCCTTGCGCTCCACGCCGTGCTCGGTCAGGTACCTGCCCGCGGGCGAGTCCTGCTTGATGGCGCCGGCGGGGGAGATGTGGTCCGTCGTCACCGAGTCGCCCAGCAGGGCCAGGACCCGTGCGCCGTCGATGTCGGTCACCGGCGTCTGGGACAGCTCCATGCCCTCGAAGTACGGGGGCTTGCGCACGTAGGTGGACTCGCTGTCCCAGTCGAAGGTGTTGCCGGACGGGGTCGGGAGTGACTGCCAGCGCTCGTCGCCCGCGAAGACGTCCGCGTAGTCCTTCGCGAACATCTCCGACGAGATGGCCGAGGCCACCACGTCCTGGATCTCCTGCGGGCTGGGCCAGATGTCCGCCAGGTACACCGGCTCACCGTCGTTGCCGGTGCCCAGCGGCTCCGTCGTGATGTCCTTGTCCATCGAACCGGCCAGCGCGTAGGCCACCACCAGCGGCGGGGACGCGAGGTAGTTCATCTTGATGTCGGGGTTGATCCGGCCCTCGAAGTTGCGGTTGCCGGACAGCACCGACACGACCGCGAGGTCGGCGTCGTTGACCGCGGCCGAGATCTCGTCCTGCAGCGGGCCCGAGTTGCCGATGCACGTGGTGCAGCCGTAGCCGACCAGGTGGAAGCCCAGCTTCTCCAGGTACGGCAGCAGCCCCGCGCGCTCGTAGTAGTCCATGACGACCTTCGAACCCGGCGCGAGCGTGGTCTTCACCCACGGCTTGCGGGAAAGGCCCTTGTCGACCGCCTTCTTCGCGAGCAGCGCGGCGCCGAGCATCACCGACGGGTTCGACGTGTTGGTGCACGACGTGATCGCGGCGATCGCGACCGCGCCGTGGTCCAGATCGAAGTCCGCGCCGTCCAGGGTGACCTTCGTCGGGCGGCTCGGGCGGCCCTCCGCACCCTCGGCCGCGGTGAAGTGCACCGGCGTGCCGTCGCCGTTGCCGTTCTCGGTGTAGGCAGGGGAGTCGGACGCGGGGAAGGACTCCTTCGACGCCTCGTCCACGGTGGACTCGCCGTCGTCGGTGTAGTTGCGCAGCGCGGCGCGGAAGGCGGGCTTGGCGTCGGTCAGCGCGATCCGGTCCTGCGGGCGCTTCGGGCCCGCGATCGACGGGACGACCGTCGACAGGTCAAGGGACAGCGTCTCCGAGAAGGCGGGCTCGACCGACGCGTCGTGCCAGAGGCCCTGCTCCTTGGCGTACGCCTCGACGAGCGCGACCTGCTCGGCGGAGCGGCCGGTGAACTTCAGGTAGTCGGTGGTCTCGCCGTCGATCGGGAAGATCGCACAGGTGGAGCCGAACTCCGGGCTCATGTTGCCGATCGTGGCGCGGTTCGCGAGCGGCACCGCCGACACGCCAACGCCGTAGAACTCGACGAACTTGCCGACCACGCCGTGCTCACGCAGCATCTCGGTGATCGTCAGCACCAGGTCGGTCGCGGTGGCACCCGGGGGCAGCTCACCGTCGAGCTTGAAGCCGACCACGCGCGGGATGAGCATCGACACCGGCTGGCCCAGCATCGCGGCCTCCGCCTCGATGCCGCCGACACCCCAGCCCAGCACGCCGAGGCCGTTGACCATCGTGGTGTGGCTGTCGGTGCCGACCAGCGTGTCCGGGTAGGCCTGCCCGCCGCGGGTCATCACCACGCGCGCCAGGTGCTCGATGTTGACCTGGTGCACGATGCCGGTGCCCGGCGGCACGACCTTGAACTCGTCGAACGCGCTCTGGCCCCACCGCAGGAACTGGTAGCGCTCCTTGTTGCGCTCGTACTCCAGGTCGACGTTGCGCTCGAACGCGTCAGGGCGGCCGAAGATGTCCGCGATCACCGAGTGGTCGATCACCAGCTCGGCGGGCGCGAGCGGGTTCACCTTCGCCGGGTCGCCGCCCAGCGCGGTGACCGCCTCCCGCATGGTCGCGAGGTCGACGACGCACGGCACGCCGGTGAAGTCCTGCATGACCACGCGGCCCGGCGTGAACTGGATCTCCGTCGACGGCTCGGCCGCCGGGTCCCAGCCCGCGAGCGCGTTGACGTGGTCGGCGGTGATGTTCACGCCGTCCTCGGTGCGCAGCAGGTTCTCGAGCAGGATCTTCAGGCTGTAGGGGAGGCGTTCGGAGCCCTTGACGGCATCGAGCCGGAACACCTCGTGCGAGGCATCGCCGACGGTCAGCGATTGGCGGGCGCCGAAGGTGTCCTTGGTTGCTGGTGCGGTCACGTCCAACTCCATTGGGGCCTGTGGTGTGCGGTTCGGGAACGACCTCTCTCCCGCCAAACAGTACGCTTGTCCTGTATTCGACGCCAAGGGAGGGTCCGCCACCCATGCTGCACCACGTACAGATCGCCGCACCCGCGGGCAGCGAAGATCGCCTTCGCGAGTTCTACACGGGCGCGTTGGGCTGGTCCGAGCTGCCGAAACCACCACTACTCGCGGCCAGGGGCGGCTGCTGGTTCCAGGTCCCCGGCCACGGTGGCCCGGACGCGGAGCTGCACGTCGGCATCGAGGAGGACTTCCGCCCGGCACGCAAGGCGCACCCGGCCTTCGTCGTCGACGTGGACGCCACCGCGGCGGCGATCACCGCCGCCGGCCACCAGATCCGCTGGGCCGATCCAGCCGAGATCCCTGGCCGCCGCCGCTTCCACACCGATGACCCGGTCGGCAACCGGCTGGAGTTCCTGGAGGGCTGACCACGCGAAACGGCCCGGCACCCCGAGAGGAGTGCCGGGCCGTGCCAGGAAAGAACTGTCAGCCCATCGAGACGAGCGCGAGCACGTCCTCCGGGGTCAGGTCCGACAGTGCGGTCAGGCCCAGCTCGCTGTACGTGCGCAGCGGGCTGACGTACCACTTGCCGTCGAACTCGGTGGCGACCACGCCGGTGTTCTTGAGCATGCCGGACACCAGGTTGGCCATGGCCTGCTGGACGTCGGCAGGCATGTCGCTGCCGCCGAACTCCTTGGCGACGTCGTCGGCGCAGAGCCGCTGCGTCTCGCCCTCGCCCTCGGCGGTGTAGCAGTCGCCGTCCTTGACCACGCGGTAGGTCTCGCCGTCGGCCTTGACCTCGACCTCCTTCAGCATGACCCGCATGCCGCCGGTCTCCGCGTCGGTCGAGTCGGTCTCCAGCTTGGTGACCTCCACCGGCGCGGGCGACGGGCTGCCCGCCGCCTCGACCAGAACCGGGCCCGCGTCGTGCAGTGCGCCCATCTCGTCCGGCGGCAGCAGTTCGATGACCCGCTCGACGTCGGCGTTGATCGCGGCCTGCACCATCTGCTTGACCGCGTCGTCCGCGCTTTCCGCGCCGTTGTTCGCGATCGGCTCCGACGGCCACTCCTCGCCCGCTTCCAGCAGGGCGTAGTCGGCGACCGTGTAGAACAGGCTCGGGTACCACTTGTCGTCGACCTTGACGGTCGCGATGCGGATCGGCTCGCCGGTCTCCTCGACGACCTCGGCGATGTTCACCTTCTCGTCGGTCGACTCGTCGGCCATGCCGTCGGGGAACGCGGCCTCCATGAACTCGTCGGTCAGCGGCAGTTCGCTGACGTCCGCGTGGAACGACACGGTGCCGCCGACGAGCTTGGTGATGGTCAGGTGGTCGTTGACCTTCTCCGCGCCCTTCTCGTCGTACTTGAGGTCCGTCGCCTCGACCGCCGCGCCGTGCAGCTTGTTCGGGTCGGCGTCCTCCTTGTAGACCTTCAGCTCCTTGAGGCGCGTGGTGGTCTTCGCGTTGAAGTCGACCAGCAGCGCGGACTCGGCCGGCGTCAGGCTCTCCAGCACGCCGAGCACGTCACCCTGGCTGAGGCTGTTGACCAGGTTGGTCGCCGCCTGCGTCGGGTTGTCCTGACCCGCCTGGTCGCTGCTGCTGCGGTTCAGCACGAAGATCGTCGCGCCGACGCCGAGCGCGACCACGACCACCGCGGCGATCGCGCCGATGATCGGGCCCTTGCCCCGCTTCTTGGGCGGCTCGAGGCCGCCGTAGTTCGACTGCCCGTACTGGCCGCCGTACTGCGGCTGCTGGAAGCCCTCCGGGCCGGTCTGGGGGTAGCCCTGCGTCGGTTGCGGGCCGGTCTGGGGGTAGCCCTGCTGCGGGTAGCCCTGCGTCGGCTGGGGACCGGTCTGCGGGTAGCCGCCCTGGTACTGCGGGTGGCCCGGTTGCTGCTGCGGGTAGCCGGGCTGCTGGCCGTAACCCGGCTGCGGGTTGCCACCCGGGGCCTGCTGGTTCGGATCGTTCGGCTGCCACTGGCCGCCTGAACCTGGATAGGTCACGGTTCCCCTCCTGCGTGTTCGGTCGCGCGACTGCGCCGGCCAGCGAAGATGCCGACGACCCCGACCAGTGTCAGTACGGACCCGATCAACGTGGTCACGGGGCCGGTGCTCGAGATACCGAGTCGGACATTCTCGCCACCGCCTACGACGGTCGCGGACCCCGCCACGGTTCCGCTGATTATCGCCACAACGGCGGAAATCGTTGCGGCCGACCGGCGGAAACCCAGTGCGTACGCGACGACGCAGAGTGTGATCATCGGGATCAGCAGCGTCCACGCGTCGAGGATCAGGGCGAGCGGGCTCCCGTCGAGCACCTTGATCGTCCGGATGATCGCGATGGACTCGTAGCTGTCCCGCAGCACGGTTCCCGACTTCACCCACGGCAGGAACGTGCCGACCCCGATGGCCAGCAGCCCGATCGCGGTCAGCACGACGCCGGCGACGGCGACCGGCGTGTGCGGGCGGGCCCCGATTCTCGACAGCACGCGGTCATCGTGTCAGCCCTGGTCGCGGCCAGGGCACGACACCCTCGGTGACCGCCCTGGGTGTGTCTGAGGTGTCCACAGGGGTGAAAGTTGCGCAGGTTGTCTGAGTTTCTCGTGTTACGACTGGGCGAAATGTGTCCAAAGTGACACAGTGGGTTCCACTGTCCTCGCTGTTCAGGGGAGTGCGGGGCGGTGTGAGGGAGGTGGGATTCGTGAGCGGGGTGTCCGGCGCCGGGCTTCGGATCATCGCGGCGTCACTGTTGCTCGTCGTGAGCATGGGCGCGGGCACGGCGGTCGCCGTGCCGCCACCGCCGCCGAACCCGAGCGACTCCGAGCTGGGCGCCAGCTTGACCGACGCGCAGGTCAAGGCCACGAAGGTCGGGCAGCTCACCAACCAGGTCGCGCAGGCGGAGGCCCAGCTCGCGCAGCTGCAGGCCGACGTCGAGCTGACGATGGAGGACGCCAACCGCGCGCTCGTCGACCTCCAGATCGCACAGGACGAGGCCGCGCGGGCGAAGACCGACGCCGACGTGGCGGAGGCGGCCGCGGCCGTCGCGTCATCCGATGTGGACACCGCGCGCGAGCAGCTCGACGAGTTCGCCGCCGGCAGCTACAAGCAGGGCTCGACCATGGGCTCGATGTCCGCCTACATCGGCTCGAAGAGCCCGGATGACCTGCTCCAGCGCGCACAGCTGCTGGAGGCGGTCGGGGAGAGCCAGCTCGACGCACTGGACGTCATCGAGGTGGCCAGGACCGACAAGGCCAACAAGGACTCCGCCGCCCGCAAGGCGCTCGACCTCGCGAACCAGAAGCAGGCCATGGCCCAGTCGGCCAAGAAGACGGCTGATGCCGCCACCGCGGCCGCGCAGCAGGCGCGGAGCGCCCAGGCCGCGGCCACCACACAGCTCGAGACGCAGAAAGGTGCCGCCGAGGCCCAGCTCACGGCGGCGCAGGCCAGCGCGACCGGTCTCACGAACCAGCGGCAGCGCTACCTCGACTGGCTCGCCGCCAAGCAGGCGGAGGATGCCGAGCGGTCCCGCCCGTCCGGTGGCGGGGGAGCGGCGCTGCCGCCATCATCCGGCGGTGCGCGAGCGGTGATCGACCGCGCGATGTCGCAGCTCGGCGTCCAGTACGCCTGGGGAGGCGGCAACGCGCACGGCCCGACCAGGGGCATCCGGGACGGCGGCGTCGCCGACGGGTACGGCGACTACAACAAGGTCGGCTTCGACTGCTCCGGCCTGATGATCTACGCGTTCGCGGCGGCGGGGAAGCGGCTGCCCCACTACAGCGGCTACCAGGCGCAGGCGGGCAGGCGCGTGCCGCTGTCGCAGAAGGCACCCGGCGACATGCTGTTCTGGGCGACCCGCGGCCGCATCCACCACGTCGCTCTCTACCTCGGCAACGACCAGATGATCGAGGCGCCGTACTCGGGCTCCAGCGTCCGGATCGCGTCCGTCCGCTACGGCGGCATCGTCGGCTACGCGACGAGGGTCCTCTGACCCGCGATCACACCGTCGCGAGTGCGCAGCCGGATTGCCTCGCGGTTGGGCTTGCCGAACGTGTGGGCCGGGCTGCTGCTGACCGCATGTCAGCGGCCGCCCTTCGGCGGCAGCGACCGGGCGTAGGAGACCCCGCGCACCACCCACTCCTCGACCCAGGCGTCCTCGTCGGCGGTGGCGGCCACGTGCAGCCACCCGCGCCTCGGCTGCCCGGCCGACACCATCGGCTGGACCCGGTCGTCGCCGGTCAGCGCGTCGGTCTCGGCCGGGGGCACGCGGACCAGCAGGCCGCCCTGCCTGCTGGCGGCCACGGACATGTGACCGTTGATCAGGAACGCGAGACCGCCGAACATGCGCCGCTCGTCGACCCCGCGTTCGGTGGCGACCAGCTCGCGGATCCGGTCGGCGAGGTCGGTGTCATACGCCATGGGCGCAGTATGCGGCAGCGCACCGACATTCCCCGGGGTCCGGCAGTTCACAGCCGTCATACCGCTCGTCCGGTCTCCTGTAGACCGGAGAACTAATGCTTCAGTAGGAGGTTGCTCAGTGACCGAGCCGGCGGAGTCGGTGAACGGATCGGCGGGCGAGGTGCCCGCCAGCACCCCGGCGCGGGACGCTCAGCTCCTCGAACGCACCGTGTTCGAGGTCAAGCGGATCATCGTGGGTCAGGACCGGCTGGTCGAGCGGATGCTCGTCGGGCTGCTGTCCAAGGGGCACCTGCTCATCGAGGGTGTGCCGGGTGTCGCCAAGACGCTGGCGGTGGAGACCTTCGCGAAGGTCGTCGGCGGGTCGTTCACGCGTGTGCAGTTCACCCCCGACCTGGTGCCCGCCGACATCCTCGGCACCCGGATCTACCGGCAGGGCGCCGAGAAGTTCGACGTCGAGCTTGGACCGGTCGTCGCGAACTTCGTGCTCGCCGACGAGATCAACCGCGCACCGGCGAAGGTGCAGTCGGCGATGCTCGAGGTGATGGCCGAGCGGCACGTGTCGATCGGCGGCCAGACCTTCCCGATGCCCAACCCGTTCCTCGTGCTGGCCACGCAGAACCCGATCGAGAACGAGGGCGTCTACCCGCTGCCGGAGGCGCAGCGCGACCGGTTCCTCTTCAAGATCGTCGTCGACTACCCGACGGCTGAGGAGGAGCGCGAGATCGTCTACCGGATGGGTGTGACCCCGCCGGAGCCCTCGCAGGTGCTGAGCCCGGCGGAGCTGGTCCGCCTGCAGGACGTCGCGTCGCGGGTGTTCGTGCACCACGCGCTCGTCGACTACACGGTGCGGGTGGTCCTCGCGACCAGGACCCCGGCCGAGCACGGCCTGGCCGACGTGGCGGGCTGGGTGGCCTACGGTGCCTCGCCGCGTGCGAGCCTCGGCATCGTCGCCGCGTCCCGCGCGCTGGCGCTGATCCGCGGCCGCGACTACGTGCTGCCCCAGGACGTGGTGGACGTGGTGCCTGACGTGTTGCGCCACCGCCTCGTGCTGTCCTACGACGCGCTCGCCGACGGCGTGCCGATCGACCACATCGTGTCCCGTGTACTGCAGACCGTGCCGTTGCCGCAGGTCTCGGCCCGCCCTCAGTCGGGTGGGGTGCAGCCGCCTCCCGTAGGGGTGGCTGGTAGGTGAGTCGGGAAAAGGAGCGGCCGAACTGGGCGCCGCCGATCCTGCAGGGGGATCGGATGGAGCACGGACTGCGGCTGCTCGAACTGGACGTGCGCCGCAGGCTCGACGGGCTGCTCCAGGGCAACCACCTCGGTCTAGTGCCGGGGCCTGGTTCCGAGCCGGGTGAGGCGCGGGTCTACCAGCCCGGCGACGACGTGCGCCGGATGGACTGGGCGGTCACCGCGCGGACGACCGAGCCGCACATCCGCGAGACCGTCGCCGACCGCGAGCTGGAGACGTGGCTCGTGGCCGACCTGTCCGCCAGCCTCGACTTCGGCACCGCCGCGTGCGAGAAGCGGGATCTGGTGGTCGCGGCGACCGCCGCGATCGCGCACCTGACCGGCGGGGGCGGCAACCGGATCGGCGCGGTCATCGCCACCGGGGCGAAGACCACCCGCGTGCCCGCCCGCGGCGGGCTCGCGCACGCGCGCGGCCTGATCCGCAAGGTCGCCGAGACCCCCCGCGCGCCAGAGGGCACCCGGGGTGACCTGCGGGACGCGCTGGAACAGCTGCGCCGCCCGCCGCGCCGCAGAGGGCTCGCCGTGGTGATCTCCGACTTCCTCGGCGACATCGACTGGCAGCGGCCGCTGCGTGGCCTGTCCACCCGGCACGAGCTGATCGCGATCGAGGTGCTCGACCCGCGCGACGTCGACCTGCCGGAGGTGGGCACCGTCGTGCTGTCCGACCCGGAGTCGGGCCGCCAGCGCGAGGTGCACGCGTCCGCGTTGCTGCGCAGGGAGTTCGCCGCCGCGGCCGCCGAGCACCGGGCACGCGTCGCCGCCGCGATCCGCGGCGCGGGTGCCGGGCACCTGGTGCTGCGCACCGACTCGGACTGGATCGCCGACACCGTACGTTTCGTCGTCGCCCGCAAGCGACGGTGGTCAGGGGGAGGAGTGGCCTGATGTTCGGCCTCAGCTTCGGCGGTTTCGTCGCACCCTGGTGGTTCCTGCTGCTGATCCTGGTCGGCGCGATCGTCGCCGGGTACATCGTGGTCCAGCGGATGCGCCGCAAGCGCACGATGCGGTTCACGAACCTCGCGCTGCTGGAGAAGGTCGCGCCGAAACGGCAGCGCTGGATCCGGCACCTCCCGCCCGTGGTGCTGGTCATCTCGCTGATGCTGCTGACCACGGCCATGGCCGGACCGACCGACACGCAGCGGGTGCCGCGCAACCGGGCGACCGTGATGCTCGTGATCGACGTGTCGCTGTCCATGGAGGCGACGGACGTGCGGCCGACCCGCCTTCGTGCCGCGCAGGACGCCGCGAAGGACTTCGCGAACGGCCTCACCCCTGGCATCAACCTTGGCCTGATCTCGTTCGCGGGCACCGCGAGCGTGATGGTCTCGCCGACGACCGACCGCTCGAGCGTCGGCAAGGCCATCGACAACCTGAAGCTCGCCGAGTCCACCGCGACCGGTGAGGCGATCTTCGCCGCGCTGCAGTCGATCGAGGGCTTCGCGCAGATCGTCGGCGGCGCGACGGGTGCGCCACCGGCCCGCATCGTGCTGATGACCGACGGGAAGCAGACCGTCCCGACTGTCGACGGCGACGACCCACGTGGTGCGTTCACCGCCGCGCGGGCCGCCAAGGAGGCGAAGATCCCGGTCTCCACGATCTCGTTCGGCACCAGCGACGGCGAGGTCACGATCGATGGCAAGAGTCAGGACGTCCCGGTCGACGACGAGTCGATGAAGGAGATAGCCGAGCTGTCCGGCGGCGAGTTCTACAAGGCCGCGACCGCCGACCAGTTGCACCGGGTGTACGACACGCTCGGTGAGCAGATCGGGTACGAGACCAAGGACGCGGACGCCAGCAGGCCGTGGCTGATGCTCGGCACCCTCGCCGCGATGATCGCCGCGGGCAGCGCACTGTTCATCGGGCAGCGCCTGCCCTGATCGGGCGGGCCGACAACACACGGATAACCTTGCGCGAGGTTGTGGCGGCGGGTACGCGCGAGGAGTTGATGGTGGGCCGATCAGTACTGGTAACCGGCGGTAACCGGGGAATCGGCCTGGCGATCGCCAGGGCGTTCGCCGCGCGGGGGGACGATGTCGCGGTGACCTACCGCGGCAATCAGCCGCCGGAGGACCTGTTCGGCGTGCGCTGCGATGTCACCGACACCGACCAGGTGGACGCGGCGTTCAAGGAGGTCGAGGCGAAGCAGGGTGCCGTCGAGGTGCTGGTCGCCAACGCGGGCATCACCGACGACACACTGCTGATGCGGATGACCGAGGACCAGTTCACCCGGGTCCTCGACGCGAACCTGACCGGCGCGTTCCGCGTCGCGAAGCGCGCGACCCGCGCCATGCTCAAGGCCCGCTGGGGCCGGATGATCTTCATCTCGTCCGTCGTCGGCATGGCGGGCAGCCCCGGCCAGATCAACTACGCGGCCAGCAAGGCGGGCCTGATCGGCGTGGCCCGCTCGATCACCCGCGAGCTGGGCGGCCGCAACATCACCGCGAACGTGATCACGCCCGGCTTCATCGCCACCGACATGACCGAGGCGGTGACCGACGACCGCAAGGAGGCCATCCTCGCGAGCGTCCCGGCAGGCCGCTACGGGCAGGCGGACGAGGTGGCCTCCGCCGTCACGTTCCTCGCCTCCGACGCCGCCGCGTACGTCAACGGCGCGGTCCTGCCGGTCGACGGCGGGCTCGGGATGGGGCACTGAGCCCGATACTGACAGACTGACCCCGTAACGGATCTGCTCAGTCTTGATGTTCGCTCCGCAAGCTCCGCTAGCACTTGATGTTCGCTCCGCAAGCTCCGCTCAGTCAGGAGGATGGTTTCGTGCCCGGTCTGCTCGAAGGTAAGCGCCTGCTCATCACCGGTGTCATCACCGACGCGTCGATCGCGTTCCACGCGGCCAAGGTCGCCCAGGAAGAGGGCGCGACCGTCGTGCTGACGGGCTTCGGCCGGATGAGCCTGGTCGAGCGGATCGCGAAGCGGCTGCCGCGGCCCGCGCCCGTGATCGAGCTGGACGTGCAGAACACCGAGCAGCTCGACACGCTGGCCGACCGGGTGCGGGAGCACGTCGACGGCCTCGACGGCGTGCTGCACTCGATCGGGTTCGCCCCGCAGACCTGCCTCGGCGCGCCGTTCCTCGACGCACCTGCCGAGGACGTCTCGGTGGCGGTCCAGGTCTCGGCGTTCTCGTTCAAGTCGCTCGCCGTCGCGTGCCTGCCGCTGCTGGACCGGGGCTCCTCGATCGTCGGCATGGACTTCGACGCGCGCGTCGCGTGGCCCGCCTACAACTGGATGGGCGTCGCGAAGGCCGCGCTCGAGTCGGTGAACCGGTATCTGGCGCGTGACCTCGGGCCGAAAGGCATCCGGGTGAACCTGGTGGCCGCCGGGCCGGTGAAGACGATGGCCGCCAAGTCGATCCCGGGCTTCAACGAGCTGGAGGACGGCTGGGACGGTCGTGCGCCGCTGGGCTGGAACGCCGAGGACGCCACCCCGGTCGCGAAGACGATCTGCGCGGTGCTGTCGGACTGGCTGCCCGCCACGACCGGCTCGATGATCATGGTCGACGGTGGCGTGCACGCGACGGGCCAGTAGCCATGGACGCGTTGCTGTGGCTGTCGTTCGGCGGGCCGGAGAGGCCAGAGGACGTCCGCCCGTTCCTGGAGAACGTGACCAGGGGACGGGGTGTGCCACCGGAGCGGCTCGACGAGGTCGAGCAGCATTACCTCGGGTTCGGCGGCGTGTCCCCGATCAACGCGCTGAACCGCGCCGCGATCGAGGCGGTCGAGGCGGAGCTGGCGGCGGCGGGCATCGACCTGCCGGTGTACTTCGGCAACCGCAACTGGCACCCGATGGTGGAGGACACCGTCGGCCGGATGGCCAGTGACGGTGTGGCCTCGGCGCTCGTGTTCCCGACGAGCGCGTACGGCGGCTACTCGGCGTGCAGGCAGTACGACGAGGACGTCCTCCGTGCGCGTGCGGCCGTGGGGGAGGGCGCGCCGGAGCTGACGAAGCTGCGGCAGTTCTTCGACCACCCGCTGTTCGTGTCGGCGTTCGCGGACGCGGTCCGCGCGGCGGCCGAGTCGCTCGGCGGCGAGTACCGGCTCGTGTTCACGGCCCACTCGGTGCCGATCTCGGCCGACGCGGCCGCGGGCCCGCCCGCCGACGGCGGCCACCGGTACTCGAAGCAGGTGGCGGAGGCGGCCCGGCTCGTGGCGGCCGACCTGGGGATCACGGAGTACGACGTGGTGTGGCAGTCCCGGTCGGGGCCGCCGCAGGTGCCGTGGCTGGAGCCGGACATCCTCGACCACCTGGATGCCTTGCACGCCAAGGAGGTCCCCGCCGTCGTGCTGTGCCCGGTCGGTTTCGTGAGCGACCACCTCGAGGTCGTGTGGGACCTGGACACGGAGGCGAGGGACAAGGCGGCGGAGCTGGGCATGGGCTTCGCCCGTGCCGCCGCGCCGAGCGGTGACCCGCGGTTCGCGCGGCTGGTGGTCGAGCTGATCCGGGAGCACCTGGCGAACGCGCCGGTGCGGAAGCTGTCGGACTTCCCGGTGGCGGGCCGCACGCTCAACGGCGCACCGTGTGCCGTGGGTTGCTGTGAGCCGCCTCAGCGGAGCCGCAGGTAGGCCTCGCCGCGTGGGGAGAGCCGATAGCCGACCTCAAGACTCAGTGTCAGGCCCAGGTTCTTGAGCTTTCGCACGTCCACTTTGAACGGAAGCATCTCGCGACCCAGCTCCGCCGCGAGGTCTCCCGCGCGGACCGCGGGGCGGCGCTGGATGATCTCAAGCGTCTCGCCCGTCCACCGGTTCGCGCGGTCCAGGCGTGCGAGCCTGCGAGTGATCTCCGCGATGTCCTCAGTGGACAGTTCGGCGGTCGCGGCCAGCGCGGCACGGGGGTCGTCGTCCTCGGCCATGTGCAGGCGCAGCAGGAAGACCGGATCCCCCGGCGTGCCACGGAGATCAGCGACCGCGGCGGCCACGGACGGGTAGCCCGCGGCACGGGCATCCGCGCCGAGGATGCGACTCGGTGCCACCTCGGTCACTTCGTCGACGACAACGCGCCCGACTGTGGTCCGGTACGTGTTGCCCGCCACGACCTGCCGCCGTTTCCAGCGGCGGAACATCACCGTGATGGATCCGTCCCTGATGCCCGAATGCAGGCGCTGCTCAATTAACACGGCCTCGCTCCGCTCGGCGCTTCGCGGACCTTGACCGGCCGGTCCGCTCAGTGAGCATCCGAGACGTCCAACGCGCGGACCGCGTCGGCTACCGCCGCGCAGCGGGCCGTGCGGACGGCGTGGAACAGCGGGCGCAGGGCCTCGGCCCGCTTGTGTGCCGCCGACGCGGACAACGCGCCGCCCGGCTCGTCCTCCATCGCCAGCTCCAGGATCGCCGCCACCTCCGCGGCACGCTGCAGCACTCGCAGCGCGCGCTGCGGCATGCCGTCGGGCCACCGGGCGTGGGTGCGTTCGGCCACGCGCGCCTGCAACTCCTCGCGGACACCCGCACGCTGCTTGGCGACCCCCAGCTCGATGAGGATGCCCGCCGCGACGCGCATGGCGCCGGTCAGCTCGTGCTCGGCCTCGCCGATGGGGACGTTCGGGGCCGGCGTGGTGCGCTCGATCTCGTACACCGTCCAGCGGATGATGCCGGTGTCGACCTTCTTGCCGAGCCGCTCCGGCACGGCGCCGAGCCCGTTCAGCACCACCGCCTCGCCGACCCGTAACGCGTGGGCCGCGAACTGACCCGCGCCGCCGAGACCGCGCACGTCACCGGGGACCGGCATCACGAGCTCGGCGTTGACCGCGCCGGATCTGCGCAGGGCCGCGAGCAACGCGGCGGGGGACCCGCCTGCGGTGCCCCGGACGGGAATCTCGAGGGTGGTGGCTAGCCGCTCTTCCGCGGCGACCACCTCATGGAACTCGGCCCAGTCCTGCAGGGCGTCGAGCACATCGTCGGCGGCGGCCGCGCCACTCAGCCAGGCTGAGCTCCACACCGCCAATGTCGCGCTGGGGGATGACACGACGACCAGATTACGCGACGATGGTCGGCCGGGTTCCTTGGGTGATCACTGTCCGCGTCAGCGGCGCGCGGGCTCGCCGAGGTGCTCCCGCAGCAGGCCCCGGAAACCGTCGAGGTCCTCCTGCGTGCCGAACGCCCTGGCCGGCACCGGGAACAGCGCCGAATCGCCCGTGCGCAGCACGAAGTTGTTCTTGGTCTCCACCCAGCCCTCGATCGTCTGCCACCGCAGGTCCGTGTACGCGGTGCCGTCGATCGTCATCATCCGGAACGACTGGCCGTCCACCGTCGCCGTCACGGTCGACGCCGCCACCGGGTTGCGGCGGAACTGGGACCGCACCCCCATGACCGGCAGCGCCACGATGATCGCCGCGCACACCAGCCCGAACGCGCCGGGGATCGGCTGGCCCGCGAACAGCAGCACGACAGACAGTGCGGCCAGCGCCAGCGCGAACCACGGCGCCCAGCGGTGGATCGGGTAGATCGCGCGCAGCGCGTCGTGCCAGTCCGATGGCGCGGGGTCCCATTTCAGCTCAAGCGCCATCCGCGTGTGATCCTCCTGGTCGGTCGGGCAGGGCGACTTGTCAGGTTAGGGCATGTCCATGGATCTTTGTGCGAAGGTCTGTGCCTGATCAACAGTTATCTCAGGGGAACGTGACGGCACTCAGCAACCAACCACTGGACATCCGTACCGTCTGCTGGGACGCAGCCAACACTTCAAAATTCCGGGGAGGCGGACTAGCTGGAGGTACTCCACGTCGACTGAACTGCCG
The DNA here is from genome assembly GCF_049647105.1 of Actinophytocola sp. GTDB lineage: Bacteria > Actinomycetota > Actinomycetes > Mycobacteriales > Pseudonocardiaceae > Actinophytocola. The sequence continues at coordinate 38,472 of NZ_JBARWZ010000211.1, forward strand.
AACGTGCGTAGCGTCGTAACGGTGACAGGCGCCCTACCCACCCCACCAGAGAACCTCCCACGCACCGCTGGAGAGCTGCGCGCGGCCGAACACCTGCCGCGCGGCGTGAAGGCCGAGATCCGTGACAACCTGCTCGCGGCGCTGCGTGCCGGCCGGGACCCGTGGCCCGGCATCGTCGGGTTCGACAAGACCGTCGTGCCGCAGCTCGAGCGCGCGCTCCTCGCCGGCCACGACGTCGTGCTGCTCGGTGAACGCGGCCAGGGCAAGACCCGGCTGCTGCGCACGATCGTCGGACTGCTCGACGAGTGGACGCCCGTGATCGAGGGTGCCGAGCTTGGCGAGCACCCGCTCGACCCGATCTCGCCCGAGTCGCGCCGCCGGGCGGCCGAACTGGGCGACGACCTGCCGGTCGAGTGGCGTCACCGCTCCGAGCGGTACGCCGAGAAGCTCGCCACCCCGGACACGTCCGTTGGTGACCTGATCGGTGACGTCGACCCCGTCAAGGTCGCACAGGGCCGCACGCTCGGTGACCCAGAAACCATCCACTTCGGACTCGTGCCGAGGGCGCACCGCGGCATCGTCGCGATCAACGAGCTGCCCGACCTGGCGGAGCGGATCCAGGTGGCGCTGCTGAACGTGATGGAGGAGCGGGACATCCAGGTCCGCGGCTACACGCTGCGGCTGCCGCTCGACGTGCTGCTCGTCGCCACCTCCAACCCGGAGGACTACACCAACCGCGGCCGCATCATCACCCCGCTGAAGGACCGCTTCGGCGCCGAGGTGGTCACGCACTACCCGCTGTCGGTCGCCGCCGAGGTGGCGGTGATCAAGCAGGAGGCGGACCTGGTCGCCGAGGTCGGCGACGAACTGCTCGAGGTGCTGGCCCGGTTCGTGCGCAACCTGCGCGAGTCGACGGCGATCGACCAGCGCTCCGGCGTGTCCGCGCGCTTCGCCGTGGCCGCCGCGGAGACCGTCGCGGCCGCCGCGCTGCGCCGGTCCGCGCTGATCGGCGAGCACCCGGCGGTCGCCAGGCCGATCGACCTCGATTCGGTGCCTGGCGTGCTGCGCGGCAAGCTCGAGTTCGAGTCCGGCGAGGAGGGCCGCGAGACCGAGCACCTGGTGCACCTGCTGCGCCGCGCGGTCGCCGAGACCGCCAAGGACCGGTTCGCGGGCCTTGACCTGCGGCCGCTGGCGGACGCGGTGGCCGACGGGCACCTGGTCGCCACCGGCGAGCGGGTACCGGGCAGTGAGGTGCTCGCGGCGCTGCCCGAGCTGCCGGTGCTGCACGAGGTCGCGGCGCGGCTGAAGGTCTCGCCAACCGACCACCCCGGCCGGATCGCCGCGTCGATCGAGCTGGCGCTCGAGTCGCTGTACCTGCGGCGCAAGCTCGCGAAGGACTCCGACAGTAGCGACGGCACGACGGTGTACGGCCCGTGAGCGGAGCTTGCGGAGCGAACCATCGGGCACGGGCCGGAGTTTGCGAGGGGGCGTCATGACCCGTTTCACGTATGGCCAGTACTACGACGGTCCCGACCCGCTCGCGCCACCCGTGGACCTGCGGGACGCGCTCGACGCGATCGGGCGGGACGTCATGGACGGCCGGTCGCCCCGGTCCGCGCTGGAGGAGCTGCTCCGGCGCGGCACCAGGGAGAACGCGGGCCTGGACGAGCTGACCAGGAGACTGTGGGAGAAGCGGTCGCAGATCCAGCGCCGCCACAACCTCGACGGGACTCTGCGGCAGGTGCGGCAGCTGCTCGACGAGGCGGTCGCCGCGGAGAAGACCGCGTTGTTCCCGGACCCCGACGACGACGCCCGGTTCCGGGAGGCGCAGCTCGACGCGCTGCCCTCCGGCACCGCGGCCGCCGTCCGCGAGCTGTCCGAGTACGAATGGCGGTCCGACGAGGCACGCGAGAAGTACGAGCAGATCCGCAACCTGCTCGGCCAGGAGCTGCTGGAGTCGCGGTTCCAGGGCATGAAGCAGGCCCTGCGGGACATGAGCCCGGAGGACACCGAGCGGATCCGCGCGATGATGGCGGACCTGAACGACCTGCTGCTGGCACACCTGCGCGGCGACGACACGACTCGGCAGTTCCAGGACTTCATGCGCGAGCACGGCGAGTTCTTCCCGGAGAACCCGCGCAACACCGAGGAACTGGTCGACGCGCTCGCGGCCCGCGCCGCGGCGGCGCAGCGGATGATGAACTCGATGTCCGACCAGCAGCGGGCCGAGCTTTCGGACCTGATGGCGTCCGCGTTCGGCGATCCCCGCCTGCTCGAGCAGGTGTCGACGCTCGACGCGAACCTGCGTGCGCTGCGCCCCGGCGAGGACTGGACCTCCTCGGGGCGGTTCCGCGGCAACCAGCCGCTGGGCATGGGCGAGGGCGCGCAGGCGATGGCCGACCTCGCGGAGCTGGACGCGCTGGCCGAGCAGCTGTCGCAGTCCTATCCGGGTGCGCGGCTGGAGGACATCGACCTGGAGGCGCTGGAACGCCAGCTCGGTGACGACGCCCGCGTGGACGCCAGGCGGCTCGCCGAACTGGAAAAGGAGCTGCGCGACCAGGGCCTGCTGGAGCGGGCGCCGGACGGGTCGCTCCAGTTGTCGCCCAAGGCGCTGCGGCGGCTCGGGCAGACCGCGCTCAAGGATGTGCTCGCGACCGCCCGGCGCGCAGGGCAGCGCGATTCGGCACTGTCCGGGGCCGCGTCGGAGCCGACCGGCGCGACCCGGCCGTGGGAGTTCGGGGACACCGCGCCGTGGGACACGTCCAGGACCGTGCGTAACGCGGTGCTGCGGTCCGGTGGCGGGCCGGTGACGCTGGACGTCGTCGACGTCGAGGTCGTGGAGACCGAGCAGCGGACAAGGGCCGCGGTCGCGTTGTGTGTGGACACGTCGTGGTCGATGGTGCAGGACGGGCGGTGGGTGCCGATGAAGCGCACCGCACTGGCCCTGCACCAGCTGATCTCCACGCGGTTCCGCACGGATGCGTTGCAGCTCATCACGTTCGGCCGGCACGCGAAGCCGGTCGAGCTGCCGGAGCTGTTCGGGCTGGAGGGGGTGTGGGAGCAGGGGACCAACCTGCACCACGCGCTGCTCCTCGCCGCGCGGCACCTGCGCAAGCACGCGGACGCGCAGCCGGTCGTGCTGGTGGTGACCGACGGGGAGCCGACCGCGCATCTCGAGCCGGACGGCAACGCGGAGTTCTCGTGGCCGCCCGTGCCAAGGACGCTGCGCAAGACGCTGGCCGAGGTGGACGCCCTGGCGAAGCTCGGCGCGTCGGTGACGGTGTTCATGCTGGGTGACGACCCCCGGCTGGCGGAGTTCGTCGACCTGATCGCCCGCCGCAGCGGCGGCCGCGTGGTGGCCCCCGACCTCGACGGCCTGGGTGCCGCCGTGGTGGGCGACTACCTGCGGGGCCGCCGAGGTCGCTAGTGCCCCGGGGTGCCGTCCATGTCCGCGCGGTAAGCGAGCCAACCGGCGATCACGACGTGATGTCCTTCGTGCGGAAACGGCGAGCCGCGAGCAGGCCGAAGAACGCCGCGTACGCCACCGCCGAGAACGCGCCCGCCGCCATGTTCGACCAGTCCACGTCGGTCGAGATCAGGTCCGACCACGCGAACGCGTAGTGCGTCGGCAGGTAGTTCCGCAGCCCTTCGAGCGCGGTGATCTGGTCCAGGATCGACGACAGGATCGCCACCAGCACCGTGCCGCCGACCGCGCCGAGCGGCGCGTCCGTCGACACCGTGAGGAACAGCGCCATGCCGGCCACCCACAGCAGGTGCACCGCCAGGTAGAGCACGGTGAACAGCAGCGCGAGCATCGAGTCCTGGAACGAGATCGCGTCACCCGTGGGGCTGACCGCCTCGCCCGTGCCGTAGAAGATCACGCCGACGCCCAGTGCCACCGAGGGCAGCAGCGCGATCGCGAAGAACGACAGCAGCCCGGACGCGATCGCCTTCTGCCGCATCAGGCGGTGCCGGGGGACCGGGATGGCCAGCAGGTACTTCAGGCTCGACCACGACGCCTCGCTCGCGATCGTGTCGCCGAAGAACAGCGCCACGATCATCGGCAGCAGGAAGCTCGACACCGCGAACAACACGAACACCACGAAGTTCGGCGCCGACGAGGTCGCCAGGTCGACGAACCCGCCGGACCGGTTGCCGCTCGTGTCGGAGCCGAACTCGAACGCCGCCCACAGGATCCACGGCAACAGCACCAGGAACCCGAGCACCAGCTGTACCCGGCGCCGCCGCAGCTGGCGGAGCAGCTCGACCCGCAGCCGCAGCGTCCGCCCCGCGCGGTAGCCGGCGACAGAGCCGTCGGCCTGCACACCCTGTTCCTCGTGCGACGCAGCGTCCGCCAGCTGCTCGATGGCGGCCTCGTCGGTGTGAATGTCGGTCACCGGGACGTCTCCTCTCCGACCAGCTGCAGGAACGCGTCCTCGAGCCTGCGCCGAGGGCCTGCCTGTTCCACCGCGACCCCGGCGCCGACCAGCTTGGCCAGCGCCTCGGCGCGGGGCAGGCTGTCGAGGTCCGCGTGGACGCTGTTGCCGTCCACCTCCACGCTGTCCACACCCTCCACCGCACGCAGCACCTCGGCGGCGTCGTCCGGGCGGTCCACCCGGAACGTCGCCTCGCCGCTGCCACCGACGATCTCCTCGACGTTGCCCGACGCGACCAGCCTGCCCTGGTGCATGACCACCACGTGGTCACACGTCTGCTCCACCTCGGCCAGCAGGTGCGAGGAGACCACCACGGTCCGCCCGGTCGACGCGTACCGCCGCAGCACGGCACGCATCTGGTGGATCTGTGGCGGGTCCAGCCCGTTGGTCGGTTCGTCGAGCACGAGCAGGTCCGGCAGGCCGAGCATGGCCTGCGCGATCGCGAGCCGCTGCCGCATGCCCTGGCTGTAGGTCCGCACCCGCCGGTGCACGGCCTTGCCGAGGCCCGCGATCTCGAGGGCCTCCTCGATGTGCGCCCGCTCCGGCGGCCTGCCGGTCGCCGCCCAGTACAGCTCCAGGTTCGACTGCCCGGACAGGTGCGGAAGGAACCCGGCGCCCTCGACGAACGAGCCGATCCGGGACAGCACGGGCGCACCGGAGTACACCTTGTGCCCGAACACCCGGATGGTGCCGCCGCTCGGCTGGATCAGGCCCATCAGCATCCGCAGCGACGTCGTCTTGCCCGCGCCGTTCGGTCCGAGCAGGCCAAGCACCTGACCCATCTCGACGCGGAACGACAGGTCGTCCACCGCGGTCACGCCGCCCGGGTACTTCTTCGACAGCCCCTCGATCACCAGCGGCACCTCCGCCAGCGTGGGATCCAGGTCGGTGGCCCGGCGCCTGCGGAACACTCCCCACACGGCCGCCACCACGACCAGGCCGAGCACGATCGCGATGCCGATCAGGGGGGCGGCGGGCGGTCCGGTGTCCGAGCGCGTGCCGGACACGACCGGCGCCTCGACGGCCGCGCCCTCCACGACCGACACCCGGTACGCTGCCGACTGCGCCGGGGTCGCGTACGCCTGGTCGGTCGTGCTGACCACCAGCTCGATGGTCCGGTCGGTCTCGATGGGCCGGACGATGCCCGGCAGCGTCACGGTCACCTCGACCGGCGACCCGTCCTCGGGCAGTGCGGGCACCCGGAAGGGCGACACCGCCGAGCCCGGCAGGATCCGCGTGCCGTCCGGGCCGACGTCGTACAGCTTCGCGAACAGCACCGCGCCCTCGCTCGCCGGTGGCGCCGCGCCGGGGACCGCCGCCACCCGCAGCCGCACGGTGCTCGCGCCCGCGATCAGCAGCTGTGAGGTCAGCGGCTTGCTCATGAACCGCGCCGCCTGGCCGGGCAGGTCGATCGACACCCGGCCGACCAGCCGCGACGAGCTGCCGATGATCGACCCGAGGCCGGGCAGGCTGCTCACCGACGCCGGGTTGCCGCCCGGCGGGTTGATGATCGTCTGCTCCTGGCCGAAGACCGGCACGCTCCTGCGCTCGGTCGGGTCGTTGCCCGCCAGCCCGGGGTAGGCGCCGGTGCTGACGGTCCGCACCGACGGCGCGCCCTGCACCCGCAGCGCGCCCTGCACCGCGTACGACAGCCCCTCACCGGGGTCGGTGCCCTGGCCACGGAGGTGGAAGTCGAACCAGTCGGCGATCTGCCCGCGCAGCTCGGGGCCGGGGCGCCCGCCGTCGTGCCCGCCGGTGTACCAGACGACCTTCACCCTGCCGCCCGCCGCGGCGATCTCCCTGGCGTTGGCGTCGGCCTGGTCGAGACCGAACAGGGTGTCCTGCTCGCCCTGCACCAGCATCGTCGGCTGGGTGATGTTCTTGGTGACCTGCGATGGGGAGACGGATCGCAGCAGGTCCACGGTCTGCTTGCTCGCCCGCCCGGTGGTCGCCACCTCGGCGTAGGCCGCGCAGAACTCGGGACGGAACTTCCCGCACGGGTTCCCGGCCTGCGGCCCCGCGCCGGGCTGCCCGGCACCCGAGGTGGCGCCGCCGGTACCCGCGCCGGGGCCGCTGTCCGTGCTGGCCTCGGTGCCGCCGCCCGAGCCGCCGGTGTTGCCGGACGGCATGTCGATGTCGTCGTCCTCGTCGCCCTCCTCCACCGCGTCCGCGGTCGGGTTGGAGAGGCCGCCGCCGCCCGCGCCGGAGGCGAAGAAGATGCCTGCCCAGGACCGCTTGAACACACCGTCGTCCGCGAACGCGTTGGCTGCGGGAGTGCCGGGGATCGTGTCGCCGGTGGTGGCCGAGTTGGGCAGCAACGCCTGGCTGAGGTCGTTGTAGGTGATCGTCGGCGCCAGCGCGTCGACCCGCTTGTCGGTGCCCGCGAGCAGCAGCGACAGCGACCCGCCGTAGGACCCGCCGGTCACGCCGACCTTCGGGTCGCCGTCACCGTCCTGGGTGACCTCGGACCGCTCGCCCAGCCAGTCGACGACCTTCCGCGCGTCCGCGACCTCGTACGCGAGCGAGTTCAGCGCGATCTGCCCCTCGCTGCGGCCGAACCCCCGTGCGGAGTAGGCGAGCGCGACGAAGCCGCGTTGCGCCAGCTCACGGGCGTCGCCGTCCACGCTCTGCTTCGAGCCGCCGAACCCGTGCGCCACGATGACCGCCGGCGCGGGTGTCTGCTCTGGCAGGTACAGGGTGGCGTCGAGTTTCACCGCGGCCGGGTCACCGGGACCCTGGGCGCCGGTCAGCGTCAGCTCGCGGGTCGTGACCTCGGCCGGGTCGTCGCCGCTGTTCAGCCAGACCAGGCCACCGGCGGCGGCGAGGACGGCAACCAGCCCTGCGGCGACCCAGCGTGGTTGAACGTGTGGAATTCGGGGCACGCTGTGAACGTATTGGACCGATCCTGAGAGTTACTGAGGACCCCTGACCGTTTGGTCCGCATCGCCCGAATGTGATGTTTGACAACCTCACCTGACTGGTGTGTTCAGCTCGCAGCCCTGACAATGGATGAGTTGGAGGGGAGTATTCCTTCGCGGCGGCGTCGTCAGCACGGACCTGGGACTTTGGCAGGGCCCGGCGCCCCCGGCAGGTCATGTGACCCGCGGAAGAGACCTCCGGTTGTCGGTTGGAACCGTTGAACCGGAGGTTCATGGATGAGTGTTCCCGTGTGGATCTGGCTTGCCACCATCGGCGGCCTCCTCGTGCTACTTGCGATCGATCTGGTGATCGTCGACCGCAAGCCACACGAGGTCGGCGTCGGTGAGGCGGCTCGCTGGGTCACCTTCTACGTCGCCTGTGCGGTGTTGTTCGGCATCGGCATCTGGATGTTCTCGGGCGGCACCCACGCAGGCGAGTTCTTCGCCGGGTACATCACCGAGTACTCGCTGTCGGTGGACAACCTGTTCATCTTCCTGGTGGTCATGTCGGCCTTCAAAGTGCCCGCGATCCACCAGCACAAGGTCCTGCTCGTCGGCATCCTGCTGGCGCTGGTGTTCCGCGGCGTCTTCATCGCCGTCGGCGCGGCGGCCATCTCCCAGTTCAGCTGGGTCTTCTACGTGTTCGGCGCGTTCCTTGTCTACACCGCGGTCAAGCTGTCCGGCTCCGGGCTCGGCGGCGACCACGACGAGCCGTACGAGGAGAACCGGGTCACCAAATGGGCCCGCAAACTCTTCCCGGTGACCGACGATTATCACGATGGCCAGGTCTTCACGAAGATCGACGGCAAGCGCTTCGCGACGCCGATGTTCATCGTGATGATCGCCATCGGCTCGGCGGACCTGATGTTCGCGGTCGACTCGATCCCTGCGATCTTCGGCCTCACCAAGGAGCCGTTCCTCGTGTTCGCGGCCAACGCGTTCGCGTTGATGGGCCTGCGGCAGCTGTACTTCCTGCTGGGCGGCCTGCTGCGGCGCCTGGTCTACCTGTCGATCGGGCTCGCGGTCATCCTCGGCTTCATCGGCCTGAAGATGGTCCTCGAGGCGCTCCACACCAACACGCTGCCGTTCATCAACGGTGGTGAGCACCTCAACGTGCCGACCATCGGCATCCCGCTGTCCCTGTCCGTCATCATCGGCGTCCTGATCATCACCGCGGTCGCCAGCCTGATGAAGACCCGCAGGGACGACAGGAAGAACGTCGCGTCGGCCAAGGATGTCGTGACCGACGAGAGCGGCGAGGGCACGGAGACCGACCGGGCACGGATCGAGGCCGACCGACCGGGCAGGTGACCGATCACGCCATCTCGATGAGGTCGCACCGCGAGTGCAGCTCGGCCCAGGTGGCGTGGTGCCGACCGTCGGCGGTGTGGTAGCGCCCGTCGGTGCCGGGAAGCCAGGTTCGCAACCAGGTGTCCCGGACGGCGGGCAGGTCGGCTGGGTCGGGAGCGGTCCCGATTCGGCTGACCAGCCACACACGCGGGCGGTTCGGCAGGTCCGTGGGTCCGCGGGTTGGCTCGTTCATCACGACCTCCTTGTGTGTGATGTGACTCACGAGCCGGCTCGATCCTTACGATAAATTCGCGACGGCGTGGAGACACCCGGGATTGCCCCCGAATCCGCAGTGGGGCTACCCCTACCCGGACCCAGGGTCAGTTCAGGACGTAGTTGAGCGATTCGCAGATGCGGGCCAGCGGAAGGTCGAGGCCCGGGTAGTCCAGCGGCAGCAGCACTTCCGGGGCCAGTGGCAACGCGTCGCCGGAGGGCGGGTCCCACAGGCAGACGGCCGGGTCGCCGGAGTCCATCGACGAGCGGTACCACAGCCCGTCGAGCTGAGGGAAGGCGTCACGGATCGCCCGCGCCCACGCCTGCGTGATGTCCTTGGGGCCGCTGGAGATCTCCTGCGAGGCCCCGGCCCTGGTCGGCCACAGCCCGGTGAGGTCCAGCAGTCGCAGCGGGCGGACCGGCGCGAACACGGCCAGGTGCGGCCGCCGCGTCGATCGGTCCACAATGGACGATGCCTGGAACACCTCTGCGATCGAGGTCCGTACGGACAGCCCGAAGTACAGCACCCCGTGATCGGGTGCGGTGGCCACGCCGCCGTCCGGCTGCGGGGGTTGAGGGTCGAACCTGGCGTGCGTCAGCGGGCCGGTGTGGCGGAAGGTGTTCCACCGCTGGTGGTGTGCGCCCGCGGCGACGAACACCCGCACGAGCCGGGTGGAGGTCGGCAGCGCGACGACGTCCTCGTGTACGCGCAGGCGTGCGTGCAGCACGGAAGGCGAAGGGGGCAGGGGGAGTCGGGACACGTCAGGCAGGCGTCCCGAGTACCGAAACGAGCCGGGCGATCTTCTCCGGCAGGCCGCCGGCCAGCAGCCAGTCCCTCGGGGTGGCGGGCGGATCGCCGAGCGCGGCCTGCGGGGTCGTCATGAACGCGGCCACCACCAGTGCAGGCTGGTCGGCGGGCACCTCGGCGAGCACGGTCGCGAGGCCGGGCAGCACGTCGTCGTCGGTGAACTGCCACACCGGCAGCCGCCAGCCGCCGCGGTCCTTCCACCCGACCAGCCGGCCGGCCGCGAGCCGGTGCCGGATCCGGCTGGCGTCGACGCCGATCCGTTCCGCGGCACCCGCCACGGTCAGCGCGGTGTCGCGCAGGACGGCCTGGAGCGCGACCGTCCGCGCCCGCACGTCCCGCTCGCCCTGTCGCTGCGGCGCGAGGTCCAGCCCCACCGACGTGAGCGCGGTGCGCTGCTCGGCGGTGAAGTAGTCGGCCGGGCGCGGGTCGACGGGGGAGAGCCGCTTGGCGGCGTCCTCGACCATTGCGAGAAACTCGTCCGCCTCGACGCGCAGCCCGGCACGGGCCAACGCGGATCGCAGAGCAGACATACACCTCAGGCTAGCACGCCCGTGCGCCAACGTGCGCCCAACCCGTGCGCCCCAGCCCCCCGCGAGTCCAACCCACACAACCCGCGTGTCCACCCCGCACGACCCGCGTGTTGAACCCGCGAGTCCACGGTTCGGAACCCGCGAGTCTTCGGTTCGGAACCCGCGAGTCTTCGTTTCGGAACCCGCGAGTCCACGGTTCGGAACTCGCGAGTCCACGGTTCGGAACCGCGGGGCCGCAACGCGAATCGC
>NZ_JBARWZ010000212.1:0-12119 GCF_049647105.1 Actinophytocola sp.
GGGCGGCACGCAGTGCCGCCGGGTCCACCGGGCGGGAGACCAGCGCGTCCACCGACGCGACGGGTGCGCCGGTGCCGTCGGCGATCGCGAGCGACGTGCCGTCCAGCCGCACCCGCAGCTCGGCGGCCCCCGCCGCGTGCAGGGACACGCCCGTCCACGCGAACGGCAGGACCGGCCCCGACGCGTCGCCCAGCGCCCAGCCCGCGTGCAGCGCGGCGTCCAGCAGCGCCGGGTGCAGGCCGAACCGGCCGGCGTCGGCACGCTGCTCGTCGGGCAGCGCGACCTCGGCGAACACGGCGCCGTCCCGGCGCCACACCGCACGCAGGCCGAGGAACGCGGGCCCGTACTCCAGGCCCGCGGCGGCGAGCTGCTCGTGCAGCCGATCGACGTCCACGGGGGTGGCGGCGCTCGGCGGCCACTCGGTCAGGCCGGTGGGAGCGGTGGCGGTGGCACTGTCCGGTACGAGCCGTCCGGTCGCGTGCCTGGTCCACGTCGTGTCGTCGGCGCACGCGTGGATCCCGACCGGTCGGGATCCGTCGTCGCCGGGTGCGCCGACGAGGATCTGCAGCCGCACCGCGCCGTCGTCGGGCAGGGCGAGCGGCGCGTGGACGACCAGCTCCGCCAGCCGCCCGCAACCGGCCTGGTCCCCGGCACGCACCGCCAGCTCAACGAACGCCGTGCCCGGGAGCAGCACGGTGCCGGAGACGGCGTGGTCGGCCAGCCAGGGGTGGGTCCGCAGCGACACCTGGCCGGTCAGCAGCACGCCGTCCGCGTCGGCGAGTGCGACCGTGGCGCCGAGCAGCGGGTGGTCGAGCGACCCGAGTCCCGCCGCCGAGACGTCCCCGGCCGCGCCGGGCGGATCGGCCAGCCAGTAGCGGCGGTGGTCGAAGGCGTAGGTGGGCAGGTCGACGCGGCGCGCGCCGGGGAAGACCCCGTCCCAGTCCACCCGGCAGCCGAGGACGTGGGCCTCGGCGAGCGCGCGGAGGAACCGGTCCTGACCACCGTCGTCGCGGCGGAGCGTGCCTATCGCGGCGGCCGCGTCGCCGATGGTCTCCTGCACGCCGAAGTTGAGCACCGGGTGCGCACTGACCTCGACGAACAGGCCGTAGCCCTGCTCCACCAGCGCACGCACCGCGGGTTCCAGCCGGACGGTCTGCCGCAGGTTGCGGTACCAGTAGCCGGCGTCGAGCCCGGTGGTGTCGGTCCACTGTCCGTCCACCGTGGAGAAGAAGGGGACGGTGGCGGCTCGTGGGCGGACCGGCGCCAGCACCGCCAGCAACCGCTCCTCGATCGCCTCCACCTGCGCGGAGTGCGACGCGTAGTCGACGTCGATCCGGTTCGCCCGGATCCCGCGGCCAGCACACTCCGCCATCAGCTCGTCGAGTGCCGCGACCGTGCCCGACACGACCACCGAGCCGGGGCCGTTCACCGCGGCCAGCGACAGGCCTGGCGTCAGCAGCTCGGCGACGGCGTCGGCGGACAACGCGACCGACACCATGCCACCGTGTCCCGCCAGCACGCCGAGTTCCTTGCTGCGCAGCGCGACCACCCGCGCACCGTCCTCAAGGGACAGTGCGCCCGCGACGCACGCGGCGGCGATCTCGCCCTGGCTGTGCCCGATGACCGCGCTCGGCCGCACGCCGTGCGCCCGCCACAGCTCCGCGAGCGAGACCATCACCGCCCACAGCACGGGCTGGACGACGTCGACGCGCTCGAGTGCCGGTGCCCCGTCGGCGCCGCGCAGCACGTCCGGCAGCGACCAGTCCACGAAGGGCGACAACGCGTCCGCGCACTCGCGGATCCGGCGCGCGAAGGCCGGTTCGGTGTCCAGGAGCGCCAGTGCCATCCCGGCCCACTGCGAGCCCTGGCCGGGGAAGACGAAGACCACCGCGTCCGCACCGGTCACCGCGGTGCCGAGGAGTGCGCCGTCGCCATCCGCGGCGAGTACGCGCAGGCCGTCGAGCAGTTCGGCGCGGTCGCGGCCGACGACCGCCGCGCGGTGCCGCAGCGCGGCACGTCCCGTCGCCAGTGTCCACCCGACATCGGCCGGTGTGGGGGAATCGTGGGTGTCGAGCCATGCGAGCAGCCGCCGCGCCTGCGCCGCGAGGCCGTCCGGGGTGCCTGCCGAGAGGACCCACGGGACGGGGTGCTCCTCTGGCGGCGTGACGGGCTCGGCATCCTCGGCCGCCGGTGCCTGTTCGAGGATGACGTGGGCATTGGTGCCGCTGATGCCGAACGCGGACACACCCGCCCGCCGGGGCTGTCCGGTCTGGGGCCAGGGCCGGGCCTCCGCCAGAAGCGACACCGCGCCGTGACCCCACTCGACGTGCTCCGAGGGCCGGTCCGCGTGCAGTGTCGGCGGAAGCTCGGCCCTGCGTAACGCCTCGACCATCTTGATCACACCCGCCACACCGGCCGCCGCCTGCGTGTGCCCGATGTTCGACTTCACCGACCCCAGCCACAGCGGCTCGCCTCGGCCCTGGCCGTACGTGGCGAGCAGCGCGTGCGCCTCGATCGGGTCACCCAGCGGGGTGCCGGTCCCGTGCGCCTCGACGACGTCCACCTGGGTGTGCGTCACGCCTGCCCGGTCCAGCGCGGCCCGGATCACCCGCTCCTGCGCGCGCCCGCTCGGCGCGGTCAGTCCGTCGCTGGCCCCGTCCTGGTTGATCGCGGACCCCCGCACGACGGCGAGGACCTCATGGGAGTTGCGGCGCGCGTCGGAGAGCCGCTCCAGCACGAGCATCCCGACCCCCTCGCCCCAGCCGGTGCCGTCCGCGCCGTCGCCGAACGGTTTGCACCGGCCGTCCGGCGCGAGGCCGCGCTGCCTGCTGAACTCCACGAAGACCTGCGGTGTCGACAGGACGGTCGCCCCGCCGGCCAGCGCGAGCGTGCACTCACCTCGGCGCAGCGCCTCCACCGCGAGGTGCAGCGTGACCAGCGACGACGAGCACGCGGTGTCCACCGTGAGCGCCGGGCCCTCCAGCCCGAAGGTGTACGCGACCCGTCCGGACGCGACGCTCGGCGCGCTCCCGTTGCCCACGAACGCTTCCAGGTCGTCGGGGACGGTGCGCAGCCTGCTGCCGTAGTCGCTGTACATGAGACCGACGAACACGCCGGTGCTGGTGCCGCGCACCGACGACGGCGCGATCCCGGCGTGCTCCAGTGCCTCCCAGCTCGACTCCAGCAGCAGGCGGTGCTGGGGGTCCATCGCGAGCGCCTCGCGCGGGCTGATGCCGAACAGCGCGGCGTCGAAGTCGGCGGCGGTGGCCAGGAACCCGCCTTCGCGCGCGTAGCTCGTGCCCGGCCGGGCACCGTCCGGGTCGTACAGTCCATCGAGGTCCCATGCGCGGTCCCCGGGGAACTCCCCGATCGCGTCGCGGCCCGACCGCACCAGTTCCCACAGGTCCGCCGGCGAGGCGACACCGCCGGGATACCTGCAGGCCATCCCCACGATCGCCACCGGCTCGTCGGCGGCCTCGGTGACCTCGTGCAGAGATCGACGGGTGTCGCGCAGCTCCGCGGCGAGCCGGTTCAGGTACGCGCGCAGTTTCTGCTCATCACTCGTGGACATTCCGCTCCCCAGCAGCGAATTTGAACAAGAATGGTCGGCGCGGCCAACGCACGCGCAGCTCTGCACAGGCGAGGATCCGACCTGTATTTAGGCCCTCGTCTGTTTCAGTGTATCGAAGCCGGAACCGTCGTGAGCGTCTGGAAATTTCACTTTCCAGAATCGAGCCGACTGACGACGTCCCCTGTTTGGCGCATTGTCAATTAACTATTCCCGCCATTATTGTGGCGCGCCAAGGCCGCGCCCGACGAGTTCGCGGAGGCGCTCCGCGCGCTCCGCATCCGCGTTCTCCGCGACCCAGCGCATGGCCACCAGCGCGGCGAACAGATCGTCCCCTGTCACATCCGCGTGTACCTCTCCCAGCTCCTGGGCACGGGCCAGCAATCTGGCCGCCGCGTCACGCAACACGCGGCATGGCGCGTGCAGTGCCGAGGTCTCGTCGCCCAGCGCGGCCAGCATCGTCTCCGGGAGGCCGCGGCACTCTCCCGGCGCGGAGGAGAACGTGGTCATCCAGTCGAGCAGCGCCTCCCGAGGGGTGTCGGACGCGAGCAACGCGTCCGCCGCCTCCCCGAGCGCGAGGAAGCCCTCCCGAAGCACCGCCTCGAGCAACGCGTCGCGGTTCGGGAAGTGCCGGTAGAGGGTCCCGATCGCCACGCCCGCACGCCGCGCGACGTCGCGCAGCGACGCCTGGGCGCCCTGCTCCGCGAACACCTCACGGGCCACGACCAGCAGGTTGTGGTGGTTGCGACGGGCATCCGCCCGCCCAGGGACCGTCACGCCGGAACTCGTCATCCTTGCGGTCCTCCCCCTCTCTTTCGACAAGGTGAGCAGTGCTCATCTAGCATCCGGAGCACTGCTCATTTTCCGCGGAGCACCGCTCACGTTCCTCCGCGCCCACTAAACCAGACGGAGGCCCGCTTGACCACCGAGACCGATCAGAGCTCACCAGGAGCCCAGGACGGCGCCGTCCGGCTGCCGCCCGCACTGCGGCGCGTCATCCTGGTGACCCTGCTCGGCTCGTTCATGGCCAACCTGGACTCGACGATCGTCAACGTCGGCCTGAACACCATCGCAGGCGACCTGGACTCGTCACTGGCGGACATCCAGTGGCTGGTCACGGCCTACCTCCTGGCCATGGCGGCGGTCATCCCGATCACCGGCTGGCTCGCCGTGCGGTTCGGCGCCACCCGCCTGTACGTGGTGGCCACGGTCGTGTTCACGGCGGCGTCGCTGGCCTGCGCGGTCGCCACGGACGCCACCCAGCTCATCGTCTTCCGCGCCCTGCAGGGCATCGGCGGCGGCATGTGCCTGCCGATCGCGCAGATGCTCCTCGTTGGCACGGCCGGGCCGAAGCTGCTGGCGCGGGCGATGAGCGTCAACGCCGCGCCGACGCTGCTCGCCCCGATCATCGGTCCGACGCTGGGCGGCCTGCTCATCCAGCACGCCGGGTGGCGATGGATCTTCTTCGTCAACGTGCCGATCGGCGTGGTGACGGTGGGGCTCGCGCTCTGGCTGCTCACCCGCGAGGCCCCCCGCCCGGCCGGGCGCGTCGACCTCCCCGGCTTCGCACTGCTCACCACCGGCTCGGTCGCCGTCACCTTCGGGCTGGCCGAGATCGGCGGCACCGGCAGGCTCGGCGCCCCCGTTGTCCTGGTGGCGTGCGGCGCGGGCGTCGTACTGCTCGCGCTGTTCGTGTGGCACGCGCTGCGGGCCTCGAACCCCCTGCTCGACCTGCGGCTCTTCAAGAACAAGGTGTACAGCGCCGCGTCGCTGACCAACGCGTGCGTCGGCGCGACGGTGTTCGGCGCGATCATCCTGCTGCCGCTCTACTTCCAGATCGTCAGGGGCGAGGACCAGGTGTCCACCGGCCTGCTCCTGATCCCGCAGGGCACGGGCGCGGCGATCGCCATCTGGTTCGGCGCGAGGCTGATCGAGCGCTTCGGGGCCGGCATGACGACACTGATCGGCGGCGTGGTCGGCATCGTCTCCACCCTGCCGTTCGTCTTCGTGCAGGCCGACACGTCACTGGTCTGGCTCGGCGTCGTGATGTTCGTCCGCGGGGTCGGCATCGGCCTGGTCGTGGTGCCCGCGACCGCCGCCGCGTACCGCGCGATCCCCCCGGCCAGGATCCAGGACGCGTCGGTCCAGATGAACGTCGGCCAGCGCCTTGGCGGGTCCGTGGGTGCCGCCGTGCTGACCGTGGTGCTCCAGCAGCAGGTCGCCGGCGCGACCACCCCGGAGGCCGCGGCGTCCGGCTTCGGGACCGCGTTCGCGTGGGTCGTCGGCGTCGCGGTGGTCGCGACGATACCCGCGATCCTGCTGGCGTCGGCCGAACGGAAGGCAGCCAGAACAGCGGCGTGACGCGGCGTCGGGAAACGCAGGTCCGCGATATTGACAGCACCTGCTTTCGCATTCTGGAGAACGCGTCATTCTTTCTCATTTCGGCGCGCTCAAGAATGATTTTGCGGAGGACAGATCACGGCACTGTTCACCCATTTCAGAGTGAGGTGACCTGATCATCCACCTTGGACGCTGCCGTCATGACCGCCGCCACTGACCCGAGAGGACAGTAATGCTCATCGACGACGCGCTGCCCTCGTTCGTCGACGGGTCCGGCGCCCTCACCCGGTGAGGGTGGGGGCGCCGGTCCGGCCGCGGTGGAGCCGCGTCAGTCGATCAGCGTTGCAGTGTCAGCAAGCCCGGCCGGTAGGGCAGGAGGCCGTAGTCACCGCCGGAGTTGGGACTGCGTCCCTGATAGAGGAACTGCAGGTTGCAGGGATCGATGGTCTTGGTCTGGTCGGGGTTGTCGCGGATCAGGTCGCCGTGGCTGATGTCGTTGGTCCAGGTGGCACCGCTGTTTGCCTTGCCGGCGAATGGGTTGCTCTCGCTCGCGGCCTGCGGGGTCCACGAACCGCTCAGGCTGCTGGACGTGAACGAGCGGAAGTACCGACCGTTGTTCCCGATCGCCTCGACGATCATGAGGTACTGGTTCTGGCCCTCGACCTTGTAGACCTCGACCGCTTCGAACAGGTTGTTCGTCGAGTCGCTCATGATCGTCGTGTAGGACGAGCCGAAGCTGCCGGGGAAGTTCCCGATGGGCATGCTCTGCCGGTAGATCTTGCCGTTGTCACCGGCGAAGAACAGGTACATGTTCGAGCCGTCACCGATGAGTGTCTGGTCGATGGGCCCCGTGCCAGAGCCGCTGATGCTCGCGGTGGAAAGCGTCTGCGGCGACGACCATCCGTTCGGGTTGGTGGGGTCGCTCGACGTCCGGTAGGTGAAGGCGGTCCCACCCCACTGGTAGGCGAGCACCCAGATGCTCTTCGGGGCGAAGTACAACAGCGTGGGTGCGACGGTGCCGGAGTTCATCGCGTTCTGGCTTGCCGACGCCATGTCGGACCAGTTCGTGAACGTGGTGAAGTTCATCGAGCCCCAGCTCGTGCCCGTGTCGTGCGTCGTCGCGTAGACCAGGTGCTTGCCGTTGTAGGGGACGTAGGTGAAGTCCTTGAGTGAGACCCAGCCCTGCCTCGGGTTCGCCAGCACTCCCGTCGACGACCAGCGGTACGTCGACGGAAGCGAGCACTCGCCGGGGTCCGGGTCGCTGCCAATGCGGACGAGTTGCCACTGCTGGTTGGACCCGCCCCAGTCGCTGTACTGGACGACGGCCGCTCCGTCCGCGGTCGACGCGCCGGTCACCTCCACGGCTTTGCCGCTGTTGCGGTTGATCAGCCTGACGTAACCGCTGTCGGAGTCGGCGAGACGGAACTGCTGGTTCGCCCCGTTGAGGTCCGGCCACTGCTGGAGTCTTCCGCCGTCGGCGGTCGACCAGTTGGTGACGTCAAGGACCTTGCCGGAGTTCTTCGACCTCAGCCGGTAGTAACCGCTTCCGGAGTCCACGAACTGCCACTGCTGGTTGGCGCCGTCGTGGCGCGACCACTGGTGGATCACCGCTCCATCGGCACTGGACGTGCCGGAAACGTCCAACGCCTTGCCACTGTTGCGGTTCACCAGCACGTACCACGCACTCGTGTCGACGGTCGCCGCCGACGCCGCGCCGGTGTTGAGCGCGACCGCCGCACTGGCCGCGAGGACGGTCGCGAGCAGGGTGATCAGCGCGCGCACCCCACCTCTGCGCCGGACGCGGGGTGGCACGGTCGGCGGGGCTTGACCCATCGAATTCATGATGGTTCTCCTTACGGTGTCAGGGCCACGAGGCCCGGTACATGCGCAATCGGGAGCGCTCCCAGAGGGGGTGCGCGGAATCGAGCAGCAGGACACGTTGCTCTGGTCGGACGAGGTCCACCGCTCTCGCTACGGCGTGGTGAGGTCGAAGCGGCGTACCGTGACCGCGCCGCCGAGGGCCTGGGTCGCGTAGTCGAAGATCCCGAAGCGGTAGCCCATGAAGAACTGCCAGGTGTTGTTCAGCGTCAGCGCGTTGCCGAGCGGGATGAAGGTGGTTCCGTCGGTGCTGTAGGAGAAGCGGGCCTGTCTGCCCGAGCCGGGCCGGATGTCGGCGTTGGCCCGCAGCCAGATCCTGCTGCCCGTGATCGCCGCGCTCGCCGCCTCGGTGCCGGTGTTCGTGGTGTTCCAGTTGCTGTCCATGGCCAGGCCGCCGGTCATCACCACGCGGGTGGTGCCGTTGTCGCGTTTGACGCCGATCCACGCCGAGGACTGACGCAGCATCGCGAGCCCGGCCCGGTCACCGTCGCGCATCGCGCTGTGGTCCAGTTCGATGGTCGCGGTGGAGGTCGGGCCCTGGATGCGGTGGGTGAGGGTGTTGCGGGCCGCGTACAGGTCGCCGGTGACCGTGGCCGTGTGCAGGGTCAGGCCGTTGTTCACCGCGTACCGGCTGGTGTCGGGGTCGTGGTTCCACTCCCACTGGGGACCGAGGGTGGTGCCGTCGAAGGTGTCCGTGCCGGTGAGCGGCTTCACCGGCCGGGGCGGCAGCGGCGCCGGGTAGTTCACGCCCCATCGGCCGTTGACGGTCTGTAGTACCGGCCAGCCGTCGGACGTCCAGGTGATCGGGGCGAGCGCGGGCACCCGGCCACCGGGGTAGGCGTCGACGAAGGCCATGTAGTACCAGGATCCGTTGGGCAACTGCACGAGTCCGCCCTGGTGCGGCACGCCGCCGCCGCTGATCGGGCCGGGCAGGTCGAGCAGGACCTGACGCACGGTGTACGGACCGAACGGACCGTTGTCGGACTTGAGCACGTACTGGCCGTTGGCCGGGCGGGTCAGCCAGATGTAGTAGCTGCCACCCCGTTTGTAGAACCGGGCGCCTTCCAGCGTCCCGATGTTCGACGGAGTCTGGAAGACCTGCTGGGACCGGACCTGACTGCGCCCGTCGGCGGACAGCTGGGCCACGCTGATCGTGGTGTTGCCGTAGGCGACGTACATGGTGTCGTTGTCGTCGATCAGCATGCCTGCGTCGTAGTAGCAGTTGTCGATCTGGGCGTGCCGGTTCCACGGGCCTTCCACGCCCGCGGCGGTGTAGATGAACGTGTCGTTGAACTCGATGCAGCCCGCCCAGTAGTAGGTCTGGTTGCTCGGCCGGTACGCCAGCGTGGATGCCCAGATACCCTTGACATAGGCGCGCTGGCCGTTGGTCAGGTCGTACTTCGTGCCGAAGTCCAGCGACGGCACGGAGTGACCGGCGAACTCCCAGTTGACCAGGTCGTAGGAGCGCAGGATCGGCGCGCCCGGCGAGTAGTGCATGGTGGACGCGGTCATGTAGTACGTCTCGCCGACTCTGATCACCTCCACGTCGGCGAAGTCCTGCCACACCACCGGGTTCGTGAACTGGTCGGCGGGCTGCTGCCCGCCGTCCACCTGATTGAGCTGCCACTGCTGGTTCGCGCCACCCCAGTCGCTGTACTGCACGACGTTCGCGCCGTCGGCGGTGGACGCGTTCTGCACCTCGACGGCCTTGCCGCTGTTGCGGTTGACCAACCGGACGTGGCCGCCGTCGGAGTCGGCGAGCCGGAACTGCTGGTTGGTGCCGTTCCCGTCGGCCCACTGCACAATCGCGCCACCGTCGGCGGTGGAGAAGTTGTGCACGTCGAGCACCTTGCCGGACAGCTTCGACTTCAGCCGGTAGTAGCCGTCGCCGGAGTCGACGAACTGCCACTGCTGGTTCGTGCCGTCGTTGCGGGCCCACTGCGTGATCCGCGCGCCGTCGTTCGTGGCGTGGTTGTAGACGTCCAGGGCCTTGCCACTGTTGCGGTTCACCAGCACATACCACGCGCTCGTGTCCACCGTGGCGGCCGCGCTCGGCGTCGGGTTGACGGCCATCGCGGCGCCGCTCAGCAGCGTGGTCACCAACAGGGTCACCATGCCGGTCAGCCGACCGGACCGGCCTCTTGTGAAGATCATGTCCAGCGCGCTCCCAGTTTCGATGACGAGGTGGTGTTAGCGCAAACACGAGTCAGCAGCGTCAGCCGAGGGTGCTCTTGTCCGAACAAACAAGTGCTCAGGACCCCGACTCGCAGCTCACATGAAAGCACCGCGCGCACACAGGGGTCAACAGATCGGAACAAGAATGTTAACGCTAACTCTCCGCGACCGACGTCGTCCGGACGAGCGCGACCTGGGGAACCACCCACTTCCCGCAGGTCGCCACGCCGGCCAACACCCACCGGCGATCCCACGGCCCCTGACCGAAAACGATTTCGGTGCCCGGCTCATGAAACTTTCGGAATGACACTCCCCCGACTGACCAAATACGAAACTTTCGGTGCTCCGGTGCGCGAAGTGCTCTTTGCAGTCGCCCGTCCTTCACCATGAGCGCGCTCACAACAATTGCGCTCGCAGGCCTCTGAGCAGGACAGTTCGACTGGGAAGTTCCGCATATGCGCAGGTAGGACCGAGTCTCTGGATCGCCTGCGGCGATCACCGCGCAGTTCCCCTCTGCATTAGCGTTCACAATGAGCGGCCGCGACACATTGACTTGCTCTCGACCGGTTCGCTACCTTCTGCGCAGAGGGCATCACTTGGCGAGCGCGCGACGACGCGATACCTGCCGCCGTGTTGTCGACCCTGTGGACAATGGTGTCGAAGGGAAATGCGCAATGTTTCGAAACAAATCGAGAACTCCGATTGCGGCGGCGGTGTGCCTCGCGGTCGGGTTGATGGTCGCAAGCCTGGTGTCGGTGTTCGCCGGCACGGCGCAGGCGGCGGCGTCGACGCTGGGTGCCGCGGCGGCGCAGTCGAGCCGCTACTTCGGGACGGCGGTCGCGGCGAGCAAGCTGGGTGACAGCACGTACTCCACGATCCTGCGGCGTGAGTTCAACAGCATCACCGCCGAGAACGAGATGAAGTGGGACGCGACCGAACCCAACCGCAACTCGTTCAACTACAGCAACGGGGACCGCATCGCCAGCCAGGCAAGCAGCCAGGGCGCGGCCCTGCGCGGGCACGCCCTGCTCTGGCACCAGCAGCAGCCCGGCTGGGCGCAGGGCCTGTCCGGCAGTGACCTGCGTTCGGCGGCGATCAACCACGTCACCCAGGTCGCCACCCACTACCGCGGCAAGATCCACTCGTGGGACGTGGTGAACGAGGCCTTCGCCGACGGCAGCAGCGGCGGTCGCCGCGATTCGAACCTGCAGCGCACCGGCAACGACTGGATCGAGGCCGCGTTCCGCGCCGCCCGCTCAGCCGACCCCAACGCCAAGCTCTGCTACAACGACTACAACACCGACGGCATCAACGCGAAGAGCACCGGCATCTACAACATGGTCGCCGACTTCAAGAATCGCGGCGTACCGATCGACTGCGTCGGGTTCCAGTCCCATCTGAGCAACTCCGTGCCTGGCGACTACCAGGCCAATCTGCAGCGCTTCGCCGCCCTCGGCGTCGACGTGCAGATCACCGAACTGGACATCTCCGGGTCGAACCAGGCCGCCGTGTACGGCAGCGTCACCCGCTCCTGCCTCGCCGTGCCCCGCTGCAACGGCATCACGGTGTGGGGCATCCGGGACAGTGACTCGTGGCGGCAGGGCGAGAACCCGCTGCTGTTCGACAACAACGGCAACAAGAAGACCGCCTACAACACCGTCCTGGAGGCACTCAACAGTGGCGGCGGCGATCCCGACCCGGACCCGCCCGCCGGTTCCGGCGAGCTGCGCTCGGTCGGGGCCAACCGGTGCGTGGACGTCCCGAACGCCAGCACCACCAACGGGACACAGGTGCAGCTGTACGACTGCCACGGCCAGTCCAACCAGGTGTGGACCTACACGTCGAGCAAGCAGCTGACCGTGTACGGCAGCAAGTGTCTCGGCGCGAGCGGCCGGGGCACGACCAACGGCACGGCGGTGGTCATCTGGGACTGCGACGGCGATTCCAACCAGCAGTGGAACCTCAACTCGAACGGCACGATCACCAACGCCCAGTCGGGACTGTGCCTCGACGCCGTCGGCGCGGGCACGGCCAACGGCACGCGGCTCCAGCTGTACTCGTGCACGACGGCCGCGAACCAGCAGTGGACGGGCCCCGAGCAGGACGACGCCGCAAGGTAGTCAACGCGTGAAGTCGTCAGGGCAGCGCGGGTCCGCGC
>NZ_JBARWZ010000213.1:0-16059 GCF_049647105.1 Actinophytocola sp.
GCCCCCGGCAGCGCAGGCCGGTGGTGGCCGGTGCGGTCGCGGTCGCCGTGGTGGCCGCCCTCTACGCCGGGTACGGCCTCGCGGGCGCCGCCGTGTACGACCACGGGGTCGCCGCGCAGGCGAACGGCGACTGCGTCACGGCCGTCGGCGCGTTCGACACCGTCACCGGCCCGTTCGAGCTGACGCTGAACGCCGACGTGCTCGACGCGCGGGCCAGGTCGGTGGAGTGCGCCGCCTTCGAGAAGGCCCGTGCCGCGCAGGACCGCGACGACTACGAGTCGGCGATCGTGCTGTACGACGACTTCGGCAAGATCCACCAGGACAGCTCGCTGGCGCCGTACGTCCACGACAATCTCGCCGACACCCACTTCGCGAAGGCCACGAGCTGGCGGGAACCGGTGACCCCGGTCGACGCGCGGCTGTCGGTCGACACGCTTCTCATGCTGCGCAGGGACTTCGCCGACACCGAGGCCGCGAAGAAGGCGCCATCGGCGATCGCGGACATGTTCGCGGCGGCGA
Organism: Actinophytocola sp.; assembly: GCF_049647105.1. Lineage (GTDB taxonomy): Bacteria > Actinomycetota > Actinomycetes > Mycobacteriales > Pseudonocardiaceae > Actinophytocola. The sequence continues at coordinate 520 of NZ_JBARWZ010000213.1, forward strand.
CGAAACCGTACGGCGCGGGCAAGTTCTGCGACGACTCGCTGACGGTCCTCGCGTACTTCGCGGACCTCGACCCGTCGAGCGCGGGGGAGAAGGTCGTGGCCGACGCGAACACGTTCCGGGCGCGGTCGCTGTTCGAGTGCGGGATGAGCCAGTTCCGCGCGCAACGAAGGGGGGACGCGGTCAGCACGTTCGACGCGTTCCTCGCGGGCTACCCGAAAGACGGCCGCGTGGCGCAGGTGAAGGCGGCGCGGATCTCCGCGAAGGTCGCCTCCGCCATGGACGTGACGCTGCCGATGCCGCCTCCGCTCGGTGGCAACGACCCGGGCTCGATCACCATGACGTTCTACAACGACAGCCAGAAGCCGGTGAAGGTGCTCCTGGCGGGCCCGACCGCGCACGAGATCAACGTGCCCGCCTGCGAGCTGTGCCCGGCCAACTACGCCAAAGACGACCCGGCCGCCTGCGGGAACCTCGACGGCCGCCCGTCGGTGACGCTGCATCTGCCCCCGGCCACGTACTACTACACGACGGACACCCCCGGCTGGAGCAGGCAGCTGACCGGGTCGATCACGCCGAAGGTCGGCTGGGAGCACTGGCAGTGCGCGTACTCGACGCGCATGTGACCGGCGCGCCGGACGAGGTCCGTAGGTGCGGCTGGCCCTAGGATTTGCCGGTGACCACCTTCGACGATCTCGGCCTCGACGCATCGACCCTGCCGGAGCGGCAGCAGCGGATCCTCGTCGCGATCCGCGACTGGGTGGTCGAGTACGGCTACTCGCCCAGCACGCGGCAGATCGGCGACGCGGTCGGGCTGCGGTCGGCGTCGTCGGTGTCCAAGCACCTCGCCGCCCTGGAGGACAAGGGTTTCCTGCGCCGCAGCACGTCGGTGAGCCGGCCGATCGACGTGCGCGCTTTCCTGTCCGACCCGGCGGCGGGGGTGCGGCCCGGTGACTCGGTGCCCGTGCCGGTGGTCGGCGACATCGCGGCCGGTGTGCCCATCGCGGCGGAGGAACACGTCGACGACATCCTCACGCTGCCAAGGGGGCTCACCGGCCGGGGCACCGTGTTCGGCCTGCGCGTCCGGGGCGACTCGATGATCGACGCCGCGATCTGCGACGGCGACATCGTGGTGGTGCGCCAGGAACGCGAGGCCCACTCCGGCCAGATCGTCGCCGCGATGATCGACGATGAGGCGACGGTGAAGGTGTACCGCCGCCGCAACGGGCACGTGTACCTCGAACCCCGCAACCCGGCCTACGACGTCATCGACGGCGACCGCGCGGTGGTACTCGGCGTCGTGGTGTCAGTGCTGCGCAGCGTCTAGGGATGCCGCCCCGAAGGACGCTTTCGGGGCTTGACGACCCGAAAGCGTCCTTCATGGCATGCCACCCTTCTGGCTTGCTCAGTGCTCGCCGTGGGGGTGGCCCGGGTGGATGTGGAACCGCGAGACCTCCGGCGGGTGCACGACGAACGGGCGCATCATGCCCTCGTCCTCGTGGTCGAGGATGTGGCAGTGGTACATGAACTGGCCCGTCGCGCCCTCGAACAGTCCGGCCACCGTCAGCCACTCACCCGCCTGTAGCTGGAAGACGTCCTTCCACCCCTCTTCGTACGCCTCCAGCGGCCTGCCGACGGCCGGGGCGGGCAGTGGTGCGGTGGTGCCGCCCGTCTCGACATCGAACGTCGTCAGCTCGGTGTCGCTGTACTCTCGCCGGGTCAGCAGCTGGAACTGCGACATGTGGATGTGCATCGGGTGCGTCGGCCCGCCGAGGTGGATCAGGTTCCACACCGCCCACCGGCCGTGGTCGATGAAGAACGTGTTGGTGTCGTCGAACAGGCTCGCGACCTTCCGGAACGTCCTCACCTTCCCGTCGGCCGGGTCGGTGACCTGGATGATCCCCGCCGAGGGGAACTCGGCCGGCACCTCCTCGTCGGGGACCTCCTGCAGCTCCCACATCTGCGGGTGCGCCTCGCCCTCGGTGCCCTGCGGGACGGTGGCGACGAAGACGTGGTCGTGTTCCGCCAGCTCCGGCGAGTCGTGGCTCAGCCGCTTGTAGGACGTCGACACCTTTTCCGGCAACGTGAACGAGTCGTGCCGGTCCCGGTTCTCCACCCGGAACTCCATGAGGTCCGGCTCGACCGCGCTGCCGGTGTTGGTGAGGCGCAGGCGCTGCCCCTTGAACCGGCTGAAGTCGATCAGCACGTCGGCCCGCTCGGCTGGCGCGAGGACCAGCCCGTCCGCAGGCACCGAGGCCGGTTTCGGCAGCAGACCGCCGTCGGTGCCGATGATCCGCACCGCCTCGTTGCGCACGGTCCCCGCCTCGTCGATCAGGTTGAGGCGGTAGAACCGCGAGTTCGCGGCGTTGACCACGCGGAAGCGGTACCAGCGGGCATCCACGTCCAGGTGCGGCCAGATGACCCCGTTGACGACGTTGAACGGGCCGGTGAACGGGATCATCGCGCCGTTCGCCAATACGTAGGGAACCTTGAACAGCAGCTGCCCGGTGAGTGCGCCGGTGCCCGGGTCCGTGTCGAGGTTGCGGTCGGCGATGATCAGCGGGATCTCGTGATCACCACCGGGGAGCTCCAGCGTGTCCTCCTCGCGGTCACGCACCAGGTACAGCCCGGCCAGCCCGGCGTGCACGTTGAACCGCGTCACCGCCATCGCGTGGTCGTGATACCAGAGCGTGGTCGACGGCTGCACGTTCGGGTACTCGGTGAGCTGCGCGTGCCCCGCGAGCGTCGCGTTGTGCGCCCAGCCGTCGTTGCCGCCGCCGGTCATCGCGCCGTGCAGGTGGACCACGGTCCACGCAGGCAGTTCAGCGACCCCCTCGATGATCTTGACGTGCTCCGGCAGGGTGCCGTCGGCGTTGCGGTAGCCGGGGCTGTTCGCGGGGTTCGGGTTCGGGGGCACGAGCGGCGCCTGCACCGCGACGAGCGGGATGGTGCCCTCGATGTCGTTGCTCCACGCGATCCGCAGGCGCTTGCCGCTGCGGACCTCGATGGTGGGGCCGGGGAACTGTCCTTCATAGGCCCACACCGTGGTCGCGGGGAGCTGCGAGTGCAGCCGCGTTCGCGCCGTGGTCATGTTGATCGTGATCTCGTCCTGGTGCCACCACGAATGCGGCCGGACGAGCGGCGGAATCCGCAACGGGTCCAAGAATTTGGTGAGCCCGTAATTGGGTCCCGTCGCTGTGACGGTCTGTGTCGGCTGGGTGATGACGTCAGTCATCTACATTCCTCCTGCGTGTGTGCAGGGGAGTACACCCGTTGTGGTGCAACGGTTACAAGAGCGCGCTACTGTCCCCCAGGAACGCGATCCCCCCTCGTGAAAACTCCCCCAGTGTCATGATCGCCGAGTTCCCCGCTCGGTAAGAGCCTCGGTTGTCGCCAGCATAAGGGAATTTTCTCGCTCCTGCCACGACAGTCCGAAATCACCCTCAATCCTGCTTTGGGCGTGCTCTCAGGTGTGCGCGCTCGCCCTGTTTGCCGAACAGGCTCAGGAACTCGACGGGTTCCTCGTCGGCGGCGCCGAACCAGTGCGGGACGCGGGTGTCGAACTCGGCGGCCTCGCCGGGGGACATCACGAAGTCGTGTTCACCGAGGACCACCCTCAACTGTCCATTGAGGACATACAGCCACTCGTAGCCTTCGTGTGTCTGGGGTTCCGGGTCGCGGCGGGGGCTGCTGGGCGCGATGACCAGCTTGTACGCCTGTATGCCGCCCGCTCGCCTGGTCAGCGGCAGCATGGTCATGCCGTGGCGTTGCACCGGGCGCAGGTGGATGCGCGGGTCGCCGGTCGGCGGCGCGCCGACCAGCTCGTCGAGCGTCACGTTGTAGGCCTTGGCCAGTGGGAGTAGCAGCTCCAGCGTCGGCCTGCGGGCGCCGGACTCCAGGCGGGACAGCGTGCTCACCGAGACACCGGTCTCCGAGGACAGGTCGGCCAGCGTCGTCTCCCGCTGTTTGCGCAGCGCGCGCAGGCGGGGGCCGACCGCGTCCAGTGCCTGGTCCAGATCGTCGTCCATGTCCAGCAGTTTGCCACTTCGGCAACGGTTGTTGCCACCCGGGCGAGACCGCGCGCATCGTGGGCCGAGGAGGTGGTCAAGGTGACCGAGTACGACGTGGTGGTGATCGGCGGCGGTGCCGCCGGGCTGAACGGGGCCCTGATGCTGGCGCGCTCGCGGCGGTCGGTGGTGGTGGTCGACGCGGGGCAACCCCGCAACGCACCCGCGGCCGGGGTGCACGGGCTGCTGGGCAGGGAGGGCACCCCGCCCGCCGAGCTGCTCGCCCTCGGCCGGGAGGAGGTGGTCGGCTACGGCGGCGAGATCACGCCGGGCGAGGTGGCCGACGTGACCCGCGACGGCGACCGGTTCGCCGTGACGCTGACCGACGGCAGGACCATCATCGGCCGCCGCCTGCTCGTGGCCACCGGACTCGTCGACGAGCTGCCGGACCTGCCCGGTCTGCGGGAACGGTGGGGCAAGGACGTCGTGCACTGTCCGTACTGCCACGGCTGGGAGGTCCGCGACCAGGCCATCGGCGTGCTGGCGACCGGGCCGATGTCGATGCACCAGGCACAGCTGTTCCGGCAGCTCAGCGCCGACGTCACGGTCTTCTCTCACACCCTGCCGCCCTCGGCGGAGCAGGCGGAGGAGCTGGCGGCACGCGGCATCCGGGTGGTCCCCGGCGAGGTCGCGGGCCTCGAGATCACCGACGACCGGATCACCGGGGTGCGGATGGCGGACGGCACCGTCGTCGCCCGTACCGCGGTGGCCGTCGCGACCCGGATGGTCGCCAGGGCCGGGTTCCTCGCCGGTCTCGGGCTGACGCCGGTCGCACATCCGTCGGGGATCGGCGAGCACCTGCCCGCCGACCAGGCAGGCCGCACCGACGTGCCGGGGGTGTGGGTGGCGGGCAACGTCACCGACCTCGCCGCGCAGGTAGGCACGTCGGCCGCGGCCGGTGCGGGCGCCGGTGCGCAGATCAACGCCGACCTCATCGCCGAGGAGACCCGCCTGGCCGTCGCCGCCCACCGGGAGAGGTGTACGGCCTCGCTCGCCGGGTAGCCGTCATGGGCGAACCGAGACGAGCGGGAGTCGAACCCATGGCACAGACAGTCGGTGACTACGTCCTCCAGCGCCTGCGGGACTGGGGCGTGCGGCAGATCTTCGCCTACCCCGGCGACGGGATCAACGGCCTGGTCGCCGCGTTCGGCAAGGCCGGCAACGACCCGCGGTTCGTGCAGGTACGGCACGAGGAGATGGCCGCGTTCGCCGCGGTCGGGTACGCGAAGTTCTCCGGCGGCGTCGGCGTCTGCATGGCCACCTCCGGTCCCGGCGCCATCCACCTGCTGAACGGCCTGTACGACGCGAAGCTCGACCACGTGCCGGTGGTCGCGATCGTCGGCCAGACCGCACGCAGTGCCATGGGCGGCAGCTACCAGCAGGAGGTCGACCTCCATTCGCTGTTCAAGGACGTCGCCTCCGAGTACCTGGTCGAGGTCAACGTGCCCGAGCAGCTGCCGAACGCGATCGACCGGGCCATCAGGGTCGCGCAGGCCAGTCGCGCGCCGACCGCCGTGATCATCCCGAACGACGTGCAGGAGGCCGCGTACGAGCCGCCGCAGCACACGTTCAAGCACGTCCCGTCCAGCTCGCCGGGCACGGCGTGGGCGGCGCCGGTGCCACCGGAAGGTGACCTGGCGCGGGCCGCGGAACTGGTCGACGCGGGGGAGAAGGTCGCCATCCTCGTCGGGCAGGGTGCGCGCGGCGCGGCCGCGCAGGTGCGGGAGCTGGCCGAGCTGACCGGCGCCGGGGTGGCGAAGGCACTCCTTGGCAAGGACGTGCTGTCCGACGAGCTGCCCTACGTCACCGGTTCGATCGGCCTGCTCGGCACCCGGCCGAGCTTCGAGCTGATGCGTGACTGCGACACGCTGCTGATCATCGGGTCGAACTTCCCGTACAGCCAGTTCCTGCCGGAGTTCGGGCAGGCGCGGGCCGTGCAGATCGACATCGACGGCCGGTTCATCGGCATGCGGTACCCGACCGAGATCAACCTGGTCGGCGACGCGGCCGCGACGCTGGCCGCGCTGCTGCCCAAGCTCACCCGCAAGGACGACCGAGGCTGGCGCGAGAAGATCGAGAAGGACGTCGCCGACTGGTGGTCCACCGTGAACGACCAGGCCGATGTGGACGCGCGGCCGGTGAACCCGATGCGGATCGTCGCCGAGCTGTCCAGCCGCCTCCCGGACGACGCGATCGTGACCGCCGACTCCGGTTCGTCCACCAACTGGTACGCCCGCAACCTCAGGCTGCGCGAAGGCATGCGTGCCTCCCTGTCGGGCACGCTGGCGACGATGGGCCCCGGGGTGCCGTACGCGATCGGCGCCAAGTTCGCCCATCCCGGCCGCCCGGTGGTCGCGCTGGTCGGCGACGGTGCCATGCAGATGAACGGGCTGGCCGAGCTGATCACCCTCGCCCACTACCGGCACCTGTGGGACGACCAGCGGTGCGTGGTGTGCGTGTTCCACAACAACGACCTCAACCAGGTCACCTGGGAGCTGCGGGCGATGGGCGGGGCGCCGAAGTTCGAGGAGTCCCAGACCCTGCCCGACGTCGACTACGCGGCGTTCGCCCGCTCGCTCGGCCTCGGCGGCGTCACCGTCACCGATCCCGGCGACGTCGGGCGTGCGTGGGAGGACGCGCTCATGGCGGACCGCCCGGTCGTGCTGGACATCCACTGCGACCCCGAGGTGCCGCCGATCCCACCGCACGCCACGTTCGAGCAGATGAAGTCGGTGACCGAGGCCGTGCTCAAGGGCGACCCCGAGGCGTTCCACCTGCTCGCGCAGGGGGTGAAGACCAAGCTGGCCGAGCTGCGCCGCTGAGCCCTCAGCGAACGCGGGCGCCGGGACCGGGCGCGGTGCGTACGTTGATCGCATGCGCGTGCTGTTCGCGAGCCTGGCTTCGGTCGGCCACACCTATCCGCTGATCCCGCTCGCCATCGCCGCCAGGGAAGCCGGGCACGAGGTGCACTTCGCCGCCGGTGAGGAGGTCCACGCGCCACTCGCGGCACACGGTCTGCGCCCCTTCCGCCCCTCGGACTCGTTCTACGAGATCTACGCCGAGGACCTCGCCCCCGAACTGGACCGTCTGCGCCCCGACCTCGTCATCCACGAATGGGGCCTGCCCGGCGCCGCCACCGCCGCACGCGACGCGGGCATCCCCGGCCTCTGGCACGGCTTCGGGCGCATGTACCCCGACGGCATCGGGCTCGAAAGGCCGCGCGGCGGCACGCACCTCGACATCTGCCCGCCTTCCCTGCAGGACAAGGACTTCCTCGACAGCCGGAGCCCGCTGCGTCCGGTCCCGTTCGCCGAACCCGGCGAGACGTTCGACGGCCCGCTGATCTACCTCACCCTCGGCACCGCGTTCGGCACCGCCGAGCTGCTGACCACCGCCATCCGCGGCCTCGCCGCGCTGGGGAAGCCGGTGGTGGTCGCCACCGGGCGGGTGCGGCCAGAGGAGCTGGGCCAGGTGCCGGGCAACGTCGTCGTGCGGAAATGGGTGCCGCAGGCCGACCTCCTTCCGCACGCCGAACTGGTCGTCCACCACGGCGGCAGCGGCACCACCCTCGGCGCGCTGGCCGCGGGTGTACCGCAGCTGGTCCTGCCGCAGGGTGCCGACCAGTTCGCCAACGCCGACGCGCTCACCGAGGTCGGCGCCGCCCGCCAGCTCCTCCCCGGCGAGGTCACCCCGGCCGCGATCGCCGACAGCGCCGCGGCCGTGCGCGCCGGGCACCGGGACGCGGCCCGCGCGGTCGCGGCCGAGATCGCAGGCATGCCCTCGCCTGCCGAGGTCGCCCGCAGGCTCCCTGACCTAGTGACCCGACGGTGAACGGGTCACTGGACCCGGGTGCCTTCCTTCGTGGTGAAGCGGAACTCCACCGCGGTGGGCAGGGCGCCCAGGTCCAGTGCCTGTCGCAGCCGGGGGAGCGCGTAGGCGCCGATGTACTCGCGCACGGCCGCCACCGAGGTGTCCTGCTCGATCCCGACCACCATCGCGAGTCGCGGCGACGCGGGCGGTCCCGACAGCGCCGCGCGTGCCGTGTGCACACCGGGGCACGCGGTCACGTCCGTGACGAACGGGTCGGTCGCGGCACTCGTCGACAGCTCGGTCCCGCCGGACTCCGAGTCCTCTTCCAGTTGCCACGTCTGGTTTTTCGTCGCCGGGGTGATCTGCGCCAGCAGCCAGCGCAGCGCCAGCAGGGCGACGACGACACCCGAGGCCGCGATGACGTACAGCACCCATGTCGGCGGCTCGCCAACGCCCGGCACCAGCCGCGCGTCGCGGTCCACCAGCGTGAGCACGCCGGTCTGCGTTGCGATCGCGAAACCACCCGCTGCCAGCAGGACGAGCCCGATCATGGCGAGCAGTACCCGGTTCACCGGCCCCTCCTCGTGGTCGACACTCGCGTGTGGACGGTCAGGTCGATCGCCGGGCCGATCTGGTCGAGCCGGTGCTCGACGGCCGAGGTCACCGCGTCGTCAAGGCCCGCCGTGGTGACCCGGTTGGTGCGGACCGCGGCACGCACGCGACGGCGGCCGAGACGCAACCGGGTCGAGGACACCCCGTCGACCGACGCGGACGCCGCCCGCAGCGTGTTCCGCAGACTGCGCCGGGACGCGCCGGAGTCGAGACCAGAGTTGCCGGTGTCCCGTAAGGGGAGCACGGTCGGCCTGCCGGGCAGCACCGCGACCATGACCATCAGTAGGCCCAGCGCGGCGACGACGATCCCGGCGACGAGGACGGACGTGTCGCTCCAGCGCGTGTCATACAGTGCCGTCGCCGCCCGGTCGTAGCTGATCCACGGATCCTCGTGCAGCAGCATCTGGATGGCGACGATCGCGGCCAGTGCTCCGGCGGCGCACAGCACCAGCGCGGCGAGTGTCGCGGGAACACCACGCCGTGGCCGCCGCTTCACGACACCCTCCGCGCGGGCGCGACATCCTGGTACAGCCCCGTCACCGTGACGTCCACTGTGGACACGGTAAGACCGGTGAGGCCACCGACCCGCCGCGTGAGGTGCGCCCGCGCCCGCCGCGCGGTGCCCCGCACCGACGCCGGGTACGCGACCGACATCCGCACGGTCATGGCGACCTCCTCGCCGCTGACCCGCGCGGTGACCTTGGCCTCGCGGCCCGGCGCGCCCGCGCCGACCGAGATGCCCAGCATCGTGCGTGTCGTGCCACCCACGTCGTCCAGTTCGGACAGTGCGTGGGCGGCGATCCGCTCGACGGCCTGCGTGCCGACCGTGGTCCGTCCCCGGCTCACGGTCGCGGCGGCGGTCATCCCCGGTCCCGGCCGAGAAGCGCCGACAGGTCGAGCTTGCCGTCGGCGTACCGGCCGGCGAGCAGGCCGAGCGCACCGAGGACGAGGACGACGAGGAACGCGCTGAACCCGCCGAACGCGGCCGCCATGCCCAGTGTCAGGCCGGTGAGCAGCCCGATGTGTGCCGAGTTCATCACTGCACCCGGTGCTGTTCCGGCTGGGTGTCGTCGTCAGTGGGGATGTACACGTCGCTGACGTTGATGTTGACCTCGACGACCTCGAGCCCGGTCATCTGCTCGATCGACGTGATCACGTTGCGCCGGATGGACCGCGACAGGTCGGTGATCGCGACCCCGTACTCGACGACGATCTGCAGATCGACGGCCGCCTGGGTCTCCCCGACCTCCACCGCGACGCCCTGTCCCGCGCTCGCGGTCGCACCCGGGATCCGCTCCCGCAGCGAACCGAGTGCACGGGCGGTGCCGCTGCCGAGGTCGTGCACGCCGGGGATCTCGCGGGTGGCGAGCCCGGCGATCTTCTGCACCACGGTGTCCGCGATCGTGGTCGACCCCTGGTTCGACACCAGTCGTGAGACGGCGTTCTTGTCGTCGCGCTTGGCGTTGTCCTGCGCCTTTTCTGCCGTTCCGGTCATGATTTCTCCCTGTGGTTGTGTACTCCTCGGACATGCGGGGCCCGGATCGTCACGGACCCTGGTCGAACGCGGTCGCGTCGACGTCGGTGATCACCAGCCGCAGCAGGGTCCTCTCCCGGCCGACGTCGGCAAGTGCCTGCCGCACCACGGTTTCCGCCAGCCGCAGCACCGGCCCCAACGGCAGCACGAGCGCGACCAGCCGCACCTCGATGTCGCCGGGCGCGACGTCGACCGCGAGCAACTCCAGATCCCACGGCATCCGCGTGACCTGAGGCGTCGCGGGCCGCAGGCCCGGCACCTTCCGCACCGCGGCGAGCACCACCTCGGCGACCGTGCCCGCGGGTGCGGTCATCCCGGCAACTCGATATCGAGCACCGACACGGTCACCACGGCGGTGACCCCGGTCGCCTCGGCCAACTCGGCCGCCACCGCGGCACGCACCGCGTTGCCGACCGCGATCGCCTGCCCCGCGACGGCAACCCCCACCTCGACGCACACGTGCGAGCCCGCGACCCAGACCCGGGTCCCCTCCGCCGCGGCGGGCGTGAGCCCCTTGGCCCGCTGCCGAACCAGCCGCCCAACGGAGGCCACAAGACCGGCAACCCCAGGCTCGACACGCCGCACCCCCGGTACCGCCGCCGCGGCCCGCACCGCGACCGCCGCCAGCACGGCGGGGGAATACCCGGCCTCCGACCGTGCCCCGGCGACAGAGCTCGCCAACGCGACGGTGATCACGTGCACCACCTCGCCGCACCCGCCCCGCCTCGCGGCGGGTGGCTCGGGACGTGCGGGTTCATGCCCGGCCTCCCGGTTCGTAGAGGTCCTCCACCGTCAGGTCGAGCCGGGCGAGCCGCACCCCCACCTGGGCCAGCGCCGCGGCCGCGAGCCGGTCCCGTACCTCGTCGAGTGCGGGCAACGCGAACCGGCCGAACGCGACCGCGATCGTCATCTCCACCTCGATCGCCCGGTCGTCGGCGGACAGCTCGGTCACCCGGCAGCGGCGGGCCCGCACGCCGTCGACCCCGTCGGCGGCGGACCGCAGCACCGCGGCCACCGCCTGCGCGCTGAGCCGAACCCCGCCCTCGGTGTCGGCGGACGGGCCGAGCAGTTCGTGCCTGCGGATCTCCGCGCGGACCGCGGCCATGACGCGGCCGGTCAGGTCACGCGGCGGCGCGATGTCCTCGTCGGCCAGCTCCTTCGTCAGGTCACGCAGCACCAGCAGGCTCTCCCGCGTGCGACGGCAGTACCGGCAGGTGCGGTCGTGCTCGTCGCCCGCGTCGAGGTGCCGCCACACGTCCTCCACGTCCCGGCCGCACGGCAGCCGGTAACCCTGGGTCACCGCCATGGCGACATCACCTCCGCGAGCACTGCCCTGGCCCGCGCGATCCGGCCACGCACCGTGGTCGCGGTCGTGCCGATGGTGCGGGCGATCTCGTCGTACGAACGGCCGTGGATCTCACGCAGCAGCCAGCACGCGCGCTGTTCCGGGGTCAGTGCACCGAGCGCCGAGACCAGCGCCGACAACCGCGCCCCCGCCTCCGCGGCCTGCTCCGGTCCGCCGTCGGCCGACGGCGACTCGCGGGTGTCCAGCTCGACGTCGGCGACCGGCCTGCGGGCGCGGATCAGGTTCAGGCACCGGTTGGTCGTCGCGCGGTACAGCCAGCCTGCGAACGCGGCGTCGTCCCGCAACCGGGGCAGCCGCCGCCACGCCGTCAGGAACACCTCCTGCGCGACGTCCTCCGCGTCGACCGTGCTCGACAGCATGCGCAGACCCAGCCGGTAGATCGGTGCCTGGTAGCGGCGCACGACCTCCTCGTACGCGCGGGCGTCGCCGTCCCTCGCCCTTGCGACGAGGGTCGCGGTGTCGAGTGGCGTGTCGAGCGCTGGCATGTGCCCCCCTCCGGCGCGGTGTCCCTCCACCATTGACAGTCACGGGGGCTGGACAAACCTCGCCGGGCCGGTAGTCACTCGGCCGGGTGATCACGCTCACCCGGCCGGTGTGCCCGCAGGGAGCCGGGGTGGGCCTTGGCCGTCGGGTCGTCGCGGGTCCTGATCAGGCTCGCGACCGTGACCACCACGAGCACGGTGACGATCACGCCGAGGCTGAGCGGGGTGGGGATCTCGGGGATGTCCTCGTCGATGTCCACGTGCGCCCAGTGCAGGATCAGCTTGACGCCGATGAACGCGAGGATCAGCGCGAGACCGGCCGACAGGTACACCAGCCGGTCCAGCAGGCCCTTCACCAGGAAGAACAGCGCGCGCAGGCCCAGCAGCGCGAACGCGTTGGCCGTGAACACGATGAAGGCCTCGTCGGTGACGCCGAAGACCGCCGGGATCGAGTCCAGCGCGAACAGCAGGTCGATGCTGCCGATCGCGATCAGCACCACCAGCAGCGGGGTGACCATCCTGCGGCCGTCGACCTTCGTGAAGAGGTTGCCGCCGACGTACTCCTCGGTCACCGGCAGCACCCGGCGCGCGGCCTTGACCATGACGTTGTCCTCGACGTCCGGGTCCTCGTCGCGATGCCGGAACAGCTGGATCGCCGTGCCGATCAACAGCAGTCCGAACAGCAGGAACATGAAGGAGAACAACGACAGCAGCGTTGCGCCGAGCGCGATGAAGATTCCCCGCATGATCAGCGCGAGGACGATGCCGAAGGTCAGGACCTTGTGCTGGTGTTCCTCCGGGACCGCGAACGTGGTCATCACGATGACGAACACGAACAGGTTGTCCACCGACAGGCTCTTCTCGACGATGTAGCCTGCGAAGTACTCGGTGCCCGCCTCGGAGCCGTACGCCGCCGCGAACCACACCCCGAAGCCGATGGCCACGAGGATGTAGAAGATCGACCACGCGGTGGCTTCCTTGAACCCGACCCGGTGGGGGCGCAGGCTCGCGGCGATCAGGTCCACTGCCAGTAGGGCGATGATGAGCCCGAAGGTGACGGCCCACGTCAGTCCGCTGATGTCGAGCACGTGCCGATCGTCGCTCGCCATGCCCTTCCACGCACGCCGAACTTCTCGGGTTCGGCGATGCCAAAGGCGGTCGCGCGCCCTACGGTTGACGTGACCCGTCCAGTGCAGGGAGGCGTCCATGGAGCTTCGGCATCGTTCGCGCGCGCTCGTGGAAGGCCCGGCCAGGGCCGGGGCGCGGGCACAGCTCAAGGGCATGGGCTACGACGACGAGGCGCTGGGCAAGCCGTTCGTCGGCGTGGCGCACTGCTGGACCGAGACCATGCCGTGCAACTTCACGCACCGCACGCTCGCGGCCTCGGCGAAGAACGGGGTGCGGGAGCGGGGCGGCACGCCCATGGAGGTCAACACGATCGCGATCTCCGACGGCATCACGATGGGCACGCCCGGCATGCGGACCTCGCTGGTGTCGCGGGAGGTCATCGCCGACTCGATCGAGCTGGTCGCACGCGGCCACTGCTTCGACGCGCTCGTCGGGATCGCCGGGTGCGACAAGACGCTGCCCGGTGTGGTGATGGCCATGGCGCGGCTCGACCTGCCCAGTGTGCTGCTCTACAGCGGGTCGATCCGGCCAGGCTGCTGGCAGGGCCGGGACGTCACCGTGCAGGAGGTGTTCGAGGCGGTCGGCGCGCACTCCGCAGGCCGGATCACCGACGCCGAGCTGGCCGAGCTGGAGGCGGCCGCGTCGCCGGGGGTCGGTGCGTGCGGCGGGCAGTTCACCGCCAACACCATGGCGATGGTGTTCGAGGTGATGGGCCTGTCCCCGCTCGGCTCCGCGATGGTGCCCGCCGAGGACGACGGCAAACCGGGGGTGGCGCAGCGGGTCGGCCGGCTCGCCATGGACGTGCTGGCCGCAGGCATCCGGCCGAGCGCCGTGATCACCCGGGAGTCGATCCGCAACGCGATGACCGCCGTCGCCGCGTCCGGTGGCTCCACCAACGCCGTGCTGCACCTGCTCGCGATCGCCGCCGAGACGGGCGTGGCGATCGACATCGACGACATGGACGAGATCAGCGCCAAGACCCCGCTGATCTGCGACCTCAAGCCCGGCGGCCGGTTCGTCGCCACCGACCTGTACGCGGCCGGCGGCGTGCCGCTGCTCGTCCGGCGCCTGCTGGAGGGCGGGCTGCTCGACCAGGACGCGATGACCGTCACCGGCCAGACCATCGGCGAGGCCGTGCACGACGCCGCCGAGACCGAGGGCCAGGAGGTCGTCCTGCCGCTCGACCGGCCGCTCAAACCGACCGGCGGCCTCGCGATCCTGCGCGGCAACCTCGCGCCGGACGGCTCGGTCGTGAAGCTGTCCGGGCACGAGCGGCAGTACCACCGAGGCCCGGCGCGGGTGTTCGACGGCGAGGAGGCCGCGATGGCCGCCGTGCTCGCCGGGCAGATCGTGGCGGGTGACGTGGTCGTCATCCGGGCGGAGGGACCGGCGGGCGGGCCCGGCATGCGGGAGATGCTCGCGGTCACCGGCGCGCTCATGGGTGCGGGCCTCGGGTCGGACGTCGCGCTGCTCACCGACGGCCGGTTCAGCGGCGCGACCAGGGGATTCATGGTCGGGCACGTGGCACCGGAGGCCGTGCGCGGCGGGCCGATCGCGGCCGTGCGGGACGGCGACACGGTCACCATCGACGTCGCCGCCCGTCGCCTCGACGTCGACCTGCCCGACGAGGAGATCGCGGCGCGAGTGGCCGCCTGGCAGGCCCCGCCCAACCCGCACCGGACCGGCGTGCTCGCCAAGTACGAGGCCCAGGTCGGCAGCGCCAGCACCGGCGCGACCACCAACCCGGCGTTGCCCCGCTGAGGCGGGTGTGTGACGTTTCCGGGGGACCGTGCGCCAACACTGGTGGGGTCCTCCTACGTCGAGTCGAGGTTCGTGAGTGACAGCTGGTCAGGCAGCGGCTGACCTGTCCGCGGCGGTGCGGGCGGCACGTGACGGGAACGAGGCGGCGTTCCGTCAGCTGTACCGGGAGGTGCAGCCCGGTTTGCTGCGGTACCTGCGCGGGCTCGTCGGCGGGGAGGACGCCGAGGACCTCGCCTCGGAGACGTGGCTGCAGATCGCGCGTGACCTGCGCACCTTCCGGGACGACGGCCCCGGCGGGTTCCGCGGCTGGGCGGCGACCATCGCCCGGCACCGGGCGCTCGACCACGTCCGGCGCATGCAGCGGCGGCCCGCGCCGGGGCTGTCCATGGACGCGCTGGTCGACCTGGCGGACCGCAACGACACCGAGGAGCAGGCGATCACGCTGGCGGCGACCAACGCGACCATCGAGCTGATCGCCACCCTGCCGAGGGACCAGGCGGAGGCCGTGCTGCTGCGGGTCGTGATGGGGCTCGACGCGCGGGCGGCCGCCGCCGTGATGGGCAAGCGGCCCGGCGCGGTGCGGACCGCCGTGTGGCGGGGGCTGCGCAAGCTCGGCGAGCGGCTCGACGAACCGGGAGACCGGCCGGTCGCGGCCTCCGGTGTGACGCTCGCGGGCGAGCGGGCGCCAAGGAAGACGTCATGAGCATTCAGAGACCACCACGCGTGGACCGCGACACCGCCGAGCAACTGCTCGCGGGTCCCGGACCGGTCGCGTCCGTGCTG
>NZ_JBARWZ010000214.1:0-15541 GCF_049647105.1 Actinophytocola sp.
GAAGAGCCGACAGATCTTTCACAAGACAACCCACCACCAACATCAGCAACAGGCGTCAGCATCTTTCCGAGTCAGACCCTCCACGGGTCTCCATCCACACACATCATCATCACTGCGTCTTTCGGGGCATCGCACCCTCCGAGGCTGTTGTCGTTGTGTGCTGATTCGGCCTAACATTATTTTCACCGGTTGAGTCGCAGCGGCGCGCTCCCAGACTGAAATCCCTTTCGGGATTTGTCGAATGGCCGTCGAAGCGCTTCGACACCGATTCGACAAATCCTCGAAAGGTGTGATCTCTCGGTGCGTTGGACATCCCTGCTGACAGCCGTTACGACCGCTGTCGTCTTCTCCGTCCTACCCTCGGGTCCCGCTGCGGCGGCGGCCAACACGTGTGAACCGTTCGGCTCGATCACCTCGGGCAAGTACTGGCTGAACAACAACCTCTGGGGCCAGGACGCCGGCTCCGGCTGGCAGTGTGTGTGGGACACCGCCCAGGGCGGGACCATCGGCTGGGGCACCAGCTGGAGCTGGTCCGGGCAACAGAACCAGGTGAAGTCCTTCACCAGCAGCGTCCTCGGCTGGCACTGGGGCTGGAAGACCACCGGGCACGAGCTGCCCGTCCGGCTCAACGCAGGCCGGGACATCTACACCGACTGGCGCTACCGGGTTTCCGGCTCCGGCACCATGAACGTCGCCTACGACCTGTGGTTGCACGACATGCCCAACCCGGACTGGCAGAACAACCCGACCGACGAGGTGATGATCTGGCTGTACCGCGCGGGTGGCGCCGGGCCGCTCGGCACGCTCCAGGGCACCGTCACGATCGCGGGCACCACGTGGGACCTCTACCGGGGCAACATCGGGTGGAACGTCTTCTCGTTCGTCCGCCGCGCGAACACCACGTCGGCGACGCTGCACATGCAGGACTTCCTCGGCAACCTCGTCAGCCGGGGGTGGGTGAGCAATACGAAGTACCTGTCCAGCATCGAGGCGGGCACCGAGGTGTTCACCGGCACGGGCCAGCTCGACACCGACGCGTACACCGCGGACATCCGGTGAAGCGGGCGATCGCGACGGTCGTCGCCACCGTGGCCGCACTGATCGGCGTGCCGCAGCAGACCGCGGTCGCCGCGGACTGTGGCAGCGGGTCGTTCCAGGCCGAGGCGTACCTCAACGGCAGCACGTGGACCGCCCGCCGGGGCGGCACGACCGTCCACACGGGAACCGACATGCGTGCGGCGGTGCAGGCCGCGATCGGCAGCCTCACGGCGGGCCGCACCAGCAAGGAACGGGTCGTCGTGTGGCAGGGCGGCACGATCAGCGCCGGGTCGCGGATCTCGTTGCCCAGCTACACGATCCTGGACTCGTGCGGCACGATCAACGTGACCGGCTCCGGGTCCGGTGACCAGGCACCGGTCTACTCGCGCGGCACGCACGACGTCGAGGTACAGCACCTGAAGCTGACCGGCGCCCCCCTGTACGGCGTGTTCATGCGCAACGTGGACAACGTCGTGCTCGGGCAGATCGACATGCGGCTCTCCGGCGGGCTCGGCATCCGCGTCGACAACCGAGGCGACACGAGCGTGCGCAGCCGCAACATCCGGATCGACAACGTGTACGTGTCGGGCACCGGCACGCACGGTGTGGAGACCTACGGCGTCGACGGGCTGACCATCGGCACCGTCACCGCACGCAACACGCGTGACTCCGGCCTGTTGCTCAACGACACGATCAACGCCTCGGTCGGCACCGTGGACGCGGAGAACGCGGGCACGGGCACGGGGTACGCCGCGTTCCGGGTCGCGAACCGCAACGGCCGGATCGGCAGTTCGTACCCGGTCAACGTCCGGGTCGGCACGGTGAAGGCCCGTGGTGGCGGTCGCGGGATCTTCTGCGTGTCCGAGAGTGGTGGCCTCGTCGTGGACCGGGTCGACATCGCGAACACCGGCAACAACGCGATCCTCGTGGAGAACTGCTACAACGTCACGATCGCGGGCCAGAGCGGCACGGTGTCGGGTGGCGGCGGGATCCGGCTCGCGGCGCGGACGGAGTTCCCGAACAACGCCGACATCTACATCCAGAACATGACGGTGACCAACAACGCCATTCAGGAAAGCCCGTGTGGTTCGAACACGGTCTTCCGCAACCTCGTATTGAACAACACGAGCATGAACGTGTGCTCGTGATGAGTGGAGGCGTGTTCGGGAGCGTTCCCGAACACGCCTCCCGATCATGCGCGGCGGCGCTCACAGCTCCCGGTGATCGACGTGTTCCGGGATGCTCGCCTCGCTCACCGGGCGGCCCTGGTGCAGGACGAAGTCGGTGACGTCGCGGAGCACGAACGTCGGCGCACCGACCGCCTTGGCCAGCCGGACGTGGTGGAACTCCGCGTCCCGCACGTCCTCCAGCACGACCGCGGGCCGCGTGTCGGGCTCCTCGAACCGGGCGGTCACGTTGTCCAGCCGCACCCCCGTCACGTGGCGGAGGTAGAACGCCCACGCGGGCAGGATGCCGAACATCGACGGCTCCGGGTACGCCTGCGGCCGGTGAACCGGATCTGGCGCGCATCGGCGAGTCTCCTGTGACCGGCAGTCACGCTTTGAAACGTTCTAGGTCGCCACAGTAACGGTGCTCCGGCCGCCTTCACAAGAGCCGTGGCGGAGAAAACCGTTGAGGCAAGGCCTTTCCCCAGGTGCGAGCGGTGCGCCGAACGCGGTGCGGGAGCGCAGGGTCACCCTCCGGGATTCAGGGTGATCCCTGATGCCGGTCCCGGGTAAGCCCGGAGCACGGCGGCCTCTCCATGCACGAGCCTTGTGTCGGCACAAGACATGAGTGTGAGGGGATCAAGATGGGGAAGACGTTGCTCACCGTGCGGATCGCGAGATGGAGCGCGGAACATCCGTGGCGTGCGATCGGCGCCTGGCTGCTGTTCGTGGCGATCTGCATCGGGGCGGGGCAGGTGGCCGGGACCAGGCAGGCCGACTTCGACGACAACCCGACGGGCGAGCTGGCCACCTACCGCGGCATCGTCGACGAGGCCGGTTTCACGCGCCCGGCGACCGAGAACGTCCTGATCTCCGCCCGTGACGGCGCGCTGGACACCGCACAGGCCACGGCCGCGGCGAACGACGTGCGTGCCGAGATGTCCGGGTTGCGCGAGGTCGGCGACGTGAGCGACCCGGTGCCGTCGCCGAAGGGCACCGCCGTGCTCGTCAACGTCGAGCTGGCTGGCGACCCGGACACGTCGGAGGAGCGCGTCGGCGCGCTGCTCGACGCCACCGCGACCGTGCAGCAGCAGTACCCCGGCCTGCTGGTGGAACAGGTCGGTGGCGCTTCGCTGGACAAGGCGCTGTCCACGACGCTGGGCGAGGACTTCCAGAAGGCCGAGCTGATCAGCATTCCCGTCACCCTGGTGATCATGCTGGTGGTGTTCGGCGCGCTCATCGCCGCCGGCGTGCCGGTGCTGCTCGCGATGTCCGCGGTCGGGGCCGCGCTGGGGCTGTCCGCGCTCGCGTCCCACCTCATTCCCGCGACCGACAACACGAGCAGCATGATCCTGCTGATCGGCATGGCGGTCGGCGTGGACTACTCACTCTTCTACGTTCGCCGTGACCGCGAGGAACGCGCGAAGGGCAAGGGGCACCTGGACGCGGTCGAGATCGCGGCCGCCACGTCCGGGCACGCGATCGTGGTGTCCGGCATCGCCGTGACGGTCGCGATGGCAGGCATGTTCGTGGTCAACGACGTCGTGTTCTCGTCGATCGCCGTCGGCACCATCATGGTCGTGCTCGCCGCCATGATCGGCTCGATCACCGTGCTGCCCGCGCTGCTCGCGAAGCTCGGCCGGTGGGTCGACAAGCCGAGGATCCCGTTCCTGTGGCGGCTTTCGATGCGGAACAACGCGGGTGCGCCGAAGTTCTGGGGTGCCGTGCTGCGGCCGAGCCTGCAGCGGCCACGCACCACGCTGGTCGTCGGCGTCGGACTGCTCGCCGCGCTGTCGGTGCCCGCGTTCAGCATGACGCTCAACGCGCCGTCGGAGGCCGACCTCCCGCGCAGCATCCCGATCATGCAGTCCTACGACCGGATGACCGAGGCGTTCCCGAGCACCGGTGCGTCGCACCAGATCGCGGTGCGGTTGCCGGCGTCCGCCGAGGCGGACGGTGAGGCGGCGGTCGGCAGGCTGCTCGACCGCATCGCCGCCGACCCCGGCTTCGCGCACGACCAGCCGCCGGAGGTGACCCCGGCCCGCGACGGCCGGATCTACCTGATCTCGGCAGGCATCCCGCACGACGGCGCCTCCGTCGAGGCCGACCAGTCGCTGGAGCGGCTGCGGACCACGCTGCTGCCCGCCACGATCGGCACCGTCGCGGGGGCGGAGTTCGCGGTGAGCGGCCAGACGGCGGGGGAGAACGACTTCGTCGAGTCGATGACCGGCGCGCTGCCGTGGGTGATCGGGTTCGTGCTGCTGCTGACGTTCCTGGTGATGCTGTGGGCGTTCCGCGCGCCGGTGATCGCGCTCTCGTCCATCGCGCTGAACCTGCTGTCGGCGGGTGCCGCGTACGGCCTGCTGGTGCTCGTGTTCCAGAACACCTGGGCGGAGGGCCTGCTCGGCTTCACGTCGACGGGCGGCATCACGGCGTGGCTGCCGGTGATCCTGTTCGTGACGCTGTTCGGCCTTTCGATGGACTACCACGTGTTCGTGGTGAGCCGCATCCGCGAGGCGCTGGTCCTCAAGTCCACAAAGGACGCGATCGCGGACGGCATCACCCGGTCCGCGGGCGTGGTGACGAGCGCCGCGGCCGTCATGATCGGTGTGTTCTCGATCTTCGCGACGCTGAGCACCATCGACATGAAGCAGATGGGCGTCGGCCTCGCGGCCGCGATCCTCATCGACGCGACGATCATCCGCGCGGTCATCCTGCCCGCGCTGATGACGGTGCTGGGCAAGGCGAACTGGTGGACGCCGCGATTCCTGCGCTCCCGCGAGGACAAGCTGGCGACCGACGAGACGCGAGTGCTCGAACCGGTCGGCTGACCAGCCATGCTTGAAGGTGCCCTTCGAGACCCTCGAAGGGCACCTTCAGGGCGCTCCGGGACTGTCATGCAACCGTGGAAAGACTCGCGGTGGATTACAACCATAGGGTGGACCTGGCGCGGCGTGCCCGCGTTCTGCCGGTGGGTCGCCATAGCGTGACCGGTATGGGTATTCGTCACGCGTCGGCCGCCTACCGGGAACTGGGTGGGATGTTGTGTCGCGTTCGGGAGAAGTCAGGTCTGACCGGTGACGCGCTCGCACGCAATTTGGGCTGGTCGCCGTCGACGGTCTCGCGCATGGAGAGAGGGTGGCGGCAGTCCTCCACGACGGACGTCATCCAGTACGCGGTGATGTGCGGGGCGAGGCAGGCCGAGGTGCAGCCGATCGTGGACTTCACCAGGGTGGCCGAGCGCCAGGAGGGCTACCACCTGTCGGACAGGCGGATCGACGGTTCACTCCAGTCGCTGATCTTCCACGAGTCGTCGGCAGCGCACTCGATCGTCTATGAGCCGCAGGTGATCAATGGCCTGGTGCAGACGCCCGAGTATGCCTGCGCGCTCGTCACCGCCTTCAACCCCGACATCAATGAGGACCGGGTAGTGGGCGCGGTGCGCACCCGAATGGAGCGACGGCGGATCCTGTCCCTGCCGAATCCAGCGCGGTTCACCTTCTTCATCCACGAGCACGCACTGCGGCTCCGGGTCGGCTCCGGTCAGGTCATGCACGAGCAGTTGCTGCATCTGGTGCTCACCACGGCTATGGACCACGTCACACTGCGAGTCGTGCCCAGCGCGGCAGGGGAGCGATCTGCGGTCGGCGGGGCATTCCGGCTGATGGAATTCCAGGAGCACCGCCCGATGGTGTATCTGGACCATCTCGACGGAGGGGGCTTGATTCTCGACGACCCCGGCTACGTGCGCCGCTACCGCGAGCTGGTCCCCATGCTCGCGGACGTCGCTTTGGATGAGGGACAATCTCGGGAGTTCGCGGCCAGTCTGGCCGACGAGTACGACCGAGGGAGTCAACGGGGTGTCGCAGACGTCCTGGCGGAAGAGCAGCCACAGCGGCGGCGAGGGATCGGACTGCGTCGAGGTGGCGTGGAGCCAGCAACCCCTATCTACCAGTGAGGGGTTGCTGGTCCGCGACTCCAAGAACGGGGACGGCCCGATGCTGACCGTCCCCGCCGCCGCCTGGCACCGGCTCGTCCGGGACGTGCCTCAGCCGTCGTAAGTTGCCTGAGTCACCGCGAACACGTTGCGGTTGCCGACACCTTCCTGCAGTGTCCACAGCAGGTCGGCGTTCGTGGCGTCCTCCCAGTAGGAGATGCTCTCCGCGCCGCTGACCCACCCGTAGGTCGCCTGGCCCGCGGATGGGGTCCAGTAGTAGAGCTGCTTCTGCCCGGACGACGCGAACCACCACCGCCCGTTGTGGGACGCGACGCCGTTGAGGTTGTACCAGTCCAGTTGCAGTGCCTGGCTCGCGGTCGTCGACGCGGCGAACGTCCCGCCGGAGCCGAACGGGTAGCGGATCGCCCTCGGTTTGCGGTTCGGGTAGGACGAGCAGCCGGACTTGCAGGTGTACTCCGTCACGACCATCGACTTGCTCACCCGGTCGAGGGAGATCGTCGACCAGCGGAGTGCGGTGCCCGAGGTCGTGCTCGACGTGATGGTGCCGATCTGCGGCAGCACGTAGGCGTAGTTGTGCGCGTAGTAGGTGCCGTTGGACTGGCGGCCGATCTGGTCGGCGGTGCCGCCGGTGTTGGTCTTGAGGATCTTGCGCATGTCGAACACGCGCATCCCGCGCCCGGTGTCGGCGACGTAGAGGTAGTCGCCGTACCAGGAGACCCCGCCTGCGTGGACAGGGATGTCCTTGAAGTTCGGCGTGGTCGCGGACCCGGTCGGCTCGACGAGCAGGACCTTGCGGTACTTGTTGGGATACGTGGCATCCCAGTCCACGAGCGTGATCCGGGTGCGTTCCCCGCTGCCGCCGCAGGCGTCGTTGGTGTACCAGCTGACCAGGACCAACTGGTGGCCGTCGTAGTTGCCGCCGTTGGCGGTGCCCACCGCGTCGCGGCTCGTCGTGATGCCCTGCGGGTAGCTCTTGCAGTCCGAGTTGTCCGCGCTGTCGAAGCGGAAACCGGTCTCCAGTCCGGGGATGGAGAACGACGACGGCAGTCCAACGCGGTCGTGGTTGGCGTTCGTCATCACCGTGTGCACCGACGCGGTGCCGAGAGTCGAGACGAGCGCGGAGTTGATCGCCCCGAACTGGTTGTAGTTCGCGCTGAGCGTGTACTGGCTGGTGGGCAGGTTCGCCGGGTTGGCCGCCGCGGCGGCGGAGGCCGGGGCCACGAGCATCCCGGCGGCGACGAGTACCGCCGCGGCGAGTCCCGATCTTCTGGTAGCGGTGAATCCGCGTACTGACATCACGCCCCCTGTTGTCGGAAAATCACAGAGTTTGCTACACGTTAGTGAGTATCTGGCCGATCGATCAATAGCGGGATCAGGCGAGGCGGGCCGGGCCGGGCGACCAGAAGTCAAGGCGAAGTCATGCCGCGAACCCGATACTCGGGCGATCGTTCTGACTCGGCGAAGGCATGGCGCGATGGACAACTTATCGACGGTACCCGCTGACTTCCTCGGCACGGCGTTCGCGCGGCTGGGGCAGATCGCGCCGGACCCGGCCGACACCTACTTCGGCCTGGTGTTCCGCATCGCGGGGCCGTGCCCGCCGGTCGAGGACCTGCGGGCACGCGTCGCGGCGCGCCTGCCCCGGCTGCCCAGGCTGACCGAACGCCTGGTCGCCCGCGCCTCGGTCCAGTGGGAGCGGGACCCCGAGTTCGACATCGCCCGGCACGTCGGCACGCTGCGGCGCCACACCGGCGTGCTGTCCGCACACGAGATCCTGTCCGGCACACCGGACCCGGCACGGCCGCCGTGGGGACTGTGGACGTCGGAGGACCCCGAGAACCCCGGCGGCTGGCGCCTGTACTACCTGGTGCACCACGCGCGCCAGGACGCGGCCGCCGCACTGCGCACGGTGACGACCCTGCTGGGCGACGACGACACCGACACCGTGACGGCCGCGCCCGTGCCTGAACGGCAACGCGGGTGGCCCGCCATGCTGCCGATCGCACTCGACCTGCTGCGCACCAAGTTCCCAGGACCCGCCGTCGCGCCGAAGAGGTACGGGCCGGGCCGCGTACTGGCCGTTGGCGAGGTGGACGTCGCGCTGTTCACCGACATCGCGGCACGCACGGGTGCGACGGTCAACCAGGTCCACATGGCCGCGATGTCCTCGGCACTGGACCGGTGGGCGCCCCGGCCGGAGGTGTCACGCAGGCCGGTCAACGTCCCCGTGGACACCCGCGAGCCCGGCGACTCGGACGTCGCCAACCGGCTCGGGTTCATGCGGGTCGGCCTGCCCTGCGGCGATTCGGCGCCAGAGTCGCGGCTGCGGTCCGTGCGTGCCGCCGCCGGCCGTCGCCGGACCGCCAGGTACCGCCGGGTCTGGGGTGCCATCACCCGGGGAGGGGGCAGCCCCGCCGCGGGCTGGGCGATGCGGCAGATCACCGACCACACCCAGGTCGCGATGACGTTGTCGAACCTGCGGATCGCCGCGCCGCTGTCGCTGATGGCCGCGCCGGTCCTGGCCGTCACCGGCCTTCCGTGGCTGCCGCCCGCCCACGCGTGCTTCGCCTTCTTCACCACCTGCGGCGACCGCGCCGCGCTGACGGTGCTCGCGCCGGAGGGTGCGCAGGACCCGGCGGAACTGGCCGCGCACTGGAGCGACGCCGTCCACGCGCTGCACCGCGCGTACGCTGCTCAGCCTGAGGTGGGCTCACCGGCATAGCGGCGTTCACCAGCAACCCTCGGTGAAACCGCCTGCCGACCATCGGCGGTTTCACCTGTCTTGCGCGCTTTCCCTGGCAGGGCAACGAATTCCGGCGACACACTGGCATGCGCCGAATTTCGTCACCGACAGTGGAGCAGCCCCATGCGATTGCGCAGCGCTATCACCGGCGTCCTCGTTCTGCTCACCGCACTGACCACGGGCACGGTCAGCGCGGCGGCGGACTCCCCACCATCCGTTCTCGGCGGGTCGGGCCCCTACTCCGCCGGGTACGAGACGACCCTGCGGTTGTCCAACCACACCATCTACCGGCCCAACACCCTGCCCGCGAACATCAAGCTGCCCATCGTCGCGTGGGGCAACGGGGCGTGCCGCGCGGATGGGACCTGGTTCGAGAACATCCTCACCGAGTGGGCATCGCACGGTTTCCTCGTCATCGCGAACGGCAGGCCGGGCGGGTTCGGGTCGACCGACTCCGAGATGCTCATCGACTCACTGGACTGGGCGATCGCGGAGAACTCCAGGGTCGGCAGCAAGTACCGCGGCAAGATCGACACCACCAAGATCGCCGTCATGGGGCAGTCCTGCGGCGGCATCGAGACCTACGAGGTGGCGGACGACCCGCGCATCACCACGACGGTGCTGTGGAACAGCGGCCTGCTCAGCGACAGCCAGAACAACCTGCTGACGCGCCTGTACGCGCCGGTCGCCTACTTCATCGGCGGCCCGAGTGACATCGCGTACGAGAACGCGATGGACGACTGGGGGCGGCTCCCCGCCGGCCTCCCCGCGTTCATGGGCAACCTCGACGTCGGCCACTTCGGCACCTACGACCAGCCCAACGGCGGCGAGTTCGGCCGCGTCGGCGGCCACTGGCTGAAGTGGCAGCTGAAGGGCGACCAGGCCAGCAAGGCCCAGTTCGTCGGCCAGGGTTGTGGTCTGTGCGGCACGGATTGGGACGTGCGACAGAAGAACCTGAGCTGACAACAGTGCGGGGGTGCTCGCCAGGATCGGGCGAGCGCCTCCGCACGTCACGTCCCAGCGGAAACGTCCTGGCGGGGGAGCGGTGTCGTCGGCGCGGACACCACGTCGCGGGCGCGGGCCAGCTGGGCCACGCCGAACCCGGCGAGCAGGGCGCACGCGATGGCGAGGACGATCTCGACGGGCGTGGTGGCGAGGTGCTCGCCGAGGAGCGCGACGCCGATGACGGTGGCGGTGACCGGGTTCACGAGGTTGGTCACGGCGAGTGGCGCGGCGAGGCCGTTGCGGTACGAACGCTGCGTGAGCAGGGTCGCGACGACCGCGAAGACGGCGATGCCGATGACCGCGACGATCGTGATGGGCCGGAGCAGCACCTCGGCGCCGCCGTCGCCCACCGTCACGACCACCGTCTGGCAGAGGGCCGAGCAGACGGCGTACGCCGCGCCGCCCGCGATGGCCTCCCACAGCGTCGACGCGCCCGGCCGGTTCCCGAGGAACGCGAGGACGGCGACCACGGCGACGATGACGCCAAGGAGCCCGATGAGCTCGCCGGACGCGAGCGTCTCGGTCGTGCCGGTCGTCGTGATGATCATGGCGAGCCCGGCGAGTCCGACGACCGTGCTGGCCATGCCCTTCAGCTCGAGCCCGGTCACCCGGCGCCGGGCCGTGACCGCCGCGAAGGGGACCGCGATGACGAGCGTGAGCACCCCGAGCGGCTGGATCAGGGACAACGGGCCGAAGGCGAGGGAGGTGACGTGCAAGGCCGCGCCGAGCCCGTTGAGCGCGAGCGCCGCCCAGAACTGCGGGATGCGCAGCAGTGCGGCGACGGGGAGATTGGCATAGCGAGCCTGGATGAGCGCCGCGGTCGCGTAGGCGATGGCGACCGCGACACACAGCGTGATGGTGATGATCAGGTCGGCCATGCCACTCTCTCGGTTCGCCCGGCGGACGGGAAGATCCATCGTCCTTGTACGGACGTGCGGAGGGCAGGAGCGCCCCCCGGGGCTCTACCCGCAGGGTAGTCCTCCCGTGGGAGGCGGCGATGGCGATTCGATGTGACCGGCCCCACTCGATCAGGCGACCGGTACTGGGCATTGTCCTTGTGCGCCCAGCGCTGATCGCGCGGCGGGCGGCCGGGTCCGGGATAGGGTCCGGGGCGTGCCACTCCACGACATCCCACTGCAGTCGCTCGCCGGTGCGCCCGCGAGCCTCTCCGGCCTGCCGGGTCGCGTGTACCTGATCGTCAACGTCGCCTCGAAGTGCGGGCTCACGCCGCAGTACCTGGGGCTCGAGGCGCTCCACGAGCGCTACTCGGACCGAGGCTTCTCCGTGGTCGGCTTCCCGTGCAACCAGTTCGGCGGGCAGGAGCCCGGCACGGCGGAGGAGATCCAGACGTTCTGCTCGACGACCTACGGCGTCACCTTCCCGATGATGGCGAAGATCGACGTCAACGGCGACGGACGGCACCCGCTGTACACCGAGCTGGCCGCCACCCGGGACAAGGACGGCGCGGCGGGCGACGTGCAGTGGAACTTCGAGAAGTTCCTCGTCGACGACACCGGTGCCGTGACCCGGTTCCGGCCGGCCGTCACCCCCGATGATCCCGAGCTGACGACCGCCATCGAGAAGGCGCTCACCGACTGAGGTCCCCGTGCGTCAGCGGTCCTGCTCCCACGTACCGGCCTACCGCCCCTCGCGCGGGTTGCCGAACGTCCACACGGCACGCGCGAACGGGCCCACGACCAGGGTCGACCGGCCCAGCCGCACCTCGTGCCGGTATCCGATCGGGTGGTTGAGCGACATCTCGACCTGACGCAGCCCCGTCTGGTGCGATGGCACGACGTCGAAGCGGATCGTCGTGCCGTCGCCGTACGCGACGACCCCGCCATCCGGGCGGTGCCCGATCGCGAAACGCCCGGCACGCAGCAACGGCACCGTGTTCGCCAGGTCCTGTGCGGTGATCGCGATGCGGATGCCGGTCACGTCGCGCATCGTGTGGCGGCGGTACTCGTCGGACAGGTACCGCTCGCGGCCGACGTCGCCGGGGTGGACCCCGGGTTCGGTCTCGCTGCGCGGGTCGGCGAAGTACTCCGGCCGGTACTCCATCGCCCACGCGCCGAACGAGTCGTACCGCGCGGTGGTGAACAGGGAGTCGAACCAGGGCACCGGCCTGCCGTCACCGAAGTCGCGGGTCTGGTTGACCTCGATCGGCTGCGTGACGCCCTCGTCGCGCAGTTCGTCGGTCACCTCGGGGAGGTCGTCGGCGCACTCGGTGGACAGGCCCATCCCGGCGGCACCGGCCCTGCTGTCCTGACCCGGCAGGTCGCCTGCCTTGAACAGCTCGAGGTAGGTCTCCCTGCCGAGCAGGTAGCGGCCGGTCCACGTGTGGCCGTCGGCGCCGGTCGTGGTGCGCAGCTCGAAGTTGGCGAACCTCCGCAGGTACGACGAGCTCTCGATGGCGTCGGCGGTGCCGCTGTCGAGAACTCCGTACGCGTGGTTGTAGTGCAGCAGCTGCCTCGGCGAGTCCGCGCCGCTCGCGGCCCGGCCGTCCGCGCCCCCCGCGACGAGCAGCGGGACGGCGACGACAACGGCCATGACGGTGCGCGAAACCCCGCGGTTCAGCATGTGGCCATGGTAGGAGCAACGATCATGAATCGCTCTGGACTCGCGGTCACCATCGATCCGCGCGGGCCGCGCCGCGGCGTCACCCATCCGAGTGGTTCCCGCCGCTCCACGGCGTGCTCACCCGCTGCCAACGGAGCTGACGCGCCGTAGGCCAGACTTGATTCATTCCAGAAAGTAGGCCAGACTTCGCCCGTGCCCACGACGACGGACTTCGAACACATGTTGCGCGATGTCGCGCTGCGTGTGACGCGCCCCCGCATGGCGGTGCTGTCCGCGGTGCACGACCATCCGCACGCCGACACGGATTCGATCATCGGTATCGTGCGGTCGGATCTCGGCGGGGTGTCCCATCAGGCCGTGTACGACGTCCTGCGTGCGCTCACCGCCGCCGGTCTGCTGCGGCGGATCGAGCCTCCCGGCTCCGTCGCGCGGTACGAGGCACGGGTGGGGGACAATCACCACCACGTCGTGTGCCGGTCCTGCGGTGCCATCGCCGATGTCGACTGCGCCGTCGGCGCCGCCCCGTGCCTGACCGCGTCCGACGACCACGGCTTCGTGATCGACGAGGCCGAGGTCATCTACCGGGGCCTGTGCCCTGGCTGTTCCACCGCGACCAGTTTCTGAGCAACAGCGTTCCCATTCTGGAAGGATTCCCGTGTCTGACAGTCCTGACGCCGTCGTTGGAGATATGAACGAGGAGGGTGCCGGCGGGTGCCCGGTCTCCACGGGGCGTTTCAACCACCCGACCGAGGGTGGGAGCAACCGTGACTGGTGGCCGAACCGGCTGAACCTGGCGATCCTGCGCAAGCACAACCCGGTGGCCGACCCCATGGGTGGGGACTTCGACTACGCCGCCGAGTTCGCGACCGTCGACCTCGACGCCCTCGCGCGGGACGTCGACGAGGTGCTGACCACGTCGCAGGACTGGTGGCCCGCCGACTTCGGCCACTACGGCGGCCTGATGATCCGCATGGCGTGGCACAGCGCGGGCACGTACCGCATCGAGGACGGCCGCGGCGGCGCCGGTGCGGGCATGCAGCGCTTCGCGCCCCTGAACAGCTGGCCCGACAACGGAAACCTCGACAAGGCCCGTCGTCTGCTGTGGCCGGTCAAGCAGAAGTACGGCCGCAAGATCTCGTGGGCCGACCTGATGATCTTCACGGGCAACCGCGCCCTGGAGACCATGGGCTTCACGACCTTCGGCTTCGCCGGTGGCCGCGCGGACGTGTGGGAGCCCGACGAGGACGTGTACTGGGGTCCCGAGCGGACCTGGCTCGGCGACGAGCGCTACACCGGTGACCGCGAGCTGGAGGGTCCGCTCGCCGCCGTCCAGATGGGCCTCATCTACGTCAACCCCGAGGGCCCCAACGCCAACCCGGACCCGCTGGCCTCGGCGCGCGACATCCGCGAGACGTTCCGGCGCATGGCGATGAACGACGAGGAGACCGTCGCGCTGATCGCGGGCGGCCACACCTTCGGCAAGACCCACGGTGCCGCCGACCCCGACGTGTACGTCGGTGCCGAGCCCGAGGGCGCGTCCATTGAGGAGCAGGGGCTCGGCTGGAAGCAGTCGTTCGGCAGCGGCAAGGGCCGCGACGCCATCACCAGTGGTCTCGAGGTCACCTGGACCGCGACGCCGACGCGGTGGAGCAACAGCTTCTTCGACAACCTGTTCGGCTACGAGTACGAGCTGACCCAGAGCCCGGCGGGTGCGAACCAGTGGGTGGCCAAGGACGGGGAGAACAAGATCCCCGACCCGGAGACGGGTGAGCTGAACCGCCCGCAGACGATGCTCACGACCGACCTCGCGCTGCGCTTCGACCCGATCTACGGGCCGATCTCGAAGCGCTTCCACGAGAACCCGGCCGAGTTCGCGGACGCGTTCGCCCGCGCCTGGTTCAAGCTGACGCACCGCGACATGGGCCCGATCCAGCGCTACCTCGGCCCGCTGGTGCCGCGGGAGGAGCTGATCTGGCAGGACCGCGTGCCCTCGGTCGACCACGAGCTGGTCGGGGCCGAGGACATCGCGGCGCTCAAGGCTCAGCTCCTGGACTCGGGCCTGTCGGTCTCGCAGCTGGTCTCCACCGCGTGGGCGTCGGCCTCGACGTTCCGCGGCAGTGACAAGCGCGGTGGCGCGAACGGCGCCCGCATCCGGCTCGCGCCGCAGCGGGAGTGGGAGGTCAACGGGCCCGACACGCTGGGGCAGGTGCTGAGCACGCTGGAGGGCATCCAGACCGCCTTCAACAGCGCCCAGACCGGTGGCAAGGCTGTCTCGCTGGCCGACCTGATCGTGCTGGGCGGGGTCGCCGCCGTCGAGCAGGCCGCCAAGAACGCGGGCTACGACGTGCAGGTGCCGTTCACCCCGGGCCGCACCGACGCGTCGCAGGAGCAGACGGACGCCGAGTCGTTCGCGCCGCTCGAGCCGACCGCGGACGGGTTCCGCAACTACCGTGGCAAGGGCAACCGGCTGCCGTCGGAGTACCTGCTGATCGACCGCGCGAACCTGCTGACCCTGAGCGCGCCGGAGCTGACCGTCCTCATCGGCGGTCTGCGGGTCCTCGGTGCGAACCACCAGGGGTCCTCGCTCGGTGTGCTGACCTCGACGCCGGAGTCGCTGACCAACGACTTCTTCGCCAACCTGCTCGACATGAACACGGAGTGGACGGCGGCGAACGGCGACGGCGAGACCTTCGAGGCTCGCGACCGCGCCACGGGCGAGGTCAAGTGGACCGGTAGCCGCGTCGACCTGGTGTTCGGCTCGAACTCCGAGCTGCGCGCCGTCGCCGAGGTCTACGCAAGCGACGACGCCAAGGAAAAGTTCGTCCACGACTTCGTCACCGCATGGAACAAGGTAATGACCCTGGACCGCTTCGACCTGACCTAACCCACCCACCCACCCCACACCCCGCGAGTCCACGGTTCGGAACCCGCGAGTCCACGGTTCGGAACCCGCGAGTCCACGGTTCGGAACCCGCGAGTCCACGGTTCGGAACCCGCGAGTCCACGGTTCGGAACCCGCGAGTCTACGGTTCGGAACCCGCGAGTCTACGG
>NZ_JBARWZ010000215.1:0-8125 GCF_049647105.1 Actinophytocola sp.
GTACGGACCATGGCGCCATGGTCCGTACCGGCCGCGGCTTGTCAGGACCACGCCCACGCCGCCACGGTCATCGACGGCGCGGGCCGAACCGCAGACCGAAGTCCACCGCCGCCACGGTGAGGAACGGGCGGTACGGGCGCAGCCACGCGAGCGGGCCGTCGACCCGCCAGTTGCCCTGGGCGAGGTGGACGCGGCCGGTGACACGCAACGGAGTCCGCGCGAGCGCGGCGTGACGCGTCTGCCAGATGGTGCCGCGCAGCGGGAACGGCAGCCGCAGCCCGGCACGGCGTCGCGCGACCCGGGCCTGAGCCACCAGCTCGCCGTCGAGGCGGGCGGTGCCGTGGAAGGCCGGCTCGTGTGCCATCTCGAAGTCCGCCATGTCCTTCGGGATGCCCCACAGCTCCCGGCCACCCGCCTTCGACGCGGCGCTGTCGACCCAGATGTCCGTGATGGACAGTCCGACCGTGGCGCCGCGGCGGACCAGCGGCGCGACCAGGAACTCGTGGTAGGGCAGCAACCCACCCGGCTGGTAGTCCACGAACCCCACCGCGACCACGGTCCTGCCGAACAGTGACACCGGCCGCACGCCATCCGGCAGCGCGGGCAGCACCCGTTCCGGCACCAGCCACAGCGACACGTACCCGAGCCCCTCGAGGTCCCAGGGCTCCGGCGGGTAGGCGGTCTCGTTCTCCGGTTGCCGATGCGCGGTCATCGCGCACCCTCCTTCGGGACGAGTGGCAGTCGCAGGGCGGCGGGCGCCGACTCCGGCACCACCGGGTTCCCCGGCCGGACCGGGCTCAACCGCCGGTAGGCCGCGCCGGGCGGCGGCCGGGTGTCGGTCTCGCCCTTGTTGGGCCACAACGACATCGCGCGCTCGGCCTGCGCGGTGATGGTCAGCGCCGGGTTGACGCCGAGGTTCGCCGAGATCGTCGACCCGTCGACGACGTGCAGGCCATCATGGCCGAACAGGCGGTGGTACGGATCGACCACACCGTCCTCCTGGGTCGCGCCGATGGGACAGCCGCCGATGAAGTGCCCGGTGAGTGGGATGTTCGCGAGGTCGGTCCACGCGCCGCCGGGAATGCCGCCGATCTCGTCCGCCATCCGGCGGGCCACGTCGTGCCCTGCGGGGATCCACACCGGGTTCGGCTCGCCGACTCCCTGCCGGGTGGTCATCTTCCGGCGCCCGGACAGCCCGCGTTTCGTGTACGTGGTGAGCGAGTTGTCCAGGTTCTGCATGATCAGCAACCCGATCGAGCGTTCCGACCAGCGCCGCGGCAGGAGCAGTCTGCCAAGGTCGCGGCGGCGGCGCACCATCTCGCGCAGGCCGAGCACCCAGCGGCGGCGGCCGGTCCTCGGGTCGACGAGCACGGTCATGAGCATGCCCATGAGGTTGCTGCCACGGCCGTAGCGCACGGTCTCGATGTGGGTGCTCGGGTCCGGGTGCATCGACGAGGTGATGGCGATACCGACGGAGTGGTCGACGTCGTCGGTGCGGGTCTTGACGCCGAGCACCGCCTCGGAGTTGGTCCGTGCGAGGGTGCCGAGGCGGCCGGAGATGCCGGGCAGGCTGCCTCGGTCTCGCAGCCGGTGCAGGAGTCGTTGTGTGCCAAGCGATGCGGCGGCGAAGACGACCTGGTCGGCGGTGACGGTCCTGGCCCGGGCGCGAACCTTCGCGCCGGTCCGTCGCGTGTGGACGGTATAGCCGCCACCGGGTAGCGGCCGCACGTCGGTGGCGGTGGTCAGCGCGTGCACCTCCGCGCCCGCCTGCTCCGCCAGGTACAGGTAGTTCTTGACGAGGGTGTTCTTCGCGCCCTGGCGGCAGCCGGTCATGCACGAACCGCAGTTCGTGCAACCGGTCCGGTCCGGGCCAGCGCCGCCGAAGAACGGGTCGGGCACCCGCTCCCCCGGCCCGGCGCCGAAGAACACGCCGACGTCGGTGGGGTGGTGGGTGTTGCCGACACCCAGGTCCTCCGCGACCGAACGCAGCACCTGGTCGGCGGGCGTGGTACCCGGGTAGGTGGTCACGCCCAGCATCCGCCTGGCCTGGTCGTAGTGCGGCGCCAGCTCGGCCCGCCAGTCGGTGATGTCCGCCCACTGCGGGTCGCGGTAGAACGTCTCCGGCGGCTCGTACAGCGTGTTCGCGTAGACGAGCGAGCCGCCGCCGACCCCGGCGCCGGAGAGCACGAGCACGTCCTTGAGCAGCGTGATCCGCTGGATGCCGTAGCAGCCGAGCGCCGGCGCGTACAGGTAGTCCCGCACCCGCCAGCTGGTCTTCGCGAACTCGTCGTCGGCGAACCGCCTGCCCGCCTCCAGCACGCCGACCCGGTAGCCCTTCTCGGTCAGCCGCAGCGCCGTGACGCTGCCGCCGAACCCGGAACCGATCACCAGGACGTCGAAGTCCTTCTCACCGTGCGGCATGGTCACGCTCCCTGTCGTCGCGGACCTCGACGACGACGTAGTCGTCGGCGTCGACCCGTGCGGTGCGCCTGCGGTACTCGCGGACGAGACCGGGCCAGTTGGTGGTGATGCGCCCGTTCTCCTCGCGGTACCAGCTCGAGCACCCCGTCCACACGCTGGCGGCCAGCCGGTCGCGCATCTCGGCGTCGAACCCGTCCGCCGCCGCGCGCCGGACGTCCACATAGGACTTCGAGTGCGCGGCGAGCAGCCGGACGAGGTCACGGATGTAGCCGAACTGGCCCTCCATCATGGTGATGATCGAGTTGCCGCCGAGGTTGGTGTTGGGGCCGTAGACCAGGAACAGGTTCGGGAAGCCGGGCACGGTGATCCCGAGGTGGGCGCTGGCGCCGTCTGCCCACTCGTCGTTCAGGTCGCGGCCGCCGAGCCCGCGGATCGCCATCGGGGCGAGGAAGTCGGTGGCGGTGAAGCCGGTGCCGTAGACGAGCACGTCGGCCTCGTGCAGGCGGCCGTCCCCGGTGCGCACGCCGTCCGGGGTGATCTCGGTGATCCGGTCGGTGACCACGTCGACGTTCGGCGCGGTCAGTGCCGGATACCAGTCGTTGGAGAACAGGAGCCGCTTGCACCCGATGCGGTAGTCCGGCTGGAGCCGGGACCGCAGGCCCGCGTCGGGGACCTGGACGCGCAGGTGCACGCGGAAGATCAGGTCGATCAGCCTGCCGAGTGGCAGCCACGAGGTGAGGGCGGTAGTCAGCAGCTCCCCGATGCCGGACGTGGCGTGCCGCGCCATCTGCTGGCTGGCGGGCAGTACCCGGAACATCCGGTGGTGCCACGGCCGGTACGCGCGGTCCGGCTTCGGTATCACGTAGGGCGCGGACCGCTGGAACACGGTGACGTGCGCGGCCCGCTGCTGGATGTGGGGCACGAACTGGATCGCGCTCGCCCCGGTGCCGATCACCGCGACCCGCTTGCCGGACAGGTCGACGTCGTGGTCCCACCGCGCGGAGTGGAACGCAGGCCCGGTGAACGTGTCCGCGCCGGGCAGGTCGGGCACGACCGGGCGGGACAGCTGACCGACGGCCGGGACCAGCACGTCCGCGGTGAGGGTCTCGCCACCCGCGATGTCGACGTGCCAGACGCCCTTGCTCTCGTCGAACGACGCGCCGGTCACCTCGGTGCCGAACCGCACCCGGTCGAGCACGCCCTCCGCCTCGGCGGTACCGCGCAGGTAGGAGAGGATGTCGCGCTGCCCGGAGTAGCGGCGCGGCCAGGTCCGGTTGGGTGCGAACGAGTACGAGTACAGGGACGACGGTATGTCGCACGCGGCGCCGGGATAGGTGTTGTCGCGCCACACGCCGCCGAGGCCGTCGGCCTTCTCGAGGATCGTGACGTCGGTGAAACCGGCCCGGCGCAGCACGCACGCCGCGCCGATGCCGCCGAAGCCCGCGCCGATGACGACGACGGACGGTGTCGTTGCGTGTGCCACGTCACTGACATTAGGGAACCCGGGGGTGCCCCGGCCAGACAACAGCGGCCAGGCGATCCATAATTTCGGCCATGACACGGTTGGCCGAGTCCTCGGTCCGGCACTGGGACTTCCCGAGGGGCATCGCGGGCACGAGCGTGCTGGTGCGGTTCGGCACCGACCACGGCGTGGCCAGGCACGACCTCCTCGTGGGCAGCGGCCTGACCGAGGACCTGCTGGCCGACCCGTCGCTGGAGGTCGAGGCCCGCCAGGAGCTGCGAGTGGTCCGCAACCTCGCCGCCGCGCTGCCCGACGCGGGGGTGGCGGCGGGCCGCGAGTACCACGCGACGACGTTCGGGATCCTGGGCTTCGCGTTCCTGTCCAGCCCGACCATGCGGGACGCGATCGGCGTCGCCCTGCGGTACTACGACCTCAGCTTCGCGTTCAGCATCCCGGACGTGACCGTCGGCGACGGGCAGGTGCGGCTGGCACTCGACGACCGGCTGCTCCCCGCCGACGTGGCCCGCTTCCTCGTCGAGCGTGACCT
This sequence comes from Actinophytocola sp., assembly GCF_049647105.1. GTDB lineage: Bacteria > Actinomycetota > Actinomycetes > Mycobacteriales > Pseudonocardiaceae > Actinophytocola. The sequence continues at coordinate 4,431 of NZ_JBARWZ010000215.1, forward strand.
CGCCGCGATCCTCACGGTCATCGACGAGCTGGTGCCGGGCGGGGTCCCGCTGACCGGCCTGGAGTTCCGCTTCCCGGAACCCACCGCCGGGGATCGGTTCGAGGCCGCCTTCGGGCTGCGGCCGCGGTTCGGCTGCCCCGCGAACGTGGCGACGTTCGACGCGGCCTATCTCGACGAGCCGCTGCCGCTCGCGAACGCGCACACCGTGGCGATGTGCGAGGCGCAGTGCCGGGAGCTGGTGGCGCGGCGCCGGGCACGCACCGGCACCGCGCACGACGTCCGCGACCTGCTGACCAGGCTCGGCGGGCTCGGCTCGCCGATGGCGGCCGTCGCCGGGGAGCTGAACCTGAGCACCCGCACGCTGCGCCGCCGCCTCGACGAGGAGGGCACGAGCTTCCGCGCGCTGCTCGACGAGGTGCGGGAGACGCTCGCCGAGGAGCTGCTCACGAAGGGCGCGGTGCCGGTCGAGGACGTGGCGGTCCGGCTCGGCTACGCGGAGGCGTCGAGCTTCATCCACGCGTTCAAGCGGTGGAAGGGCGTCACGCCGATCGCGTTCGTGCGGCAGCGGACCGGCACCGGCTGACCCATGTTGCCGGGAAGTTGCGTGTCCACAAGGGCCGTGCCCAGGGGAGGATTGTCTTCCTGACTCATCACCTCCTGGGGGCACACGATGCGACGCATCGGCAGTTCCGTGCTGGCCATCGGGCTGGCGTTATCCGTACTCACCGTCGCGCCCTCGGCCGCGACAGCCAAGCAGGCAGAGCCGAGGGCACAGACCGCCGCACAAGCTCAGGCGGCCGGTTTCACACCGGTGTCGCCGAGACGGGTGCTCGACACGAGACTCGGCGGCGGTCCCGTCGGCCCGGCGAAGACCGTCACCATCGACCTGTCCTCGGCCGTACCGGCGACGACCACCGCGGTCGTACTGAACGTCACCGGTGCCACCCCGACGACCGCCACGTTCGTGACCGTGTACCCGTCCGGTGCGGCGCGGCCGACCGCGTCGAACCTGAACCTGGTGGCCGGTGAGACCCGGGCCAACCTGGTCACGGTCGCGGTCGGCGCGGACCGGAAAGTGGTGCTGTACAACAACACCGGCTCGGTCCACCTGCTGGCCGACCTGACCGGTCACTACGCCGCCGACGCGACCGGCAAGTTCTCTGCGGCGAACCCGAACCGGGTGATGGACACCAGGACCCAGGTCGAGTTCCGGCCGCCTGGAGCGCTCGGACCGGGCGTGGTGGAGACGCTCGACCTGTCGGGCAAGGTACCCGCGTCGGCGACCGCGGTGACGTTCATCCTGACCGGCACCGGCGCGACGGCGAGCACCTTCGTCACCGCGTGGCCGACGGGCAGCCAGCAGCCGACGGCGTCGAACCTGAACCTGGCGGCCGGTGCCACCACGCCGAACCAGGTCGTGGTCGCGCTCGGCGAGGACCGGAAGGTCAACCTGTACAACAAGAACGGCAACACGCACCTCATCGTCGACCTGGGCGGGTTCTACACCCCGGACTACGGTGCCCTGTACACCCCGGTGACGCCGAAGCGCGTGCTGGACACCAGGACCGGCGGGCCGGTCGGTGCGGCGCGGTCGGTCGACCTCGTGCTCGGTTCGGTGCCCACGACCACGACCGGTGTGGTGCTGAACCTGACCGGGACGCAGCCAAGCGCGGGCACCTACGTCACCGCGTGGCCGCCGCCCCTGCCGATGCCGAACGCGTCCACGCTGAACCTCACCCGAGGCCAGACGGCCGCGAACCTCACCACTGTGGGCGTCGGCGACGGCGGATCGGTGCGGCTGTTCAACAACGCTGGCACCGTCCACCTGATCGCCGACATGGCGGGCTACTTCTCGCTGCCGCCGTTCGAGTGCACCGACGGCTGCGTGCTCGCGTGGGGTGACAACGGCTGGGGCGTGCTCGGCACCGGGTCCTACCACGCGACCGCCGCCGTGCCCGCCGCCGTGTACGGGCTCTCCGGCGTCGTCGCGGTGTCCGACGGGTACGCGTTGAAGGCCGACGGCACCGTGTGGGCGTGGGGCCACAACAACGGCGGTCAGCTGGGCAACGGGTGGTCCGGGTACGAAGCCAAGTCCGTGTTCCCGGTGCCGGTGCTCGGCCTGACCGACGTGGTCGCGATCGACGGCAGCCTGGCACTGAAGAGCGACGGCACCGTCTGGGGCTGGGGCGGCATGCCGGGGGCCTGGCAGGACGTGCCCACCCAGGTGGCGGGGCTGACCGGCGTCACGGCGATCGCGGGCGAGCCGGACTCCGCGTACGCGCTGAAGGCCGACGGCACCGTGTGGACGTGGGGCAACGGTGCGCCCGATCCGGTGCAGATGGCGGGGCTGACCGGGGTGCGGCAGATCGAGGTCGGCCTCTACAACGCCTACGCGCTCCGCGACGACGGCACGGTCCTGGCATGGGGCGACAACCGGCAGGGCCAACTCGGCAACGGCGCGGTCGGCGGCGACGGGTGCTACGACATCCCGCCCACGGCCGAAAACTGCTGGTCCGACGAGCCGCACCCGGTGACCGGCCTGACCGGGGTCACCACGATCGGCGCCGACGTCAGCCACGGGTTCGCGGTGAAGGCGGACGGCACGGCGTGGTCGTGGGGCGGCAACTACCGAGGCAGCCTCGGCAGCGGGCTCGACTGCGACTGCCCGTCCGGCACCCCGGTGCGGATCGCGGGCCTGACGAACGCGCAGACCATCGCCGGGTTCCAGGACGGCGGCTACGTGCTGGACGCCGACGGCCGGGTCTGGGCGTGGGGCAACAACGAGAGGTCGGCCCTCGGCCGGACCGACGGGCCGCAGCCGGGCGGGCACTCGTCGGTCCCGGTGCGGCTCGCCACGCCGACCGGCGTGACCGCCGTGGCGGGCGGTTTCAACGCGGGCTTCGCACTGGTTCCCTGATCCCGCGCACCACGGTCACTCGCGAGCAGCGTCTCGCGGGTGACCGTGGTGGCGGGCTGGACGGAGCGGGGCGAACCCACCCTGCGCGGGCTCCTCCGCCCCCGGGCAGAGTGTCGGCAAAGTCTTTCCGCTGGTCAACCCCGCTTCGCGGGGTGCGAACCCAGTGCCCTGAAAGCTTTCAGGACGTTGAGCCTGGATCTTTTGCCTCCCCGGTTTGCCGTCGGCGGGCCTTTGCCTCCGGCGGCTCCTCGCCGGAGGGGCAGGTCTCCAGGATGGTCTGGGTTTCGAGGGTTTCTTGCGTTGGGTTCGGGTCTGCCTGCCATCCCATCGACCTCACTTCGTGCTATCACACCGCGTCAAGGGGGCGGTTCCAGCTTTTGGCGCCGGTTGGGGTAGTTGGTGCCCCCTTGACACGGTGTGATCGGGCGTTGCCAGGTCGACGGGATGGCAGGGAGCCCCTTGGTGGCGGGCTTGCGCCCTTCGGGAGGCACCCTGCGGGTGCCATGCCCCGAAAGGCGCTTTCGGGGCATGATTGGTGCCACGAAAGGCGCCATTGGGACGCTCAACGCCCTGAAAGCGCCTAATCAGTTCTGGGAGTCGGCCGTCGGGCAGACTCTTGGGTTGGTGGCCGACTGGCGGGTGAGCACTCTGAGCGCCTAATCAGTTCTGGGAGTCGGCCGTCGGGCAGACTCTTGGGTTGGTGGCCGACTGGCGGGTGAGCACTCTGAGCGCCTGGGCGTTGAGTCCTGACGAAAGATCGTGCCCTTGCTGGTAGGTC
>NZ_JBARWZ010000216.1:0-32483 GCF_049647105.1 Actinophytocola sp.
CGTGCGATGGGCGTCGGTCTGGTCAAGCCCGCTTCGCGGGCCCGGGCGCGTAGCGCCCGCCCCTGCGGTGTTCTGTCAGAGGTGGCGGACTGGCGCGATGTCCCGAAAGGCGCTTTCAGGGCGTTGAGCGTCCCAAAGGCGGCTTTCGTGGCACCAACTATGCCCCGAAAGCGCCTTTCGGGGCATAGCACCCGCAGGGTGTGGTGCCCGACGCCCCGAAGGGGCGCAAGCCCGCCACCAAAGGGGCTCCCTGCCATCCCGTCGACCTGGCAACGCCCGATCACACCGTGTCAAGGGGGCACCAACCACCCAAACCGGCGCCACACGCTGGAACCGCCCCCTTGACGCGGTGTGATAGCACGAAGTGAGGTCGACGGGATGGCAGGCAGACCCGAACCCAACGCAAGAAACCTCGAAACCCCAGGCCATCCTGGAGACCTGCCCCTCCGGCGAGGAGCCGCCGGAGGCAAACCCAGCGAAGGCGAGGCAACCGCAACCGGTGGATCCAGGCTCAACGTCCCGAAAGACGCAGGGCATCGCGTCCCGAGGGCGCAAAGCCCACCACCAAGGGGATCCCCGCCATCCTGCAGACCTGCCCCTCCGGCGAGGAGCCGCCGGAGGCAAACGGCGAAGCAAACCGCAACGGTGGATCCAGGCTCAGCGTCCCGAACGCGCCGTTCAAGGCGGAGCACATGACTTTGCCGACCCCCTGGGGCGGCGGGGAAGGAAGGCCCTAGCGGTTCCGGTCGGTCAACATTCGTTGGAGGACCTGTGGTGTGAGCGGTGTGGCGGTGATCAGATCGGCGATCTCGGGCAGGGCGGCGGCGATCGCGTTGCCAACGGCGGCGGGTGAGCTGATGGTCCCGGACTCGCCTACTCCCTTTGACCCGCCTGGTGTCACCGGGGACGGGGTCTGCTGGTGGACGATGTCGATGTCCGGTGCCTCCACCGCGGTGGGCAGGTCGTAGGTGGCGGAGGGTTGACCGTCCGGTGCGTAGCTGACCTGCTCGTACAGCGCCATGCCGATGCCCTGCACGACTCCCCCTCGGATCTGCCCGTCGACGATCGCCGGGTTGACCAGGACGCCGGAGTCGTTGACGACCCAGAACCCCTCGATCTCGACCGCACCGGTCAACGGGTCGACCGCCACGGCCGCGGCGTGCGCACCGGAGGAGTACAGGTAGGCGGGCGGGTCGTAGGTGGCTTGCTCTTCGAGGCCGGGGCGCACCCCGTCCGGGAGATCCCAGCCGCGCCACGCGGAGGTCGCGAGGTCGACGATGGCGACCTCGGCGCCCGGCACACCGTGGACCCGGACGGTGCCGTCCGCGATCTCCAGGTCGCCGGTCGCGACCTCGAGTTGGTGCGCGGCGATCGTGAGCAGCTTGTCGCGCAGGGCGGTCGCCGCGTGGATGAGCGCCCCGCCGCCGACCGCGAGTGATCGGCTCGCGATCGAGCCGATGGGCGAGTACGGCGTCACCGCGGTGTCGCCCAGCACGACCCGGACGTGGTCCAGCGGGACGCCAAGTTCGTCGGCGGCCAGCTGCGCGAGCGTGGTCTCGATGCCCTGCCCCATGCCGGCGAGTCCAGTGTGGACGACGACGGAGGCGTCCGGTTCCATGCGCACGACAGCGTTCTCGAAGCCACCCGCCATGTAGCCATCGGTCTTCATCGCCTTGGACGGCCCGACGCCGGTCATCTCGACGTGGCAGGAGTATCCGACGCCGCGCCTGCGCCCGTCCTCGACGTGCCGGCTCCGCACCTGGTCGCGCAGCTTTCGCAGACCGTCGGCGTAATCACCGGAGTCGTACGCCTGTCCCATGCCCGTCATGACCGGGACCTCGTGCGGGTCGATCATGTTGCGCAGCCGCAGGTCTACCGGGTCCACGCGGAGCAGGCGGGCGGCCTCGTCGATGAGCCGTTCACGCGTCCAGGTGACCTCCGGCTGACCGAAACCCCGGTACGACCCGGTCGGGGTGGTCGTCGTGACCACCCCGCGCACGCGCGCGCCCACCGCGTCGAACCGGTACGGGCCGGGTGACAGCAACGCCGACACCGCGAGCGGGCCAGGCCCGACGTTCGACGAGTGGGCGCCGAGATCACCGATGATGTCGCAGTGGAGCGCGACGAACCGGCCGTCCGCGGCCAGCGCGAGGCGGCCGCGGTGGGCCGCGTCGCGTGCGTGCAGGGTGGCGGTCAAGTGGTCGCCGGGCGCCTCACTCCAGCTGACGGGCCTGCGCAGCCGAACCGCGGCCAGGCAGATCAACACCTCGTCCGGGTAGACGTGTTCCTTGGCCCCGAATCCGCCACCGACATCACAACCGAGGACACGCACCGCGTTGACCGCAAGACCCAACGCCCCGGCCACCTGGTCACGCACGAAGTGCGGGGCCTGGGTCCCCGTTCGCACGGTCAGAGTCTCGCCGTCGTAGTCGGCGACCACGCCACGCGGCTCCATCGGCCTCGGCGCGACCCGTGCGAGCCGGAACGTCATCTCCACGACGTGCTCTGCGACCGCCGTGGCGGCCGCGACGTCACCCACCGGGAAGTCGGTGCCGACGTTGGTTCCCCACTCGGGGTAGAGCAGGGCGGCCTCCGGTTCCATCGCCGTCTCCAGCCCCACCACCGGGGGCAACGGCTCGATGTCGACGTCGACCAGAGCGGCGGCGTCCTGCGCGGCCGCCGCGGTCTCGGCCACCACCACCGCGGTCGGCTGTCCGACGTAGCGCACGACGTCGTCCAGCACCGGGTAGTGGGTGGGCCGGTCAGGCCCAAGGCTGGAGCACGGCAGCTCAACGCCACGCGCGTCCTCGACCGTGATGACGTCCACAACACCCGCCGCGGCCCGCGCCTTCCCGACATCGCAACCGCGTACCCGGCCGTGGGCGACCTCGCTGCGAAGCACCACCGCGTGCACCGAGTCCGGCAACCGCACCGCGCTGACGAACCGCCCCCGGCCGGTGATGAGCCGGGCATCCTCCCGCCTGGGAGCCGGTGATCCGACGTGCCTGCGCTTCTCTGCTGACATCAGCCACCCACCCATGTCGTGACCCCGAGCATACTGCCGCAATCCCACACGACCGAGTCACGCGAACAATGGTGAGATCACCTCACCGGGAATGCGGCCGGCGATCGGCGATGATCGCCATCACTCCATCGTTCTGGTAACCGTCGAGATAATCGATATCGGCCCAGGTGGGCTCATCATGATGAACTTCGTGGAGGTGCAGGTTCCCGCCTGGCCGCCCCTCGAACCAGACGCCAACATTGACATAGGCGATCAACACCGTTGGTGCCACGTCGATGTCGACTCGCACAAGGAGTTCGTGGGCGAGCCGGTGACCCCTGGCCGCGAGCACCGCCAGGGCGTCGTCCGCCGCCGGATCAATGCCGTCATCGGGAACGTACAGCTGATTGACACTGGCTTCGTAGCCGGTCAGATCCTGGTAGTCGGGTTCGCCATGGTTGAAATTCCGAGCGATTATCGCGCTGTCAACCGGCAGGACAACCGACACGCGGCGCGGCCGCGTGGTAGTGGACCTGCCATCGCTGGTGCCCCAGGCGAATCATGGCGACCGCACGGCCGGACAGCCTTGAGCTTCCTCGTAGGACACCTCGCGGTGCCGACGCAAGGTGAACCGATAGCACGCGTGCGTCCGCGGTTCGACGATCGAGTCCGGCACCGACACGAGCACTGTGATGACGTCGCCTTCACGACGAAGGGCACCGACCACAGCACCTGGTTGCCACAGCACCGCGTCCGTGATCTCCTGGTCGGACATCGAGAAGTCGAGTCGATCGGCGGCGACCCGCGCGTTGCTCTCGGTGGCCAGGAGAGGCTCGCTGACGGGACGATTACGGGGAAACACCAGGCGTGGGAACACCAGCAAGCCAATCATGATGAGAGCGAAACCGGCCAGCAGAACCCCGATCGCCACGCGTGCGACAGTGGGCAATCTGGCCGGTGTCACGTCATCAGTCATCGTCGGGTGTATCCGATCTCGTCCAGCATGCGCCGCGGAACCACAGCATAGGCGGCCGCGCCCTCCACGTTGGGGTGGAACTGCTCACGGCTGAGGCAAGCTTCGGTGGTGAAAACCGGTTCGATCGTCCACTGTGGATCAGCGACGGGCCGCCTTCTGGGTGGCGCGCGCGATGAGGTCCTCGAGCAGGGTGGTCAGGACGACCTTGCTCGACTCCCGGTGGCGCACGTCGCACTGCACGATCGGGACGCCCTGGTCCAGGTCGATGGCTTCGCGGACCTCGTCGGCGCTGTAGAGCTGGTGGCCGTAGAAGTTGTTCACCGCCACGATGAACGGGATCTGGCGGCGCTCGAAGAAGTCCACGGCGGCGAAGCTTCCGTCCAGCCTGCGGGTGTCGGCGAGTACCACCGCGCCGAGCGCGCCAAGTGCCAGCTCGTCCCACATGAACCAGAAGCGCTCCTGGCCGGGAGTGCCGAACAGGTAGAGGATCAACGCGTCGTTGACGGTGATTCGGCCGAAGTCCAGCGCGACCGTCGTGGTCCGTTTGCTCTCCACCCCCTCGAGGTTGTCCACTTCCCCGCCGATCTCGCTGAGCATTTCCTCGGTGCGCAGCGGCGGGATTTCGCTGACGGAGCCGACCAGGGTGGTCTTGCCGACACCGAACCCGCCCGCGACAAGGATCTTCAGCGCCGAGGTCCCGAGCGGCGATCGGGTAGCGGGGTCAGAGCCTACGGATGCCATCAAGTACCGCCTGCAGAATGTGGATGTCCGGGGTTTCCGTGTCCAATGGGGACGGTGGTGAACTGAAGTTCAGGTAGCCCTGCTCGATGAGATCTCCTACAAGGATCTTCACTACCGCGAGCGCGAGCCCCAGTTTGGCGCCGATCTCGGCGAGCGACAGTGGATAGTGGCAGAGCCGCAGAATGTCGACGTACTCGGGATCCATCCCCGCGTGTTCGTTCGCCGCGGTTACCACCAGTGTTATCAGGTTGAGGTCGGGACGGGTCGACTTGGTGCGACCACGCGTCACGGTGTACGGCCGGACCAGTGGCCCGGCATCATCGTCGTACCAGGAATCCCGACCGTGCTTCATGACTGCCTAAGCCGTTCACATGTTGGGTACGCGTGGTTGCGCGATCAGGAACTTGCCGACCTTCTTGACCATCAGGTTCATCTCGTAGGCCACCATGCCGATGTCGGCGTCGGCGGTGGCGAGCAACGCCATACACGCACCGTTACCCGCCGCCGTCACCACGAGGAAGGCCTCGTCGAGCTCGACCACGGTCTGGCGGACGTGCCCGGCCCTGAAGTGGCGACCGACCCCGCGCGCAAGGCTCTGGAAGGCGGACGCCATCGCCGAGAGATGTTCGCTGTCGTCTCTGCCCAGACTGCGGGACTTGCCGACACAAAGTCCATCGTTGGAGAGCACCGCCACGTACTGGGCGCCGACTACCCGCGACACCAGTTCGTCGAGCATCCAGTTCAGATCGCTCGGGTTGATATCCTCCACGGCCCTCCTGCCTTCCTTCCGGACATGGGTCCGGGTAGTCGAAAAGTCGGGGTTCACTCGGCGGCGCGTCCCTCGCGAGTGCCCCGCTGCAGCGCGGCCATCCGGTGCCGCGCCTTCTCCGCCAGCAGTGCCGGGTCGACAGCCTCGGACATGTCCGGCTCCCCGGGCCAGGGCTCGTCCTCCGCGGCAAGCCGTGGCGCGATGTTCGCCTGCCTGCGCCTGCGTGGCAACGGCCGCTTGCCGCCCTGGCCGCCACCCTCCGCGCGTCCGTTGCCGTCGGTGGCGGGACCGGGGTCGGGGGCCGCCCTGCCACGGGTTCCCATGTCCCGCGCGACCGTGGGGTCCTGAGGGGGCGGCGGTGGCGGCGGTGTGCCCGGGGGCGGCGTGCCGTTGCCCGGTGGCGGCGGTGTGCCGCCGTTGCTCGATGACCCCCAGGCGTTCCAGCGGACCGTCTGCTCGGCGGGGCTCTCCTCCGGCCAGGACAGGTCATCCGGGAAGGACGCGCGGAGCCTGGTACGCGCGGGCGGCGCCGTCGCCGTCTGCTCGGCCAGCTCCTGCCGCGGTGCGGGAAGGTCCGACCGCAGGTCGGCGGTGGTCTGCCCGGTCTGCCCGGTGCCGGACTGCAGGTCCTCTTCGTGGGGCACGCTTTCTCCAGAATCCGCGATGAGGGACGACCGGATCAACACGATCGCCCGGACACCACCGTAGGCGGAGTCGACCAGCGTGACGCTGACGCCATGCCGGGACGCCAGCTGGGAGATCACGAACAGGCCCAGCCGCGCCTCTTCCTCCGTCAGCGCCATCACGCCGAAGTCGGGCGGGTTCTGCAGGAAGTTGTTGATGTCGTCGCGTTCCTCGCGGGACAGGCCAACACCCTGGTCCTCGATCTCGACCACGACACCGCGGCCGACCCTGTTGCTGCGCACCTCCACCCGGGACTCCGGCGGCGAGAACGCCGTCGCGTTGTCGACGAGTTCGGCCAGCAGGTGGATGATGTCGGCGACCGCCGCGCCCGAGATCAACAGGTCGGGCATGCGGCCGGTGTTCACGCGGCGGTAGTGCTCGGTCTCGCCGATCGCGCTGCGCACGATCTCCACGAGCGGCACGGGGTTGCGCCACCGCCTGCCTGGCCGTTCACCACCGAGGATGAGCAGGTTCTCCGCGCTGCGCCGGGCGCGGGTGGCCAGGTGGTCGAGCTGGAACAACAGCTCCAGCTGGTCTGGGTCCTCCTGCTCGCGCTCGGCCTTGTCCAGCACCTCGAGCTGGCGGCGCACCACGAGCTGGCTGCGGTGCGCGATGTTCAGGAACACGGTCCGCACGCCGTTCTGGATCTCGGCTTCCTGTGCGGCCGCGGCGACCGCGGTGCGCTGTGCCTGGTTGAACGCGCCCGCGACCTGACCCAGCTCGTCGTTGCCGTAGTCCAGTGCGGGCACCTCGCGGTTGATGTCGATCTGCTCGCCGCTACGCAGCCGTTGCACGATGCGGGGCAGGCGCATGTCGGCCAGCTCCAGCGTCTCCATGCGCAGCTTCTTCATCCGCCTGACCACCCGGTTCGACAGCCGGATGGCGACGAACGTGGCGATCAGCGTGATGAGCAGGACCGCGCCCCCGCCGAGCAGCGAGTTGCGGAACGTCTCCTCGCCGGTGTCCGCGGCGAAACCCTCGGCGTAGGTGTGGTGGTCGGAGTAGATGTCCAGCAGTTCGGTGTTCACCACCGACGCCGCTTCCTGCCACTCCTCGAGCGTGACCGGCAGTTGGGGGACACCGGTACCCGGCATCTGGAGTAGTAGCGCACCCTCCACTTCGCTCAACCGCGCCCACTCCGGGCTCTTGGCGAGTTCGGTGTACCGCTGCTGCAGTTCCGGGATGAGCAGTGGAAGCACCTGCTCCATGTCGGTGTGGTAGCGACCGACCTGACGGGAGAACTCCGAGTATGTCTCGACCGTGAGCCCACCGTCGACCGCACCGTTGACCGCCAGCGCGTTCGCACGGGACATCGAGTCGGCGACGGCGAACAGTGTCGTCGCCGTCGACTCCTCGACCGCGGTCTTGGAGTCCGGCGCCGTCGCCGCGATGCCCTGCAGGCCGAGCTTGATGAGATCGACAACGCCGCTGTAGAACGCGTAGACGTCCTTCCACGGCACGACGCCGGCGTCCACGCCCTGGCGGATCTGCGGAAGCTGTTCCCCGATCAACTTCGGGAAGATCTTGTTGGCCTGCTCGATGGCCTCCGGGTTGAGGTCGTTCAAGCCGCCCAGCAGGCCCTTGATACCGGCGATTGCCTGGTCAAACTCCGCGCGGGCCTGCTCGAGCTCCGGCATGGCGGACTTGTCGCCGCCGAGCACCTGCAGGCTCAGCCTGCGCTCCTCCTGGGCGCCCGCGGCGAACCGGGTGCCGGGCGGAACGGTGTCCTGCATCGTGGTCGCCCACTTCTGGGCGTCGTAACCGTCGTAGACCAGGTAACCGGACGCACCGACGCCGATGATCAACAACGCCGCGCTGGGGACGAGCACGATGGCGAGCATCCGTAGCCTGATGCTCCGGCCTTTCCGGCCTTCTTTCCTGGCAAGGCTCACGGGACCCGACTCCCTTGGTACGTCAACGCGGTGGCTCGGCACACAACTGTCAGACCCCGACACCACCGCCGTGACCTCGATAGGTCCCGGGCTCGCGCCAGGTCCGTCGTCGAATGCGAGACACCCTAGTAGATGTCCTCCACCATCGTGAAACTGGCGATCCTCTTTTGGCGCAAACCGGCCGTGGATCCGGAAAAGCCCTGGTAGCAGGGTTGTTGAATCTTCATCAAGATCGTCCCACAGTGGACACCCGCGTCCGGACGGCGAGGACGACCACCCGATGCGGCGGCCTGTCGACGTCCTCTCCATGTCCTCTGCATGGCCCCGTCCATGGCCTATCCATGGCGAACGGGGCGTACTACTGTGCCCGCCTAAACTTGGTTCCTCATTCCGGACCTCGATGGATCAGCGACCAGAACGGGAGTTTCCGTGACACAGTTCGACTACGTCATCGTCGGCGCCGGACCGGCGGGGTGCGTACTCGCCAATCGCCTCTCCGCGAACCCTGAGGTCAAGGTGCTGTTGGTCGAGGCGGGCGACCAGGACACCAACCCACTCATCGCGATGCCGAGGGGTTTCGGCCAGCTGATGGGTGACCCGAACACGGTGTGGCACTTCCCCACCCGTCCGTTCGGGCCCGCGCAGCAGCCCGAGGTCTGGGTGCGTGGCAAGACACTCGGCGGTTCCAGCGCGGTCAACGGCATGGTCTACAATCGTGGTCAGCGCGCGGACTGGGACGCACTCGCCGAACTCGGCAACCCCGGCTGGGGCTGGGACGACATGCTCGACGTCTTCAAGACCATTGAGGACCACCCCCACGGCGCTTCCGAGGTCCGCGGTGTCGGCGGCCCGCTGCGTGTGTCGACCGCCGATGGCGGCGATCCGTTGCTGGAAGACGTGATCACCGCGGGTAGCGAGCTCGGCTGGCAGCAGGTGCGTGACCTCAACGAGAACGACGAGGAGCGCATCGGCTACGCGATGGCGACCATTCGCGACGGTCGGCGGACCAGTGCCGCGGACGCCTTCCTGCACCCCGTCGAGGACCGGCCCAACCTGACGGTCGCGGTGCGCACGGTCGTCGACAAGGTGGTGCTCGACAACGGGCGCGCGGTCGGCATCCAGGGCCGTCAGGACGGGCAGGCCGTCGAGTACACCGCCACGCGCGAGGTGATCCTCTCCTCCGGCGCGCTCGCGACGCCGAAGATCCTGCAGCTGTCCGGCATCGGCGACCCGAAGACCCTGGCCGAGGCCGGCGTCGACGTCGAGGTGGTCAGCCAGAACGTCGGCGCCAGGATGCGTGAGCACCGCGTGCTGACCATGCAGGTCCGGCTCAACGAGGACCTCGGCTACAACAAGATCCTTGCCACGCCGGAAGGTCAGGCGCAGGCGTTCGAGGAGTACCAGACGACCGGTGGCGGACCCCTTGCCGCGCCGTCGTTCGACATCGTCGGGTTCTTCAAGACCCGTCCCGAGCTCGACCGTCCGGACGCACAGCTGCAGATCGCGCCCTACTCGATGGGGCCGCCCGACCCGAGCAAGGGCATCCAGCTCGAGCGGGAGCCGGGCATGCTCTGCATCGCCTACCTGCTGCGCCCGGACAGCGAGGGCGGCGTCCGCATCACCTCGGCGGATCCCGACGCACCGATGGACATCGACGCGAACTACTTCGCCACCGAGCACGACCGTACGACGTCCGTGGACGCCTTCCGGGTCATGCGCAGGCTGTTCGCCACTAGCGCGCTCGCGAAGCGGATCGAGCACGAAACCGCGCCGGGGCACGGGGTGCAGACCGACCAGGAGATCCTGGACTTCGCGCTGGTCGGTGGCACCTGTGGGTTCCACGCCATCGGGACCGCCGCGATGGGGCCGAACGACGACGACGTGGTCGACTCGCGCCTGCGGGTGCGTGGCGTGGCGGGCCTGCGCGTCGTGGACGCCTCGGTGCTGCCGGTCATGGTCTCCGGCAACCTGAACGGCCCGATCTCGGCGCTGGCCTGGCGCGCGGCCGACTTCATCCTCGAAGACGCCTGATCACATGACATCGATGGGCCGGCGGGACTGCCGGCCCATCGGTGTCACACCGTCCAGACCATCGGCAGGTTCTCCAGCGAGCACACGGCGCCGCCGTCCATGACCAGATCGGCGTCCGGCCGCACCCGGTAGTCCACAATGGATGAGTGCCAGTCACGCAGTGCGGCGGCCAGGCCCTGGGTGGCCACGCGGGCGCCGAGACAGCGATGCGCGCCAAAGCCGAAGGCGACGTGGGTCGCGCTGTTCGACCGGTCGAAGTCCGCCTCAGCCGGCTCCGGATAGTTGTGCGGGTCTCGCCCGGCGAGCGACAGGCTGCACAGAACCCGGTCCCCTGCCCGGATGCGGACACCGGCGACCTCGATGTCCTTGATGGCGGTGCGGGCGACGCTGACCACCGAGTGCAGCCGCAGCAGCTCCTCGGCGGCCCGCCCCGCGATCGCCGGCTCGGCGGCGAGCCGGTGCTGGTGCTCGGGATTCTCGGCCAGGTAACGGAAAGTGAAGCTGACCGAGTTCGTCAGCGTGTCGAGGCTGGCCATACCCATGAGGAAAGCCATGTCCAGGGCCTGTTCCCTGGTCAGCGGCTCACCGTCGACCTCGGCACTCGAGAGCAGGTCGAGCAGCCCGCTGCCGTCGCCCTGCCGCTCCCCCGTCGAGTACTCGGTGATGGCTCGCCCCACGTACGCCATGAAGTCCTTCGTCGCGCGGGAACGACGGTCGGGGTCGACGTCCTGGAGCAGGTCGTCGGCCCACTGTGCGCAGGCCTTCGTCTCCTCCTCCGGCACGTCGAACAGCGCGGCGAACAGTGCGTTCTGCAGTGGCCTGGCGAAGTCCACGACGAGGTCGCACTCCCCCAACGGGGCCAGCCGCTCGACCAGGCGGGCGGACTCCGCCTCGACCGCCTTCGCGATGACGTTGCCCGCCTTGCCGTTCAGGCACCGCGCCAGCAGCGCGCGGTAGCGGCCGTGGTCCGGCGGGTCCAGCTCGACCGGCATCAGGGGACGCGGCCAGCCGGCGGGTGGGATCGAGGTGTGCTGGCTGGAAAACGCGTCCGTGTCCCTGAGTACCGCGCGGATGTCGGTGTGCCGGGTGAGGACCCAGAAGCCGTCCAGATCCGGGGTCCAGAACACCCGCTCGTCACGGAACCGGTCGAACGCGGTGAAGGGATCGACACGCACCGCGGGATCGCTGTGGTGGTTGAAATCACGGACCGACACGCCTGTATCGGGTGATGCCGCGCTCATTGTGCTGATACTCCGTTCGACCGGCGGTTTTCGGGTTTGGGACAGTATGGTCAGTCCACGCCGTGCACGAGAAACTCGCCGACGTGGCTGCCGAGGTACTGGTACTCACACCACTCGGCGAGCCGGAGGACACCGATGGCGTCCAGGTTCCCCTCGGCGAGCAGTGGGGCGAGATGACGCCGGACCGACGCCATCCGGCTGCCGAGCAGGTCACGCACCCAGTCCTCGGACACCCCTTCGTACATCAGGATGTTGTTCTGGCCGGGCTGGTCCCGCTCGCGGGAGATGGTGCCGAGGTCGTTGGCCAGGCGGCAGACGAAGTGGGTGTCCTCCAGCGCCGGGAGGAGCACGTCCATGTGCTCCCACAACGTGTCGCCGCCGTAGGTGAGCCATCTCGGCACATGCACCTGGCCGATGGCGCTGCTGCCGATGTGCGCCAGGTGCTCCTCGACATCCATGGTGATGCCGGGTGGGATCTCGCCCCGCTCGCGCGCCCAGCCTGCGATCCAATTGTACCGGTAGCCGTCCAGGGTCCTCGCGACGCTCTCCTCCCACAACGAGGCCAGCGCCGGGTAGGTCGGCAGGGCGGACGCCTCCTCCTGCCACCCGGAAAGGCTGGCGGTCAGCGGATGGCTGTCGTCGCGCAGGCCGGTGCGGACCACGGCGTTGCAGCGGTCGACGAGCTCGTCGAGGTGTTCGCGTTCGGTGATCTCCTGCTCGATGTAGTCGTCGAGAACGATGACCCACATGGCCATCCGCGTTGGCAGCCGGAGCTGCTCGCCGGTGGCCCACGGCCCGATCCCCGCCTCGCTGAAGGCGATGGCCGCCATCGTCCGGCTCTCGTAGCCGGGGTGTTCCTTGGCCATCCAGCGTTCCAGGTCACCGAGTGCGTCCAAGCCCAGTCTCATCACCGAGACGCACTGGTCGACCGGCGGAAACATCGTGTCAGTCATCGATCCCCTTCTTGCTCAGCGCGTACGCGGACAGCACCGCTGCCCTGACAACCGCGGGCGGTGTGTAGAGGCCCTTGCCGATCCACAGCTCGGCGTAGTCGGTCGCGTCGAGGTGTTCTCGCAGGTACGCGGCGGCCCGCCGGTAGGTGTCGGCAGGCACCGGCCCGAGGTGCGGCTCGAGCGCGTCCAGTGAGTGCACCGCGTAGGCGGTCTCCTCGGGCAGACCGCCTGCCAGGCCCCAGGATCCGTCCGCGTGCTGGCCATCCAGCAGCCACTGCCAGGTCCCGGTCAGTGTGTTCGCC
Source organism: Actinophytocola sp. (assembly GCF_049647105.1). Taxonomy (GTDB): domain Bacteria; phylum Actinomycetota; class Actinomycetes; order Mycobacteriales; family Pseudonocardiaceae; genus Actinophytocola. Next base: position 12,594 of record NZ_JBARWZ010000216.1, read on the forward strand.
GGCACGATACCGGCCAGCCCGAACACCGCCTGCGCGGTGGCGTAGTAGGCGGACAGGTGCCACTTGTCGTACCACCATGCCGAATCACGGCGCACGTCGAGCAGGAAGTCCCGCGCCTTGGCGATCTGCGGCGCGAACCGTTGTTCCTGCTGGCAGAGTGCCTCGAGGACCCGGCCGTTCGCGCTCACCGGAGCACCCCGCTCGTGGGCGAACCCGACGAAGTGGGTGTCGGTCTCGAAGGACAGCAAGGACTCCAGCAGCGGCGTGGCGTCGTGGCCGAACGCGTGCGACAGGTTGGCGACCATGGCCGTGTCGTCGGAGTCCGGCACGGGGAACTCCTCGCTGACCCCGATCGGCTCGCTCGTGGCACCAGGCAGCTTCGCCAGGCGCGCAACGTGTTCGCGGGCACCGGCGGGCACCAGGCCCGCGCGGCCGAGCAGGTAGATCACCCACGACGGCTCGAACACGTTGATGGGATAGATCTCGGGCATACCACCGTCGCCAGCGGACCGTGCCGCCTCGTGCAGATAACCCAGCGCCGCCTGGTCGTTCGTGGCCTCCCACAACGCTCCCGTCGCGGCGGGATTGTTGGCCATCGACCCGTTCACCGCGGCGAACCTGGCCATCTCGGGCAGGGGAACGAGCTCGCCGAGCGCCTCGAGCGAGTACAGCAACCCGGTCGGCTGCTTGGCCAGCGCGCCTGGTGGCACGCGGGAGAGCTTGTCGTCACGCAGCCGCACCAGCTCGGCGAGCGAGTCCATGGCGAACAGGCCAGCCGACTGCGCCTCCGCGACCAGATGAGGTGCCACGACCTCGAACCCGATCGGCTCCCCGACCGCGCCCTGCCAGTCCGTGGCGTGGTCGCGGAGATAGCCGACGCCCGCGCGGATCGCCTGTGCGGCCCAGTCGTCCGGCAGCTCCCGCAACGCCAGCACGGCGGCTGCCGTGGACACCAACCGGTCGTACGGGTTGGGTACCGAGCCGCCCCACGAGCCGTCGCCGTGCTGGTGGGTACGCAGCCACTCCCGAGCCCCGGGGAACACCGGCGCGCCGTCGTCGGTCGCCAGTCGCGCGGCCCAGGCGGTGGAGTATGCCATCGCGGCCACCGGCCGCTCACCGAGCACATCGACGATCCGGTCCGCCTCGTCGGTCAGGTTCCGCATGCCCGCCCTTCCTCGCTGTTCTGTTGTCAGGTCAGTGATCACGGTGCACGGCCAGCCGGGCCAGCGCGGCCAGCTCGGCCGCGCCGCGTTGATCCAACCCGACGTCACGCAGGCAGGCCAGCGCCAGCTCGAGGTGCTCCCGGGACTGGTTCTCGGCCCAGGCGCGCCCGCCGGCCGACTCGATCAGCTCCGCGGCACGAGTCAGCTCGCCGCCGGTCAGTTCGCCGTCGCGGAAGTACAGTTCGGCCAGTTCGTCCCCGGCCGGGGTGCCGGACGTGAGCGTGGCGACCACCGGCAGGGACTTCTTGCGGTTGACCAGATCCGAGTACACGGGCTTGCCGGTGACGTCGGGGTCACCCCAGATGCCGAGCAGGTCGTCCACGAACTGGAACGCGAGCCCCACGTGTTCACCGAACTCGCGCAGCCGGTCGACCTGGGTCCGGCCGCCACCACCGAAGATCGCGCCGAGGCTGCACGCGCCGCCCAGCAGCGCACCGGTCTTGCCTGCCGCCATCCGCACGCACTCCGCGAGGTCGACGTCCGCGCGCTCCTCGAACAGGATGTCCGCGCACTGCCCGTCGACCAGGTCGTACAGGACCGGCGAGAGCGTGCGCATCCCGGTCGCCACCTCGGACCGCTCGGCGTCGGCGAGTACGTCGAACGCCAGGGTGAGCAGGGCGTCACCAGCCAGGATCGCCGCGCTGGAGCCGAAAACGGTCCAGCTGGTCGGCCGGTGCCTGCGCGTCAGGTCGCGGTCCATGACGTCGTCGTGCAGCAGGGAGAAGTTGTGTACCAGCTCCGCGGCACACGCCGCGGGCAGGGCTTGTTCGGGGGTGCCGCCCACGGCCTTCGCCGCGAGCAACACCAACGCGGGCCGGATCGCCTTGCCGCCCGTCTGGCAGCCGTCGATCGGTGTGCCCCGCTCGTCCCGCCAACCGAAGTGGTAACCGGCGATCCGGCCCACCGATTCCGGTAACCGGGCTACCGCCGCCCGCAGAGCCGGCTCCACGAGTGCACGGCTCCACTCCAGAACGTCCACTCCGGTCCGACCAGCAGCGATGTCAAGGGGCGCCATCTGGCAAGCACCTTCCGTCGAGGATCGGTCCGCCGCGTGCGATCGTGAGAGTCCTTGTTACACCATCGGATGGCGAATCCGATACCCACAGTTGGTCGGACAACCATCAAACCCACATTTGCCTTGACATCCAGAGCCGGTTGTGGCAGAAGCACTTCCGGGCGCACTACCAGCACAAACCGTTCATCCACAATGGGCATTCGCGGCCCTGCCATGGCCGCTGGCTGCCACAATGGACAGACCTCGCCGCCATGGGAACCGTCGACGGTCCAGCCGCACCGGGACGCGGCGTGGTGACTCTCGGCCAGCACGGCTACGCAGCGTCGACATCGCCTGGAGATCTCGGCACGCCGCCCACGCAACACACGGATCTCGAACGGTGCCCCGCCGAACACGTCCACGCACACCTGGCACACGACTACCCGCCGGTGGCTCGCACCACCGGCCACCCCCGGCTGGGTCGACAACCGTCCGCGACGCGCTCGCGAGGAACCGGTGGGCCGGGGGCCGCCGGCCGGGTCACTCGGGCAGTCGGCCGAGGAGCCAGTTGGCGAGGTCGGGGTGATCGCTCGTCCAGTTCACTCTCCTGCCGGCGTCCTCGGGTGGGCCAACCTGGATTTGTCAATTCTTGTACACAGAGGACTGATCGACCGATATCGATATCTGATCACAACATCTGCATTCATACCTACATTCCTGAATGTATCGTTTGACAGATATTTTCCATCCAAGGCCATGGTTGATTCCGCATGGGCTGAATGGGTCAATTCTCTGTGGTTGCGTATTTTTTCGTCACGGATGGGCGTGGTCCGGCGATGTGGTGAACATGAATACTCGTCGCGGCGGTGAATCAGGTAGTCCGGTGCGCAGGCGGTCGTTCCTCGCGGGCGCGGGCGCGGTGGCCGGTGTTCCACTGTTGGTGCCAGGTACCCCGAACCCCAGGACCGAGACCTTCACCGCGGACGTCGCCATCGTGACGATCCCGTTCACCGCCCTGCGGCACGTCGCCGTCGAACCCCTCATGTCCTATCCCAAGCGGCGCGCGATCATCGAACTGCACTACGACTCCGCGACCAAGGTGCTGCTGGAGTTCAGCAGACGCTGGTGGGAATTCACCGAAGCGGACTGGCGACGCGAACTGAACGCGATCAGGCCGGGGCTCTACGACCGCTACGGCACCGACAAGGGCCGCGCCGACAACATCTTCGGCGGCGGCTCCCTGACCGACTGGCCGAACCGGTTCGTCTACTACCCCTCCCACCAGATCGGCGACAGCAGGGGCGGGGTGCTGCTGGCCAGCTACAGCTGGGCCGACGACGCCAGCCGATGGGACTCACTCGACGACGAGGAGCGGTACGGGTTCGCGCTGCGCGGCCTGCAGTCCATACACGGCAACAGAGTCGAGGCCTTCTACACCGGGCGAGGACAGACCCAGAGCTGGCTGCGCAACCGCTACGCCCTTGGCGAGGCCGCGGTGTTCCTCCCCGCACAGCTCACCGAGGTCCACCCCGGCGTCAGCACCCCGGAAGGACCCGTGCACTTCGCAGGCGAACACGCCTCCCTCAAACACTCCTGGATCGAAGGCTCTCTCGAATCCGCCGTCCGCGCCGCCATCGAGGTCACCTGACCGGACCCAATCCGCAACAGAAGGAAAGACCGACATGAAATCTGGATACTCCGACCAAACCAGTCAGGATTTCCTGAACAGCATGGTGGACAGCATCAACCAGCACCGAGCGAAGCACGGAGTTCCACCCGTGGAGCTCGACCAGGAGCTCGTCACCTACGCCAAGTCCCGCGCTGAGCACGTCGCGGAGAAGGGGGCCCTCGTCCACGACGGGACTGGCGGGTATGGCGAGAACCTCTACTCGTCGAGTTCGTCCCAACCCGTCCAGGGACCGGCCACGGCAGCGAGCGACGCCTGGTACGCCGAGATCAAGTTCTACAACTACGAGACCTTCGCCTCCACCGACCCGAAAAAGGCGATCGGGCACTTCACCCAACTCGTCTGGAAGGGCAGCACCAGAATCGGTGCCGGCCGGGTGTGCGGCACCGAGGACAACGTCTGGCATGACACCTACATCGTCGTGAACTTCTCCCCAGCCGGAAACATGGACGGCGGACACAAGGACAACGTCCTCCCGCCAACCCCATAACCGTTCACCTGCCTCGGCCGGTCTCACTACCGAGACCGGCCGAGCACCGCGTCCTGGTGATGATTCAGTTGCCCGCGGACCTGGTGCCGCCCGGCGGTGCGCTGAGGTGAGGCTCGAGTGTGCCCAGCAGCTCGAGTTGAGCCCGTAGGCCTTCTTGCGGGGACGAGCGCAGGAGGGCCCGGAGCAGGTCGGCGATGCCTGGTGGGATTGTCAGGTCGTCCAGGTGCCGCTGGACAGTGCCCAGGTCGAGGGAGGGGTTGGGCAGGTCGTTGACGGCCCAGGCGGTACGGAGCAGGTCGTTGGTCATGGCCGCCGCCGCCCATCCGACCTCCACCGGATCACCACGGCGGTGCACGGCCAGCATCTTCGGGCGCACGTGGCGCCACAGCGCGGCGTAGTGCGCCGTGATCGAGGCCGGTGTGCGGTACCGCGTGTGGCAGTCGCGTGCTCGCGTGACCAGGTCGGCGACCACCCCGTCGGGGTCGTGCAACACCACCCCGTCAAGGAAGGCGTAGCCCCACGACTCGTCACCGACCCGGTCGGGAGTGAAGCACCGCCGCCATTGTTCCTCGGTACGGACGAGCAAGTCGACCGGCAGCGAACCAGGGATGCGCGGCCGGTCATCGGTGGTCGCCACCACCAGAATGTCCACATCGGAGTCATCCCGGGCGGTCCCCCGCGCCAGCGATCCCCCCAGCAGCACCCCGCCCACCCCGGGCCTGGCCCGCAAGCTGGAAAGGATCTCGTCCACCAGACGCCGGTGCGCCGCGGTGGGATACCGAACCTCGACGGCCACGACGCTCAAGTCTACTGACACAAGGGAGATCGGCACCGCTTGAATACCGCAACGCGTCCGGTAGGCCCCACGGACGATGTCGTTCCGGCCGACCGTGTTACGGCCGACGGGTCGTCATCGACGTAGGTGTCATGACGTCATGGCGAGAGCGAGCGGACGCGGTCAGCCCTGGGTCGGGGTTGCCGCCCTGGTTGTCGCGGGAGGTGTGGGCGGCGGTCGTGGCCGAGGTGCGGGGGCATCGGGACGGTGGTTTCGGTGCGTTGCTCACCGAGGACGCGGTCCGCTTCTGCGCGGCGCGGGCATTAGTCGCGGCGGGGGTGAAGGCTGCGTGGTTGCGGGTGGAGGTGCCGCATCCGGCGTTGAAGGGTGCGAGGGTCGATCTCGCGGTGTGGGGTGATCGGCCGGTCGCGTTGATCGAGTTGAAGTACCCGAGGGAACCGAACCCGGCCAACGCGGCATGGACGATGACCTTGGGCGAGGTGCTGAAGGACTTCTACCGGCTGGCGACCTACCCGGGTGCTGTGGATCGCGTGTTCATCTATGTCGAGTCCGCTCATCTGCGGAGGTACATGGCTGGAGTCGCGAGCCGGCACGGGGTGGACTTGGATGTGGACACTGTGATCCTGCGTCCCGCCGCGATCACCGCACTGCCGAGCACAGCCACCGGCATCATCGGCCCACAGTCGGCCGCGCACCAGGTGACCGCGCACCGGCTCGCCCAGTTCCCCGTCGACGGCGGCCTCAGGCTCGCCGTATATCAGGTCGACCCGCTGGCGCCCGCAGGTGACGACACCCTCCAACTCTCCTCGATCCCCGCAGCCGCCGGTATGGCCAGAGCCGGTGCTCGCAGAGAGATTCTCGACGCGATCCACGCTGTGCTCACACGCTCCGGCGGCGACACGTTCGCCCCGGCCGAGATCATCGCCGAAATGAGCCGCAGGGGCACCGGCTACGCGGAATCCACCATTCGCACCATGATCACCGCACACCTGTGCCGCAACGCCCCGGACAACGCCGGCACCACCTATGACGATCTCGAACGAACCGACCGCGGCCGCTATCGACTGGCACCAACCTGACTCTTGTCCTTCATCAGTGGCCCCACAGCGCCCTGACCGCCTGGTAATGATCATCGACAAAGGACTAACACATGACTATGTCGCTCACTGCGGAACCTGGTGCCGAGAACGATGATTACACGACGAAATCGGCTGAAGCCAGCCGCATGGGCAAGGCCGCCGAACATCTCGTAGCCGCGTTCTGCATCCTCGCCAGCCGCGGCGAACTGAACGTCTCAACCTCGCTGGTCGACGACGAAGGAGTAGACCTCGTCTTCCACCGCCGGAACTCCACCGCAACCTTGGCCGTGCAGGTCAAAGCACGCATGTCCGACAGCAAACGTGTGCAGTCAGAGGGATTCGTCGCGTTCGTCCGATCACAGACCTTCAACCCCCGGCCCGGATTTGATCTGCTCTTCGTCGCCATCGACATCACGCGCGGAGCAGTCATGAAAGCCTGGCTCGTCCCAAGCATCGACTACGACCAGACGCTGGGAAAACCAAACAGCAAAGGACGCTACCGCTTCGGCGCGTCCATGAAAGACAACACTAACGATCGATGGAGGCCATACCGACTGGATGCTGAACAGCTTCCCACAGCCGTACTGACGCGCCTCGACGCACTATCGGCCGACCACAAGTAACACTCCTCGCGGACGACACCTTTGACCTTGGGTCCACACTTACCTTTGAGATCGCCCCGTTTGACACAGTCGCGGGTGGCGGGTGGGTCCGGTCTGCCGAATCGGCTAGCGCGGTCAGTGTGAGCGTGAGTCAGGTACTCCGTCGGTGACCCAGCGGCGGATTGTCCGCGCTGCGTGGTCGGCGATGGCGTGTTCCTGGGTGGCCAGACTGCTGAGGGCGAACATGTCCAGGATCCTTCCGACGTACAGCCAGTACTCGGTGGTCTGGTCGCCGGGCAGGTGTTCGGCGAAGGCGCTGCGATAGCCATCCAGCACACGGCCGCGGGTCTCTGTGGTCACCTCAGGTGCACGTGTCAGGCTTCGGGGATCGGGCGGCCGAAGGTCTCGAGGGTGATGTCGGCGGGATCGGGGCCGCCGCGCTTGCCGGTGTCCAGGGCGTCGATCGCGTCGAGTTGCTCGGCGGTCAACTCGAAGTCGAACACGTCGAAGTTCTCGGCGATGCGTGCCGGCTTGGTGGACTTCGGGATCACCGAGCGGCCCTGCTGCAGGTGCCAGCGCAGCATCACCTGCGCCGGGCTCCTGCCGTGCGCCTTCGCGATCTCACCGATCACCGGGTCCCGCAGGGTGCTGGTGTGCTCGCCGGCGCGGTAGAACGTGATGCCGCCGATCGGGGACCACGCCTGGACGTGGATGCCGTGCTGCGCGCCGAACGCCTGCACCTCACGCTGGGCGAAGTACGGGTGCACCTCGATCTGGTTCACCGCGGGCACCACCGTCGCCGTGTCGAGCAGCCCGGTGAGGTGATCGACCATGAAGTTGCTGACGCCGATGGCGCGGACCTTGCCGTCGTTCAGCAGCGTTTCGAGCGCACGGTAGGCGTCGAGGGTCTTGGCGAACTCCGACGGCAGCGCCTGGTGCAGGATCAACAGGTCGATCTGGTCGACGCCGAGCTTGCCCGCGCTCTTCTCGAACCCGTGCAGCGTCTGGTCGTATCCGTAGTCGCTGATCCAGATCTTGGTTTCGATGAACACCTCGGCACGGTCGACCCCGGACTTGGCGATGGCCTCGCCGACCTCGCGCTCGTTGCCGTACGCGGCGGCGGTGTCGATGTGCCGGTAGCCGGTCGACAACGCCGCCGCGACGGCGGCGCGGGTCTCCTCCGGCGGGGTCTGGAAGACACCGAGACCGATGGCGGGCATCTCGACGCCGTTGTTGAGCGTCACCTGCGGAAGGGTGGACATCAGTGCGTTCTCCTATGTCGGTGGAGCCAGTCGGTAGACGGCGCCGGCCGAGTCGTCGGTGATGTAGACGGCGTGGTCCGGTCCGGCCACCGCGGCCACCGGGCGGCCCCACCTGGACCCGTCCTCGGCCTGGAAACCACCCACCAGGGTCTGCCTGCCCTTCAGTTTGCCGTTGCGCCACGGGAAGAACGACACCTCCGGCGCCCTGGGTGGTGACGCGTTCCACGAACCATGCACCCCCACCAACGCACCCCGCGCGTACTCACACGGGAGCACGCCGTCGACGAACGACAGGCCCAGCGGCGCGGAATGCCCGGGGAGTGCCTGTTCCAACGGCGGGACGGTGGCGCAGTCGAGCAACTGCCCGTCCGGGTTGGTCTGCACATCCCTGATGAAGGGGACGTCCGAGAAGTCCTGCCGGCTACCGGGAACACCCGGGTCGACGTCGGCATCGGGGTTGCAGTACGGCCAGCCCAGGTTCCGGCCGGGGGTGAGCTTGGCGAGCGGCTCGACCGGGTGGTCACGCACGTACTCGGGGATCACCTGCCCCAGCGACGACCCAGGCGCGTCGCCGTAGGGCCGGTCGAACGGGTACTGGATGTTGTCCCGGTTGTTCACCGCGGTCCACACCGCGCCGTCGGGGGCGATCGCCAGTCCGGTGCCGTTACGCACGTTCGTGGCGTACGGCTCCGGCGCCCCACCGTCCGGAGGCACCCGCAGGATCGACGCCCTGGGGTGGCGTCGCCGTGAGGTCCTCGGCGGAGATGTTGCCGGTGGACCCGACGGACACGTACACCGACCCGTCCTCCCCCACGGCCACACTCTTCAACACGTGCCCGTACCGGCCACCCAACTCCGGGGTCGACGCGTCAGGCAAACCCGTGACGACCGGCCGCGGATCCATCGCCGCGCCGTCCGCGTACGTGTAGGCGTCCACCCGGTGGGTCTGCGCGACATACAGCGTCGAGCCTGCGAACGCGATTCCGTGCGGCTGACGCAACCCCGACAGCAGCACGGAAACCGACGCCGTGCCGTTCCCGTCGGGGACGAGCCGGACCACCGTGCCGTTCCCCGGCACCGAGACGAGCAACGTGCCATCCGGCGCCCACGCGGCCAACCGCGCCGACGGGACCCGCGCGAACACCGAGATGGTCCAGCCTCTCGGCACCAGCGCCTGCCTGACCACATCCAGCGGCGCGGCACCCATCCCCTCCGGAACCACAAGCGTCACCGGCACCAGACCTTTCGGCGCGGCGGGTTCGGCACGCGCCGACGCGCAGGCGGACGCGAGGAGAACGACGGCTGTCATCAACAGGGCGAGACGTCGGACAGACATAGGGCTCCTTGGTCGGATGCGGGGTTCAGGAGCGACCAAACGAACCTATATCGCGCTCTTCCCGCGAGGGAGGTACTACCAGTACACCCCTCGACAAGGACTCCCACACTGCCAACGAATGTGGGTGAGTTCGGGTCGCCCGCCCGCGACCCGACCTCAGTCCGTCTGACCCAAACACGAACGATAGTCCTTTGTGGCCAAACAGGTTACCCGTCCCGTCGATCTCACCCGATCGTGGAACGAGGTCTCGCACGTGGGCGGTGCGGTGCATGGTCACGGTTGCGTTTGTAGTGCTGGAAGACGACCGCCAGCTGGGAGGTGGGCCGCGGTCGTTCCGGCGCGGCGTTGGTGGTCGTGTCGTGGCCAAGCTCGGCCGCGCGGGCGGGGTCGACGGTGGCGAGCGCGCGGATCGCCTCGTTCCGGTCCGTCCTGCGGAACCGGGGGTCCGCCGCCCATTGGGCGAGTACGTCCGCTGCGTGCGGGCCGCCGACCCCGGCCACGTCGGCGATCGCCCAACCGGGGGTCACGTCGGACCTGCCGGTCAGGACGTAGTCCATCAGGCGCTCGTGCACCGTGACGAGGTGGCGGTCGTTGATCTCGCGGAGCCGCCGGAACCGCCAGTCCACGCCGTCGAAGAAGCGCCAGTGCCCGGCCGCCGCGATCACCCACTCGGCGAGCACGGCGCAAACTCGCGGATCCTCCATCTCGCTCAACTTGTGCGCCAGCCGCCACTGGTCCTTGCTCTCGACGTGGGGTGCGAGCTCCACGAGCGTGTCGGCGACCTCCTGGCCATCGAGCCCGACCAGCAGCTCGAGCGGCGGCCGCCAGCCGGAGCGGTACCTGTCGGGATTCCGGACGTACTCGGCGAGCACTGGCACCACCGCGAGATTTCCGGCTTCCGCCAGCAGGTGCACCACGTGGCGTCGTGGCGAGTGGTGTCCTTCAAGATCGGCTCGCGCCTCGAACTCGCGGTGCACGGCCAGCAGGCAGTCGACCGCGCGGGGGTGGTCGGTGTAGCGAAGGTCGTTGAGTTCGTGCATCCTGCGGTGCGGGTCGATGTCCCGGGCGGTGACGTAGTCGGCGAGCAGCCCGTCGCCGAGCAACCGGTCCGGCGCGGCCAGGACACGCGCCGCCCAACGCCGGTCGTCGTCCCAGGTCGGCCCCTCATCGACGAGTTCGTCCGCCCAGCGGGCGAGCAGGGTCGCATAGCGGCGGTCGTGCCGCCGGGCCAGCGCGTCGGCCAGCTTGAACAGGTGCCAGCCCATGCCGGGTTCCGCCGCGGCGGCCTCGGTACCGGGTTGATCACCGACGAGGGTGAGCCACCTCAGGATCTCGCTCCCGTGCGACCGGGACATGCCCGGGGCCTCGGCCGCGGCGAGGAGTACGTTGGCCGTCCTGGGATCGCCGTTGGTCGTCGCGGCCTTCACCTGCCGCCACCACAGCCAGATGACCGGTGTCCGCTCGGAGATCGCGACCAGCGGCGGGATCGCCCGGTGGTCGCCGATCCTGACCAGCGCCCACGCGACATCCTGCAGCGTCTCGTCGTCGGGCTCGTCGGTGAGCGCGGCGAGGAGGTCCCCGGCCCGGGGATCGCCGAGGTCGGCCAGCCGGATGGCGGCCTTCGCCCTTTGCTTGCCCGGCATCGTGTCCGCCGCCGCGAGCCTCGCGAACCGGTCCGCGCTGCCGGGGTCGGTCATGCGGAGAAGCACCTTCACGCAGTCGCCCCGGGTGCGGGCCTCATGCTCGTCGGAGGTGGCCACCGCCGTGAAGAGGTAGGTCATCACGTCGGCGAGGTGCGGGCTCGGACGATCGCCGAGCAGCCCGCACACGTAACGACGGGTCCGGCCGTCGTCGGCGCGGGGGTCCTCCAGCAGTCGCCGGAGGATGCCCGGTGCCCGGGGATGCTCGTGGCGGGCGAGGTTCTGCGCGGCCTCGCGGCGCGTCCGCGCGTCGTCGTCGGTGAACCGGACCGGCTCCGGCGCGGTGACGAACGCGTCGGTCGCGTCGGCAAGCAGGTCCGCGGCACCTGGCTTGCGGAGGGCGACCATCCTCGCCGCGGCGTTCACCGACGCCACCCCGTAAGCCGGGTCCCCGGCGATCGCCACGAGGGCGTCGAACCCCCGCTGGTCCCTCAGAGCGGCCGACAGGTACGGGATCGTGAGCGGGTCGTCCGGTGGTGATCCGGCCGCGAGCATGGTGCGCAGGTGGGTCTTCGCGGCCTCGGTCACCGAGGGGTCGATCCGGACCCACCGCCGGACCAGCTCCGCCAGGAACGTGTAGGCGGACAAGGGGTCGCGCTTCTTCGGCAAGCGCAGCAGGGTCGTCGTGAACGGCGGCCACGCGGACCAGAACGCGAAGACCCACTCCATGAACGTGTTGTCGCACGCCCGGGTCACGTCGGAGGCGACCAGCCAGAGCAGTTCCCTGCTCAGTCGCGTGTCACGTGCGAGGTGCCGCGCCGAGAAGAACTCGTGCAGGGTCGCGTGCACGAAGTAGAAGTCCCCGCCCTGCGCGACGAGCAGGCTGTTGCGGCGCAACGCCTCCTGGACCACGACTCGCCAGTGGTCCGGTGACAGCCGCGTGGTGCGGCGCAGATCCCTGGTCTGGTCGGCGATCCAGTCCACGGCCGAGTCCGCGTGACCGCGAAAGCGTGCGAAGGCCAGCAGCGACAGCAGGCCGTCCACCCCACCGAGTCGCTCGTGCAACGCCTCGACCGCGGCGGGGAGGTGCTCGTCGTGCCAGGCGAGGATCTCGTCGGTCTCGCCGCCACGCACGCGTTGCCGGTGTGCCTTGTCGACGATCTGCTCGTAGGCCTCCACCCGGCTCTCCGGCAGGGTCTGGCCGTGACCAAAGGTGAACAACTGCGCCAGGACCACCAGCATCAGCGGGATGCCGGCGAGGTCGTGCAACCCGCGCTGGTCGAGCTCCGCCAGGAAGTCCCTGGCCGCGTGGCCCGGGTCGGCGAAACCGAGTTCTGGGAACCACCCGTGGACGAACCGCGCTCGCTCGGACGCACCGAACGGGACCAGCTCGTAGCGGGCGGCCTGCCACACGGCGCCGTCGGCGGCCTGCGGCGGGCGGGAGGCCACGATGACGCGGCCCCGCCACGCCGGGTCCGCGCTCAGCGCGGTGAGCGCCGCGCGCACCCGATTGCGGAGCCGCTCGTCGGGGACCTCGTCGAGGCCGTCCACCAGGACGATCCACTCGACCTCGCCTGCCTGCGGGGCGTTGAACCACTCCGCGAGCCACGGCAGCCCTTCCCGGCCGGTGGCGGTGAGGGCCGCGCCGACGGCGGCAACGAGCGAGTCGAGCGCGGGTACCGGACCGAGCGGCGAACCGACGGCCGTGGCCAGGTCACCCGCCTGGACCAGCACGGGGAGCCGCGTCGCACTGCCGGTCAGCTCCAGCGCCCACGACCACAGCAGCCGGGACTTACCGGCACCCGGACCGCCCAGCAGCAGGCAGTCACCGGTCATGGAAAGGAGGTCGGCCGCGGGAAGGGCGGTCGGCGTGGTCTTCGAGGTGCCGTCGTCCTGCTTCCGGACGAACGCCGGGACGAGCGGCGGGCCGCAGTTGCCGACCAGGAACGAGTCGCGCCGCTCGCGGGCCGACCGCGTGACCGCGGCCAGGTAGGTCGCGCGCCGTTCCCGCCAGAGCACCGAGGGCGGGCTCACGTCCAGCAACGACACCGGGGCCACACGGCGCAACAGTTCGGCGAGGACCTCCGTCCTGCCCACCCACACCGAGTGCGCGAACCAGCCGTCCCGGCTGTTGTACCGGCCGGACTGCACGCCGACGACGGACCCGTCCGACGCGAGGCACACCGGCGCGCCGCTCATGCCGGGCAGCACGTCATGGGAGGTGAACCGGCCCAGCTCCGTCCCGTCCCGCACCGCCGCGCCCTTCCACACCCCGGTCGCCGTCACGATGCGGTAGGTGTAGTTGGCGTCGTCGAGGTGGCCCGCCGCGGTCAGAGTCACCTCGGCGCCGATCGGCACGGTGCCGGTCGCGGCCAGCCGAGGGATCGTGGTGGCGAGTTCGCGGCTGCCGCGCAGCACCGCGAGGTCGTATCGCGAGTGCATGGCGATCACGTGCGCGTCGAAGGGATCACCACCCGCGAGCGGGTCGACCCGGACCGCGGCCCCCGGGTCCTCGGCGCCCAGGTCTTCCAGGACGTGCGCCGCCGTGACGAGAACGCCGGGTGCGACCTGGAAACAGGTACCCACCGGACCGCCCTCGGCGCCGAGCACCCGGCCCAGAAAGCCGGTCACGACCCGCCCGGGTCCTCGCTGAGGTCACGTTCGTAGACGATCTTCACCCGCAGTGTCGCCTCGCCAGCCGCGCCCGCGACGATCACGTCGCCCTTGGCGGAGAACTTGAGGCCGAACTCGACCTCCAGCTGGTCGGGACGAGCGGCCCGCGCGGTGGTCTTCTGGATGATCTCCACGGTCGACGTGGCGATCTCCACGATGGCGTTCTGCGCCCGGATGAACGCCTCCCCGACCCGGTCGACGGCCGCGTCCACCCGGGAGGTCGGCTCCGACCCCGCCAACGGGGTCGTCTCGACCAGCACCTCGACATCCCCGACCCGAACCGGAATCTCCCGACCGATCACCACGACCCCCAACCCGGAACACCGACGAAGGGCCCAGTGTATTGCCGAGCGCCGCGTCGTCCCATGGCTGAGTGTCAGTGGTCGAACTCGGTGATCAGTTCGCCGATGAGGCGGATGCTGGTCATGACCTCCTCGTCGCCGATGCTGCCGATCTGCTGGAGGCACATGAGCCGGTCGATGCCGAGGTCGGCGTATTTCCGCAGTTTCCTGCGGCAGGTGTCCGGGCTGCCGACGATCAGTGAGTCCTGCGCGCTGAGGACCTCGAAGATCTCCTCGTCGGAGACCTCCTCACCCGAGACGACCCTGCCGATGAGTACCTGCCCGTCGGTCGGGCCCTCGGTCGCCGCGACCTCGTCGCGGAAGAACTGGCCGGCCAGGTTGTCCTTGGCCTGGTCTGCCATCAGCCGCTGCTGCTCGGCGACGCCGCGGCTGAACTCCGTTGCCGCCTCGAAGAAGTTGAGCGCGGTGACCGTGTACCAGGCCGCCGCCGCGGCCGCGCCGTTGCGCATGGCCTGCTCGTCGGTCTCCGCGCAGTGCACGAAGGTGAAGTAGGCGACCTGGTTGTTCACGAACGACCCGACCGGCTCGGTGCACTGCTCTGCCGCGGCCCGGTAGAGCTTGATCATCCGCTCGACGCGCTCGGCCGACTCCCAGATGGTGGTGCCGAGCACGCCGACACCGCGCCTGCCCGCGTCGGCGAACGAGCCGGGACTGGCGGCCGCCTGCCACAGCGGCGGGTGCGGCTTCTGCAGCGGCTTGGGCAGAATCGGCACGTCGTCGATCTGGAAGTCCGGGCCGGAGTAGGAGAACCGGTCCGAGGTCCACATCTTCGGGATCATCTCGAACGCCTGCTGGGTCTGCGAGCGAGCGGCCTCGGGGTCGATGCCGAACAACCGCCACTCCGGGATGGTCGACCTGGTCAGGCCCAGCTCGACGCGGCCGCCGCTGAGATGGTCCAGCGTCGCGGCCCGCTCGGCGACCCGCACCGGGTGGTTGAACCGGGCCGGCGCCAGCACCGCGGAGTGGCCCAGCCGGATCCGGCTGGTGTGCTGGGAAATCGCCGTCAACATCAGCTCCGGCGCCGAGGACAGGCTGAACTCCCCCGCACCGTGGTGCTCGACCTGCCACCAGCAGCCGTAACCGAGCTCGTCGGCGAGCTTGGCCTGCTCGATGGCCGTCCGGAACCGCTGCTGCTCGTGGCCCTCCGACCAGGGCCGAGGGTTCTGGATCTCGTTGAACAGGTCGATCTTCATGCAGCCCTCCAGGACGTCCAGCTTCTAGTGGATAGTCTCTGTCGGGAGACGGTTCGTTACGAAGCGTTATCTCGTGCGAGACTGCGCAAGTAGTGGATCGACAGACAAGGGATATCGTGATGGCCACTGAATTCGAAGGAATGCGAGCCTGGAGACCGGCGAGCGAGATCATCGAGTGCCTGGACACCGCCCTTGGCACCGTGGACATGCACAATGACTACGACTTCCGAGAAGTCACGGTCTCACCCGGCAAGAGTGGGCTAACGGTCGGCCTTCGCTTCACAAAGACCGAAGGCTCCCCGGCGGAACGCTTCACGCTGACTTTTCACAGAGTCCAAGGTCTTGAGTTGACTTCGAAAGAAGCGGGATTTTCAGAAGATCGCAACGTTTTTCACGCTATCGAATATGCGGAGAGCGCGAATTCTGGATCTGAGTTTTCTGTTGAGACTGAAGCGTTGACCCTTTCGTTTCGAAGTAACGAAGTTCAATTTGAAGCAATTGCTTGATAAACGTAACTCGTCAAGGGACAGTCAGGAATCATGGTTACGTCGATGTCTCCGCACGCGTGCTGCCCGCACCGGACCCGGTCAATGTGGGCACGCTGTTGGTGAGCGCCTCCGCTCCTCGTTGACGGCGCAGGTCACGAGACGGTTCGCCGGGTTTGCCACGTGAGGTCCCTGGCCTTGATGACGGCCCAGTACAGGGCCGGCTTGATGATCAGCAGGTTCATCAGCGAGACCAGCGGGGTCAGGAAGAGCCATGCGGTCAGGCGCGTTCTGAGGTCGAGTTCCGGACGCATCACCGCGTAGATCCCCGTCTGCGCCCAGGTGATGATCACCCAGTAGCCGAAGCACTGCAACAGCACCAGCGGGCCCTGTTCCGGGAGGAACACCAGGATCCAGAGGTAGGTGATGGGGGCGATGACGGCGAGCACCAGGGCGTACAGCCGGAACAGCAGTGGCACGACGGAGAAGTGCTCCAGTTCCCAGGGAGTGTATCGCCAGTAGGACTTGAACCAGCGGGTTCGTTGCCGGAACAGCTCGCCGACGTGTTCTGGCATGGCGGTGTGGACCCTGGCTTCGTTCACGGCGACCACCTGGCCGCGTTGCAGGGCGTAGTGGGTGAGTCTGCGGTCGTCGCCGACGGTGCCGGACGTGACGTAGTCGTCGAGATTGTCGTAGACCAGGTCCTTGCGGTAGATGGCCATGACGCCGGAAGTGGGTGCGACCACGCCCAGAATCGAGCGTGCCATGCGGGTCACCAGGCCCCAGGTCACGATCTCCAGATCGATCACCCTGGTCACCAGCTTCGCGGTGCGGTTGTGCACCATCATCAGGCCGGTGGCGGCCTGGATCCTCGGGTCGGACATCGCGCGCAGGAGATGCTCCACCGCGTCCCGGTCCAGTCTCGAGTCGGAGTCCACGGTGACGATGAAGTCGACGTCCTCCTCGGCCAGCCGGCGCAGGACGTTGGCCTGTGCGTACCGCTTGCCCTGGTTGTCCTGCCGGTGCCACGTCACCTTGGGGTGGTCGAAGGGCACCACTGGTACCGAGGAACCGTCGTCCACCACATGAATGGCGTCAGGTGGGCGGGACTGCTCGATCAGTGCGCGTACGGTGCACTCCAGCCGTTCGGGTGGCTCGTTGTAGGAAGGCACGATCACGACGACGTTCCCCGGCGCGGGCGGCAGCGAGGTGAAGCGCCGGCCCTTGAAGGCGGCCGTCAGCGTGAAGAGCATGATGGTGGTCGCCACCAGATAGAAGGCGAAGATCATGCTCAGGGCGGGCCCGCGCCAGGTGAAGTGGTAGATGATCGTCCAGGCCGTCGCGGCCAGCACGGCCATGGCACAGAAGAGCATCGCCAACAGGTTGGTCGGGGCACTACGCCGCACGGCGGTGTTTCCTGCGGGCGGCGTAGCGGTACAGCAGAGCGCCGACCAGGACCAGGGCGATGCCGACGACGAGCACCCAGCTCAGACCAACATGCACGCCGAGGATGGTCAGTCCGATCGGGCCGGTGTAGGCGAGCGTCTCACCGTCGTATCCCACGATAGTCTCCTCAGTCTCCGGTGATCCCCGCAAGGGCATCAGACTGCCCCATACCTCGCGGGGTCGCATGTCGGACGGTCCTGCCGAAGAGGGGGCAGCTAACCCCTGGTGAGCACCTGTGCCGCTTTCGAGCACACGGTCGTGAACTCGAATCACGCCAGCGCAAGGGTGTGACTCAGCGTGATGCCCAGTACCGCGAGAACGTCAGTCAGCCGTCATGTCACGCAGATCGGTGCCGTTGTAGATGCCCATCGACCACTCCGACAACCGGATGATCCCGACGGCAGGCAGGTAGTCCTCGGCGACGAGTGGACTCAGGCGTCGACGGATCGAGGTCAACCGGGTGGCGAGCTGGGTGCGCACCCAGTCCTTGGCGACACCGTCGTACATCAGGATGTTGTTCTGGCCGGGTTCGTCGCGCTCGCGGTCGATGGTGGCGAGGTCGTTGGCCAGCCGGACGGCGACGGAAAGGTCGTCCACGGCGGGGACGAGTACGTCCAGGTGTGCCGGGATCTCGTCATCGCCATAGGCGACCCAGCGGGGCAGATTGACGAGCCAGAGGGAGATGCTGTCGGCGTGGTCGAGGTACTCCGCGACGTCCATGGCGAGGCCCGCCCCGTGCTCGGATCCTCGCTCACGTGCCCATCCGGCGGCCCAGTCGTAGCGGTGACCGCGCATGCAGGCGGCGAACTTCTCCTTCCACAGCGACGCCAGCGGCGGATAGGCGGGGAGTCGCGCTAGCTCGTGTTGCCAGGAAGACAGGCTGCTCAGCAACGGGGTGGCGGTGTCGGGTTGTCCGGTGTGGACCACGGCGAGGCAGCGGTCGACGAGCTCGTCGAGTTCCTCGCGGTCGGTGACCTTCTGTTCGAGGTGATCGTCGAAGGCGTAGGCCCACGCGATCATGCGCGCAGGCAACCGCAGCTGGTCCGCCGTGGCCCACGGACCCACCACCGACACGCCGAAGGCGGCACCGAACAGCGGTAGATCCTCGTGGTCGGGCAGATGGGTGGCGGTCCAGCTCCGCAGGTCGGCGAACACGGCTCGCGCGGAGGCCGCCACGGGTATGCACTGGCCGACGGCCGGGAAGGTGTTCTTCGTCATGGTCGCCTTTCCTGAGCGCGTGAAGTGACGAGGCCATCACCGATAGAGGCTGACAGCGTCCTCGGCGGTCGCGGCGACGATGGCACCTCCCGGATACCCGGAGCGGCCCGCCATCGGGATCTCCCATGACTTCTCCCCCGTCGAGATGGCGTAGGCGACCTCGGTGTGGCCGCCGTTCCTCTCGATGTAGTTGTAGACGACGTGGGCACCGTCGGACTTGAGCCAGGCGGTCTCGACCGCGACGTCCCTTGTCATGTCGATCGGCGGTGACAGCGCCTCACCGGAGTAGACGTCATGGACGCGGACGAACTCCTTGCCGGTCGGCTCGGGGGTCCCGCCTGGCCCGGTGGACGCGTCGGGATCGGCGATCTTCACGATCAGCTTGTCGTTCACGGTGACCATCTGCGCCGTCAGTTCCGGACCTTCGACCCGCCACAGCAGGTGCCCGGTCTCCGGGTTCGCCACCGCCATGGTGAGGTTGTCGCGGTAGTGGTTCTCCTTGATGCGCGTGAACACGGGCAGGGTGGACCCTGGCGCGTACACGTTCTGGTACCCGGCAGGCTCCCAGCCCGCCACCGACGAGACCTTCTTCCCATCCAGGTCATAGATGTCGGCGCCGGTCCAGTCCTCGTTCTGGACGGCGATGCCGCCGCGAAAGACGTTCCAGGTGAGGTCCCGCTCGTCCCTTACGCGGCCGGCCTCCAGCACCTTCTCGCCGTCGTCGGTGTCGTGGAAGGCGACCTCGTCGCCCGAGTACGAACCGTCGACGAGAATGTGCTGGCCGGGCACCACATACAGGTCCTCGGAGCCCTCGTGCGTCCACACCTCGTCACCTTCGGTGGTGTAGCCGGCGGCGAAGCCCGACCCGTCGCCGTCGCCGAACTCGGTCGCCACGACGAGGCGGTCGCCCGCGACGACGATCCTCCGCAGGTTCTGGTTGGGCACCTTGATCGTCTTCAGCAGCGCGCCACTCCCGCTGTCCAGGATGAAGACCGACGAGTCGGCTCCGCGACCCGGCGGCGCGACGCAGCCGATCCGGTTGCCGTGGACCGCGCAGGACATCGGTGACTCGCCCAGGTCGACCGACGGCCAGCTCGCCGCACCGGTGGTCGCGTCGAGACCGATCAGGAACGTGCCGCTCCGCAGAGTGATGATCTTGTCGTCGCCGCCGACGACGTCGGGCCTGCCGCCGGTGATCGGCGTCGTCCATGCCGGCTTCGGCCGGCCGATCACGGACTCGAGGACATCGTCGGTGGTGAGCTCGCGATAGATCGACGGAATCTCCTGTGGGTACAGGGTGTCGTCCCAGGTCATCGCGTCACCGGCGGAGTCCGAGCCGCCGGATTCCGCGTTCACGCCGAACACCACCACCGCGCCCACTACGGCGACGACCACCGTCACCGC
>NZ_JBARWZ010000217.1:0-41167 GCF_049647105.1 Actinophytocola sp.
GGGTGGCCCGGGTGCGGGGGGCCACCGGCACACTCAGAGCAGGACGCCGAGCAGCGCGTCCACCGCGGCGCGGACCAGCGCCCCGCTGTCCGCGTCGGAGCCGCCGGACGACAGGGCCTCGTCCGCCCACGCGTCGACCGCGGCCAGCGCGGCCGGGCTGTCCAGGTCGTTCGACAGGTGGGTCCGCAACCGGTCCACCAGGTCCTCGGCCGGCGGTGCGGCGGCCAGCGACACCGCGGCACGCCACCGGGCCACCCGCTCCTGCGCCGACGACAGCACCTCGGCGGTCCACGGCCGGTCGTCCCGGTAGTGGCCGGACAGCAGCCCGAGCCGGACCGCCATCGGGTCGATCCTGTCCGCACGCAGGCGGGACACGAACACCAGGTTCCCGCGTGACTTGGACATCTTCTCGCCGTCCAGCCCGATCATCCCGGCGTGCGTGTAGTGCCGGGCGAAGGGGTGCTGGCCGGTCAGCGCCTCGGCGTGCGCGGCGCTGAACTCGTGGTGCGGGAAGATCAGGTCCGAGCCGCCACCCTGCACGTCGAAGCTCATGCCGAGCTGGTTCAGCGCGATGACGCTGCACTCCACGTGCCAGCCGGGCCTGCCGGGCCCCAGCTCGCTCTCCCAGCTCGGCTCGCCCGGCCGCGCGGCCCGCCACAGCAGTGCGTCGAGCGGGTGCCGCTTCCCGGGGCGGTCGGGGTCACCGCCGCGCTCGGCGAAGAACGTCGCCATCTCGTCCGGCGAGTAGTGCGACACGGCACCGAACCGGCCGGACGCCAGGTGCGAGAAGTAGATGTCCGGGTATTCCTGGTCGTCCACCCGGTAGGCGACGCCGTCGGACAGCAGCTTCGCGACCGTCTCCACGATCTCCGGGATCGACTCCACCGCGCCGAGGAAGTCCCTCGGCGGCAGCACCCGCAGCGCCGCCATGTCCTCTCGGAACAGCGCCGTCTCACGCATGGCCAGCACGACCCAGTCGTCCTGATCGCGCTTGGCGCGCTCCAGCAGCGGGTCGTCCACATCGGTCACGTTCTGCACATAGTGCACGTCGTGGCCGTTGTCGAGCCACTGCCGGTGCACCAGGTCGAACGCGAGGTAGGTCGCCGCGTGCCCGAGGTGGGTGGCGTCGTACGGGGTGATGCCGCAGACGTACATGGTCGCGGTCGGACCTGGTGCGGTCGGGCGGATCTCGCGTGCCGCGGTGTCGTACAGCCGAAGCGGTCGGGGGGTGCCGGGAACGCGAGGCACCGGAGTGGATGGCCAGCTCTGCATGCTTCCGACCCTAAACGTCCGGCTCGGGAAGGTCGGCACGGACAGATCATGTGATGCCCGTTACACCACATCGGCCGCGTGCGAAATACCTAGTGCCCCGTCCAGGTGGATCGGGGTGGTTATCGGCGGATCCCGGTGTTCGCCGGCAAGGCGCCGAAAGGTCCTCGTACCGGGTTGTACTCGGGCCTTTCGGCAACGCCGCCAGCGGGCGGCGGGGCCGAAAGAGAATCGTGCCGTATCCGCCTGGACGGGGCACTAGTGGCCGGATGCACGCGAGCCGAGCGAAAGAGAAGAAGGTGGCGGCCATGACAGCGGCTGCAGACGGGACGACGGGACGGTACCTCGTCCTGCTCAATGACGATTGGACCGACGCGACCGGCGAGCTGAACCGGGTGGCGGGTATCCGCACCGTGGACTCGGCCGACGGCGCCACGGAGGCGCTGTGGGAAGCGGACGGTCTGCTGATGCACGAACTGGGCGTCGCTCTGGTGAGCGCCGATGACGACCAGGTCACGGCGCTCGCGCGGGCCGCGGACGAGCCAGGGCCGATCGAACTGATCGAACCGGAGCGCTTCGTGGAGGCCATCGAGCCCACCGCCCCGGTGACCGACGCGGACCCGCACACGGTCGACGAGTCCGTGTTCACGTGGGGGCTGCAGGCCACGGGCGCGCTGAACAGCAGGGCGACCGGCGAGGGCATCAAGGTGGCCGTGCTGGACACCGGCTTCGACCTGTCGCATCCGGACTTCGCGGACCGGACCGTGGTGTCCGAGTCGTTCGTCCAGGGCGAGGAGGTGCAGGACGGCCACGGGCACGGCACGCACTGCGTCGGCACCTCGTGCGGGCCGCGCGAGGTCGGCGACGGCCCCGGCTACGGGGTGGCGTACCAGGCGGAGATCCATGTCGGCAAGGTGCTGAGCAACCAGGGCTCCGGCGCGGACGGCGGCATCCTGTCCGGCATCAACTGGGCGATCACAAGCGGGTGCTCGGTCGTGTCGATGTCCCTCGGCGCGCCGACCCAGCCAGGTCAGGCGTACTCCCGCACGTTCGAGCGGGTCGCGACGAGGGCACTGGAGAAGGGCACGCTGATCATCGCGGCCGCCGGCAACGAGAGCGACCGGCGGATCGGGCGGGTCAACCCGGTCGGCCACCCGGCGAACTGCCCGTCGATCATGGCGATCAGCGCGATCGACGTGGCCAGGGCGATGGCGTGGTTCTCGTGTGGGACGGTCGACACGATCGGTGCCATCGACCTGACCGGGCCCGGGTTCGACGTGCACTCCAGCTGGCCCATGCCGCTGCGGTACAAGCGGATCTCCGGCACCAGCATGGCGACCCCGCACGCGGCGGGCATCGCGGCACTCGTCGCGCAGGCGACCGGCGCACGTGGACTGGAGCTGTGGGCACGGCTGTCGCAGTACGCGCGGCGGCTGCCTTTGCCGTCGACCGACATTGGGGCAGGATTGATGCAAGCGCCCTGACATGTCGAGGAGGCCTGGTGGCGGACGAGCAGGTGGTCATTTCGGTGGCCGACGACCAGGTCGACGACATGTCCACTGTGGTGGACGCGCTGCGGGCCGCGGGCCTGCGGGTGAGCGAGGTACTCGACAGTGCCGGAGTGGTGACCGGCACGGTCGACGGGGAGGCGCTGACCTCCCTGTCGACCGTGCCAGGGGTCGTCGACGTGGAACGGTCCCGGGTGTACCAGGTGCCGCCGCCCGACTCACCCGCGCAGTAGGCGCCCGATCTCGGTCATCTGCTCCGGCCTCAGTGGACCGTGCGCGAGCGCGCCCGCGTTGTCCTGCGCCTGGGTGACGTTGCGGAAGCCCGGGATCGGGATGGTCCGCTCGCTGCGCGCCCACAGCCATGCCAGCGCGCCCTGCGCGAGGGTGCGGCCGTCGCTGGTGAGAATGTCGCGCAGGCCGTCCACCACGCCGGCCCACTCGGCGGTTGGCACGCCGTCGGCGAAGAACCGCAGCCATTCCGGTGCGGCCGAGCGGATGTCCGCACCGGTCGCTGGTGTGCTGCTGTCGCGGCGGCCGAGCAGCCCCATGGCGAGCGGGGTGCGGTCGACGCTCGCGAGGCCGTGCTGTTCGCAGAGGCCGAGGATCTCCGGCGCGTCGTGCAGCACGCTGCACTCGTGCTGCACGGCCACGTAGCCGGGCCTGCCCACCCAGGACGCCGCCCGCTCCGGGTCGTCGGTGCTCCAGGCGAAGCCGAGGATGAGGCCCTCCTTGACCATGTCCTCGGCCGCGTCGGCGAGCGGCGCGGCGTCGGTGACCGACGGAGCGGTGTGGAGCTGGTAGAGGTCGAGGTAGTCGGTGCCGAGCCGGGTGAGCGTGGCCCGGATCGCCCGGTGCATGTACTCGACGGTCTGGTCGGCGCCGGTGAGCACCTTCGTGTCCCCGTCGAACACGTTGCCCCATTTGCCGGCGACGACCACGTCGGCACGCCGCTTGCCGAGCGCGCGCCCGAGCACCCGCTCGCTGTGGCCCGCGCCGTAGACGTCGGCGGTGTCGAAGAAGGTGATGCCCAGGTCAAGCGCCCTGTGGATGGCGGAGATCGACTCGTCGTCGTCGACCTCGCCCCAGCCGAGTGGTTTGCCGTCCGTGTCGGAGAAGGGGCCGCCGATCGCCCAGCACCCGAAACCGAGCGCGCTGACCTCGCGGTCCCCCAGGAGTCGTGTCTTCATGTCTGACCATCGTGGTACGTGGAGCGCGCTCCAGGTCCAGAGTAATTTCGAGGTTGTGCGTAAAGAGGTGAGCCCCAAGCGGGTGCGGGTGTACGCGGGTGGTCAGCTGGTGGCCGACAGCAGGGCGCCGATGCTGGTGTGGGAGGTGCCGTACTACCCGGCCTACTACCTGCCGGCGGCGGACGTCCTCGCGGAGGTGACACCGTCCGGGGACGTCGTGGTCGGTGACGTGACGGTGCCGGGCGCCGCCCGCCGCGTCGACGACCTCGTGCGGCTGGAGTTCTCCGCCATGGACGAGTGGCTGGAGGAGGACGAGCCGATCTACGTGCACCCGCGCGACCCGTACAAGCGGGTGGACATCCTCGCCAGCTCGCGGCACGTGCAGGTGCGGCTCGACGGGGTGACGGTCGCGTCGTCGCGGCAGCCGAGGATCCTGTTCGAGACGTCGCTGCCGCCTCGGTACTACCTGCCGCTGCCCGACGTGCGGATGGACCTGCTGCGGCCGTCGGCGACCACGACATCGTGCCCGTACAAGGGGACGGCGTCGTACTGGAGCGTCGGCGACCACGAGGACGTCGTGTGGATCTACCGTGCGCCACTGCCGGAGAGCCAGAAGATCACCGGGCTCGCGTGCTTCTACAACGAGAAGGTGGACCTGTACGTCGACGGCGAGCACCAGGAGCGGCCGAGGACACCGTTCAGCTGAACTCGCGGGTGTCAGTAGCCGAGTGCTTCGTCGATGGTGCGGTAGATGCGTTTCTCCGAGACCGGGTACGCCGTTTTGAGGGTCTGCGCGAAGTAGCTGATCCGCAGTTCCTCGATCATCCAGCGGACCTCGCGCAGCCTCACATCGTCGGGCCCCAGTTGCCCTCTGGCCTCCTCGTACGCCTCCCACACGCCCTGCACCGCGTAGGCCCAGTCGGCGTCGCGCGCCGGGCGTTCCGGGAGTTTGTCCAGGCGGCGCAGGATTCCGTTGAGGTAACGCTCCACATCGGACAGATGACGGTATCCCGTCGCGGTCACGAAACCGTTGAACACCAACGCGTTCCGCTGTGCGTGCATGTCCGCGACCGACTCCGCGAACACCTTGCCCGTCATTCTCGACAGTGCCGCGTCCAGGTTCGCGTTCACCGTGAGCACGCCCCTTGTCCTCGCCAGCACGTCGTACAGCGCGTCGTGTAGATCCGCCCTTACCTTGTCGCACAAGGACTTGAACGCGGCCGCCGTCCACACCGGTCCGCCTGCCGCGGTGATCAGGTGGTCCGCGGCGCAGCTGAGGCAGTCCTCCAGCAGCCCCGGCACGCTGCCGTGCGGGTTCGCCGACAGGGCCAGCTTCGCCGTGTTGTCCAGGCGGCGCACCACCTGCTTCACCGGCGACGGCACGGTCAGCAGCACCAGCCGCCGCGTGCCACGCCACATCGCCGACGCCTGTTCGCGCTCGTTGTCGAACAGGCGGATGGCGACCGAGGTGCCCTCGTCGACCAGCGCCGGGTACGCCGTCACCTGCTGGCCAGCACGACGCAGGGACACGCTGCGCGGCAGCTCGTCGAAGTCCCACGAGGTCAGCCCGGTGCGCGTGATGCCTTCGGCACCGGTCGCGAGCGACTCACGCACCCGGTCCGCCAGCTCCCGCTTCAGCGCACCGAGGTCCTTGCCCTCGACGATCGGCCTGCCGTCGGACTCCTCCACCACCTGGAACGTGGTCTTCAGGTGCTGTGGCACCTGGTCGAGCTGCCACGCGTCCGGCGGCACGACCACGCCGGTCAGCTCACGCAGCAGCGCGCCGACGTCGTCGACCGTCGGCTCGGGGCCCAGCCGGTCCAGCACGGCGGCCACGTAGTCCGGCACCGGCACGAAGTTGCGGCGCACCGGCTTGGGCAGCGACCGGATCAGCGCGGTCACCAGCTCGCCACGCATGCCAGGCACCTGCCACGGCAGGCCGTCCGCGTTCACCCTGTTCAGCAGCGGCAACGGCACCCGCACGGTGACCCCGTCGGTGGCCTCGCCTGGCTCGAACCGGTAGGTCAGCGGCAGCCGGACGTCGCCAGACCGCACCGCGTCCGGGTAGTCCTCCGCGCTGACGCCGACGTCCGGGTTCACCAGCAGGTCACGCGTGAACGTCAGCAGTTCCGGCTGCTTGTCCCTGGTCTTCTTCCACCAGGTGTCGAAGTGCCGTCCGGACACGACGTCCTGGCCGACGCGCTCGTCGTAGAAGGCGAACAGCGTCTCCTCGTCGACGACGATGTCGCGGCGCCGCGCCTTGTGCTCCAGCTCCTCGGCCTCGGCGAGCAGCTCGGCGTTGCGTTTCAGGAACCGGTGCCGGGTGTCCCACTCCCCCTGCACCAGTGCGTGCCGGATGAACAGCTCACGCGCCACCGGCGGGTCGATCCGGCCGTAGTTCACCGCCCGGTCCACCACGATCGGCACGCCGAGCAGCGTCACCCGCTCGGTCGCCATGACCGCGGCGCGCTTCTTCTCCCAGCGCGGCTCGCTGTAGTTGCGGCGCACCAGGTGCCCGGCGAGCGGTTCGATCCACTCCGGTTCGATCTTCGCGACGATCCGGCCCCACAGCCTGGTCGTCTCCACCAGCTCCGCTGCCATGATCCACCTCGGCTGCTTCTTGAACAGCGAGGAACCGGGGAAGATGCCGAACCGCGCGCTGCGGGCGCCAAGGTAGTCGTGCTTGGCGGCGTCCTTGAGGCCGATGTGCGACAGCAGGCCCGCGAGCAGGGACATGTGCACCTGCTTGGCGGGGGCAGGCGACTCGTTCGGCACCACGTCGAGGCTCTTCGTCATCTGCTTCAGCTGGCCCGCCACGTCCTGCCACTCCCGCACCCGCAGATAGTTCAGGTACTCGGCGCGGCACAGCTTGCGGAACCGGTTCGCCGACAGGTCGCGCTTCTGCTCGGTCAGGTAGTCCCAGAGCTTGAGGTAGGACGTGAAGTCCGAATCGGGGTCCCGGAACCGGGCGTGCTGCTGGTCGGCCTGGGTCTGCTTGTCCGAGGGACGCTCGCGTGGGTCCTGGATGGACAGTGCCGCCGCGATGATCGTCACCTCGGTGACGCAACCGTTCTTGTCGGCCTCGAGGACCATGCGGGCGAGGCGCGGATCGACCGGGAGGCGGGCCAGCTTGTGTCCCAACGCCGTCAGCCGCAGCGTGGTGTCCTTCGTGGACGTGTCCAGCGCGCCGAGCTCGTGCAGCAGGTTCATGCCGTCGGTGATGTGGCGGCGGTCCGGCGGCTCGACGAACGGGAACTCCGCGATGTCGCCGAGGTCGGCCGCGGCCATCTGCAGGATGACCGACGCGAGGTTGGTACGCAGGATCTCCGGGTCGGTGAACTCGGGCCGCGCGTCGAAGTCGTCCTCCGCGTAGAGGCGGACGCAGATGCCGTCGGAGGTGCGCCCGCAGCGGCCCTTGCGCTGGTTCGCCGACGCCTGCGAGATCTTCTCGATCGGCAGCCGCTGGACCTTCAACCGGTTGCTGTACCGGGAGATCCGTGCGAACCCGGGGTCGATGACGTACTTGATGCCGGGCACCGTCAGCGACGTCTCCGCCACGTTCGTGGCCAGCACGACCCGGCGCCCGCGATGTCGCTGGAACACCCGGCGCTGCTCGCCGGAGGACAGGCGCGCGTACAGCGGCAGGATCTCCAGCCCTGGTTTGTCCAGCGCGAGCAGCGCGTCCGTGGTGTCGCGGATCTCCCGTTCGCCGGAGAGGAACACGAGGACATCACCGGGGCCCTCGGCGGACAGCTCGTCGACCGCGTCGAGGATCGCCTGCGTCTGGTCACGGTCCGAATCGGCGTCCGGGTCGTCGGGGTCGACGATCGGGCGATAACGGACCTCGACCGGGTACGTCCGGCCGGAGACCTCGACGATCGGCGCGTCGTCGAAGTGGCGGGAGAACCGCTCCGGGTCGATCGTGGCGGAGGTGATGATCACCTTGAGGTCCGGGCGGCGCGGCAGGATGCGCTTGAGGTAGCCGAGGATGAAGTCGATGTTGAGGCTGCGTTCGTGCGCCTCGTCGATGATCAGCGTGTCGTACTGGCGCAGCATCCGGTCGGACTGCAGCTCGGCGAGCAGGATGCCGTCGGTCATCAGCTTGACGTGGGTCCTGTCGCTGACCTGGTCGGTGAACCGGACCTTCCAGCCGACGGCGTCGCCGAGCCGCACGGAAAGCTCGTCGGAGATGCGTTCGGCGACCGTGCGCGCGGCGATCCGGCGGGGCTGGGTGTGCCCGATCAGGCCGCGGACGCCGCGCCCAAGCTCGAGGCAGATCTTCGGCAGCTGCGTGGTCTTGCCGGAGCCGGTCTCGCCGGCCACGATCACGACCTGGTGCGCCTCGATGGCCGCGCGGATGTCGTCGCGCCGCTGGCTGATCGGCAGCTCTTCCGGATAGGTGATCTTCGGGACCGACGCGGCACGTGCGGCCATGCGCCCGGCGGCCCTGTCGATCTCCTTGCCGATCTCCTCGGCCCGCGCGGCCCTTGCCTCGGTGTCCCTGATCTTGCCAAGGCTCTCGATGCGACGAAGCAGGCGGCGTTCGTCGCGGAGCGTCAGTTCTGGGAGGCGCGCGCGCAGGTCGGCGGTGGAGGACATACTCATCTCGACATCGAGCCTAACGGCGTGCACGAACGAGTTTTCCCCGCCTACGGCCCCGGCGGCCTCCGGACCGGCCCTACGCCAGTCCCAGGGGGGCCAGGTCGCCGGCGCCTTCGCGGATGACCTCGGCCTCGTCGTCCGAGAAGTCGATCACCGTGGTCGGCTCGGTGCCGCAGTCGCCGGAGTCGATCACGGCGTCGACGACGTGGTCGAGCGCCTCCTTGATCTCCCAGCCCTGCGTCATCGGCTCCTCCTCGCCCGGCAGGAGCAGCGTGCTGGACAGCAGCGGCTCCCCCAGTTCGGCGAGGATCGCCTGGGTGACCACGTGGTCGGGGATCCGCACCCCGACGGTCTTCTTCTTGGAGTGCATGAGCCTGCGCGGCACCTCTTTCGTGGCGGGCAGGATGAACGTGTACGGGCCCGGGGTGGACGCCTTGACCGCGCGGAACACCGTGTTGCTGAGGTAGACGAACTGACCGAGCTGCGAGAAGTCGTGGCACACGAGCGTGAAGTGGTGGCGGTCGTCGAGCTGCCGGATCGCCTTGATCCGCTCCAGCCCGTCCTTGTTGCCGAACTGGCAGCCCAGCGCGAAACAGGAGTCGGTCGGGTACGCGATCAGCCCACCGGACCGCACCAGGTCGACGATCTGTCCGACCGAACGCCGCTGCGGGTTGTCCGGATGCACGTCGAAGTACTTCGCCACCCTGACGAGCCTAGAGTGACCGCTGTTTCGCACACCTGTTCACTGCGGCGAATCCTGTGGCCGCCCCGCGTCCAGGTAGCGCCGGAACACGATCTGCCCATCGGAGACGAACGGCCAGGAAGCGATCGCCTCGGTCAGCTCCTCGGGGGTGAGCCAGCCGTGCCACGCGATCTCGCGCGGATCCGCCCGGACCTCGCCGTCGAACACGGCCTCGTACACGGCCAGCCAGTACGAGGTCAGCTCGCCCCGGCACAGGAACACGCAGACCGGGCGCACCGGCACGTCGATGCCCAGTTCCTCGCGCAGTTCGCGGACGGCCGCGGCCGCATAGGACTCGCCGACGGCGACCGCACCGCCGACGCACACGTCATGGTGGCCGGGAAACCGGGTGATGCCGTCCGCCCGCCGGTAGACCAGGTAGCGGCCCCGCGTGTCACGGCAGACGGTCGCCGCCACCCGGTGGAACCAGCCGTTGCGCACCGCATCGTCCCGGTCGACCACGCCGACGACCCGGTCGTGTTCGTCGACGCGTTCGACCCGTTCCGACACGGTCAGAGGTGGACCTGGGTGTGCACCAGGCGGTCCAGTTCGGCGGCGGGGTCGTCGGTCAGGCCGGTATGGGCCGGGGACGTCTGCAGGATGGTGCTGCGCGGGGCGGTGAGCCAGCGGAAGCGTTGCCCGACGCCGGTGCCCGCCATCGGGCCGGTGCCCTCGCAGGCCTCGTGCATCGAGCTGAGGGCCGCGTCGAGAATTTCCAGGTCGAGTCCCGGGTCCAGGGCACGCAGGCGATCCTTGTCCACGGCCACCGCGCACCTGAGAAAGCGGAGCGACGCGCAGTAGACGATCGCACCGACGTTCATGAACTCGCCACGTTCCTGGCGGGGCACGGCACGTACGATAACGTACTCAAACACGTGCGGCACGGGTCTCCTCCAGGGCGGCGACCCAGTTGGGCGCGTCGGCGAGGCGCGCGGCGAAGTATGCCGCATACGCGTCGCGGACCTGCGCCGGTGACCCGAACGCGGGGTCGAGCCACTCGTCGGGGACCAGGGCCAGCACCTCGCGTACCAGCTCGGGTGTCACCTGCGGGCGCAGCACGGCGTCCGCCGCCACGACCGAGCCCGCGACCGGCATCATCACGTGGTCGGCGGCGTCGTAGCGGTACGTCGGCGCCGGCCGCCAGCCGGGCAGCCAGCGGTGGTGGAAGATCAGCGCCGCGCCATGGTCGATGAGCCAGATCTGACGGTGCCACAACAGCATGTTCGGGTTGCGCCAGCTGCGGTCCACGTTGAGCACCAGTGTGTCCAGCCACAGCAGCCGGGCCGCGAGCTCGCTGCCGGGGTCGCGGACCCGTGGGTTGAAGTCGAACGAACCGGGCAGATAGTCGATGCCGAGGTTCTGGCCGGGGCTCGCGCGGAGCAGGTCCTGGATCTCCTCGTCCGGCTCAGCACGGGACAGCTCCGGGTCCAGGTCGACCAGCGCCAGCTCGGGCACCCGGAACCCGAGCCTGCGTGCCAGTTCACCGACGATGATCTCCGCGGTCAGCGCCTTGAGGCCCTGACCTGCACCTCGGAACTTGAGTACGTACATGCCGAGGTCGTCCGCCTCGACGAGTCCGGGGAGTGAGCCGCCCTCCCGGAAGGGCGTCACGTAGCGGGTGGCCGCCACGGTACGCAGGCTGTGCTGATCCACATTCGCATCATGGCAGGTCAGGACCTGACATTCACATGGGCTTTCGCCCCCGATGGCCGCCCCCTACCGGATCGCGGCCGCGTACTGCGGCACCAGTTCCGCGCACAGGGACGCCTTGAGCTCCGGTTTGCCCCGGCCGACGATCACGCCTTCCCTACCGGTCCGGTGGGCGAACTCCACCATGAGCCGGTAGTGGTTCAGGTACAGGTTGGGGCGGTCCGGCCGGGTGGCCGGGCGCGCCGACCAGTGCCGGGTGACCGGCCACCTCGGGTGGTCGAGGACCGACACGAACGCCTCAAGCTCACCCGTGTCCGCAGTGCGGTAGGCCCCGACCACGACGTCCGGCTGGCGCAGCAGCGCGGTCAGGTAGCCGGTGGTCTGCGGGAGCGGGGCCAGCCTGCCCCCGTACTTGCGCTCGTTGTGACGCAGCACCCGCGCGACCTCCAGCGGATCGAGGCTCGCACCAGGGACCACGTCGACGGTCAGCGCCTCGTACTGGTCCACCGTGCGGATGACCTGCCGCATGTTGTGCCTGCGCTTGCGTTTCATGGCCGCCACCCAGGCCGCCACCGACGGCCACGCCGACGCGCGCAGGATCGCGAGGGACTCCGTGGGGCGGGACACACAGCGGCCCATCGCCGCGACCTCGTCGGCCGTGAGCTGGCGCAGCAGCGCCCCACCGCAGCCAGGACCCAGCGCGCGGCGCATGGCGCTCACGTAGTCGCGGAGGAACTCGGCGGTCGGCAGGTCGTCCGACCACCAGCCCGGCGTCGAGCCGGAGCCCGGGTTGCGCACGTGCAGGCCACCGACGAGGCGGGCCCGCCTGGTGCCGACGAACCCGTTGCGGCGCACCGGAAGCCCGGCCCAGTTCGCGAACACGACACCGGCCGCGGCCGGGCCGTCGCGCAGGACCGCGACGAACACCGGGGTGCGGGACGTCCACGCCTGCGCCGCGAGCACCTCCCACGCCCAGTCCGCGCGCAGCGCCGCCTTCGTGCGGAGTTCGCGCCAGTACGGCGGTTCCTTGTCATGGCGCGGGTCCAGCACTTCCCAGCTCATCGGCCGATCACCGGGCCGGGCACGCCGACGACGCACATCGGGCGGGCGCCGAAGCCAAGCGACTCCTTCTGCGCGAACTTCGCGCGGCCAGCGGACAACTCCTTGCGGCCGCCCGCGATCACGTGCCGGATCGCGCGGGCGTGGCAGTCGAAGTAGAGGTGCCCCCGGTCCTCGCGGCTCGCCCAGAACTGGAGAATCGGGGCCACGGGGTGGTCGAGGTAGGTGCTGAACGCCAGCACCTGACCGTCCACATCGGAGTAGGTGAGCGTGTGGACGTCCTGCCGCCGCACCACCTCCGCCAGGTACGCGCCCGCCACCGGGGTGCGCGGGTCGAACGGCTGCTTGCCGAACTTCGAGCGGTGCGTGCGCATCAACCCGGCCAGCGCCACACCGTCCACATCGGTCCGGGCGGGCCCGAAGCGCACCACCAGTGACGGGTCGGCGGCGACCAGGCGGTCCACGCGGCGGACGTTCTTGCGCCGGTTGCGGGACAGGCTCGCCAGCCACTCGTCCTCGTCACCGAAGGTGTTCTCGAGCACGGACGCCGAGGGCGACACCTGGCGCACCACCCGTCCACGGCCCGAGACGAGCGGCGCGAGCGAGGCGGGGACGTTCCGGTAGATCAACCCGGCGAGCGCGGGACCCAGGTGCGCCCGCACTCCTTTCTCCAGCGCACGCACCACGTCCACGGCACCGGACGGCACGAAGAAACCCTCACCGCCGAGCCACGGCTGGTAGACCTGGGCGACCTTCGGCGCCAGGCGGCGCATGCGCGGCGGCGCGTAGCGGTCGCCCCGGCCCGGCACGCACACCAGCACCGCCATCGCACCGGCGATCTCGCCACCCGACCGGGCCACCGCGAGCAGCGGCGGGTTGCGGGACAGCCACGCCTCGACGCCGAGCAGTTCGTAGTCCCACGGCGGGTAGAGGTGGTGCCGGGCGGCGAAGTCGGACCAACCGGACGGCGCTGGGTCGTGGCGGGGGTCGTGGACGGTGACGGTCACGGCAGCACCACCGGCGTCCCGTGCCGAGGGCAGCGGGCGAGCACGGCGGGTCCGACCAGGATGTCGACGAGGCACGGCGACCGCTGCCCCAGCAGCGTGACCGCGAGGCCCGCGTCGGTCTCCCGCGCGTACACGCGCCGCCAGTCAAGGTGCCACCGGCCGCATTGCCGCAATGTGCCGAGATAACCCAGCAGTGAATCGTGGAGAAGACCGGCGGGCCCGCCGTCCAACTCCGCCAATGTCCTGTTGGGTACCACGTCGAGCCGGACCGCGAGTTCCTCCGGCAATTCGGCAACCAGTCCCGCGAGTTGTTTGTCGCCGCCGACGGCGACCACGGGCACATCGCGCCCCAATGCGACAGTCAGTGCGCGCCACGCGCTCTCGGTCGGCCCCTCGACCACGTCGAGCACACAACCAGTGACCCCACGTGGCAGGTCGTTCGGCGGCAGTACGTCCGATTTGTCCAGGACTGTCACGAATCCCTTGCCGCGAAAATCGGATCGCGCCGCCAGCGCCGAACCGAGTCCTCGGAGCGTTTCGACCGTCGCCGTACCACCGGCCAGCGGTACGAGATCAACCAACCGGCGTAACGCCTCGTCTTTCTGGATGGCTCCGCTGTGGACGCCATGCCGTCCCGGCACCACGACGGGGTCCGTCCGGCCCGACAACGCCCACCGCTCGCGATAGAGCGGGACGGTGCGAAACGCGGACGCTACTCTTCGCTGGTAGACCGCCCGCCACCACAGCTCAACGTTCACGACCGGGCAGTGTGCCACTCGTTTGCCCTACGGCGACCCTCGGCGCCTCCGTGCGGCCGAACGCCGCAGCAGGGCGGTACCCCCGCTGAACTGAACGGCCGAATTACGGGAGGTGAACTGCCTTTCGATCTCCGCGCCTGCTAGGAACTGTCCCGCGTGCCAGCACCACGGCACATCCACAGAGGGACGGGATCGGAGATCCATCGATGAAGGTTGGCGTCACGGGGGGTAACGGTTTCATCGGCCGTTACGTGTGCGAGGAGCTCATCAGCAGGGGCCACGAGCCGCTCGTGTTCGACCACCACGGTCGAACCGCAGGTCAGGACCATGCGGTGATGCTGGGCGACATCCGGGACGCGACGGCGATGGTGGAGCTCGCCGCGCACTGCGACGCCATCATCCACCTCGCCGCGGTGCTCGGCACCCAGGAGACCATTCTCAATCCCCGGCCGGCCGCGGAAACAAATCTCATCGGTGGCCTGAATTTCCTCGAGGCCGTCGCGCAATACGACCTTCCCGGCGTGAACATTGCCGTCGGTAACCACTGGATGAACAACAGCTATTCCATTTCCAAGTCGGCCGTCGAACGTTTTGTGCACATGTTCAACGCCGACCGGGCAACACGCGTGAACAATGTCCGCGTGGTCAACGCGTACGGCCCCCGGCAGCTCGCCGCCGCGCCCTTCGGCTCCGGCAAGGTACGCAAGATCACCCCCGCCGTCATCTGCCGCGCGCTCGCGGGTTGGCCGGTCGAGCTGTACGGCGGCGGGCGCCAGATCTCCGACATGGTGTGGGTCGGCGACGTCGCCCGCGCGCTCGTGTCCGCACTGGAGGTCGCCGCGCGCGGCGAGGTGCTCGACCGCGTTGTCGAGGTCGGCCCGGTGGAGTCCACGAGCATCCGGGCGGTGGCCGAGCTGATCATCGAGCTGTGTGTCGAGCGCGGGTACGCCCCCGTGCCCATCGAGGACCTGCCGATGCGGCCAGGTGAGCAGGCGGGTGCGGTCGTCACCGCCGACCCGGAGACGCTGCACTCGGTCGGCATCGACCCGGTGTCCATGATCTCGCTGCGTGAGGGCATGGCCCGCACGGTCGACTGGTTCATCGAGCACGAGGGCGTCCACTGGTCGGTTCCGGAAGGCGAGCAGCTCGTCCGCACGGTCAACTAGGACGGCACCCATGTCCGGTCCGGTCAGCACGGGCATGACCGCGGTGGTGCCCTGTTTCAACGAGGCGGACAACGTCGAGCACGCGTACCGGGAGATCGTCACCGAACTCGGTGGCCACGACCTCGAGGTGCTCTTCGTCGACGACGGCAGCTCCGACGGCACGCTGGAGACGGTCCGCGCACTCGCGCGGACCGACCCGCGCGTGCAGTACCTGTCGTTCACCCGCAACTTCGGTTTCGAGGCCGCGTTCTCGGCGGGCTACCGGTACGCGAGCAGGCCGTGGATCCTGCACATCGACGCGGATGTGCAGTTCCCGGTCGCCGAGGCGCACAAGCTCGTCGCGGCCGCGGAATCAGGCCAGGACGCGGTGTTCGGCGTCCGGGAGACCCGGCACGACCCGCTGGTACGGCGGGTCGGTGCGCGGTTCTACCACTTCGTCGCGCGGCGGGTGCTCGGCATCGAGATCCCGCCTGGCGCGACGACGTTCCGGCTCGTGCGTGCCGAACTGGCCCGCGCGATCGTGGACCTGCGGCTCGGCACGCCGTACTTCCTCGCCACCGTCCCCCGGCTGACCAACCGGTACTCGACCGTGCCGGTCGCACACCGGGCCAGGGAGCGCGGCGGGTCCAAACTGCACTTCCGCTGGCTCGTCGGGCACGCGATGGGGTTGTTCTTCGGCTTCTCCAAGCGGATGGCGACGGCCGCGTCGCTGCTCGCGCTGTTCGCGGCCGCGGTCGCCGGGCTCGGGGCGGCCGGCGCCGCCGCCGGTCTGCTGAGGACCGACGTGGTCGCGACCGTGGTGCTCGGGGTGCTGCTCGCGGTGCTCGGCGTGCTGGCGGTGGCGGTCCGCTACCTCGTCGCCGTCGGCGCGGGACAGGCGAGACCCGCGTTGTTCTACGTACGGGAGTCGACCATGCCGGTCGACCCGGCGGACCGCCTGATGACGGAACGAATCGGCGAGGGGGTCCGCTCGTGACGTCACTGGTGGTTCTCGGCGCGGCCGACGGCGCGGTGCCGACCTACCAGCGGGCCGCGAAGCTGGGTTACCGCACGATCTGCGTCGACATCCAGCCCGGCGCGCCCGGCGTCCCGCTCGCCGACGAGTACCTGCACATCAGCACGCGCGCACCGGAACAGGTCGCGGCCGCGCTGGCGGGCAGGAAGGACATCGTCGGGGTGCTCGCGCCAGCGAGCGACATCGCGCTGCCGTCCCAGCGGTGGCTCGCCAACCACTGGGACCTGCCCGACCCGATCTCCGAGCAGGCCGTGCTGGCGTCGGCGGACAAGTCGGTGTTCCGGGAAGTGTGCGAGCGGCTCGGTTTCCCCGTCTACGGCGCGGTCGCCGGCACGATCGGGTCCGGGTTGCGGGAGGCGGCGCTGGGGCTGCGATTCCCCACGCTCGTGAAGCCCGTGGACAGCACGGGCAGTCGCGGGGTCGTGCCGTGCGGCGAGCCAGGCGGGCTGACGGCCGCGATCCGGGCCGCGATCGAGCACTCGCCGTCCGGCCGGGTGGTCGTCGAGGAGCACGTCACCGGCGAGCACCTGACCGTCGAGGCGGTCGTGGCCGAGGGCCGGGTGCTGTTCCACGCGGTGAGCGCGCGCACGCTGACCGCGCCGCCGTACTTCATCACCGCCGCCCAACTGCTGCCCGCCGACCTGCCGGAGGACACCGACCGCAGGCTCGTCACCATGCTCGACAGGCTGTGCGCCGAGCTTGGCTACGTCAGCGGCCCGCTGAACCTGGACGTGGTGCTCGCGCCGGACGGCGAGCTCTACTTCATCGAGATGGGTGCGCGGACCGGCGGCAACGGGCTCGCCGAGCTGATCGAGACGATGTGCGGCGTCGACACACTGTCCGCGACGATCGCGCTGGCCGTCGGTGAGCCGGTGGTCGTGACACCGCGCACCCCGCGCCCGGTGATGCTGCGGGTCATCGCCGCGGACCGGCCGGGCAACCTGGTCGCCGTCCACGGGCTCCGGCAGGTCACCGCACTGCCCGAGGTGGTCGACCTGCGACTGTTCGCGCAGCCCGGTGACCACGTGCGGCCCTACACGCAGGCCGCGCACAAGGTCGGTTACGTCGTGCTGTCCGCGACGACCACAGGAGAACTGCGAGCCGCGGCCAGGGTGGTGGACCGGACACTGCGGCTGGAGTTGGCCACGCCATGACGGTCGCGTCCACGGCGCCGCCCCGGCTGTCGGTGATGGTGCGTCTCGCGGCGGGTCGCGGGGTGTTCCGGCTGGCGAGCCAGCTGATGGCGGTGGCGCTGGCCGTGGTGTGGGGCGCCGAGTCGTTCGGCCGGTTCGCCAACGCCATGGGCCTGTGCGCGTGGCTGCTGTTCCTGCCGACCGCGGCGGAGAAGGCGGCGCTGAAGGTGCTGCCGCGCACGCGTGTCCTCACCGCGCAGGTGGCGCGGCTGGTGATCCGGCTCGCGGCGGCGCCGGTGCTGGCGCTGGTGGCGGCGTTCGCGGTCGCACTGGCGGTGAGTCCACAGGGGACCGTCACGCTCTACCTCGTCACGGCGGCATGGTCGGCGGCCACCGGGCTGCTGATGACCATCTCCGGCCTGCACCGCCTGCGGGACAAGCCGATGCTGGACGCTGGCGCGTTCGGCGCGATGACCGCGGTGGTGCTCGGCGCCACCGCGGTCACGTGGGTCGCCGGCTGGTCGCCGACCACCCACCTGTCGCTGCTGCTCGCCGGGCTGCTCGCGGTCACCGGGTACTCGGTGTCGGCACTCCCCCGCGACTGGGTCCTCGGCACGGGCACGGACCGCAGGCTCCTGCCCGCGCTCGGCCGGACCACCTGGCTGCTCGGCCTGTCCGAGCTGCTGGACGTGGCCGCACTGTCCACTGTGTATCTCGTGCTCGCACTCACCGGACGCACCACCGACAGCGGTCCGCTGTATCTCGCGGTGCTCGTGGCGAGCATGGTGGGTTCCCTTGCGCTGTACCAGTTCAAGCTGTACCAGCCCGCCACGTCGTCCCGGCTGCGTGGCGCGGGCGGCGCGGGCGGACGGGCCCGCACCTTCCGGCTGCTGCACACCGCGGAACGCGCCGGGCTCGCGTTCACGGCGGTCGTCGCCGTACTGGTCGCCTTCCCCGGCACGAGGGCATTCCTGACCGCCGAGTCCTACGTCGTGCTCGGCACGATCCTCGCCGTCGAGGTCGCGGTGTCCACACTGGTCATCTACGCGAACTTCCTGCTGGAGAACACGAACAGCAGCGTGCTCACGATCACGTCGGTCTCGGCGGTCGTCGGGCTGGCCGCCACCGCGGTGATCGCGCTCGCCGTCGTGCCCTGGCTCGGTGCGGCGGGCGGGCTCACCGCGCTCGTCCTCGCCGCCGCCGTGAAGGCAGGCACCCTGCGCAGGCTGCTGCTGCGCAGGCACCCAGAACTCCACCCGTAACACGAGAAGAACAGCGGAGCCACCATGTACGTACTCGGTATCAGC
Organism: Actinophytocola sp.; assembly: GCF_049647105.1. Taxonomy (GTDB): domain Bacteria; phylum Actinomycetota; class Actinomycetes; order Mycobacteriales; family Pseudonocardiaceae; genus Actinophytocola. The sequence continues at coordinate 18,404 of NZ_JBARWZ010000217.1, forward strand.
CGCCACCACGACGCCGCCGCGGCGCTGGTGCGCGACGGCGAGATCATCGCCTTCGCCGAGCAGGAGCGGTTCAGCAGGGTCAAGCACGACGGCCGCTTCCCCACCGACGCCATCCGGTTCTGCCTGGAGCGGGGCGGCATCACGCTGTCCGATGTGGACCACGTGGCGTACTTCTGGCAGCGCTGGCGCGAGCCGTGGCACGCGGCGAAGGTGTTCGCCCGCTACTTCCCCGGCACGCTCGAGGTGTTCCGCAACCAGGGCGACCATGGCGCGAAGGCGTCCGGGCTGGTCGAGACGTTCCGGCAGGGCGGCAAGGGCGTCGACAACTTCCACGTCGGCGGCGCGGTCCTCGGGCACGTCAAGCGCGGCTACACCCTCGGCCGCGACGTGCGGGAGGCACTGGGGCACACCGGGCCGACCAAGTACAAGGTCCACCTGATCGACCACCACCGCGCGCACGCCGCGAGCACGTTCTTCATCTCGCCGTGGGACGAGGCCGCGATCCTGACGCTGGACGGCATCGGCAGCGACGGCACCAGCACGTTCCTCGCGGTCGGCAAGGGCGACAGGATCACCGACCTGCGCCGGTACAAGTTCCCGCACTCGCTCGGCGCCATGTACGCCGGGGTCACGAACTACCTCGGGTTCTACCCGACCATGGACGAGGGCAAGGTGATGGGCCTCGCCCCGCTCGGCAAGGACACCTACGTCGAGAAGTTCAAGGACCTGGTGTTCCTGACCGACGACGGTGGCTACGAGCTGAACCTCGACTGGTTCCGCCACCACACGTCCGGGCGGCACCTGATGTCCGACGAGTTCATCGACCTGTTCGGACCGCCGCGCGAGCGCACGCGGGTCACCGAGGACAACCCGATCTCCCAGCACTACATGGACATCGCGTACGCGCTGCAGGTCCGCCTCGAGGAGGTCGGCCTGCACCTCGCGCGGTGGCTGCACGAGAAGACCGGGCTCACGAAGCTGTGCGTCGCCGGTGGCGTCGCGCTGAACTCGGTGATGAACGGGCGGATCTTCCTCGAGACACCGTTCGAGGACTTCTTCGCCCAGCCCGCGGCCGCCGACGACGGCTCGTCGCTGGGCGCCGCGCTCGCGGTGAGCGTCGGGAAGTACGGCGCGCCGCGGCCCACCGACGGGTTCCTGTACACCGGCCCGGACTTCACCGAGGCGCAGATGGAGCAGGCGCTGCGGGACGCGGGGGTGGAGTACCGGCGCGTCGAGGACATCGCGCAGCACACGGCGACCCGCGTCGCCGACGGGCTGATCGTCGGCTGGTTCCAGGGTCGCATGGAGTGCGGGCCGAGGGCGCTCGGCAACCGGACGCTGCTCGCCGACCCGCGCGACCCGGAGTCGAAGACCCGCATGAACGAGAAGGTCAAGCACCGCGAGGCGTTCCGGCCGTTCGCGCCGTCCTGCCTCGCCGAGCGCGCTGGCGAGTTCTTCGCGAGCGGCTACCCGTCCTCGGTGATGCTGCTGGTGTTCGACGTGCTCGAGGACAAGCGCGACGTGGTGCCCGCGATCACGCACGTGGACGGCACGGCCCGCGTGCAGACCGTCAGCCGGGAGGACAACCCGCTGTACTGGGACATGATCTCGCGGTTCGAGCAGCTCACCGGTGTGCCGATGGTGCTGAACACGTCCTTCAACGACAACAACGAGCCGATCGTGTGCACGCCGGAGGACGCGATCAACTGCTTCCGCAAGACCGACGTGGACGCGCTCGCGCTCGGCCCGTTCTGGGTGGAGAAGTGATCACGAGCTCGGAACCCTCTGTCGTGCGCCGGATCTACGCGGCACGCCGGTGGCTGTGGCTCGCCGCCGCGGTCCCGGCCGCCGTGCTCGCCGGGCTGATCATGGTGGTGCTGCCGCCGGACCAGACACTCGGCAACCTCGGCGAGTGGCTGTTCAAGCTGAGCCCGTTCCTGTTCGCGGTACTCGCGGTCGCCGTGTTCCCCCGAGGCCGGTTCGGGCCCGCGCTGGTGGTGGCGGGGGTGCTCGTGTACATGGGCTACCTGGACACCGCGTTGATCCTGCGGATCCTGGAGTACCGGGCCGACGGCGAGTTCTCGGTGGTGTACCAGTTCCAGCTGTTCGTGGTCACCTACATCGTCCTGTTCGGACTGCTCGCGTTCCGGCTCGGCGGTGCCCGCACGGCGACCGTGGTGAAGGTCGGTGCCGCCGGGGTGCTGATCGTGATCTCCGGGCTGAACGACCTCGGGTTCTGGGTGATGAACGACTGGGGTCCTGACGGTCGGCCGTCGACCCTGGACTGGGCGTCGCACATCAGCGTGTTCACCGGCGGTCCGCCGAGTGTCCCGGTCGCGGTGGTGTTCCTGCTGGTACATCTGGCACTCGCGGCCGCGGTGGTGATGGCACCCGTCGAGCGCTGGACCGACCGGCGACTCGCGCCGTGAGCACGCTGGTGGTCCTCGGTGCGGCCGACGGAGTCCGGGGTGGCCCGTTCCCCCTCCTCTGGAAACCAAAAGCCGCCCACGGTCGGTGAGCGGCTCCGGCGTGACATGGTCACGGCACGGAGCCGCCCACCGGCCCGCGAGCGGCAACAATGGTTCGCCATGGCGGAAACTGACGACCGAACCCGCCAAGGCAGTCAGGTGAACAGGGTTGGCAGCGGTCACCTGGCGCCGAGCGGTGTGCACCGCCCGGCGCCGAAACGGGCAAGCCTGCGTGCGCCGTGGACGGCGGTGAGGAACTCCCTTCCCCGGTCCTCCGCGACCGGGCGCAGGTGTGGCATCAGCGGGTTGTCGACCACGACAGTGCGGTTGGAACGGAACTCGTAGGCACGGATGGGTGTGGTGAGACTCAGGTTCACTACCGTGTGGGGCCAGCCCTTCTGAATGGGGAGCACGTCACCGCGGTGTTGTAAGGCCTCGAACTCCAGGTTCTCGCCGAACAGAGTCAAGGCACCCTCGTCGCCGCAGTCGTAGACGAGCACGATCACATCGGTTTCCACATGTCGGTGGGGGTTCGCGATGAACCCGCCCGGTACGTCCAGCCCGCCTGCGCACAGGTCGATGCCGGGCGCGTTGCCGTTCGCACGGCCGTCGACCAATGGCCGGATCCGGTGCCCCTGGGGGGTGAGCACCGGGTCGATCGACTCGAAGGGGATTGCGGTGGGAGGTTTCTTCGACATGGGCATTCCTCTCCGTCGGGGCGCCCCGGTGCCCACAGCGTGGGGCTCCGGGGCGACCTTGGGAAGAGATTGTGACGTGACGAAGTAGACATGTTCGCGAAACTTCACAATGTCGCATGCACGTGCTGATGCACATGCAGGCCGCTCAGAAATTGCCATTCGGAATTGCGACAAATGTCGGCGCATAGTGAACCGTCCACTGTCGATACGGAACGGCGCGGGGAACAATCGAGCGATAGTTACGACAAATGCCATGGCTCACTCCCGAGATGGAGCAGGCCGGTACTCCGGAGGGACGTGCGGCGCCATCGGCTCCGCGACAGTCGCCGCATGGACGTCGCACGGACCGCGGCGGCGACCGCGAGTCTCACCGCCACCGCCCTCGGCGTCACCTGGCTGACGACCGGCACCCGCAACCCGCTCGACCACCCGGGCCGCCCGTTCAGCTCGGCACTGTCGGCCTACCCCGGCGGCTGGGCCTCCTGTGGCGGCTGTGGGCGTTCGCGCTCGCCATGGCGAGTGCGAACTACGGAATTCGGCGCACACTCACGGAAGCGAAAGTTTCGGCGGACCACAATGCGACGGAAATGGTGTACGTTCCGAGCACGGGCACACAATTTCCGAAAACTTCCGGAAATTGAGGCAATCTTTCGCTTTCCCTGTCCGAGGAGTTCCCGTGAGAAAGATCCTGAGCCGGCTCGGGGTTGCCCTGCTGCTGGCGACAGCGCTGCTGGGGGCACCGGCACCCGCGTCGGCGGCCACCCTGGTCGAGGTCACCGGCTTCGGCACCAACCCGAGCAACCTGCGGATGCACCTGTACGTGCCCGACAACATCGGCACCAGGCCTGCGGTCGTGGTCGCGGTCCACTACTGCACGGGCTCCGGTCCCGCGTTCCACAGCGGCACCGAGTTCGCGCGTCTCGCCGACCAGCACAAGTTCATCGTGATCTACCCGTCCGCGACCCGCAGCGGGCAGTGCTTCGACGTGTACACGCAGGAGGCGCTGCGGCGCGACGGCGGCAGCGACCCCGTCGGCATCCGGTCGATGGTGAGCTACGTCCAGCAGCGCTACAACCCAGATCCGGACCGGATCTTCGTGACCGGCGCGTCGTCCGGCGGGATGATGACCAACGTCCTGCTCGGCGACTACCCCGACGTGTTCAAGGCAGGCGCGGCGTTCATGGGCGTGCCGTTCGGCTGCTTCGCGACCACTCCACCGAACACGTGGAACAGCGAGTGCGCGAACGGCCAGATCACCAGAACCCCCCAACAGTGGGGCGACCTCGTCCGCGGCGCCTACCCCGGCTACGCGGGCACGCGCCCGCGCATGCAGGTGTGGCACGGCACCGAGGACTCGACGCTGCGCTACCCGAACTTCGGTGAGCAGATCAAGCAGTGGACGAACGTGCTGGGGGTGAGCCAGACCCCGGCGTACACCGACAGCCCGCAGTCCGGCTGGACCCGCACCCGGTACGGCGGCACGGGCACCACGGCCCCGGTCGAGGCGATCAGCCTGCAGGGCGTCGGCCACAACCTCCCGATGAGCGGCATGGCGGCCATGGCGCTCGCGTTCTTCGGCATCACCGGCGGCAGCACCGAACCACCGCCGACCGCGGGCCCGTGCCGGGTGGACTACGCGGTGAGCTCGTGGAACACCGGGCTGACCGCCGCGGTCACGATCACGAACACCGGCACCGCCCCGGTCAACGGCTGGTCGCTGGCGTTCACCCTGCCGAGCGGGCAGACCATCACGTCCGGGTGGAACGCCACCTACAGCCCGGCGAGCGGCCAGGTCACCGCGCGGCCGCTCACCTACAACACGACCATCGGCCCGTCCGCTTCCGTTGGCATCGGCTTCCAGGCAACGCACACCGGCGACACCGGGGAGCCGACGTCGTTCACCCTCAACGGGAACGCCTGCACGGTCACCTGACCGGGTTCGTCAGTGGTCGGCCCGCCCGGTGCCCGCACCGACCGGCACCGGGCGGGGGCCCTCCGTCTCGTCCTCGGTGAGCAGGCGGCGGGCAACGGTCCTGACCGCGGCACGCAGGTCGGTGCCCGGCGGGCGGCCGAAGTCCCGCTCGACGCGTTCCTCCAGCCACGTCGCCCACGACCGGCCGATCAGCTCCGCCTCGTGCCGCCCGCCCTCGGTGTGCGCGTACTCCCAGCCGTCCCGGGTCAGGTAGCCCTGGCCCGCCATGCGGTCGAACACCGGCACCAGCACCTCGGCGGGCAGGTGGCGGCGGGCGGCGATCGCGTGCAGGTCCGCCGTGCCGGTCAGCCGCGTGGCCAGCTCGACCTGGATCACGGCCCACGCCCCGGCCACGTCCAGCCGGGTGCCGGAGTCGGCGACGATGCGCCGCATCGCGTCGGCCTCGGTGCCGCGGATGATCCGGCTGACCGCCGACTCGAGCAGGCACTGCGAGTCCCCGGTGGACGGCGACGCGAAGCCCTCGCCCATGTCGGTCGAGCCGAGGCGGGCACTGTCGCGCAGCCGGACCTGCTTGAGGAACAGGGCCACGACGAACCCGATGAGCGCGACCGGCACCGTCCACAGGAACACCGTCCCCAGCGCGTCGGCGTACGCGTGGATGATCGGGTCGGCCGCGGCGGGCGGGAGCGCGTGCAGGCCCTGCGGGCTCTGGGCCGCGGTGGCGATCGTGGCCGGGTCGGCGGCGCCGGTCCGCGCGGCCGCCACCACGGCGACGGTCAGCTTAGGGGTCAGGACGTTCGAGTAGATCGTGCCGAACACGGCGGTGCCGAACGCGCCGCCGAGGGTGCGGAAGAACGTGACCCCGGAGGTGGCCGTGCCGAGGTCGGCGTAGTCGACGGTGTTCTGCACGGCGATCGTCAGCACCTGCATGCACAACCCGATGCCCGCGCCGAGCACGAACATGTACAGCGCGACCGTCAACGCGCTCGTGTCCGGCCCCATGCGCGACAGCAGGAACAGTCCGAACGCCGTGACCGCCGTGCCCACGATCGGGAAGATCCGGTAGTGACCGGTCTTGCTGACCACGTTGCCGCTGAAGACCGACGCGCACAGCAGCCCGGCCACCATCGGCAGGGTGCGCACGCCCGCGACGGTCGCCGAGTCGCCGTCGACGTACTGCAGGTAGGTCGGCAGGAAGATCATCGCGCCGAGCATCGCGAAGCCGACGATGAAGCTCAGCAGCGAGCACACCCCGAACACGGGGTTGTGGAACAACCGCATCGGCAGCATTGGCTCGGCGGCGCGGGTCTCCACCCAGCAGAACAGGCCGAGCGCGACCACGCCACTCACGAACAGCCCGATGATCACCGGCGAGCCCCACGCGTACTCGGTGCCGCCCCAGCTGGTCGCGAGGACCAGCGCGCTGGCCCCGACCGCGACGAGCCCGATGCCAAGGTAGTCGATCACCGCGCGGGCCTGCGACCGCACCACGGGGATGGTCCGCGCGGCGGCGATCACGACGACGACCGCGATCGGCACGTTGACATAGAACGCCCACCGCCACGAAAGGTGGTCGGTGAACAGCCCGCCGAGCAGCGGACCCACCACTGTGGACACGCCGAACACCGCGCCCATCGCACCCTGGTACTTGCCGCGTTCGCGCAGCGGGATGACGTCCGCGATCAGCGCCATGGCGGTGACCATGAGCCCGCCCGCGCCGATCCCCTGCACGGCCCGCCACGCGACGAGCAGCGTCATGGAGGTGGCGGTGCCGCACAGGAACGAGCCGGTGATGAAGACGACCGTGGCGACCTGGAAGACCACCTTGCGCCCGAACAGGTCACCGAACTTGCCGGCGAGCGCGGTCGCGACGGTCTCCGCCAGCAGGTAGGCGGTCACCACCCACGACATGTGCGCCGCCCCGCCGAGGTCGGCCACGATGGTCGGCAGCGCGGTGCCGACGATCGTCTGGTCCAGTGCCGCGAGCAGCATCCCCAGCATGATCGTCACGAAGACGATGTTCCGGCGCCTGCCGTCCAGCACCGGCGGCGCGGCGTCCAATGTGGTCGTCACCCCGCCACGATCACACGGTGCCCACGCCACCGCACTCCGAGTTGTCGTACCACCGTTCTAGGGTGTCGGCCATGACTGACACACCATGGGAGCCGCCCTGGGCGGGCACCGAGGCAGAGCACCTGACCGGCGCGCTCGACCGCCTGCGCGCGACGTTCCGCTGGAAGGCCGATGGCCTCGACGCGAACGGGCTGGCGACCCGCATCGGGGTGTCCACGCTGTCGATCGGCGGGCTGCTCAAGCACCTGGCCTTCGTGGAGGACTACACGTTCGCCACCAAGATGACCGGCGCCGCGCTCGACGCTCCGTGGCACACCGCCGAGTGGCCACACGCGGACTGGCCGTTCACGTCGGCCGCCGACGACACGCCGGGGCAGCTGTACGCGTACTGGGACGACGCGGTGGAGCGATCCCGCGCGAAACTCGCCGCGGCACTTGCCTCGGGTGGGCTCGACCAGGCGGCTCACGTGACTGACGGTGAGGGCAACCATGCCAGCCTGCGCAGGCTCGTGTGCGACATGATCGAGGAGTACGGGCGTCACACGGGGCACGCCGACCTGCTTCGGGAGGCCGTGGACGGACGGGTTGGTGAGGACCCGCCGCCTGGCTGGCAGCCGGAGTCGCCCCCGACGCCATGAAGGTGCCCCACCGTGTCAGCCTCGCGGCGTCGCGACGATGCGGGCGCCTCGGCTGGGGACCAGCGTGATGTTGCGTGGCTTCGCGAACTCCGGTGCCTCGCGGGCCGGGCGGAGGTGATACCGGACGAGGATCGAGCGGAGCATCGCCGACATCTCCTTGAGTGAGAAGCCCGCCCCGAGGCAGCGCCGGACGCCACCGCCGAAGGGGATCCACGACCCGAGCGGCAACGGCTTGCCAAGAAAGCGCTCCGGACGGAACTCCCCCGGCGCGTCGTGGAGCTCCGGGTCGTCGTGGGCGAGTGTCGCGTTCGCCGCGACGATGGTCCCGGCCGGCAGCCGGTAGCCCGCGATGTCGATCGGTTCGGTCAGGACCCTCGGGACGTTCTGGATGATCGGGTGCCTTCTCAACGCCTCCTTCGCCACCGCCTGGAGGTAGTCCTCGTCACCCGTGTCGGCTGCCGACTGTGCCCTGGCCAGCACCGCCGGGTTGCGCGCCAGGTCGTGGAAGGACCAGGCGAGCGCCGTCGCCGTGGTCTCGTGGCCCGCCAGCAGCAGGGTGATCATCTGGTCGCGCAGTTCGGTGTCGGTCAGGTCGGTGCCCGGCACGCTCAGCAGCCGGGACAGCACGTCACCTCGGGTGGTCACGTCCGGTGCGGCCCGGCGGTCCGCTATCTCCGCGTACAGCAGGCGGTCCACTTCGCGCAGATTGTGCCGGCTGTGGCGCCACGGCGGGAACTTCGCGAGGCCCGGGTAGCCCCAGCCCAGCGCCTCCAGCGGACCGATGTCGGTCAGGGTACGGATCCTCGGCCTCAGCTCGGTGAGCCGTGGTCCGTCGGCCATGCCGAACACCACCCGCAGGATGATCTCCAGTGTCACGTCGTTCATCGCCGCGTGTACGGGGAACCCACGGGCCACCGGCCATGCCTGCGCGTTCCGGTCGGCCAGCTCGGCCATCATGTCGCCGTAGCCACGCAGTGCCGCTCCGTTGAACGCGGGCATCAGCAGCTTGCGGGTGCGCAGGTGCTCGTCCTCGTCGGTGATCATCACCGAGCGTGGGCCCATCACCGGGCGGAGGATCTCGTTGCCCTCGCCCGCGTGGAACACCGCGGGGGTGCCGGCGAAGATCTCGCGGACGTGTTCTGGCCTCGACAGCGTCACCACCACCTGGCGGCCCAGCAGTCTCATGGTGAACACGTCGCCGAGGCGACGCCGGAAGTGTCGCATCAGGTGTGGACGGACCGTCATGAACAACGCGGTCTGGATCAGCGGCGGCAAGCGTGAGCCGGGCGGGAGTGCTGTAACCGCATTCTGACCGAGCGTCACCATGGGTCGAGTTATAACGGCCGGGCAAGATCGGCCACAAGGTCGTCCAACCTGGACACAACCGCTGTGCGACCACTGCTACAGCAGTTACCGCGCAATGGATTCGGACCTGTTTACTCATCGGACAACGATGCTCGTCGATCTCGTGGTTGTGATTGGGATGCACATGTTAGAAGGGCGCGTACGCGACGTGATCGCGTCGGTGTTGTCGGTCGCACCGGGCGAACTGCCTGCCCGGCTCTCGCCGGAGACCGTGCCGGGCTGGAGCTCACTGCGCCAGGTACAGCTCGCCCTGGCACTGGAACAGGAGTTCGGCCTCGAGGTCGACCCCAACATCATCCCCGACCTGGTGTCCGAGGCGGCGATTCTGGCGTACGTGCGGGAGGTGGCCGCGTGACTCCGAAGACGGTGCACGAGATCGTCGCGCACCACGCCGGCGCATCGCCGGACCACATCGCCGTGATCTGCGAGGACCGCACGGTCACCTACGCCGACCTGCACCACCGCAGCACCCGTACCGCGAACGCCATGCACCGGTCCGGTGTGGAGGCAGGAGACCGGGTCGCCTACCTCGGCAAGGAGTCCGAGCAGTACTACGACATCCTGTTCGCCTGCGCCAAGGCGGGCGCCGTGCTGGTGCCGATCAACTGGCGGCTCACCCCGGCCGAGGTGCACCACATCCTGCTCGACTCCGGTGCCACGCTCCTGTTCGCCGACGACGAGTTCCTCGACGTCACCGCGAAGCTGACGGCCGACCTGCCCCGCCTGCGGCGCATCGTGCCCATCCCCGCGCTCGGCCAGTGGCGCGGCGCCGACGATCACGACCTCGCGCCCGCGTTCGACGACGCGCAGCCCATCGCGCAGGTCTACACCAGCGGCACGACCGGCAACCCGAAGGGTGTGGTGCTGGCGCACCGCAGTTTCTTCGCCATCAAGGAAGCGCTCACCTCGGCTGGTCTCGAGTGGATCGACTGGCGGCCGGACGACGTCAGCCTCATCGGCATCCCCGGCTTCCACATCGGTGGCCTGTGGTGGTCGATCCAGGGTTTCAGCGCGGGCATCACGATGGTGTCCGTGCCGGTGTTCGCCGGGCACCAGGCCGTGGGGCTCATCCGTGAGCTCGGCATCACCACCGCGTGCGTGGTGCCCGCGCAGATGCAGATGATGCTCGCGCCGCCACGCCCGCGCCGCGCTGACTTCGCGTCACTGCGCAAGGTCGTCTACGGCGGCTCGCCGATCTCGGAGGCTCTGCTCGACCGGTCCATCGAGACGTTCGACTGCGAGTTCGCCCAGATCTACGGCCTGTCAGAGAGCGGGAACACCGCGGTGTGCCTGCCGCCGTCGGAGCACGTGCCCGGCGGCCCGCGCATGCAGGCGGCCGGACATCCCTACCCCGGCGTCGACATCAGGATCGTCGACGGCGACGGCAACCCGCTGCCCTCGGGCGAAGTCGGTGAGGTGTGCCTGCGCACCCCGGCCGCGATGCTCGGGTACTGGGGTCTGCCCGACGCCACCGCGGCGACGCTCGTCGACGGCTGGCTGCACACCGGCGACGCGGGCTACCTCGACGACGGCGGGTTCCTGTTCATCCGGGACCGCATCAAGGACACCATCATCGTCGCGGGTGAGAACGTGTACCCGGCGGAGATCGAGAACGCCGTGAGCGCGCACCCCTCGGTGCTCGAGGCCGCCGCCGTCGGCGTCCCGCACGAGCACTGGGGCGAGGTCGTGCACTGCTTCGTGGTGGCAAGACCGGGCGAGACCGTGACCACCCGTGCGCTCGTCGCGTTCCTGCGCGGCAGAATCGCCGACTTCAAGATCCCGTCCAGCTTCGAGACAATCGACTCACTGCCGCGCAACCCCAGCGGCAAGATCCTGCGGCGCGAGCTGCGGGAGCGCTTCTGGCGCCACCTCGACCGCCGCGTGGCATAGCCGCCTGTGGCGAAAGCTTTCCCCGATCCCCTTCACTGAACAGGCGGTACCCCCATGCGAATCTCACTGCGGCACAACAGCGACCGGCTCGCGTTACTCACCGGCAGGCCAAAACTGTTGTCGGTCGGCTACTCCGCCGATCCGACGATCGTGGCGCGGGCGCTGCCGCGCAGGCTGGACGGCGAGCGCAAGAACGTGCTCCTGCTGGGCGGCAACGGGTTCGTTGGCATGCACTTCCTGCACGACCTGCTCGAGGACGAGCGGGTGGACAAGGTGTACGCGCTCGTCCGTCCCAAGGGGACGAACTCGGGTGCCGCGCGGATCGCGCGCCAGGCCCGCAAGTACAAGATGGCACTGCCGGAGTCGGACAAGCTCATGGTGCTGGAGGGCAGCTACCTCGAGCCGTCGATGGGGCTTCCCGAGGCGCGGTACGAGGAGCTGCTGTCCGAGGTGGACGTGGTGATCGACGCCGCGGGCGCCACCACCCACGAGTACCCGTACGCCAAGTACCGGCAGGAGAAGGTGCTGCCGACGGTCACGCTCGCCGAGTTCTGCCTCACCCGCCGGTTCAAGACCCTGCACGTGATCGGCTCGGTCGGCAGCGAGGTCTACACGCGGCTGCGCGACTTCTACCGCCCCAGCTTCTTCTTCTGTGGCTACAGCAAGATGAAGTTCGTCGTGAAGCACCTGTCGCTGAAGATGAACCACGACGGCGTGCCGATCCACGTGTACCAGGCGCCGTTCGCGCTCGGCGGCCCCGGCACCCGGTTCAAGGACCCTGGCATGGAGTACTCGTTCTGGAACATGGTCTGGCACATGGTGCAGCAGGGCAGGACCTACCAGTTCGGCGGCACGAACCCGATGGTCGCGAGCGACGTGCTGTCCAGGGCGGTGCTGAACAACGCGCTGTCCTCGGCGCCCCGGCCGATCAGCTACCCGGTGACGCCGGTGACGAACGAGCAGCTCGCCGAGCGGCTCGGGCTCGACCTGGTGCCGTACAAGGAGTTCCGTCGCGGACTCGTGCGGGCCAACCGGTTCCGGCTGCGTGAGGTCAAGTGGCGCAACCCGATCGCCAGCACGCGCCGCGAGTGGCAGCGGGCCGGGTTCGTGCGTTCGCTGTTCCCGCGCTGCCTGCCGGAGCTGCTGACGAACATCGACACCGCCGTGCGCGCGCCCGCCGTGCCGCTGAACGCGGGCATCCCGGCGATCGACGTGCTGGTCGAGAACGTCAAGAACATCCGCAAGATCGCGAAGGATCTGCCTGCCCTCCCGCAGGCGGAGCAGACACCCGCACCGAGTACGGCCGCCTGAGAGACAAGATGCGGTCGGTGTACAAGGCAGCGGCCTGAGAAAGGGGTGTGGCATGCGGCTGGAGACGCGAGACCTCGCGTGGAGTGACACGTGGCGGGCGGCGCGGCTGCTTGCGCACGCCTACCGGGACGGCACGATCTGGGCGGCGGCCGGCACCGTCGCGGGGTGGCGCAAGCAGACCTCGCTGACGCTGCTGTACCTGGCCGAGCTGCTGATCTGCCGGTGGGAGAAGGGTTTCGCGCTCGGCGCGGTCCGCGGTGACCGGCTCGACGGGGTGATGATCTCCTACGAGCACGGCGAGCGGCCCACCCCGTGGTGGGGGTGGGTGCTGCGGTCCTTCTCCTGCCTGTTCGCCGGGCCGGTCGCCGTGGCGCGCTGCGTGCGCATCTCGAACGACCTGGAACGGTTGAAGCCCAAGGAACCGCACGTCTGGTACGCGGTGCTCGGCAGGCGGGACGACGCCCCCGGCGTCGGGTACGCACTGCTGCGTGCGGGGCAGGCGCGGGCGGACAAGCTCGGCCTGCCCGGCTACCTGGAAACCTCCGCCGGTGAGGAGCAGGTCCGGATCAACGAGCTGCTTGGCTGGTCGCTGCGCGACGAGTACGTGCTGCGGACCGGTGCGGTGGTGCGCACGATGTGGCGCGACTGCCCCGTGAAGGTGGCGTCGTGACCGGCGTCATGAACACGGAGCTGTCCGTCGACGGGATGTACCTCATCCCGCCGGAGCACCACGTCCCCGACACCGACCGGGCCACGGCCGCGCAGCTGCTCGGCTGCGACGACCGGACCATCGACGCGCTCGTCAACGGCGGGCTGACCGTGCGCGACGACCGGTTCGACGGTCGTGACCTGTTCAACCTCGGCCTGCACTCCGGCACCGGCGCCACGGTGCCGGAGCAGGCGTTCGCGTTCTCGCTGCGATGGATGCGCGGCTCGGCCAACGCACTGCTGTCGCCGCGCACGCTCGCGTTCACCCTCACGACGGAGTGCGCGTGCGCGGACACGGTTCTGGCCGTGCCGCGACCGGACCGGTACGGCGGCACCGTGACCCCGCCGCCCGCGCACGACGTGGTCCGCGCGTCGGCGGTCACCGCGACGATCCGCACCGAGGGCAGGGCCGTTCCGCTGCGGTCGCCCGCGCTGCGCGGGCTCGTCGAGGAGTTCGCCGGACTCGGGGTGCGGTGGGTGAAGCTGCCGGACGCCCTGCGGGAGGACGAGTCGCTGGTGACGTCGCGGCGGGTGGCGACGTGCGAGTCGGCGAGCCGCTACCTGGCACGCCGCTGCCGGGACGCGGGCTACGCGGCGACCACCAGGATCGGGTGGATCGTCGGCATGCTCGACCTGGTGCACGCGTGGGTCGAGGTCACCGACGACGACGGCGAGACCAAGATCGTCGACCCGGTCTTCTCGTTGTTCGCGGCCAGGGTGCCTGGCGCGAACCCCCTGCTGACCGACCCGTCGGTCGCCCTGCGCACGAACCGCCTGGTGCCGACGGCACTGTCGGTCGGCGGCCGGGTGGCTCGCCACGGCTGCGACCTCCCCGTCACCGTCCGGATCAACCCCGTCAAGGAGTGATCATGAGTGTGCCGACGTTCATCACCGAGTTCCTGCACACGAAGTGCCCGGACAGCGGCCCGATCGGCGAGGACGAGGACCTGGTGCTCACCGGCGTCCTCAACTCGATGCACTTCGTCGAGCTCCTGTACCTGATCGAGTCCGAACTGGACACGGAGATCTCCATGGACGACGTGTCCAGTGCGGACTTCCGGACGATCGCCAGGATCAGGAACCGGTTCTTCCCCGAGGCCGCCTGACGTGACGCTCGACAAGGCACTCGATGCGGCGCGGGCGCGGTTCGCCGAGGACAACCCGGCAAGCCGTGCCGCGCACGAGGAGGCAGCCGCGCACCTGCCGGGCGGCAACACGCGGACAACGCTGTTCTACCAGCCGTTCCCACTCACGATGGCGAGCGCGGACGGCTGCCGCCTGACCGACCTGGACGGGCACACCTACGTCGACCTGCTCGGCGACTACACGGCAGGGCTGTACGGCCACAACAACCCCGTGATCCGCGGGGCCGTCGAGGCGGCACTGGACGGTGGCTGGAACTACGGCGCGCACGGCCCGGACGAGGCCCGCCTCGCGGCCGTGCTGTGCGAACGGTTCCCGAGCCTCGAACTTGTCCGGTTCACGAACTCCGGCACGGAGGCGAACCTGCTGGCGCTGGCGACCGCGACCACGCACACTGGCCGCGGCACCGTGCTCGTGTTCACGGGTGCCTACCACGGTTCCGTACTGTCCTTCGGCGACAGCGCGTTCCCGCTGAACGTGCCGCACCGGTTCGTGGTGGCCGAGTACAACGACGTGGCCGAGACGGCGTCGGTGATCGACCGGCATGCGGCCGACCTGGCCGCGATCCTGGTGGAACCGGTGCTGGGCAGCGGCGGATGCCTGCCCGCCGACCCCGCCTTCCTGGCCTACCTCCGCGAGCGCGCGGACGAGACCGGCGCGCTGCTGATCTTCGACGAGGTGATGACGTCCCGGATGTCGGCCGGTGGCATGCAGGAGCTGCTGGGCATCACCCCGGACATGACGACGCTCGGCAAGTACACGGGCGGCGGCATGACGTTCGGCGCGTTCGGCGGCCGCGCGGACGTGATGGCGATGTACGACCCCCGCCGCCCCGGCCACGTGGCGCACGCGGGGACGTTCAACAACAACGTGCTGAGCATGGCGGCCGGGTACGCGGGCCTCACGGAGCTGTTCCCGCCGTCGGCCGCCCGCGCGTTGTTCGAGCGGGGCGAACGGCTGCGCACCCGGCTCGACGCGATCGCCGATGGCACCGCGCTGGTGTGGACCGGGCTGGGCAGCATGCTGACGGTCCACTTCGGACCCGGCCCGATCACCTCGCCCCGGGACCTGCGCCCGGCCCCGGCACTGCGGGAGCTGTTCCACCTGGACATGCTCGCCAGGGGCTTCCACCTGGCCCGCCGCGGCATGATCGCGCTGAGCCTGGAGATCACCGACACCGAGTGCGACGCGTTCTGCGACGCCGTGGCGGGCTTCGTGGCCGACCTCCCAGCGCAACGGCCGGAGTGAGCGCCGACGGGTATCGTGCCAGCCGACCATGACCGAGCCGATCGATCCCGACGCGGACCCGCGAGTTCCGGCACGCGCGCACCTGCCGGTGCTCTGCGTGATCGCGCTCGGCGGCGGCCTCGGCGCCCTCGCCCGCTACGGCCTCTCGGTCGCGTTGCCCACCCCGCCGGGGCACTTCCCGTTGGCCACGTTCGTCACCAACGTGGCGGGCTGTTTCCTCATCGGTGTCCTGATGGTCCTCGTCACCGACGTGTGGGCGGCGCACCGGCTGACCCGGCCGTTCCTCGGCGTCGGGTTCCTCGGCGGGTTCACCACGTTCTCCACCTACGCGGTCGAGATCCACGGGTTGCTGCGCCCCGGCACCGTCGGTACCGCCTTCCTCTACCTCGGGGGCACTCTGGTCTGCGCGATGCTCGCGGTGCTCGCCGGTGTCCGGTCCACCCGGTGGGCGGTCGCGTGACCGCCGTCCTGGTGTTCCTTGGCGCGGCGGTCGGGGCGCCGCTGCGCTACCTCACCGACCGGCTGGTCCAGTCCCGCCACGACAGCCTGTTCCCGTGGGGCACCCTCACCGTGAACCTGGCCGGCAGCCTCGTGCTCGGTGCACTCGCCGGTGCGGGCACCGCACTCCCCGGCACCGTGCTCGCGCTGGTGGGCACCGGTTTCTGCGGGGCACTGACCACCTACAGCACGTTCAGTTACGAGACCCTGCGCCTCGCCGAGCGGAAGGCGTACCTCTACGCCGCGATGAACGTGGTCGTGAGCATCGCCGCCGGGCTCGCCGCCGCGTGGCTGGCCTACGACATCACCAACGCTGGTCCGCCTCCGCGGAATTGAAGTGTTGGTCCCGACCCAACGACAGCCGCGGACCGCAGCCGGTTGGTGGCTGGGTGCCGTCACGTGCCCCTGAGGTCACTGTTGATCAGGCCCAGACCCTTCCACAAAGATCCATGGGACAGGCCCTATTGTCCCATCATGAGCTGGCTGGGGGACACGAGGACGTCGTACGACACGGTCGCGGCCGCCTTCGCCGACCAGGTGCGCGACAGTCTCGAGACGAGGCCGTACATGCGCGCGATGGTGCGGCTGTTCGCCGACCTCGTGCTGGCGGCGGGTGGCGGCCCGGTGGCGGACGTCGGCTGTGGACCGGGCCACGTGACCGCGTTCCTGCGTGAACTCGGCGTGGCCGCGTTCGGCATCGACCTGTCACCCGCGATGGTCGAGGTGGCTCGCGCCGACCACCCCGACGCGCGGTTCGAGGTGGGCTCCATGACCGACCTCGACCTCGCCGACGACTCCCTCACCGGGCTGATCGCGTGGTGGTCCCTGATCCACACCCCCGACGACGCGGTGCCCGCCGTGTTCGCGCACTTCGGGCGCGTGCTGCGGCCGGGAGGTGTGCTGGCGCTCGGCTTCCACGATGGCAACGGCTCCACCCTGAAGACCGACGGCTACGGCGGGCACCCGATGAACGTGCACGTCCACCGCCGCCCACCCGCCCGCGTGACGGCATGGCTGCACCAGGCGGGCTTCACGGTCGAGGCCAGTGTCAGCCTCGACCCGGCGGGGCGGTTGCCTGGCGCTGTCCTGTTCGCGCGAAATGGTCACTGAACAGCAGCGGCTCGCCGAGATGTCGTCACCGTAGCTCCTCGTTGTGTTCGCCCAGCTTCGGTGGGCGGCGGCGGTACTCGGGTGGGGTGCGGGACAGGCCGATGGGGTTGGCCACCATGTCGAGGCCGTCGAGTGGCACCGTCGGCGACAGGCCGAGGCGGTCGGCCAGCGCGAACGCGCCCGCCACGTCGTTGACCGGGCCGCACGGGACGCCCAGCGGGGTCAGCAGGTCGAACCACTCCCCCGCGGTGCGGGTGGCGAGCCGGTCGGTCAGCAGGGCGACCAGCGGACCGACGTGCGCTACCCGTTGTGCGTTCGTGGCGAATCGGGGCTCCACCGGCAGGTCGAGCGCCTCGCACAGCCGCGCGAACTGCCGGTCGTTGCCGACCGCGAGGACCATCGGCACGTCGGCGGTCGCGAACACCTCGTACGGTGCGATCGACGGGTGGCGGTTGCCCATGATCCCCGGCACCACCCCGCCCATCGTGTAGCCCGCGCTCTGGTTGACCATGCTGGACAGCAGGCAGCTCAGCAGATTCACCTCGACCACCTGCCCATCACCGCTGGTCTCCCGCTCGCGCAGCGCGGCCAGGATGCCGACCGCGGCGTGCAGGCCGGTCAGCACGTCGACCAGCGCCACCCCCGTCTTCACCGGCTGCCCCGGCGCCGGGCCGGTGACGCTCATCAGCCCGCCCACCGCCTGCAACAGCAGGTCGTAGCCCGGCAGCGTGGCACCCTCCCCCGTGCCGAACCCGCTGACCGAGCAGTACACCAGCCGTGGGTTCAGCTCCCGGACCTCGTCGTAGGACAGGCCGAGCCGCGCCATCGTGCCGGGGCGGAAGTTCTCCACGAGCACGTCCGCGGTGCGCAGCAGCTCCCGCACCCGTTCGGTGTCGCGCTTCAGGTCCATGGCCACCGACCGCTTGTTGCGGTTCACGGCCAGGAAGTACGTCGCGTCGTCGCCCGCGAACGGCGGGCCCCAGGCGCGGGTCTCGTCGCCGGTGTCCGGGTGCTCGACCTTGATCACGTCGGCGCCGAGGTCGGCGAGCAGCATGGTGGCGTAGGGCGCGGCGAGCACACGGCCGAAGTCGGCGATCACCACACCGGATAAGGCAGTCACACGCGCCATCCTGCGTGATCGTCCTCGGCCGCGCAGTGGCCGATATGCGCCGCGGTGTCCGGTCCACTTGACACCGGCGACCAAAGGCGCAGTAATGTCCTGTTCGAGCGTGACGTGTGGGAGCGTCCACGCTCGACAGGGGAACGGGGAGGAACCATGTCCGAACAGAGCGTGATGACCACGCCGATCTTCGATGAACTGGTCAACGAACTGGCTGGTCAGCCGCCGAAAGAACCCGTGGCGGACCAGCCAGGTCATGACGACGACCAGCAGGACGACGACCGCTGACCTGACCGTCTGAAGCGATCCAGCAGGTGCCCGGCCGCACGGGGGTTACCCCGGGGCGTTGCCGGTTACCCGGTACCCATGTGCCCGACCGCAGGTAGATCGCCCGCAACGACGCTGCGGACCACCACGAGGTTCGTCGACCGGGAGCAGGCGGGTCGTGAACTGGCGGGCGCGCTCGCGGGGCACATCCGACAGGACCGGCCGCTGGTGCTGGCGCTGCCGCCCGGCGGCGTCCCGGTCGCCGCCGAGGTCGCCTCGGCCACCGGCGGGGACCTCGACATCGTGGTCACCCGCGAGATCGGCGCGCCGGGGCAGCCCGAGTTCGTCCTCGGCGCGCTCGCCGAGGACGGGGCGCCGGTGCTCGACCGGCCGACGCTGGCCGACCTGGGGGTCACCGAGGCCGATCTGGCAGGCGCGATCCGCCGCGAGCGTGTTGAGATCGACCGCCACGCCCGCCGGTACCGGGACGGGCGGCCCGCGCCGGCCGTCGAAGGCCGCGAGGTGATCGTCGTCGACGACGGCCTCGTCACCGGCGTCACGGCCCGCGCCGCGCTGCGGTGGCTGCGGGAGCACCGGCCGCTGCGGGTCGTCCTCGCCGTGCCGACCTGCTCGGACCAGGCCGAACGCGACCTCGCGGGGGAAGCCGACGAGCTCGTGTCCCTGCACTCACCGCCGTACTTCTACACGGTTGGCCAGGCGTACGCCGACTTCCGCCAGGTCAGCGACGACGAGGTCATCCGGCTCCTGCGAACACACCGCTGATCAGCGGGACCAGCAGGCGATCGGGGACCCGCGCGTCATGTCCGGATCTCCCGCATCGCCGACAGCTCGGCGGGCGGCGGTCCCGGGTGCACCACACCGAGACCGCGGGTTGCCCTCGTCATCGCGACGTAGAGATCGTTGTGCCCCAACGGGTTCGCGGCGATGATGGCCGCCGGGTCGGCGATCAGGACCGCGTCGAACTCCAGTCCCTTCGCCTGGGCCGGCGTCAGCAGCACCACCTTGCCCGTCAGATCCGCCGGTGTGGCCAGGGAAGTGTCTCGGCCAGCGCGTCGAGGTGCTCCTGCGGCGCGATCACCGCGAGCCGCCCGCCCGCGTGCGGCACTTCGGCGACCTCGGTCACGGGGGCACGCATCCGCCACGGCGTCTCCCCGGCTGACCGGACCGACGTCGGCGGCCGCAGACCGGGGTGGTGCACGGCGAGCAGGTCCTCGGTGGCGGCCATGATCTCGGCCGGGGTGCGGTAGTTGACGGTCAGCTGGGCGAGCCGCCCTCGGTCGGCCACGTGCGGCCGCAGCATCAGATCCCACGACGACGCGCCCGCCGGGGCACCGGTCTGGGCCAGGTCGCCGACGATCGTCATCGACCTGGTGGGACACCTCCGCATCAGCATGCGCCAGGCCATCCCCCAAGGCGGCCTATGTACAAGGTCCGGCCGTCCAGCATGTCGAGCCGCCCGAAGCAGAGCCCGTCCTCGACCGCGGCCAGGCGCGTCACCTCGGCACGCCAGATGGCGGAGGTGTCCTCGTCCTCGGCGTCCACCCGCGTGACCGCCTCGGTCCGCAACTCGTCGAGGTACGCGTAGAGCGCCGTCAGGTACCGCTGCTCACGGTCGATCTCGCTGCCCGTCACGTCCGCTCCCCCGCGAATCGATGAGGTACCGAGCCTGCCCGGCAAACCCACGGAGAAACAGTCTTGTCATTCCCCGCGTCGTCAGCCGAGTGCCAACCGCACCCGCATCGCGGACGCACGGACGATCTTGGTAGAACCGGGTGCCCCGGGACGCGGGTTTCGGCCCCGGCAAGATGTGCGGTGTGTGAAGCTGTAGCCGCGCGGCACACGACGCCAGAAAATTTTGGCGGATCCGTGAATCCAAATCGGGCTTCCGTGCGTCGGAGCCCGTGACAGTCCCGCGAGGGGGAAGCAGACGATGTCCGAACACGACGACCGCAGGGCGCAGCTCGAAGCGCGCAACGCTGCCATGCGCGAGAACGTCGCCGCGCTGATGAGCGACCTGCGGCGCCGCACCGCCGACCTCGCCGACGCGCAGGCCAAGGCCAACGCGGTCACCGGCAAGGCAACGTCGGAGGACGGCCTGGTGCGTGCCGAGGTGAACCCGGCAGGCGTGCTCACCAACCTCGAGTTCTCGTGGGCGGCGTTCGACCGGTACACGCCGGAGACCCTGGCCAAGGCGGTGCTGCAGACCTCGCAGTCCGCGGCCCGGTCGGCGCGGGAACAGGTCGACGGCGCGCTGGCCCCTCTCACCGAGGACACCCCGGACCTGTCCAACCTCTTCGAGGGCGCACCGTCGTTCACCGACCTGCTGCGCCCACCCGCCGTCGATGACCCGGGCCCGGACGACGACCGTCCGTCGCGGCCCGCATCGAGGCGGGACGAGGACGACGACAGCAGCGACAGCATCTATGGGAGGGACTAGGCGCCCATGCCTGACGGATTCAATGTCCAGACTGACCGGCTCCGGCGTGGAGCCAGTGGCTTCGGCAGCTCCGGGGACGCACTGAGCCAGGCGGGGACCACGCTCGGCAGCGCCCTCGACGCGCAGGGTCAGTGCTGGGGCAACGACGAGTCCGGCCAGTCCTTCGCCAAGGACTACGTGCCGAACTCACAGAAGGTACGTGACGCGTTCGGCTCGCTCGCCGAGGCGTTACAGGCGATAAAGACCGCGCTCGAGGAGTCGGCCAACTCGTACGAGAACGTCGAAGACCAGAGCACCGACGGCTACCGGGCGATGGAAGGCTGAGCAGTTGTCGATCACCATCCCATCAGAGATCACTTGGCTGTTCCCCATCGTCGTCGGGGAGAGCTGGCCGGAAGGCGACGAGGACAAGCTTCGTGCCCTCGGGGACGCCTGGCGCGCGGGGGGCGTCGACATCGGCGAGGTCATCACGCAGGCGAAGACCGCGGCGGACCAGGCGATGGCCGGGATGGACGGGCAGGCCGCCGACGCCTTCGAACGGTACTGGAACACGTTCGTCGAGGGCTCCGAGGCGTACCTGACCGGGCTGCAGGAGGCCTGCGACGGCCTCGGCGGCTCGTGTGACAACTGCGCGCTCGAGGTGGAGTACGCCAAGTACTCGATCATCGCCGCACTGATCATGCTCGCGATCGAGATCGCCGCACTGATCGCCGCCGCCTTCGGCACCTTCGGCGCGTCCACCGCGGGCATCCCGATCGCCCAGGCCGCCACCCGCATCACCGTTCAGATGATCTTCCGCCGCCTGATCATGGCGATCCTCAAAGAGGTCCTGATCGAGGTCGGCATCGACGTCGCCATCCAGGGCCTGCAGATGGCCAAGGGCGACCGCACCAGCTGGGACTGGAACAAGACCGGCAACGCCGCCCTCTCGGGCGCGATCTCCGGCGCCATCGGCGGCGGCCTCGACTTCGTCCCGACCAGGGCGACCGGCCTCGGCGGCAACATCGCGGAAGGCGCCGTCCGCGGCGGCGTCGAAGGTGTCGCGTCCACCGTCGCGACCGCCGCGATCACCGGCCAGGACATCACCGGCGGCGACCTGCTCAGGGCCGGTGTCTCCGGTGGTTTCGGCGGCGGCATCGGCGGTGCGAAGACGCACTTCGACACGCCGAACGTCTCCACCCCGGACAGCTCGAACATCCCGCCCACCGGGCCCGGCACTCCCCCCGGTGGCCCCGGCGGCCCACCGTCATCTCCGCCATCGCCATCACCGTCGCCCTCACCGTCTCCGTCTCCGTCGCCGTCCAACTCGCCTGACGGTCCCGGTGGCTCGCCTGCCCCGGCCACGCCGGGGACCCGGAGCCCGGACAGCACCTCGGCCAGTGGTCTCACTCCGCCGCCGGACGGCCCGGCCGGCTCGAACTCACCTGGGTCGAGCGCGCCTCCGCGCCTCCCCATGTCGGGTCCGGGCGATGGGCCGCAGCAGAGCGGGCCGAGTGGTTACTCGGGTGGCCAGCAGGGTGGTGCGCCTTCCCAGTCGCCTTCGGGTGGCGGCCCTCGGCCTGGTGGGCCCGCGCCCAGCTCGCCCAGCGGTTACTCGAGCCCAGGTGGCAGTCCTGGTTCCACGCCTGGCGGTTCGCCCGGGGGCAGCCCCGGCGGTTCCACTCCGGGCGGTTCGACGCCCGGCAGCTCCAGCCCGGGCGGTCCCGGCAGCAGCACTGGCGGCAGCTCGACGCCCGGCGGCCCCGGCTCCGGCGGATCTGGCAACGGCACCCCTGGTTCCGGCGTGTCCGGCAACGGCGGCCCGACGCCCGGCAGCACTGGCGGCCCGAGCGCGGG
>NZ_JBARWZ010000218.1:0-12187 GCF_049647105.1 Actinophytocola sp.
CGCACCGGCCGCCTGCACTTCGCGGGCCGCGCCGACGACCAGGTGTCGGTCCGCGGGTTCCGGGTGGAGCCCGCGGAGGTCGAGGCCGCGCTGCTCGCCGAGCCCGGGGTCACGCGGGCGGCCGTGCTCGCCCGACTGGACGGCGACGGCGAGCAGGCGCTCACCGCCTACGTCACGGGTGCGGCCACCGGCGACCGGCTGCGCGGCGCGCTGAGCGAGACCCTGCCGAGCCATCTCGTGCCCGCGCACGTCGTGGTGCTCGACGAGTTCCCGGTGACCCCGAACGGCAAGCTCGACCGCCGCCGCCTGCCCGCGCCCGCGAGTGGCGCACCGGCGGGCGCGGCACCGGCGAGCGGCACGGAGGCCGTGCTGCGGCAGGTGTTCGAGGAGGTCCTCGGCGCGCCGGTGGGCGTCCACGACAGCTTCTTCGACCACGGCGGCCACTCGATGGCGGCGGCCCGCCTGATCGACCGCCTTCGTGCGGACCTGGGCGCCGACCTGCCGCTGCACCGCGTCTTCGCGACTCCGACGGTCGCGGGGCTCGCCTCGGCGCTCGACGACGGTGCGGGCCAGGAGACCGGCCTCGGCCCGCTCCTGCGGATCCGCGCGGGCGGGCAGGCGGCACCCGTGTTCTGCGTCCACCCCGCGGGCGGGCTCGCGTGGTCGTTCGCCGGCCTCGGCCACCACCTCGACCGTCGACACCCGGTCCACGGCCTGCAGGCACCCGGCCTGACCGAGGCCGGGTCGCCTGCGACCGTGCCCGCGCTCGCCGCACGGTATGTGGACCTGATCCGCACCGTGCGCCCGCACGGCCCCTACCACCTGGTGGGGTGGTCGTTCGGTGGTCTCGTCGCGCACGAGATGGCGGTCCGGCTGCAGGCCGAGGGGGAAGAGGTCGGGCTGCTCGCCGTGCTGGACGCCTACCCGCCCGCCGAACCGCCGCCGCCCGTGCCGTCGCGTGCCGAGGTGACCGCGGCGGTGGTCGCCGAGACAGGGGCCTTCCGCCTCGGCGACGAGCTGGTCGAGCGGCTGACGGCGGTATACCTGGACCACGTCCGGGCCGGGCTCGGCTTCCGCCCCGGCGTGTTCCACGGCGGCCTGACGCACATCGCCGCCACGGAAGGGCGCACGGCCGCGCTGTCGGCGCACGCCTGGTCCGCGTACGTGACCGGTGCGGTCGAGCGGCACGACGTGCCGTGCACCCACGAGGAGATGACGACCACTGCCGCCCTCGCCCGCATCGGCGCGGTCCTGGCGGCACGGCTGGCCGAACTGGAGGGAGAGGACCGATGACGAATCCGTTCGAGGACGAGGACGCGAGCTATCTGGTGCTGCGCAACGACGAGGGCCAGTACTCGCTGTGGCCGACGTTCGCCGAGGTGCCCGCCGGGTGGGTGAGCGTGCACGGCCCGGCGGCCCGCCAGGACTGCCTCGACCACGTCGAGGAGGACTGGACCGACATGCGGCCGAACAGTCTGGTGGCCGCGATGGAGTCGGCACGGGAGTCGGCTCGGGAATGACCGCGTGAGCGCGGTCTCGGATGGGGGAGAACACCATGAAGGAAACAAGGAAGCCGTTGCCGGACACGTGGCTGGACCACGTCCGCTGCTACGTCGGGGACCTCGACGCCGCCGGGGACCGGCTCGCCGGAGGTTACGGGCTCGCGGTGTACGCGCGGTCCGCCGACGAGCACCAGCGGTCGGTCGCGCTGGGCCGCGACGCGATCCGCGTGGTGCTGACCGCCGCGCGGACCGACGACCACCCGGCCGCGGTCTACGTCACCCAGCACGGCGACGGCGTCGCGGACATCGCGCTCGGCACCACCGACGCGGCGGCGGCGTTCACCGAGGCGGTCCGTCGCGGCGCCCGGCCGGTCCACGCACCGGCCCGTGCCGAGGGCGTGGTCACCGCGTCGGTGCTCGGTTTCGGCGATGTCGTGCACACGTTCGTGCAGCGTGACGCCGGCCTGCCGGTCCGGCACCTGCCCGGCCTGCGGGCCACCGGCGGCGCGCCCGATCCGGACACCGGCCTGCTGGAGATCGACCACTTCGCCGTCTGCCTGGAGGCGGCGCAGCTCGACGCCACCGTCGCGTTCTACGAGGAGGTGCTCGACTTCCGCATGACGTTCGAGGAGAAGATCGTCGTCGGCACGCAGGCGATGAACTCGAAGGTCGTGCGGAACCCGTCGGGCACGGTCACGCTCACCCTGATCGAGCCGGACACCACCGCCGATCCCGGGCAGATCGACGAGTTCGTCAAGAACCACGCGGGCGCGGGCGTGCAGCACGTGGCGTTCCGCACCGCCGACATCGCAGGCTCGGTACGGACGATGAGCCGCGGCGGGGTTGAGTTCCTCACCACCCCGCCCGCCTACTACCGGCTGCTGGCGGAGCGGCTCACCCCGCTGCACCACTCGGTCGCGGAGCTCGGCGAGCTGAGCGTGCTGGCTGACGAGGACCACGGCGGGCAGCTGTACCAGATCTTCACGCGCACGACACACCCGCGCGGCACCCTGTTCTTCGAGGTCATCGAGCGGGTGGGGGCGACGTTGTTCGGCAGCGGCAACATCCGGGCGCTGTATCAGGCGGTCGAGGCGGAGCGGAGCCGGTGACGGACGCGGCCACCGCCACGCTGTCCCGCGAGATGTGGGACTACGTCATGGGCGGCAGCGGGGCGGAGACGACGCTCGCCGCCAATACGGCGGCGCTCGCGCGGGTGACCGTGACGCCGAGGGTGCTCACCGGTGTGGTCGAGCCCGACCCACGGGCGCTGCTGGCCGGCACCCCGGCCGCGCTGCCGGTCGCGGTGGCGCCCATGGCGTACCAGCGGCTCGTGCACCCCGGCGGCGAGGTCGCGATGGCCGGGGCCGCGCGTGCCGCCGGGGTGCCGCTGGTGCTGAGCACCCTGAGCAGCTGCCGTTTCGCCGACGTCCTGGCGGCCGGCGCCGAGACGTGGTTCCAGCTGTACTGCCTGCGCGACCGCACTCGCACCGACGAGCTGGTGGACCGGGCGGACGAGCTGGGCTGCCGGGCGCTCGTCGTCACGGTCGACGTGCCGGTGATGGCCCGGCGCCCGCGGGATGTGCGCAACGGCTTCGCGCTGCCCGAGGAGATCGGGCCGGTCAACCTCGGCGACGGGCCGACCGCGGCCCACGACCGCGCCGCGGGCACGTCGGCCATCGCCACCCACACGGCCGCCGAGTTCGCGCCTGGGTTGTCGTGGGACGACCTCGACCGGCTGCGGGCACGCACGCGACTGCCACTGGTCGTGAAAGGCGTGCTGGCCCCGGAGGACGCGCGGACCGCGGCCGACCACGGCGCCGACGCGGTGGTGGTCTCCAACCACGGTGGCCGCCAGTTCGACGGCGCGCCCGCCGCCGTGCACGCGCTGCCCGAGGTCGCGGCCGCGGTCGGCGACCGGTGCCAGGTGCTGGTCGACAGCGGCATCCGGACCGGCACCGACGTGCTCCGGGCACTCGCGCTCGGCGCGTCCGGCGTGCTCGTCGGCCGCCCGCTGCTGCTGGGGCTCGCGACCGGAGGCGCACCCGGCGCGGAGTCGGTGCTGGTGGCGCTGCGGGAGGAGCTGTGCGAGGCGATGCTGCTCGCCGGGTGCGCGGACGTGGCTGCGGCGCGGGCGCTGCGGGCCCGGCTGGGCGGGTGCGGTCATGAGTGAGCACACCGGCCTGGCCGCCCCCGGGCTCGCGACCGCGGACCTGCACGGGAGCCTCGAGGACCCGCAGCTGACCTCGATGAACTTCCTCAACGAGATCGCCGAGCGCTACCCGGACGCCGTGTCGTTCGCCGCGGGCCGCCCCACCGAGCGGTTCTTCGACATCGACGCGATCCACGACCACCTGACCCGGTACCGCGCGTTCCTGTCCGGGGAGCGTGGGTTCACCGAGGAGCAGGTGCGCCGCACCCTCTGCCAGTACGGCCGCACCAAGGGGATCGTCCACGAACTGGTCGCGCGGACCCTGGCGGTCGACGAGGGCATCGACGCCGATCCCGAGGCAGTGGTGGTGACGGTCGGGTGCCAGGAGGCGATGTTCCTGGTGCTGCGTGCGCTCCGGGCCACGGAGCGGGACGTGCTGCTCGCCGTCGCACCCACCTACGTCGGGCTCACCGGCGCCGCGCGGCTCGTCGACATGCCGGTGCTGCCCGTCGCGAGCGGGCCCGCCGGCGTGGACCTGGCCGACCTCACCGCCACCATCCGGGCCGCCCGCGCGGCCGGGCTGCGGCCGAGGGCCTGCTACGTGATGCCCGACTTCGCCAACCCGTCCGGTGTCCGCATGGACCTCGCCACCCGGCGGGCGCTCCTGGACGTCGCGGCCCGGGAGGACGTGCTGCTCCTGGAGGACAACCCGTACGGGCTGTTCACCGGCGAGGCGCGGCCGCTGCCCACGCTCAAGCGGCTCGACGCCGGCGGGCAGGTGGTCTACCTGGGCTCGTTCGCGAAGACCGTGCTGCCCGGCGCCCGCGTCGGCTACCTGGTCGCCGACCAGCGGGTCCGGACCGCCGACGGCCGCGTGACGCTGCTCGCCGACGAACTGTCGAAGATCAAGAGCATGCTGACGGTGAACACGTCGCCGATCGCGCAGGCGGTGGTCGGCGGCGCGCTGCTGGCGCACGGCGGCAGCCTGCGCACGGCGAACGAACGGCAGATCGCGGCCTACACGGACAACCGCCGGACGCTGCTGTCCGGGCTCGCCCGCCGGTTCGCGGACGTCGGCGGGGTGAGCTGGAACGCGCCTGAGGGCGGGTACTTCGCGGTCGTGACCGTGCCGTTCGAGGCCGGGACGGCGGCGCTGGCCCGCTCGGCCGCCCGGCACGGCGTGCTGTGGACCCCGATGACGTGGTTCTACGCGGACGGTGGCGGTGCGCACCAGTTGCGGTTGTCGGTCAGCTCGCTGGACGGCGGCACGATCGAGAACGGACTGGACCGGCTGTACGTGTTCATCACCGAGTGTGCTGAAGTGGGTACCGAGGGAGAGTCCGGTGGCCTGGACCGGAGTCAGTCGAGGTAGGGAGTGCAGTTGCTGGTTCTCGACAACATCGGCAAGCGGTACGGGGGCGGGGCGTGGATCCTGCGGGACGTCGGCCTGGAGCTGCCGTCCGGGCAGGTGAACGCGCTGGTCGGCGGCAACGGGTCGGGCAAGTCCACGCTACTGCGCATCGCCGTCGGGGTGTCCCGGCCGAGCCGGGGCACGGTGAGCGGGCGGCCGAGGGTCGTCGGGTACGTGCCGGACCGGTTCCCGCCCAACGAGCGGATGTCCGCCATGTCCTACCTCACCCACCTGGGGCGGGTGCGCGGGCTGGGCACCAGGGCGGCCGCCGCCCGCGCCGACGACCTGGTCGAGCGGCTCGCGCTCGTCGGCGGCAAGGACTCGGCGATCCGCATGCTGTCGAAGGGCAACGCGCAGAAGGTCGCGCTGGCGCAGGCGCTGCTCGTCGACCCCGAGCTGCTCGTGCTCGACGAGCCGTGGTCCGGCCTCGACGCTGACGCGCACGGCGTGCTCGCGGAGATCATCGCGGAGGTGGCAGGTGCCGGGGGCGCGGTCGTGTTCACCGACCACCGCGAATCGATCACTCGCGCGCACGCCTCCCGCACCTACCGCATCGAGTCCGGCCGGCTCACCGGGACGGTCGAGACCACGGACGAGCTGCCCGTGGTAACGGCGACCGTCGACGTGGTGGTGGCGCCACCCGCATGTGGTGGCCGACCCCGGTCCGTCGACTGGCGGGTGCTGTCCGGCGTGGTCGCCGTCTCGGCCCAGCGGGACGACGTGGCGTTGCGGGTCGAGGCCGACCACTCCGACCAGCTGCTGTCGACCGCGCTGCACCACGGCTGGTCCGTGCGGCGCGTCGGCCCCACTCCAGTGCGGTAGCCGTGCGGGTACTGGCCATGGCCACGCCTGGGTCGGGCATGTTCCTGCCGACGATCCCGCTCGCGTGGGCCCTGCGTACCGCCGGGCACGAGGTGCTGCTCGCCAACAACGGCGCCGCCGCGGCGGCGGTGACCCGGGCGGGGCTGAACGTCGTGGACCCGTGCCCGGACCGGGACGTCTGGGCCGAGTTCATGGCGGCGAGCCACGCCATCAACACCACACCGCCCGGCGAACCGCGCCCGGCCCGCGGCGGGCTCGGCCTGTTCGGCGAGGAGATGGCCGAGGGGTTGCTGGCCGTGGCCGAGGAGTTCCGCCCGGACCTCGTGCTGTCCACACTGGAACAGGGTGCGGGGCCGCTGGTCGCCGCTCTGCTCGGCGTGCCGCACGTCGAGCAGAGCGTGCGCCTCGCGTGGGCCGCGGGCGACGACCAGGCACGCGGGCACCGCGACCGCATCGCCGCCTACCTCGAGCCCACCCGCGCCCGGCTCGGCCTGCCCCGGCCCGCGCCGTCCGCCGCGGTCATCGACCTCCGGCCGCCGAGCCTCGGCGGCGTGGCGGGTGCGGACGTGTGGCTGATGCGGTACGTGCCCTACAACGAGGCGAAAGTGTTGCCGCGGTGGGCGATCGGGGTGCCGGACCGGCCGAGGGTGTGCGTCACCTTCGGCAGCGCGCTGCCGGTGTCGGCCGCGGCGGACGCGCTGCGTGAGCTCGTCACCGTGCTGGCGGGCAAGGGTTTCGAGGTCGTGCTCGCCGTGCCCGACGAGGACAGCGCCGCGCTGGCGCCACTTCCGGACCACGTGCGGGTGGTGGGCTGGCTGCCGCTCAACGCGTTGCTGCCGACGTGCGAGGCGATCGTGCACCACGGCGGTGCCGGCACCACGTTCACGGCCATGACGTGCGGGCTGCCGCAGGTGGTGATCCCGTTCAACGCGGATCAACCCGCCAATGCCGATGTCGTTGCCGCGCGCGGGACCGGGATCCGCGTCCCGCCCACCGCCATGGGACCCGCCGACGTGGCCGCCGCACTCGCCGAGGTGCTCGACGACCCGGCGTTCCGGACGGCGGCGACGGAGCTGCGCGAGGAGATCGCGGCACAACCGGACCCGCATGCCGTCGTGGCACGGCTCATGTCTGTCCACACCGGACACTGACTGCGCCGGTCCCGTCCAGTCGGGACCAGGTCGGGACCGTACTCCCACGAAACCGGGACCTCGGGACGCATAGGTTCGCGGAAGACCGCGGACGGGCACCTCGCCGCCGCGGGACGGGGGGGGGAGAGGTCCATGAGTCGCCGGGTGGCAGTCGTGGGCGCGGGCATCGGCGGTCTCGCCGCGGCCGGCGCCCTGCTGCGCAAGGGTTTTCAGGTTGACGTCTACGAGCAGGCGGCGGTGCTGCGCGATGTCGGCGCCGGTATGCATCTCGGCTGCAACGGCAGCAAAATACTGCGCCGCTGGGGGTTCGGGCCCTGGTTGGACCGCGCCGGGGTCCGGCCGGCCGCCCTGGAGGTTCGTGCCTGGCACGACGGACGCACGCTCGCCCGCCAGGCCATGGGCGAGGAGTGGGCCGCCGAGTTCGGCACTCCTTACCACACGATTCACCGCGCGGACCTGCAACGGATCCTGCTCGAGCACGCGGTGGGTGCACGGCTGCGGCTGAACCACCAGCTCACCGGGTTCGCCGACGACGGCGACGGTGTGCGGCTCACGTTCGCCTCCGGTGCGACCGCGACCGCGGACGTGCTCGTCGGCGCGGACGGCATGCACTCGGTGGTACGGGCCGCTTTCGCCGGGGACGAGCAGCCGGTCTACTCCGGGACGAGCGCGTTCCGCGGCATGGTGCCCTCGGCGAGTGTGCCGGACCTGCCCGCCGACACGATGTACCTGTGGGCGGGCCCGGACGCGCGCCTGCTGTGCTACCCGGTGAGCGGCGGCCGCTGTCACACGTTCGTGGCCGTCGTCCCCGATCCACGCGGTGGCACGGAGTCCTGGAGCTCGGCGGGCGACTCGGCGGAGCTGCGGGCGGTCTTCGACGGCTGGCACCCGCTGGTCCGCGCGCTCGTCGCCGCGGTGCGGGAGACGCGGCGCTGGGGCCTGTACGACCGGCAGCCGCTGGACGCCTGGGGCACCGGCCGGGTCACGTTGCTCGGCGACGCCGCCCACCCCATGCTGCCGCACCACGGGCAGGGCGCGAACCAGGCGCTGGAGGACGCCGTCGCGCTCGCGCATTTCCTGTCCACCAACGAACTCGATGCCGGTCTGCGCCAGTACGAGGAGTTCCGGCGCCCGCACACCACCCGCGTGCAACTCGGCTCGCGGGGCAGCGGCTCGCTGAAGGTCCGACCGGCCGGGGGTGCCGGCCTGGCGTCGCTCGTCGAGGACACGTCCTGGATCCAGCGCTACGACGTCGAAGGGGAGTTGCCGGTCGCGGCCGTGGCGCGCTGAAAGCCGAACGAGGAGGAGGGATCACCATGTCGAACGAGATGGATCGCCGCGGCCTGTTGCGGGTCTCCGCGGGGGCCGCGGTGCTCGCCGCCGCGGGCATGGCGGGGCTGGCGGGCACATCCGCCGCCGAGACCGCCGGGCGGGGCACCGAACTGCCGCCCGTGCCGGGCATGCTGGGGGACCGGCTGGCGAACGAGCTGTGGTATCAGCTCGACGAGGCCACGCTGTACACGAACGACCCGGAGCTGAACGACGCCTACCTGGCCATGATGGCCCACCTGGGCGGTGACCTCGAGAACAGCATGCTCGCCGCGTGGAATTCGATGGTCACCTCGCCGGACTACCCGCGCAACTACGCCCACTTCATGGCGCCCGTGCGGGGAGCGCTCCAGAAGCTGTCGGACGTGCAGGCGATGGTCTTCGACACGTACTACCCGCGCCGGGACATCCAGCTCGCCGAGGCGTACGGGATGTTCGGGCAGGGCGTGCTGTTCGACCCGCGGCGGGCGGTGGTGAAGCAGGAGGTCCACACGATGGGCGGCAACCCGCCGCACGGCTATCACGTCTGGTTCGCGTACCTGCGGGCGATGATGGTGCTGGGCATCGACCAGGCACGCTGGCGGGACATGGGCCCGTACGTGGCCTACGGCTGGGCGGCCCAGTCGATCGCGAAGCCGGACCAGCGGGCGGTCAACCCGCCGCTGCCGGCCGCGACCATGCGCAGGCTGCGGCGGACGTGGCTGTGCCGGTCGATCCGGCAGCTGGACCGGGACTTCCAGTCGTTCCCGTACCCGGCGGAGTAGCACAAACCGTGATGGCACAACGAAAAGGCCCGGTACGCGCCGGGCCTTTCGTCTTTGTCCCTCAGTCGGCGCGGGCGAATCGGCGGGTCGCCGCCGCGAGCGCCACGAACGCGATCAGCGCGACGATGCCGACCTCCAGCAGCACGGGCGGAGTCCAGTCCCACCACCGCGGCCCGACCGCGCTGCCACCCAGGTCGAGATCGCCGGGGAGCGTGCGGCGCAGCGCGTCGACGCCGTAGGTCAGCGGGTTCAGCAGCACGGCGGTGCCGAGCCACGCCGGCAGCCCGCCCACCGGGAACATCGCCCCGGACAGGAACAGCATCGGCATCACGGCGATCCCGACGACGATCTGGAACGTGTCGATCCGCCTGATCCGGACGGCTGCGAGCACGCCGATCGCGGTGAAGGTGAACGCCACCAGCGCGACCTCCAGCAACCCGAGCAGCAGCTCCGGGCCGTACGGGATGCCCGCGTACCCGGCGACCAGCAGCACGAGCAGCCCGTAGACCGCGCCGGTGGTGGCGCCGCCGAGACACAGCCCGGCGAGCAGCGCGCCGCGGCGGACGGGCGCCACGAGCATCTGCCGGAGGAACCCGGACTGCCGGTCCCAGACGATCGAGATGCCGACGGCCATCGCGGGTGACTGCACCGCCATCAGCAGCACCCCGGGGAACAGGTAAGCCCGGTAGTCCGCGCCGCCGACCGTGCCGTTGAGTCCGGTGCCGAGGATGAGCAGGAACATCATCGGGGTGATCATCCCCATGAGGATCCGCATCTTGTTTCGGCTGAACCGGATCCACTCCCGCTGCCACATGACCTTCACCGCGCGCAGCGTCCGGCCCGCGCTCGCGGCCTCGTCCGCCGCGGGCGAGTGGACGGCGGGTGTCTCTGTCGTGGTCATCGGCCACCTCTCCGGACGGCGGCGGTGAGCTCCGCCGGGTGCTCCACCGACTCGCGAATGGTGCGGCCGGTGTAGTGCAGGAAGACGTCGTCGAGCGTGGGCGGCGTGACGGTCACCGACCGCACCGGCAGGCCGACCTCCACACACAGGCGTGGCACGAAGCTCGCACCGTCCGGGACCCGCAGGCGCACGCCGTCCGGCGCCGCGGTCGCTTCCAGTCCGAAGCGGTCCCGCAGGATCCGGACGGTCTCGTCGTCGTCCCCGGTCCGCACCACGACGAGATCGGCGCCGACGGTCGCCTTCAGCTCGACTGGGGCGCCGGTCACGACCAGCTTGCCGCCGTCCACGATGGCGATCCGGTCGCAGTGCTCCGCCTCCTCGAGGTGGTGGGTGGTGAGGAAGACCGTAATGTCCCGCTCCGCGCGCAGCCGGTGCAGGTGCTCCCAGATGGCGACCCGTGTCTGCGGGTCGAGGCCGGTCGTCGGCTCGTCGAGGAAGAGCACGCGCGGCGTGTGCAGGAGCCCGCGGGCGATCTCCAGCCGCCTGCGCATCCCGCCGGAGAACGTGCGGACCTCGTCACCCGCGCGCTCGGTGAGGTCCACCAGTGCCAGCGCCTCGGCGATCGCGGCCCGGGCGGTCCGGCGCGGTATGCCGAACAGCTCGGCCTGGAAGCGCAGGTTCTCCGCCGCCGTCAGGTCGCCGTCCACAGTGGACTCCTGGAAGATGAGCCCGATCCGGCGGCGTACCGCGTCCGGCTCCCGGACCACGTCGTGCCCGGCGACCTCGGCCGTGCCCGCCGTCGGCCGCAGCAGCGTGCACAGCATGCCGATGGTGGTGCTCTTGCCCGCGCCGTTGGGGCCGAGGAAGCCGAAGACCGTCCCCGTGGGGACGGTCAGGTCCAGCCCGGCGACCGCCTCCGCCGCGCCGTAGTGTTTTCGCAGCCCGCTGGTTTGTATGGCAGTCGTCACCGGCGCGGCCCGGCGTCGTGGCGGACAGTCATGGTCGCCCGGTACAGGGCCGTGTCCGGGGGTTCGCCGACGGGGTCGCCCGCCACCTCGAGCCAGGCGTGCGCCCGGAACGGTGCGGTGCGGATGCCGGTGCACCAGTCCGGCCACCGGCCGGACAACCGGGCGAGCAGCACCGCGGCGACCGACCGCTGCAGGCACCCCTGGCCAGCGCAGCGCGCACTGACGCTGACGACCGCCTGCCGCGCGCGGAGTGCCTGTGCCGCGGTGGCCGGGCGGGAGCCGCGGCTCAGCGCGGTGAGCACGAGCCGCAACCGGCGCGGCGGCAGGAGGATCAGCAGCCGTGCGACCCCGACGGCGGCGCGGGCGGCGAGCGCGCGGTACCAGCTCAGCCGGACGGTCTCCTCGGCGACGACCGGCATGGTCACGAGGTCACCACCAGTCCGGCCGCCCGGAGGCTGCCGACGAGGGCGCCCACGTCGGTGTGGACGCGCTCGGACAGGTCCGGTCTGCCCGGCACGAGCCGCGCCGCCGCCTCCTCCGGTGCGTGCCCGGCCAGTAGCAGTCGCAGGGTGACCGCACCGGACCGGTTCAGCTGCCAGTACTTCCCGTCGCGCTCGTTGAGCAGCACCATGCCGTCTTCGGTGTCGGTGGCCCTCACGTCGCGTGCCAGTGCGAGGTTCATCGTGTTCCTCCTGCCGCGAAAGCGGGTTGCGGGTTGGCGCTGGGCGAACGCAGCCACCGTTCGCAGGCGAGCGTGGTCTCCAGCGGGGTGATGGCGCGGGTGACCGGGCCGGGGTTGCGCACCGCGTCCCGGAGAGCGTCCGGGGCGACCAGGCCCAGCTCGGCGAGGCGCAGGTCGTCGCACAACCCGGCGATCTCCTCCTGGTTGCGGCGCAGCCCCTCGTACATCTCGGCGCTGAACTCGCCCTTCGTGCGCCGGTCGAGCAGCTGGCCGGGCACGATCCCGCGCATGGCGGCCGCCAGCACCGGCTTGTACTGCCCGCGCCCGCTTCGGTCGGCGAGCCGGACCGACAGCGCGGTCTGGATCACCTGGTCGTCCTCGAACGGCGCCTCGAACCGCACGCCGGTCGCGTGCACGGCGGCGTTGAGCTCCCGCATCGCGCCCCCGCTCATCACGACGAACTCGAGCGCCTGGTGAAGTACCCGTTCCGGGGCGAGCGGTTCGGGGG
>NZ_JBARWZ010000219.1:0-50260 GCF_049647105.1 Actinophytocola sp.
CGACCCCGATGGGGTCGGTGGACCACCCGTTCAACCCGCTCTCGCTCGCGATCGGCGCTGAAGCCACGTTCGTGGCGCGGACACTGGACAACGACCGGGCGCAGCTGACCTCCATCCTGACCGCCGCGGCCCAGCACCGCGGATCGGCACTCGTGGAGATCTACCAGAACTGCCCCATCTTCAACGACGGCGCCTTCGACGTACTCAAGGACACGGGCGAGAAGGAACAACGCCTGATCCCCCTGGAGGACGGCAAGCCGGTGCGGTTCGGGCCAGAGGGCGAGTTCGGCGTGGTGCGGACCGACTTCGGCGGGTTCGAGGTCGCGAAGGTCAGCGAGGTCGGCGAGGACCGGATCGTGGTGCACGACTCGACGATCGAAGACCCGTCCTACGCGTTCGCGCTGTCGCGGCTGTCGGCCCAGGACCTGTCCCACACGGTCACGGGCATCTACCGCAACGTGCAGCGGCCGACGTACGACGACCAGGCGCGGCAGCAGGTGACCGCTGCTGAGGAGACGAAGCCACCGAACCTGCAGGCGTTGCTGAACGGCAACGACACCTGGACGGTCGGATAAGAGAAAAGGCCCGGAGCCGAGGCTCCGGGCCTTTTCTCATTTCTTGGCTGCCGCGCGTTTCTTGTGGTCCCATGCCTGGAAGCCCGCGCCTTCCGCGTCGGCCTCGGTCTTGAACCAGACGTCGGCCTTGGTGCGCCCGAAGTACGGGGACTTCTCGGTGTGGAACAGCTTCGAGGACTCCTTGGCCTTCACGGCGAAGTCCGAGGATGGCGCGGAACCGTCGGCGCCCGGCCGCGCGGACGCGGGGCCGTAGGGGCCGCCCTCGCCGGAGGTGCTGACCGCCGGGGCGGCGGGCTCTGCCTTGGCGGCCTTGGCCGCGGAAGGCTTCGCGGCACCGGCTTCCCCGACCGCGGACCCGGCCTTGGCGGCAGGGGTTCCGGCGTCCGCCTTCGCGGACTTGGCAGCGCCCTTCACGGGCACGGCCGCGGATTCGCCGCTCGCCTTCGCGGGCGCGGCTGGGGCTACGGTGCTCGCTTTCGCGGGCGCGGATTCGCTGCTCGCTTTCGCGGACTTGGCGGCGGACTTGCTGTCGGCAGCGGCATTGGCTGCGGACTTGCTGCTGTCCTCGGCGGATTTGGCATCCGCCTTCGCGATTGTCGCGGCCGCTTCGGTCGCTGCCTCGGCCGATTCCTTGCCCGCTTTCGCGGACTCAGCGTCGCTCTTCGCGGCTTTCGCGGATTCGGCGGCGGCCTCGGCGGCGGATTCGCTGGCCGCCTTCGCCGATTCGGCAGCGCTCTTCGCCGCTTCCGCGGTGACGGCAGCGGATTCGGCGTCGGTCTTCGCGGACTCGGCGGCGTCCACCTTCGCGGTGGCCTCGGTCTCGGCGGACGTGGCCGGTGCCGTTTCCGCCGCGGCGTTGGCCTGGCCTGCCGACTCGGCGGCCGCCGTCGTCGCCGTCGTGTCCGTGGCCTCCTTGCGGCCGCCGATCGACTTCAGCTTCCCGATGAGCTGTTGCAACCACTTCACGGCGTCTGCCTCCTCGCGGATGACGCGGTAACGATCACCGATAGGCGAGAACAATAGGGCAACCGCCAACCCGGCCGATGACCGGCTGTCAAGTCGCTGTCACAAACTCAGCCTACGGGGCGGAATCCCACCCGTTCGGCGTCAGCGGCCGTGCGGAACCAGACCTCGGCGACAGTGCGGCCGAACTGCGGAGACTCCGGTGTGCAGTACCGCAGAGCCGCGACGCTCGCCTTGATCGTGAACTCCGGCGACGGGGACGCCCCACCGGGGAGCGGCATCGCCGAGCCGGGACCGAACGGACCGCGGCCACCGCCACTGCCCTGCCGCAAGCGGTGCGGGGGCGGCGGCGTGGACGTGCCTTCGTCGGCGGCCGGGACGATCGGCTCGAACAGCGACCTCGGGCTGTCCGGCACCTCGTCGATGACCGCGGCGGCCTGTGCGGCCGGGGCGGACTCGGCGGACTCCGACGGCTGCACCCCGAACGGGACCTGGTGCCTCGGCTTCCCCGGCACACGCTTGGGCAGCGCGTTCGGAGTTGGCTCCACCCGCACCGACACGCCCTGCGTGATCCGGTTCTGCTTCGGCACCCGGCGCGGAAGATCGTTCGCGGGCTTCTCGGTGACGGCGGCGACCACCGCCGTCTGCTCCTGCGGAAGCTCCGGGGGTGCCTCGGGCTCCGGCTCGACCATGGCGTGCGACGCGCCGGTACCGGACTCCTGTGCGGCGGCAGGCTCGAACTCGACGCTCCGCTCGGCGATCACATCGGCCGGCTCGTCCGCCAGGTCGTCGATGAAGTCGTCGGCGAGCGCCCCGCTCTCGGCCTGCTCGCGCTCGGCCTTGCCGTCCTCGTCGATCTGCCGGATCAGCTCACCGGGGATCGGATGCGTGCGCTGGGTGAAGACGGTGCCACCGTCGTCCTCGATCGCCGGCCGCGGCCGCTCCTCGGGCTCCTCGGCGTCGAGCGCGCTGCCGATGGCGGTCTCGTCCGCGTCGTCGTCGATGAGCCGCACATCGAACTCGTCGTCCAGCTGGTGACGGTTGCGGGGCAGCGCGGGCTGCTCCTCCGGCCCCTGGTTGGCGGCGTCGCCGCGCAGCTCGTCGTCGAACCAGCCGCGGTCCGACGGCGGCTGCGACATCGTGGGCACCTCGGGCGGCGCGGTCAGCGAGCCCGACGACACGTCGAGGTACTGCGTCGCGGCCGCGCCGGGGCCACTCTGGATGAGTTCCGTGTTCGGCGCCGGTGGCGCGTAGTCGCGGCCGCCCGGCTCGAACGGCTCCGAGTCGGCGTACGCGTCGTGCCGGTCACGCTCGGGTGGCAGCGGCGGCGGCGTGTCGCGCATCGCGTAACGCGTGAGGTACTCGGCATCGTCGTTGTGGGGCCGGTCGCCGGTCCGGTCGCCGGTCCGGTCGCCGAGCCCTGGCACCACGGACCGGGAGAACTCGGCCTCGTCGTCCCTCCGCCGGGCCTGCTCCGCACTCTCGGGGCCCGAACGGCGCGTGCGCGGAGTGAGCTGGGCCTCCAGCTCACTGACGCGGTTGCGGGCCGGGCGAGCCACCAGCAACCAGCACAGCACTGCGCCGAGCAGGAAGGCCAGCGAACTCCACAACCAGACCTGCCCAAAGATCGGCATCGATCGAACTCCCTCCGCGCACCGCCCGAATGCAAAGCAGGGCGGTAGTCAGGCTACTGCGGCTGACCGAGCC
The DNA here is from genome assembly GCF_049647105.1 of Actinophytocola sp. GTDB lineage: Bacteria > Actinomycetota > Actinomycetes > Mycobacteriales > Pseudonocardiaceae > Actinophytocola. The sequence goes on from NZ_JBARWZ010000219.1 coordinate 3,246, forward strand.
GCAAGAACCACCCGGTCGATTTGGCAAGCCCGACACACTGAGTTCGGACGGATGGTCGCCTATCGTGTACGTGCGACTACGTACTGTGCCAGCATGTCCAGGGCATCCCGCGCCGAGCAGGGCGGAAGCGTGACCAGCTCGGCGCGTGCCCGCTCGGCATAGTCACTCAGCGTGCGCACCGCCTGCTCAAGCCCCGAGGACTTCCTCAGCAGGGTCAACGCCTCGTCCACCAGCTCGTCGTCGGTGATCGGACCGGCGAGCAGCTCGGTGAGCCGCGGGTCAGGATCCTGCGCGAGCGCGTACAGCATCGGCAGGGTCTTCACACCTTCGCGCAGATCGGTGCCCGGGATCTTGCCGGACTCGTCCGCGGGAGAGGCGATGTCGATGATGTCGTCGGAGATCTGGAAGGCGGTGCCGATCAGATCGCCGAAACGGTGAAGGGCCTCGGTGTGCTCCGGCGCCGCGTGGGAGAACATCCCGCCGTAGCGGCCGGACGTGGCGATCAGCGAGCCGGTCTTCTGCCCGATCACGGCGAGGTAGTGCCCCACGAGATCGTCGCCATCGCCGGGTCCGATGGTCTCCCGCATCTGCCCGGTGACCAGCTGGCCCATCGTCTCGGCGATGATCCGCGCGGCATCGCTGCCGAGCTCCGCGACCAGCCCCGACGCGTGCGCGAAGAGGAAGTCGCCGGTGAGGATCGCGATGGTGTTGTCCCAGCGCGCGTTGACGCTCTTGGCGCCGCGCCGCATGGTGGCCTCGTCCATCACGTCGTCGTGGTAGAGCGTCGCGAGGTGCACCAGCTCGACCGCAGCGGCCGCCGTGATCACCTCGTCGGTGTTCCCGTCGGCGAACTGCGCCGACAACAGGGTGAAGAGCGGACGAAAACGTTTGCCACCCGCCCTGACCAGGTGCAACGCTGCCTGCTCAACAAACTCGACCTCGCTCTGGACCACCGTCCGGAGCACGTCCTCGACCCGCACCAGGCCGTCGGTGATGGCGTCGACGAGAACCGGATCGGCCTGATCGAGCCCCAGCGACGCCGGTAGTCGCGGCACGGTCTGGTCTGCAGTCACGTCAACATCGCTCCCCAACCTAGAAATCCCTGGCTTCAGCCTAATCTCCAGCCTTTTCCCCACGCCACGAAGTACGTGTGACACACCTGACGCACGCCAGAAGGAACCCCCAGCCCCAACCCGCGAACGCGCACGGCCGCGGCCCCCCGAAATCCAGCCTAACGAGGATCACCGACAGGGGCGGCCCGTTGCGGCCGTGCCTGTGGACAACCTCAGCGTTCGGTCTCGACGCAGAACTCGTTGCCTTCCGGATCCGCCATGACCACCCAGCCACGCCCCTCCGGCGTCCTGCGGTCGGCGACCACCGTCGCACCCTCGGCGGTCAACCGGACCACCTCCTCGTCACGGGTGCGTTCGGTGGGCACCAGGTCCAGATGCAGCCGGTTCTTCCCGGCCTTGGCCTCCGGCACCCGGACGAACAGCAACTCGGCCATCCCCGGCTCCGGCGGCTCGATCAGCACCTCGTCGTCCCCTGGCTCGTCGATCGCACTGATCGGCCATCCGGTCACCATGCTCCAGAACCGCGCCAGTTCGTACGGTGAAGCGCAGTCGACGGTGATGTGCTGGACCCGCATTCAGACCCCCTCATAAAAGAAGAACGGCGCCCACCACAACAGGTGGGCGCCGTCCACACAAGACAATTACCGCACGGCGAACGTCCCGGTCCCCGCCCAGTCCAGCGCGAACGCGGGCACGATGCCGAGGAGCAACGTGACCACCACGCCCAGTGTGATGGCGGCGGTGGTGAACGCACCGGGCACCGTCACGGAAGGACCGTCGGGTGCCGGCTCGCTGAAGTACATCAGCACGATCACCCGCAGGTAGAAGAACGCCGCGATCGCCGACGCGACCAGTGCGACCACCACCAGCGGTGCCATCCCGGACGACAGCGCGGCCGAGAACACCACGAACTTGCCGATGAAGCCGGACGTCAGCGGGATGCCGGCCAGTGCGAGCAGCAGGAACGTGAACACCGCGGCCACCAGCGGCGAACGCTTCGCCAGCCCGGCCCACTGCGACAGGTGCGTCGCCTCGCCGTCGGCGTCGCGGACCAGTGAGACGACCCCGAACGCGGCGATCGTCGTGAAGCCGTACGCCAGCAGGTAGAACAGCGTCGAGGACACGCCTTCCGGCGAGAGCACGATCGCGCCGATCAGCAGGAACCCGGCGTGCGCGATGGACGAGTACGCGATCATCCGCTTGATGTCGGTCTGCGTCAGGCCGAGCACCGCGCCGATGATCATCGACACGATGGCGACGCCCCACATGATGCCGCGCCACTCCCACTGGGTCGACTCCAGGCCGACCGACAGGACCCGCAGGATGCCACCGAACGCGGCGACCTTGGTGCACGCCGCCATGAACGCGGTGATCGGCGTCGGTGCGCCCTGGTACACGTCCGGCGTCCACGCGTGGAACGGGCCGACCGAACCCTTGAACAGCAGGCCGACGATCAGCAGCGCCATGCCGCCGAACAGCAGCGTGTCGGACCGGTCCGAGCCCGCGGCCGCGTTGGCGATGTCCTCCAGCTTCACCGAACCCGCGTACCCGTAGAGCAGCGCGAGGCCGTACAGGAAGAACGCCGACGCGAACGCGCCGAGCAGGAAGTACTTGACCGCCGACTCCTGCGACAGGAGACGGCGACGGCGGGCAAGGCCGCACATCAGGTACAGCGGCAGGCTCAGCACCTCGAGCGCGACGAACATGGTCAGCAGGTCGTTGGCCGCGCAGAAGACCATCATGCCGCCGAGCGCGAACAGCGTCAGCGGGAAGACCTCGGTCTGCATGCCGAAGCGGGCGGCGTCGCGGCGGGCCGGGTGGGCACCCAGCCGCTGCTCACGGTCCTGGATGGTGCCGGGGCGGATCGCCGCGGTGGCGACGAAGGCACCGCCCGGCTCCACCGAGCGGTCCGCGATCATCAGCACCGCGCCAAGCGACAGCGCCAGCAGCGTGCCCCACAGGAACAGGGCGGGGCTGTCGATCGCCACCGTGCCGGACAGCGTCGTCTCACCGGCCGATGGCGCGTCGCCCATGTAGAACGCCAGCGCCACGCCGGAGGCGACCAGTGCGAGCAGCGTCAGGAACACCTGCGCCGACCACCGCTGGTGCTTGGGCAGGAACGCCTCGACGAGCACACCCACGCATGCCACGCCCAGGATGATCAGCACCGGCATGATCGCCGGATAGTTGATCGGGGGCAGCGTTTCCTTGGCCGGAGTGTCCTGAGCCAGGAATAGCAGTGCGGACAACTCAGTTGCCTCCGTCCGGGATACCGACCGACGACAACGTGGCGTCAACCGTCGGCGTGATCACGTCGAGCACCGGCTTCGGGTAGAAGCCGATGCCGAGCACCAGGACCATGAGCGGGGCGAGAACGAGCTTCTCCCTGCCGCTCAGGTCGAGGATGGCCTTGCGGGCGCCGACCTCCGGCGCGATCGCGGTGCCGGGGCCGCCGGTGACGTCGACGAGGGCGTTGCCGCGAACCGGGCCGTGGAACACCCGCTGGTAGAGCCAGAGGATGTACAACGCGGCGAAGATCATGCCGATCGTCGCGATGACCGTGTACACCGGCTCGTTGCCGTAGGACCCGACCAGCACCAGGAACTCGGAGATGAACGAGTTCGTGCCGGGCAGCGACAGCGACGCGAGGCCCGCGACCAGGAACACGCCCGCGAGTGCCGGGGTGATCTTGGCGAGCCCGCCGTAGTCGGCGATCAGCGACGAACCGCCTCGGGCGACGACCATGCCGATCACCAGGATCAGCATGCCGGTCGAGATCGAGTGGTTGAGCATGTAGGACACCGCGCCGGTCTCGGACTGCGCCGAGAACGAGAAGATGCCGAGCGCGATGAAGCCGAAGTGCGCGATCGACACGTACGCGATGAAGCGCTTCATGTCCCGCTGCCCGGTGGCGAGCAGCGCGCCGTAGATGACACCGGCGACACCCATGACGAGCACCAGCGGCGCGAGCGTCTTGCTGGCCTCCGGGGTCATCGGCAGCAGGTAGCGCAGGAAGCCGAACGTGCCGACCTTGTCCAGGACGCCGATCAGGATCACGGAGACGCCGATCGGTGCCTCCGCGGCCGCGTCCGGCAGCCAGGTGTGCAGCGGCACCAGCGGCGCCTTCACCGCGAACGCGAGGAAGAAGCCGAGGAAGATCCAGATCTGGTTCTCCAGCGGCGCGTTCGAGACCACCTGGACGAGCGTGGCCCAGTCGAACGTGCCCGCCCCCAGCTCGGCGTCGGCCAGCACGAACGCGCCGATGATCGACGCCAGCATGATCATGCCGCCGAGGAACGAGTACAGGAAGAACTTGACCGCCGCGTACTGGCGCCGCGCGCCGCCATACTGCCCGATGAGGAAGTACATCGGGATCAGCATGACCTCGAACAGCACGTAGAACACGAACACGTCGGTCGCGGCGAACGCGCCCATGGTGATCGCCTGCTGCAGCAGGATCAGCGACAGGAACGCACCCGCGCTGCGGTCCGCCGGCAGCTTGTCCGTCCAGCCGGCACCGATCACGACCGGCACCAGCAGCGCCAGCGCCGCGATCATCACGAGCGCGATGCCGTCGATGCCGAACGACAGGTGCACGCCGAGCGCCGGGATCCAGTCGACCGAGAAGGCCAGCTGCATCCGCGCGCCCGCCGGGTCGTAGGAGATCCAGGCGATCACCGCGACCACGAACTCGGCGAGCGAGAAGCCAAGCGCCACCTGCTTGGCGAGGCGGTCGTTGTCCCGCAGGAACGCGACGACGAGCGCGCCGACGAGCGGGATCAGGAGGAGTGCGACCAGCAGGGCCGCACCTGCCGAAGAGCTGCTCGCAGGCTCGAGCATCTGTGCAGAGGACGTCGTGTTCATGCGTACCTCACCGCCAGGAAGGCAATCAGTACCAGGATCGAACCGGCGAGCATCGACGCCGCGTAGGAGCGGACGAACCCGGTCTGGAGTCTGCGCAACCGGCCGGAGCTGCCGCCGAACCCGGCGGCGATCCCGTTCACGAGCCCGTCGACGCCCTTGTTGTCCACGTACACCAGCGCCCGCGTGAGCCAGGTGCCCGGACGGGCGATCAAGGTCTCGTTGAGGGCGTTGCCGTACAGGTCCCTGCGTGCCGCCCTGACCGGGAAGCTCGCCGGTTCCGGCTTGACCACCGGCACGTCACGACGGCCGACGATCAGCCACGCGAGGAGTACCCCGAGCAGCGACAGCCCGACCGTCAGCCACGGGATGAGGTTGTGGTCGATGGCCGTGTGCTCGGCCTCCTGCAGCGTCCCGAGCGACGGGGAAAGCCACTCGGCGAGCCGCTCGCCGGAGGAGAAGAACCAGCCCGCGCCGATGGACCCGATCGCGAGGACCGCCATCGGCACCCACATGACCGGCTTGGACTCGTGCGGGTGGAAGTCGCGACCGTCCTCGGACTTGAGCTCCTCCCACCGCTTCTTGCCGAAGAAGGTCATGAACATCAGGCGCGTCATGTAGAAGGCGGTCAGGCCGGCGCCCAGCAGTGCCGCGCCGCCGAACGCCCAGCCGCGCCAGCCCTCCGCGCCGAACGCGGCCTCGATGATCGCGTCCTTGGAGAAGAAGCCGGAGAACGGCGGGATGCCGATCAGCGCGAGGTAGCCGAGACCGAAGGTGGCGAACGTGATCGGCATGATCCGCCACAGTCCGCCGTACTTGCGCATGTCGACCTCGTCGTTCATGCCGTGCATGACCGAGCCTGCGCCGAGGAACAGCCCGGCCTTGAAGAAGCCGTGCGTCAGCAGGTGCATGATGCCGAGCGCGAACCCGAACGGGCCGAGGCCGACCGCGAGCATCATGTAGCCGATCTGGCTGACCGTCGAGTACGCGAGGACTTTCTTGATGTCGTCGTACGCGCAGCCGATGATGCACCCGACCAGCAGCGTCACCGCGCCGATGATCGTCACGATCAGGCGGCCGTCCTCCGACTGCATGTAGATCGGGTTGGCGCGGGCCACCAGGTACACACCGGCGGTGACCATGGTCGCCGCGTGGATGAGGGCGGAGACCGGGGTCGGGCCCTCCATCGCGTCGGGCAACCACGCCTGGAGCGGGACCTGGCCGGACTTACCGCAGGCACCCAGCAGCAGCAGGATCGTGATCGTGGTGATCGTCGCGGGCGACAGGTCGCCGATGTTCGCGAACACCTCGGTGTACTGCGTGGTGCCCAGCTCGGCGAACATGATGAAGATCGCGAGCGCAAGGCCGACGTCGCCGACCCGGTTCATCAGGAACGCCTTCTTGGCCGCGGTCGCCGCTGCCGGGCGGTTGGTGTACCACCCGATCAGCAGGTACGAGGCGAGACCAACGCCCTCCCAGCCGAGGTATAGGGTCACGAAACCGTTGCCCAGCACCAGGATCAGCATCGCGGCGACGAACAGGTTGAAGTACCCGAAGAAGCGCCGCCGGTCGGGGTCGTCGGCCATGTAGCCGATCGAGTAGATGTGGATCAGCGCGCCGACACCGGTGATCAGCAGTACGAAGCTGATCGACAGCGGGTCGATGCGCAGTCCGAACTCGACCTGCAGCTGGTCGACCGGGATCCAGTCGAACATCGAGACGTTCTGGACCCGCTCGGACTCCGCCATTCCCGTGGAGGAGAAGAACAGCATGACGCCGTAGACGAACGACGCGATGACGGTCAGGCAGCCGAGCAGGTGGCCCCACGCGTTGGTGGCCTTGCCGCCGAACAACAGCACGGCGGCGCCGATCAGCGGGAAGGCGACCAGCAGCCAGGCCGAGCCCGCCAACCCCGTTGCCTCGTGGACCTCTTGGGCCACCAGGTATGTAGACGACACGGAATACCCCTCAGTACTTCAGCAGGTTGGCGTCGTCCACGGAGGCCGACCGGCGGGTACGGAAGATCGACATGATGATGGCGAGCCCGACGACCACTTCGGCCGCGGCCACCACCATCACGAAGAAGGCCATAATCTGCCCGTCAAGCGAGCCGTTGATCCGTGCGAAGGTGACCAGCGACAGGTTCACGGCGTTCAGCATCAGCTCGATGCACATGAACACGACGATCGCGTTGCGCCGGACCAGCACACCGACCGCGCCGATGGTGAACAACAGCGCGGAGAGCAGCAGGTAAACCGTCGGGGTCATTTCGCCTCCCCTTCACTCGACGGGTTGAGCGAGCGGGCATCGGCCGTGTGGAAGGTGTCCGCGACGAACTTGCGGTCGTCGTCGAACGAATCCTTGGCGACCGACTCGATGAGCTTCGACAGCGACTCCGGCGCGATCGAGCCGTCCGGCAGGAGCGCGGGCGTTGCGACCGAGGTCGACGTGGCGAACACGCCGGGACCGGGCAACGGCGACGGGCGGTCGTGCCTGCCGCTGAAGCGGTCCTCGACCATCTCCTTCTGCGTTTTGCGGCCGCGGGTGTGCCGGTCGACGTAGCCGAGGACCATGGCACCGACGGCCGCGACGATCAGCAGCGCGGAGGTGAGCTCGAACGGGAACAGCCAGTCGGTGAAGATCGACCGGCCGATGTTCTCGACGTTCCCGTTGCCGCCGTTGGCTTCCGGGCCCTGGAGCCCGACCGGCGTCACCTCCGTCAGCGACCTGGCGACCGCGGCGACGATCAGCACGGCGAGACCGATGCCGAGGATCGTGGCGAACAGCCGCTGCCCGCGCAGCACCTCGACGACCGAGTCGGAGGAGTCCCTGCCGACCAGCATCAGCACGAACAGGAACAGCATCATGACCGCGCCGGTGTAGACGATGATCTGCACGAAGCCGAGGAACGGCGCCTGCTGGACCATGTAGAGGACACCGAGGGACAGCATCGTCAGCACGAGGAACAACGCGGAGTGCACCGCGTTGCGCGCGAAGATCATGCCGAGCGCGCCGAACAGGGCCAGCGGGCCGAGCACCCAGAACGAGATCGACTCACCGGTCGACATCTGGTTCTGGACGCCCTGCGCGAGGACCAGCGCCGCGTTCACTTGACGTCCTCCTTGGTGGGATCGGGGTAGCCCCACTTCCTGGCAAGGCGCGGCGCGTCGACGTAGTAGTCCTGCTCGTTGTCACCGAGCCGCATCGGGTGCGGCGGCTGCTCCATGCCCTTCATGAGGGGCGCCATCAGCTCTTCCTTGGTCCAGATCAGGTCCTGACGGTTGTCGTTGGCCAGCTCGTAGTCGTTGATCATCGTCAGCGACCTGGTCGGGCAGGCCTCGACGCACAGGCCGCAGCCGATGCACCGCAGGTAGTTGATCTGGTAGTCCTTGCCGTACCGCTCACCCGGCGAGAAGCGCTCTTCCTCGGTGTTGTCGCCGCCCTCCACGAAGATCGCGTCAGCCGGGCAGGCCCACGCGCACAGCTCGCAGCCGACGCACTTCTCCAGCCCGTCCGGGTGCCGGTTGAGCTGGTGGCGACCGTGGTAGCGCGGCGCGGTGGGCCGGAAGTCCTCGGGGTACTGCTCGGTGACGACCTTCTTGAACATCGTCGAGAAGGTGACCCCGAAGCCCTTGAACGGATCAAACATCCCCATCGGTGGACTCCTTCTCCTGCGCGGCTGCCGCAACGGTGGCCCGCTGGCGGCGGCGGTCCCGGCCGCGGACGGCCTTGCGCTTGGGTGGCTGGGGAATCTCCAGGTCCAGCGGCGGGACCGGATAACCGCCACCGGTGATCGGCACGAGCTCCTCGTCGTCGTCGACCCTGCGGTCGGGCAGCAGCTGCACGAGCAGGATCAGCACGACCAGGCCGGCGCCGACCCAGAACACCCACTGGCCGGTGGAGACGTCCTGCTCGTTGCGGAACGCGCGCACCGCGACCACCGCGACGATCCAGACCAGGTTGGCGGGCACCAGGACCTTCCACCCGATCTTCATGAACTGGTCGTAGCGGAACCTCGGCAGCGTGGCGCGCAGCCAGATGAAGCCGAACAGCAGCACGAAGGTCTTGCCGAAGAACCAGAGGACCGGCCACCAGCCCGAGTTGAAGTAGTTGTCGCCGATCAGCGAGATCGGCCACGGCGCCATGTACCCGCCGAGGAACAGCGTGGTGGCGAACGCCGAGACGATCACCATGTTGACGTACTCGGCGAGGAAGAACAGCGCGAACTTCATCGAGCTGTACTCGGTGTGGAAGCCGCCGACCAGCTCCGACTCGGCCTCCGGGAGGTCGAACGGGGCGCGGTTGGTCTCGCCGACCATCGACACCAGGTAGATCAGAAAGCTCGGGACCAGCAGGAAGAAGAACCAGCCGTTCTTCTGCGCGTCGACGATGTCGCCGGTGGACAGCGACTGCGCGTACAGCACCACCGCGACGAGCGAGAGGCCCATCGCGATCTCGTAGGAGATCACCTGCGCGGCCGAGCGGAGCCCGCCGAGCAGCGGGTACGGCGACCCGGACGACCAGCCGGCGAGCACGATGCCGTAGACGCCGAGCGACGAGCAGGCCAGCACCACCAGCACGCCGACCGGCAGGTCGACCAGCTGCAGCACCGTCCGCTCACCGAAGATCGAGACCTCGGGGCCGATCGGCATCACGGACAGCGCCATCAGCGCGGGGATCGTGGCGATGACCGGGGCGAGGAAGTAGATCTTGCGGTCCGCGCCCTCTGGGATGATCTGCTCCTTGAACGGGAGCTTGATCGCGTCCGCGAGGGACTGCAGCAGCCCGAACGGGCCGACCCGGTTGGGGCCGGGCCGGTGCTGCATGCGGCCGATGACCTTCCGCTCGCCCACGATCAGGCCGATCGTCATGATCGGCCCGATCAGCAGCACGACCACGACCTTGATCAGGATCAGCCAGAGCGGGTCGTCGGCAAGGAGTGCAGCCCTGTCCATGGCTCACTCGCCTCCTGTACTACCGGTGAGCAGGTTTTCGGCTGTCACTGACACGACGTCGCCGTGCCCGGCGCGTAAAACGCGCCGCACCCGCGACGAGCCGGAGTTCGCAGGCAGCCAGACGACCCCGTCGGGAAGGTCGGCGTGCTCCACCGGCAGCGTGATCGAGCCGTGTTCGGTCTTGACGGTCGCGGTGCCGTTGACGCCGAGCCTGGCCGCGGTCTCGACGTTGAGCCGGACCACCGCCCGGCGCTGGGTGCCGGCCAGGTGCGGCTCGTCGGACTGCAGCGACCCGTTGTCCAGCAGCTGCCGCCAGGTCGCGAGGACCGCCTGGCCCTCGCCGGGCGACGGGGCGACCGCGGCGGTCGCGACCGGCAGCGACGCCTTGCGCAGCACCGAGGGCAGCTTCGCCAGGTCGCCAGCGGCGGCCTTCGGGGTCTGGGTGAACAGGTCGACGTCCATCTCGACGCCGAGCGTGTCGAGCACCCGGCAGTCGGGCAGCGAGCCGGTGGCTTCGAGGGTCGCGCCGAACTCGCGGCGGCGGCCCTCCCAGTTGACGAAGGTGCCGGACTTCTCGACGGCCGGGGCGACCGGCAGGACCACGTCGGCGTGCTCGGTGACCGAGGAGGCCCGCAGCTCGAGGCTGACGACGAAGCCCGCCTTGGCGAGTGCCTCCCCGGCGAGCGCCGGGTCGGGCAGGTCGTCGATCTCGACGCCGCCGACCACGAGCCCGTCGAGCGCGCCTGCCGCGGCGGCTTCGAGGATGCCGGTGGTGTCGCGGCCCGGAGTGGCCGGCAGCGCACCGGCCGCCAGGCCCCATGCCTGCTCGACCTCGGCACGCGCGGCCGCGTCGGTGACCATGCGGCCACCGGGCAGCAGCGTCGGGACCGCACCGGCGTCCAGCGCACCGCGCTCACCCGCGCGGCGCGGGATCCAGGCGATCCGGGCGCCGGTGACCTCGGCCAGCTTCACCAGCTCGGTCAGCAGGCCGGGGATCTGCGCGGCCCGTTCACCGGCGAGGATCACCGAGCCGGGCGCGCTCAGCGCCGTGGAGACATCCGGCGCGTGCGTGACCAGGCCCTCGATCGCGGCGGTCTCGGTACCGGGCGGGCACGCGAGCAGCGTGCCGATCGTGCCCTTGTCGACGCTGAACGGCCGGATCGTCTTCTCGACGCCCGGCGAGGTCCACTGTCCGATGTGGAAGACCTTGGCGCGGTTCTTGCGGGCCGCCTTGCGCAGCCGCAGGAACACGATCGGCGCCTCTTCCTCCGGGTCGAACGCAACGCACAGCACCGAGGGCGCGGCCTCGATGGCCCGGAACGTGACCCCGTCCGCCGGCGTGGTGTTCACCACGCGGGAGGCCAGGAAGTCCAGCTCCTCGGCGGAGTGCGCACGCGCCCGGAAGTCGATGTCGTTGGTACGCAACGCGACGCGGGCGAACTTGGCGTACGCGTATGCGTCCTCGACGGTCAGGCGGCCACCGGTCAGTACCGCGGCACCCTTGCCGTCGCGGGCCTTCGCGAGGCCGTCGGCCGCGGCCCGCAGCGCGTCGGTCCACGAAGCCGGGGCCAGCTCACCGGTCCTGGCGTCACGGACGAGCGGCCGGGTGATCCGGTCGCCAGAGGTGACGTACCGGAAGGCGAAGCGGCCCTTGTCGCAGATCCACTCCTCGTTGACCTCCGGGTCGTCGCCCGCGAGCTTGCGCATCACCTTGCCTCGGCGGAAGTCCGTGCGCTCCGCGCAGCCGGAGCTGCAGTGCTCGCACACGCTCGGCGTGGAGACCAGGTCGAACGGCCGCGACCGGAACCGGTACGCGGCACTGGTCAGCGCGCCGACCGGGCAGATCTGGATGGTGTTGCCCGAGAAGTAGGACTGGAACGGCTTGTTCTCCGCGATGCCGATCTGCTGGTGCGCGCCGCGCTCCAGCAGGTCGATGAACGCGTCACCGGCGATCTGCTCGGAGAACCGGGTGCAGCGCTGGCAGAGCACGCAGCGCTCGCGGTCCAGCAGCACCTGTGTGGACACCGGGATCGGCTTCGGGAACGTCCGCTTGGTCTCCACGAACCGGGAGTCCGAGCGGCCGTGCGCCAGCGCCTGGTTCTGCAGTGGGCACTCGCCGCCCTTGTCGCAGATCGGGCAGTCCAGCGGGTGGTTGATGAGCAGCAGCTCCATCACACCCTGCTGGGCCTTGTCCGCGACCGGCGAGGTCACCTGCGTCTTCACGACCATGCCGTCCGCGACGGTGATCGTGCAGGAGGCCTGCGGCTTCGGCATCGGCCGCCCGCCCATCTCCACCTCGACCAGGCACTGGCGGCACGCGCCAGCCGGGTCGAGGAGCGGGTGGTCGCAGAACCGGGGGATCACGGTGCCGAGGCGCTCCGCGGTGCGGATGAGCAGCTCACCCTTTGGCGCGATGACCTCGACCCCGTCGATGGTCAGCCGGACGTGCCCCTCGGGTACGGGTGCCGTCTCAGGCTTCTCTTCAATGGCAGTCATGAGTGTGCTCCAGCGAGCGCGGGGGTCCTGTTCTTCTCGCAGAGTGCGAGGAACTCGTCCCGGAAGTACTTGATGCCGCTCTGGATCGGGCTCACCGCGCCGTCACCGAGTGCGCAGAACGAGCGGCCGAAGATGTTGTCGCAGATGTCGAGCAGCGTGTCGATGTCCGCCTCGGTGCCGTGGCCGTCGACCATCCGCTCGAGGATCCCGGCGAGCCAGTAGGTGCCCTCACGGCACGGCGTGCACTTGCCGCAGGACTCGTGCTCGTAGAACTGCGTCCACTTCATCACGGCCCACGGCACGGACACGGTCTCGTTGAACACCATCACGGCGGTGGTGCCGAGGATCGAGCCCGCCGCGACGGCGCCCTCGAAGTCCAGCGGCACGTCAAGGTGCTCGTCCGTGAACATCGGCGTGGACGAGCCACCCGGCGTCCAGAACTTCAGCGGGATGCCGTCCTTCATACCGCCCGCGAGCTCGAGGAGCTGGCGCAGCGTGGTGCCAAGGGGCGCCTCGTACTGGCCGGGCTTCTCGACGTGGCCGGAGATCGAGTAGATCTTCGGGCCGGGCGAGCGCTCGGAACCCATGGTGCGGAACCAGTCCGCGCCACCGTTGACGATGAACGGCACCGAGGCGATGGTCTCGACGTTGTTGACCGTGGTCGGCGCGGCGTAGAGGCCGGCGGCCGCCGGGAACGGCGGCTTGAGGCGAGGCTGGCCGCGGCGGCCCTCGAGCGAGTCGAGGAGCGCGGTCTCCTCACCGCAGATGTACGCACCGGCACCGGCGTGGACGGTGATCTCCAGGTCGAACCCGGAACCGAGGATGTCCGCGCCGACATAGCCGGCGGCCCGCGCCTCACGCACCGCCGCGTTGAGACGGCGGATGCAGTGCGGCACCTCGCCACGCACGTAGATGAAGGCGTGGTGGGACCGCATCGCGTACGCGGCGATGATGATGCCCTCGATCAGCGAGTGCGGGTCCGCCATCATCAGCGGAATGTCCTTGCAGGTGCCCGGCTCGCCCTCGTCGGCGTTGATGACGAGGTAGTGCGGCTTGTCCTCGTTCGGTGGCATGAAGGACCACTTCACGCCAGCCGGGAAGCCCGCGCCGCCACGGCCGCGCAGACCCGAGTCCTTCACCAGCTGGACCAGCTGCTCCGGGGTGCCGCCCAGCGCCTTGCGGAGCGCGGTGTACCCCTCGAGCTTCTCGTAGGTGTCGAGCCGCCAGGAGTTCGGCGACAGCCAGCGCTTCGTGAGCACGGGCGTCACCGGGTCCGGCGTGGGGGTGGTGGTCTCTGGTGTGGTCACTTCTTCTCGACCTCCGGAAGCGCCGGTGCCTTCTCGGGCATCGCCGGTGCGGTCCAGCCCTCGTCGGCGGCGAGCTGCGCACCGCGCAGCGTCTCCACCGCGGCGGACGGGCCGTCGATGCGGGCGCGGAACTCCGCGTCGTCCTCGGGGTAGAACCCGGCGAGCTCAAGCTCGACGGTGCGCAGGTCCGAGAGCGGCGCGCCACGCGTCGGCGCGGGCTTCTCGCCCCGCCGCAGCGCGTCGACGAGCTCCACCGAGGAGTCGACGGTCTGGTTGTCGTAGAACTCGTAGTTGACCTGCAGCACCGGACCGAGGTCGCAGGCCGCGAGGCACTCGGCGTGCTCGATGGTGATCGAACCCGGGCTGCCCGGCTCACCAGAGGTGGCCTCGTGCTCGAGCGGCGTGCCGTCCTCGGAGAGGTGCTCGGTCAGCTTCTTGTAGATCGCGTCGCCGCCCAGCACCGCGCACAGCGTGTTGGTGCAGACGCTCACGAGGTGCTCACCGCAGGGCTTGCGCTTGTACATCGTGTAGAACGTCGCGACCGCGCTGACCTCGGCGTTGGTCAGGTTCAGCTGCCGGGCACAGAACTCGATGCCCGCCTGGCTGACGTAGCCCTCGACCGACTGCACCAGGTGCAGCATCGGCAGCAGCGCCGACCGGGTCTCCGGGTAGGTCGCCTTCTGCACCTGCGCCTTGGCGACGATGTCCTGGCCGAACACCGAGAGGTCCGGAGCGGACTCGACGGTCAGCGCGTCGTTCTCCGCCGTGCTGAGCGGAGAAGCGGCGTGCACGTCGGTGTCGGGCCCGGCGGCGGCGTAGGTCTCCCCCGCGCCGACACTCGAACCCCCATACGTGGCGCCGGTGCTCAACTTCTCACTCACCGGTCTACCCCTCCCATCACCGGGTCGATCGACGCGATGGCCGCGATGACGTCCGCGACCAGCCCGCCCTCGGACATCGCGGGCATCGCCTGCAGGTTCACGAAGCTTGGCTCGCGCACGTGGACCCGCATCGGCCGGGTGCCGCCGTCGGAGACCACGTGGTAGCCCAGCTCGCCGCGCGGCGACTCGATCGGCACGTAGACCTGGCCGGGCGGGACGTGGAAGCCCTCGGTCACCAGCTTGAAGTGGTGGATCAGGGCCTCCATCGACTGGCCCATGATCTTGCGGACGTGGTCGAGCGAGTTGCCGAGGCCGTCCGCGCCGAGCGAGAGCTTCGCAGGCCAGGCGACCTTCTCGTCGTCGACCATCACCGGGCCCGGCTCGAGCTTCTTCAGTGCCTGGTTGATGATCCGCAGCGACTGGTGCATCTCCTCGACACGCAGCAGGTAACGCGCGTACGAGTCGGCCGCGGTCGAGGTCGGCACCTCGAAGGTGTAGTCCTCGTAGCCCAGGTACGGCTCGGTCTTGCGCAGGTCCCACGGCAGGCCGGCGGACCGCAGGATCGGCCCGGTGATACCGAGCGCGAGGCACGCGTCGACCGGCAGGTACCCGATGCCCTTGAGGCGGTTCTTCCAGATCGGCTGGCCGGTGAGCAGCTTGTCGTACTGGGGCAGCCGCTCGTTCATGGTCTTGAGGAACTCGCGGACCTTGACCTCGTAGCCCTCCGGCAGGTCCTGCGCGAGGCCGCCGGGGCGGATGAACGCGTGGTTCATCCGCAGGCCGGTGAGGAACTCCAGCAGGTGCAGGCATTCCTCACGCTCGCGGAAGCCCGCGGTCATGGCGGTCATCGCGCCAAGCTCCATGCCGCCGGTCGCGAGCGCGACCAGGTGCGAGGAGATGCGGTTGATCTCCAGGAGCAGGACCCTGGCGACCTGCGCACGCGGCGGCGCCTCGATGCCGAGCAGCTTCTCCACCGCGAGGCAGTAGGCGGCCTCGTTGGACAGCGGCGCGAGGTAGTCCATGCGCGTCACGAACGTGACGCCCTGGGTCCAGTTGCGGTACTCGAGGTTCTTCTCGATGCCGGTGTGCAGGTAGCCGATGACCAGCCTGCCCTGCGTGACCGTCTCGCCCTCGAGCTCCAGCACCAGCCGCAGCACGCCGTGCGTCGACGGGTGCTGCGGACCCATGTTGATGACGATGCGCTCGTCGTGGATGGCGTCGTCGAGCGCGGTGTCCCAGTCGCCGCCGGTGACGTTGTAGATCTTGCCCTCGGTGGTCTCCCGCTCGACGGCGTACGCGCCACCGTCGTCCCGGCCACTGTCGGGGGCGGTGCCGGTGGTGACGTCGCTCAGATTCTCGGTCATGATTGCGCCTCCGCGGGAGGAAGTACGTCGGCGGTCACGATTGCGCCTCCGCGGGAGGAAGTACGTCGGCGGTCATGAGTACGACCTCCTCTGATCCGGCGGGGGAATCTCCGCGCCCTTGTACTCCACGGGGATGCCGCCCAGCGGGTAGTCCTTGCGCTGCGGGTGGCCGTCCCAGTCGTCCGGCATGAGGATCCTGGTGAGCGCCGGGTGTCCGTCGTAGACGATCCCGAACATGTCCCAGGTCTCGCGTTCCTGCCAGTCGGCGGTCGGGTAGACCTCCACGACCGACGGGCAGTGCGGCTGGCCGTCCTGGTCCCCGTTCCACTCGATGGCCACCTCGAGCCGGATGCGGCGGCGGTAGGTCATCGAGGTCAGGTGGTAGACGGAGTGCAGCCGCTGCGGCACGTCCGCGCCGTAGTCCACACCGGACACCGAGCTGCACAGCTCGAAGCGCAGCGCCGGGTCGTCGCGCAGCATCTGGCACAGCCGCACGAGGAAGGCCGGGTCCACGTAGTAGGTGATCTCGCCGCGGTCGACGGTCACCTGGCGGATGGCCTCGACCGGGATGCTCCGCTCCCGCATGGAGGCGAGCAGCTGGTCGGTGAACTCGTCGAACCAGCCGCCGTAGGGCCGCTCCGCGGGTGCCGCGACGTGCGCTGGCAGGCGCAGACCGCCGAAGCCGGAGGTGTCACCGGAACCGGAGACGCTGAACATGCCCTTGCGGGCCTTGCCGCTCACGCGTGCCTCGGCGGGCTTGGGCAGCGCGTCCTCGGTGGTGGGCCGCAGCTCCTCGGACGCGGGCCGCTCGGCCTCCGAGCGCGGCTCGCCCGCGGCGGGCGTGCCAGCCGGCGGGTTGTCCGGGGTGGTGGGTTCGTCGTCAGCCGCCATCCTCAGCCCCGCCCCCACCCGCTCATCGAAACGCTTCGCGTCGCTGTGTTCATTTCGTAGCTCACTTCTTCGCGTACTTGACGGAGGAGGCGACCAGCTCGGTGCGCCTGCCCTCGGCCTCGCGCAGCGCGGCGCGGCGGGCGTTGATCGGCTCATCGGCGATCTTCGCGTGGAGCTTGAGGATCGCGTCGAGGAGCGCTTCGGGGCGGGGCGGGCAGCCGGGCAGGTACATGTCGACCGGGACGATGTGGTCGACGCCCTGGACGACCGCGTAGTTGTTGAACATGCCGCCGGACGAGGCGCACACGCCCATGGCGAGCACCCACTTGGGCTCTGCCATCTGGTCGTAGATCTGACGCAGGACCGGTGCCATCTTGTTGGTCACCCGGCCCGCGA
Organism: Actinophytocola sp.; assembly: GCF_049647105.1. Classification (GTDB taxonomy): domain Bacteria; phylum Actinomycetota; class Actinomycetes; order Mycobacteriales; family Pseudonocardiaceae; genus Actinophytocola. Next base: position 20,470 of record NZ_JBARWZ010000219.1, read on the forward strand.
CGATCATCAGGTCGGCCTGGCGGGGCGTGGCGGAGAAGCGCTCCATGCCGAACCGCCCGATGTCGTAGCGCGGGCCGCCTGTCGTCATCATCTCGATCGCGCAGCAGGCCAGACCGAAGGTGGCCGGCCACAGCGAGTTCTTGCGTCCCCAGTTGACCAGCTTTTCCAAGCCGACCAAGAGGATGCCGTTCGGGAGCCGCTCTTCGAGTCCCATGTCCGCCTCCCGTCAGTTCCAGTCGAGCCCGCCGCGCCGCCACACGTATGCGTAGGCGAAGCCGAGCGTCGCGATGAACAAGAAGATCTCCACCAACCCGAACAGCCCCAGCGCGTCCGCGGAGACGGCGAACGGGTAGAGGAACACCATCTCGATGTCGAACAGGATGAAGAGCATCGCCGTCAGGTAGTACGCCACCGGCACCCGCCCGCCGCCGACGACCGGCTGCGGGGACGGCTCGATGCCGCACTCGTAGGCCTCGAGCTTCGCCCGGTTGTACCGCTTCGGCCCGACCAGTGGACCGAGCAGGGCGGAGAACACCGCGAAAGCGGCCGCCAGTACGAAGAGCAGGACCAGTGGGAGATAGCTTCCCAGCCCCGCTGAGACGTTCTCGTTCTGTGCTACAGATGTGCTGACAGCTGCGAGTGACACCTTCGCCGTCCTTTCCCCGTGAGCGGAGCCTGCGGAGCTCACCATGCGCGCCGCTCGTCGGGCACCCTATGGGTCTCTCCGACGCCGCCGCCGGTTAGGCATGCCTAACCCTGGCTTGTGAAAATCTTCACAAGCTCCCGCGTGCTCGTTGTGAAGCGCTTCACAAGACCGAAGCTCAGTGTAGGACTTCGGTGATTCGCGTGTAACACGGGATGCGCAACCCGGATCCACAGCACCGAATCCGCGGTGCCCCGGACCGTGGACATGACAGAAGGGGCGTCCCGCCCGCACGGCGGAACGCCCCTTCCAGGAAAAGGCCTAGTCCGAGTTCAAGTAGTACAGCAGGCGCAGGATCTCCAGGTACAGCCACACCAGCGTGGTCATCAGACCGAACGCGGCCAGCCACGCGTACCTGGACGGCATGCCCGCGCGGATCATCTGGTCGGCCATGTCGAAGTCCAGCAGGAAGTTGAACGCCGCGATGCCGATCACGACGATCGAGAAGATGATCGCCATGGTGCCGCCGTCACGCAGGCCCATGTTGACGCCGAACATCGACATCACCAGGTTGATCAGCATCAGGCCCGCGGCCGCGACCGTGGCACCGATGATCCACTTGGTCAGCTTCGGGGTGACGCGGACGGCGCCCGTCTTGTAGACGACGAGCATCACGATGAACACCAGCGCCGTGCCGAGGATGGCCTGCAGCGCGATGCCCTCGACGAACGACTCGAAGACGCCGGTGATGGCGCCGAGGAAGACACCCTCCGCCGCCGAGTACGACAGGACGAGACCCGGCTTCGGCATCTGCTTGAAGATGATGATGAGCGACAGCACGAGGCCGACGATCAGGCCGATGATCATCGGCGGGTACGGGCTGACCGCACCGGCCAGCACGGCCACGGCCGTGATGACCCCGGTGACCAGCGCGATGCCGAGCGTCAACGCGGTCTTGGTGACCACGTCGTCGACGGTCATGGGTCGCTCACCCGTGGTCGGCGGCGCCTGGTAGCCGCCATATCCCGGCATGTTCGCCTGCGGCTGGGTCTGGAAGCCCGCGTAGCCGCCGCCGACCCCGCCCTGAGGCAAGTTCCGGAACGCGGGATTACTGGTAGAACGCACCTGTTCCTCCTGGGCCTGATGGCTCCTGCACCGGGTTCAACGACCTACCATGCCGGTCGGTTCCCGGACGGTAAAGCGGACTTTACCCGCTAATACGTGATCGTTATGTCGAACCCCTCGACGAACACTAACCGCATCGGACTAACCCGGCCCGGCGTCCCCCAATAGTGGGACTACTCTCCGTTAGCCTTACCGAGGATCACGGGAGGACGTCATGAGCCGGCGCTGGGGCCCGATCGTCACCGGGATCGCGCTCACGCTGACGTTCCTGACCCTCGTGGTCCTCGGCACCCTCGGGCCGGACCGCCCATCGCGGGCCGGGGAGGCGCAGGGCACCGCCCCGCCGCCGGACTGGCTGCGCAAGCTCCGCGACGGCGAGAAGCCGCCGCAGTTCGTGCTCTTCTCCTTCGACGGCGCCGGGTCGCACGAGCACTGGCAGCGTGTCCTGCCGCTCGCCCGGAAGGTGGACGCGCACGTCACCGGCTTCCTGTCGGGCATCTACCTGTTGCCGGACCACCTGCGTGGCGAGTACGCGGGACCGGGCCACGGGCGTGGCCGCGCGTCGATCGGCTTCGGCGGCACCGACGCCGAGGTCGCCACCCGCATCAGTGACCTGAACACCGCCTACCGGCAGGGCCACGAGATCGGCACCCACTACAACGGACACTTCTGCGCGGGCAACGAACCGAGCGGCGGCCGGTGGTCCCAGGCCGACTGGACCTCGGAGCTTGACCAGTTCTTCACGATCATGCGCGGTGCGGCGGCCAGGGGGCTCGTGGTGCCGGAGAACTCGATCAAGGGCGGCCGGGTGCCGTGCCTTGAGGGCGACCCTCGGCGGTTCCTGCCCACCATGGGCGAGCGCGCGATGACCTACGACACCAGCCTCACCACCGAGGGCATCGCATGGCCCGAGCTTCGGGACGGCGTGTGGGAGTTCTGGGTGCCCGTGGTCCGGGTGCCCGCGCTGTCCGGCAAAAAGGCGATCATGATGGACTACAACCTCTGGTACTCGCTGAACGGCGCGAAGGAGGAGCCGGGCCGCGACGCGGAGTTCACCTCGGTCACGCTCGACACGTACCGGGCCGCCTACCAGGCCGCGTACAACACCAACCGCGCCCCGCTGACCGTCGGGAACCACTTCAACGACTGGTCGGGTGGCGCGTTCAGCCGGGCAACGGAACAGTTCATGCAGGAAGTCTGTATACGCCCCGAGACGGTGTGCGCCACGTACACCGAAGTCATCAAGTGGATGAAACTGCAGGACCCCTCGGTCCTGGACACCTACCGGACGAAGCCACACGCTCAGGTGTCGTAGCGGAAGGAGCTTGCCATGGCGACCTACCTGGTGACCGGCGCGACCGGTCTGATCGGGCGGCACTACGTCGCGGAGGTCCTGGCGAGGCCCGACACCGAACGGGTGTGGGTGCTGGTGCGCGAGCGCTCCCAGGACCGGCTCGCCGAGGTGGCGCGCGCCTGGCCTGCCATGGACAAGGTGCGCAACCTGATCGGTGACGTGCGGGCGGAGCGGCTCGGCATCACCGACGAGCAGGTCGCCGAGCTGACCGGGACCGTCGACCACCTCGTGCACCTCGCGGCCCTGTACGACATCTCGGCCGACGACGAGGCGAGCATCGCCGCGAACGTCGACGGCACCACGCACGTGCTGGACCTGGCCGCCGCGCTCGACGTCGGCTGCCTGCACCACGTGTCGTCGGTGGCCGTCGCCGGTGACTACCGCGGCCGGTTCACCGAGGAGATGTTCGACGCCGGCCAGCGCCTCGTCACCCCCTACCACCGCACGAAGTTCGAGTCCGAGCGGCTGGTGCGGTCGCAGACAGAGGTGCCGTGGCGGATCTACCGGCCCGCGATCGTGGTCGGCAACTCGGTCACCGGTGAGATGGACAAGATCGACGGGCCGTACTACTTCTTCCCCGCGCTGCAGCGGCTGTCGGCGGTGCCCAGCGTGCCGGTGGTGTTCCCGGACATCGGCGACACCAACATCGTGCCGGTCGACTACGTGGCGAAGGCCATGGCGCACCTGGTGGCCGCGCCGGGACTCGACGGGCACGCGTTCCACCTGGTCAACCCTGCCCCGCAGTCCGCACGCAGTGTCTACGACGCGTTCGCGGCCGCCGCAGGCGCGCCGGTCTCGACCGTGGAGCTGGGCGCGGGTCTGGCGAAACCGCTGGTCGGCCTGGTGAAGCTGGCCGAGCACGTGCCGGGCGTGACGATCGCGCGGGACGCCGTGCTCGACCGGCTCGGCATCCCGCCGGTACTGCTGTCCACGCTCACGTTCGCACCGGTCTTCGACTCGGCGCAGACCCGTCTCGCGCTCGCCGACTCCGGTGTGGACACCCCGCCGCTCGAGGACTACGCGGACGTGCTGTGGCGGTACTGGCGCGAGCACCTCGACCCGTTCCGGGCACGCAGGCACGGCCAGCGCGGTGAGCTGGACGGCAGGCGCGTGGTGATCACGGGCGCGTCGTCGGGCATCGGCAGGGCGACCGCGCTGAAGATCGCGGAGGCGGGCGGTGTGCCGCTGCTGGTGGCGCGCAGGCAGCCGGAGCTGGAAGAGGTCCGCGCCGAGATCGCCGCGGCGGGCGGGCACGCGTTCGTGTACCCGTGCGACCTGACCGACGACGAGTCGGTGGCGAAGACCGTCGCGCAGATGCTGGCGGAGCAGCCCGGCATCGACATGCTGGTCAACAACGCGGGCCGGTCGATCCGGCGGTCCGTTCAGCTGTCGTATGACCGCATGCACGACTACGAGCGCGCGATGGCCATCAACTACTTCGGCGCGGTGCGGCTCATCCTGGCGCTGCTGCCGCACATGATCGAGCGCCGGTTCGGGCACATCGTCAACGTGTCGTCGATCGGTGTGCAGGGCATCGCGCCGAGGTTCTCGGCGTACGTGGCGTCGAAGGCGGCGCTCGACTACTTCTCCAGGATCGTCGCGACGGAGACCCACGGCGCCGGGATCACCTTCACGACCGTGCACATGCCGCTGGTCAGGACCCCGATGATCCGGCCGACCAAGATCTACGACGCGTTTCCGACGAAGTCGTCGGAGCAGGCAGCGGACATGGTGATGGAGGCACTGCTCAAGCGCCCGAAGCACGTCGACACGCCGACGGGCCGGATGATCTCCGCCGCGTACACGGTGGCCCCCGGCCTGGTCGACGCGATCGCCTACCAGGGCTACCGGATCTTCCCGGACTCGACCGCGGCTGGCGGCAGCGGGCGGATGAAGATCGGCAAGGGCGACCGTCACCTCGGCGCGGCCGCGATGGCACTGGCCCGGCTGACGAAAGGCTTCCACTGGTGATCACCGGACTGCACACCATCGTCTACGCGGACGACGCGGAGAAGGCACGCGCGTTCTTCCGTGACGTCCTCGAACTGCCCAGTGTGGACGCAGGCGACGGCTGGTTGATCTTCCGGGCGCCACCCACGGAGCTGGCGATTCACCCGGCCGAGACCACGGGCACGAACGAGCTCTACCTTATGTGCGACGACATCGAGGTCACGATCGCCGACCTGACCCAAAAGGGTGTCGAGTTCACCGGCCCGGTCACCGACCAGGGGTGGGGCCTGCTGACCACGCTGCGCGTGCCGGGCGCGGGCACCCTGGGTCTGTACGAGCCGAGACACCCGGTCGCCATCCGTCCATAGTGGACTCCCTGTAATCGGATCTGTTGCGGGACGTGGCGAGCCGAGTACGGTTCGGTCATGGCAGCTGTCGATGACCGCGATCCAGCAGGTTTCACCGTGGTGCGCCACGGTTTCGACCGTGAGCAGGTCAGACAGCGCGTGGACGAGCTGGCGGCGACACTCGAACGCGCGGCGACGGAACGCGCCGAGGCGACGGCCCAGGTGGCGGAACTCCGGGGCGAGCTGGAGATCGCGCGCCGGGAGATCACCGCGCTGAACGAACGCCTGGATTCCCAGGGCGACGACGAAAGCGCCGCGCGTCTGCTGGCGGTGGCGAAGTCGCAGGCCGCGGAGGTGACCAGCCGGGCGAAGGCAGCGGCCGAGCAGGCCTGGGCGGCCGCGGAGAAGGCGTCCACAGAGCTCCGAGACCAGCAACGGGCCATGCTGGCGTCGCTGGAGCAACAGCACGAGGAACTCAACCGCACGCACAAGTCGATGCTCGCGTCGGCGAAGGCGCAGTCGGAGAAGATGACGTCGGAGGCGGAACGCCACCAGGAGGCCATCGACAAGGCCGCCGAACGCGACCGCATCAGGATCGACCGCGAGTTCTCGGAGTCGATGACCACCAAACGCGAGGCCCTCCGCCGCGAACTGGACACGGCGAGGAAGGACAGCGAACGCGAGGTCACCACCCGCCTCGCCGCCGCCGACCAGGAGGCCCGCCGCCGGGTGGACGCGGTGTCGGCGCAGGTGAACGAGCTGATGTCGGTACGCGGGCAGCTGAGCAACCGCCTGCGCGAGACCAAGGAACTACTCGACCAGAGCGCGTCGCTGCTGGAACCGGTGGAAGGCGAGTCGGAGGTGGAGGAGCTCAAGCCACCGGCAAAGGACAAGCGGGCCGTCCCCCCACAACGCCAGCCGGCCAAGACGCTGACACACGAGGGCCCAAGGTAAACGCACTGAAGGACGGCCACCCCGTGCACGACCAGACCACGGCCGCGGCCCCCCGAAATCCAGCGTAGACGGCAGCACCGACAAAGACCGGACGGCAAACCGGCCCAATGGGACTCTCACGCCATTCCGTACACCCGATCCACCGGAATCCGCACCACCATCCGCTGATCAGCCACCATCGCGGCCCGGTACTCGGCCCAGTCCGGATGCTCTCCCCCGATGGCCCGGTACACCTCCACCAGCTCATCCACCGTGGCGTCGTCGGCCCGCGTGGCGACGGGCGTCAGGGAGGCCATCCCTTCAGCCACCACGTAGGCCCGGAAATCCGGCGCACACACGTAGAAACTGGCTCGTGGGTCCCGAAGCAGGTTCTTCGTCTTCGCCCGCCCCGCGGTGACCGACACCCGGATCACCCCGGACGCGAACGTGTAACTCACGTTGGACAGCTGTGGCCGCCCATCCCGCTTCAGCGTGGTCAGCACGCCCTGGTGACGCTCACCGAGCAGCGCGAACAGTCGTTCTTCCATGCCGCCATCATGTCAAGCGGCACGCGCGGACACCGATGCGCACGTCTCGAGGATCAGCGACGCGACCTCGGACGGCGTGTCGATCATCGGTATGTGCCCCGCGCCGCGCAGCCACACATGCCGGGCCCGTGGCAGCACCGCCGCCGCCCGCCGTGCCTGCCGGGGCCACAGGATCCGGTCCCGCGTCCCCCATGCGACAGTCACCGGCACCGACGGCGGGGGTGAGGCGTAGACGTAGTCCCGGCCGGCCGCCGCCACCAGCTCGAACCCGGCCGATCCGACCATCGAAGCCAGGTCGGCCAGCATGATCTCGGCGGTCATCCGGGACGGGTGCCCGTACAGGAAGCTCGCGGTCGCCATCCGGAAGAGACGGTTGCGGATGATGGGTGTGAGCAGCCATGACGGCGACCGCCCCGACAGCCTCATCATCGTCAGCACCCGCAGCGCCCATGCTCGGTCACGTGCTGTCCAGAACCCGGCGGGCGCCAGTGCCGTTGCCGAGGACACCAGCCCTCGTGACGCCAGCTCCAGGCTGATGACGGCCCCGAGCGAGTTGCCTGCGACGTGCGGCCTGCCAAGGCCCATGTCCTCGAAGATGTCCGCGCACGCCTGCACGGCGTTCGGCATGTCGTAGCCTCGGCCGTCCGGCAGCAGCGGCGACTTGCCGAAGCCCGGCAGGTCGACCGCGATGACGTCGTGGCGGTCCGCCAGCGCGTCCAGCACCGGCTCCCACGCCTGCCAGCGGTGCCCGATGCCGTGGAGCAGCACGAGCGGGCTGCCGTTGCCCCGCCGCTCGAACGCGACCTCGATGGGTTGCCGGGCCATCCGTCACCTCCACTTGAATGTTACCGCGATTAACAGTAACTCAGTACTCGTCGTGAAGTCGCCACCAACTTCCCGGACTGTCGGTGCCATGACCCGACTCCTCCCACGCCTCCTGCCTGCCGAACGGGGTCAGGTCGAGGTAGCGCAGGGCGCCTACCAGCAGGTCACCGCCCCGGCCCGTCGTGAAGTAGGTCCGGTACACCGCGTCGCCGTCGCGCAGGAACACGCTGACGCCGAACCCCTTCCCCGCACCGCAGTCGGCCGCGAAGGTCGACCCCTGCGTCGAGTACCAGGGCACGGTCCAGCCCATCCGCTTCCGGAACGGCTCGCTCTCCTCCAGCGGCGCCGGCGCCGTCACCACGAGCGTCGTGTCGCGGGCGTTCAGCGGCGCGGGGTGCGGCAGGTGATCCACCAGGAACGCGCAGCCGGGACAGCGGTGCTGGTCGCCGGGGAACATCATGAAGTGGTAGGTGATCAGCTGACGCCTGCCGTCGAACAGGTCCAGCAGGGTCGCCTCGCCGCCGGTCGACCGGAACACGTACGAGGTGTCCCAGGCGACCATCGGCAGGCGGCGCCGCTGGGCGTTCACCTTGTCCAGCGCGCGCAGCGCGGCCTTCTCCTCGACCAGCAGGCTCTCCCTGGCGACCGCCCATTCCTCCGGCGACACGACCGAGGGCAGCGGGGCGTTCACGACCGCAGCCACTCTGGCATGGCGGCCGGGAACCGCGTCCGGAAGTCGACGACCGCGGCCCAGTCCGGGCGGACGGCGATGCGTTCCATGACCACGTCCCGCGCACGAAGCTCGGCGAAGTACGCGTCCGCCGCCGCCGGGGGCATGCCTTCGCGCATGTAGGCCTCGTACTCCGGCACCACACCGTGCACCTCGGTGACCTCCGCGTCGCCGCGGAGTCCCAGCATCTCGGGCGGCTGCTCGTCGGTGTCGAAGGTGAGCGCGACCCTCGGGTTGACCCGCAGCGCGCGGCCGCGGGCCGACGGCGCGAACCCGCCCATCACGACCTCCTCGCCGGTCCAGGCAAACAGCACTGGCACGACGCGCGGGGTGCCGTCCAGTGCCACGTACGCGAGGCGCAACGGGCTGAGCGCGGCCAGCCTGCGCCGGGCGACGTCGGTGCCGAGCAGGCGCAGATCGCCCTGCTCCAGTGTGTCGTTCATGCCGTGATCTCCTTGAGGTGAGCGGCGAGGTCCGCGAAGCACTCCTGCCAGCCGCCGACGTGTCCGTCCCGTTCGGCCACCGTGCGGAAGATCGCCTGATGGAAGGTCATCTCGGTCTTGCCGTCGCGGTCGGAGAAGGTGACCGTGACGAGCGTGTCGTGGTCTGGTGTCCCCTTGGGCTCCTCCCACGAGAAGCTGAACACGAGCCGTTCCGGCGGGACGATCTCGTGGTAGACGCCCCGCGCCCAGTACTCGGTCACGCCATCGGTGACGCAGGTGCGCCACCGGCCGCCCTCCTCAAGCCGGATCGTGCAGGACGAGGCGCTGAAGTCCTTGGGGCCCCACCACTTCGCGAGGTGGTCGGGGTTCGTCCATGCCTCGAAGACGAGCTCGCGCGGCGCGTCGAACAGCCGGGTGATGGTCAGGTCGGTCACTTTTCCGCCTCCCCGGAGGCCAATGCGCCCGTTGCGAAGCACGCATTCGGATTCGGCCCAGTGCCCTGTCCAGGCGGATACGGCACGATTCTCGACGGCCCCGCCGCCCGCCGGCCGCGTTGCCGAAAGGCCCAAGTACAACCCGGTACGAGGACCTTTCGGCGCCTTGCCGGCGAACACCGGGATCCACCGATAACCACACCAATCCACCTGGACGGGGCACCAGCGGTCGGCACAGAGGGAGTCATCGGTCCTTCTTCTTCCGCAGTTCGCGGAGGTGGTCGTCGAGCCGGTCGAAACTGTCCTCCCAGAAGCGGCGGTACTCGGCCAGCCAGTCGGTCACCTCCTTCAGCGGCGCCGCTTCCAGGCGGCACGGCCGCCACTGCGCGGTGCGGGTCCGCGTGATGAGGCCCGCGTGTTCGAGGACCTTCAGGTGCTTCGAAATCGCCGGGAGGCTCATCGTGAACGGTTCGGCCAGCTCGGTGACCGTCGCTTCGCCGCCCGTGAGCCGCGCCAGGATGGCGCGCCGGGTGGGGTCCGCCAGCGCGGAGAACGTACTGCTCAGAGGATCCACTGGCCGCCTCGTTCAACCGATCAGTTAATTAACCTACAGGTTGAATGTAGCCGCCGTGTCAACCCCGCCGGATCGACGCTTTCCGACCCCGGAGTCCATAGCGGAACGCAATTGTTCATGTATCCTCCGTGTTCGCACATACTCTCACCTGCATAAATGCAAACGTTGCCAGAGAAATTGTGCGGAATGAGAACACACTGCGTATCAGTGCAATTGCTGGGAGTCGCCAGGAACGGGCGAGAAACGTCAGATAGCTGTGCCCCCGACCGGATTCGAACCGGCACTCCACCCCTTTTAAGGGGGCTGCCTCTGCCAGTTGGGCTACGGGGGCAGCCGCAGCCTAGGACGTGATCACACGGCTACGGACTGGTTTTCGGAAAATCCTTCCGCTGGCCCAATCCGGGTACGCCAGTTGGCTCTACCTGCACTCGGCTGGTTAAGGCTACCTGGCGGTGTCTGTCGAAAAGCGTGGGTCAGCTTCGTGACACCCGGTCGAACTCGGCTCGCGGATTGTTGATCTGGCCCATCGAGATGACCTCGCGGCGTAACAGTCCACTCAGTAACCAGTCGGCTACTACGCGAAATTTCCGGTTGAACGTGGGGACTCGCGCGACGTGATAGCCGCGGTGCATGCCCCACGCGACGAAGCCCTTGGCCTTGACGTTGTAGACGTCCGCGACACCCTTGTGCAGACCGAGACTCGCCACCGAGCCGACATTCTTGTGGAAGTAGTCCTTTGGCTGCTTGTCCCGCAGCACAGCCACGATGTTCTTCGCCATCCGGTTCGCCTGGCGGACCGCGTGCTGCGCGTTCGGCGCGCACAGCGCGGCCGGGTCCTCCTCGATGCGTGACAGGTCCGGCACGGCCGCGTTGTCTCCCGCGGTCCACACGTCCGGCAGGCCATCGACCCGCAGCGTGGGCGTCGCCTTGAGACGGCCGCGCTCGTCGAGCGGCAGGTCCGAAGTGGCGAGCACCGGGTTGGCCTTCACACCGGCGGTCCAGACGATCGTGTCGCTGTCGAACTCGGTGCCGTCCGAGAGCATCACGTGCCCGTCCTCGAACGACTTCGCCAGCGTGGACAGGTAGACCTCGATGCCGCGCTTCTCCAGCTGCAGCACCGTGTAGACACCGAGGCTCTCGCGAACCTCCGGCAGGATCCGGCCCGCCGCCTCGACCAGCACCCAGCGCAGGTCCGACGGTTCGATGTTCTCGTAGTACCTGGTCGCGAACCGGGCCATGTCCTCGAGCTCGGCCAGCGCCTCGATGCCGGCGAACCCGCCGCCGACAAAGGTGAACGTGAGCAGCTTGCGGCGCAGCTCCTCGTCCACAGTGCTCGCCGCGGCATCCAGCTTGGACATCACGTGGTTGCGCAGGAAGATGGCCTCACCGATGGTCTTGAACGCGATGCCCTGCTCCGCGAGGCCGGGGATCGGCATCAGGCGTGCGACCGACCCGAGCGCGACCACCAGGATGTCGAACGCGACCTGCTCGCGGTGGCCGTCGGGCGCCTCGATCTCGACGCAGCGGTCCGCGTGCGAGATCTTCGTGACGCGCGCGGTGAGCACGTGGGAGCGCTTGAGTGTCTTGCGCAGCGGCACGACCACGTGGCGCGGCTCGATCGCACCGGCCGCCGCCTCTGGCAGGAACGGCTGGTAGGTCATGTGGGGCTGCGGGTCGATAACGGTCACGGAGGCCTCGTTGCCCTTGAGCTTCCGCTGAAGCCCCAGGGCCGTGTAGAGGCCGACGTATCCGCCGCCCAATATCACGATCCGCTTCGGTTGCGAAAGTCCTCGACCCATATGTCCATGGTGTCACCCTGACCTCCGCAACGCCCAGCCCCCCGGCTGTGACAGTGCTCGCTGTGGTGCCCCGCACACCTACTTCACACGCTGGAGCCGGACGATCAGCACCACGACCCCGGTCAGCCCGACCAGAGCGAGCACCTCGATCACCGGCTGGGTCCGGCCGGTGGGCAGCAACGCGATCAGCACCACCATGGCCGCCGTCACCGCCTGGACCAACAGGAACCGCAGCGCGGTCGACCGCAGCGCACGCAGATGCACGCGACCGGACGCGGGCACCACGCCCGCGAGCCCGCACGCCACGTGGAACAGGTGCACGAGCGGGATCATGACCAGCACCCCGGCCCGGACCGGGTCCCCGTCGACGAGCGCGAGCAGCACCGCGGCCACGACGACCACCGCGGCGGGCGCCGGCGACGCCGGCGCGTAGGCGGACGCCAGTACGGCGGGCAACAACAGGACGAGGGTGCCGTTCGTGACGCCCTCATGAAGCGGCACGAACAGGATCGCGGCGCCGACCACGAGGATCACGACACGGAGCAGGTACGCGGGCGCGCCCTTGCCGAGGATCAGCGCGTCCCGTTTCATCGCCGCCGCCCCCGGATCCGTCGCAGGATCGCCGCGACCTGTCCGCCGCCGTCCCACGGGACGACGACCACGCCGTGCTCCTCCATGGCACGCAGGCGCATCCGGTGCTCGGCACGCACGATCGACACCACCGGCACGCCCCACGGCGTCGTCTCGTCCGGCACCAACTCGGCGGGCAGCAGGTCGACGGCGAGCACCAGCCGGTCGCGGCGGGCGAGCCGGACGGTCAGGTCAACCAGCTGGTCGTCGAGGAACGGCGACAGCACCACGACCGTCGCGCCCCGTGGCACCTGCGCGTGGTTGAGCACGGGATCGCCGCTGCCCGCGACGCGGCGCGCGACGTGCACGAGCTGGTGGCGGATCCGTTCCAGCTGCCGGTGGCCGGACCCGGCGGACGCGCCGCCACGCGGATGGCCGAGGTCGATCAGGCCGACGCGGTCGCCGTGGCGCAGGTACGCCGCCGCGATCGAGGAAGCGGCGCGGACCCCGAGGTCGAGGCTGCCGCCCTTCCGCACGTCCATGCCGACCGGCCGCGCGTTCCAGTCGGCGACGTCACGCCCCACGTCGAGCCGGGTGTCGAGCGCCAGCATCAGGTCGGCGTCCGCCTCGGCGTGCCGCTCGCGGACGTGCAGCGTGCCGGGCGCGAGCGCGCCGCCGGTCGCCGCCGACGCCCGCAGCGACACCCGCCAGTCGATGCGGCGGAGCCGGTCACCCGACTGGAAGGGGCGGATGTCCCGGAGCTCCATGCCATCGCCGGGGCGGGGAGAGCGGTGCGCGCCGACGAGCCCCGCCGCACGTGGTGGCAGCGGCCCCGGCACCAGCGGCTCGATGGGCGCCAGCACCGTGTGCTGCGCCGCGATCCCGACGACCGGGCCGAACACGTGCAGCCCGTCGTGGCTCGCGAACAGGTAGTCCGGGCGCAGATAGATGCCGTGGCCCCACGCGTTCCACTCGACCCTGGTCCGCACGTCGCCGTCTTCGGCGGGCAGCAGGTGCACGGGACCGACGCCCGGCGTGGCCGACAGGGGCATGCGCAACGCGGTCAGTGCGGCGCCCTCCCCCGGCCGGACGGTCACGCCGACCACGGCGTCCTGACCGGCGGCGACGGTCTCGCCACGCGCCTCGGACACCACCTCCGGCACACCGGACGGGGTCTTCGTGAGCAGCAGGCTGATCACCAGCGGCAGCCCGACCAGCGACAGCTCGACGCGGTGGCCCACCAGGCCGACGAGCACCAGGCCGACGCCGCAGACGAGCGCGCGGACGAGCGCGTCGGTGCGCCGCCAGCCCTGGAAGCGGACCGCGCGGCGCGCCATGAACCAGGCGACGGCCTTCGGTTCGCGGATCCTCGGCGCGTCGCCGGTCCCGGTGGTCACGCCGGTTCCGGCCGCGTGGTGGCCGGCCCCGGCACCTGGTTCAGCAAGTCGGTCACGATCTGCGTGGCGGTGACGCCGGTGCTCCACGTCTCCGGCCGCAGCGTCAGCCGGTGCGCGAGCGCGGCGACCGCGCACTCCTTCACGTCCTCCGGCAGCACGTACTCGCGGCCGTCCAGGACCGCGAGGGCCCTGCTCACCAGCAGCAGCGCCTGCGAGCCGCGCGGCGAGGCGCCGACCTCGACCGCGCGGTGCGTGCGGGTGGCGCCCGCCAGATCGACGCAGTAGCGCAGCACGTCCTCGTCGACGGCGACCCGTTCGAGCGCGGCCTGCAGGTCGGCGAGCCGGGCGGCGTCGATGACCGGCGGCAGCACGGTCTCCTCGCGCTGACGGGCGAGGCGGCGGCGCAGCACCTCCGCCTCCTCGTCCGGGGGCGGGTAGCCGATGTCCAGGCGCAGCAGGAAGCGGTCGAGCTGCGCCTCGGGAAGCGGGTAGGTGCCCTCGTACTCGACCGGGTTCGAGGTGGCGAGCACGTGGAACGGGCGCGGCAGCGGGAAGGTGCGGCCCTCGACCGTGACCTGCTTCTCCTGCATGGCCTCGAGCATCGCGGCCTGCGTCTTCGGCGGCGTGCGGTTGATCTCGTCGGCGAGCAGCAGGCCGGCGAACACCGGGCCCTCGCGGAAGCTGAACTCGCGGTCGGTCGGGTCGTAGATGAACGAGCCGGTGATGTCGGCGGGCTGCAGGTCGGGGGTGCACTGGATGCGCCGGAACTGCAGACCGAGCGCCTGCGCGAGGCTGCGGGCCATCAGCGTCTTGCCGAGGCCGGGGACGTCCTCGAACAGCACGTGCCCGCCGGCCAGCACGGCCGCGAGCGCGAGCCGCACCGCCCGGTTCCTGCCGACGACGACCTCGCCGACGGCGGTCAGGACGGCGTCGGCCTCGGTGCGGATGTCGGCGGTGGTCAGCGTGCTCACAGTTCCTCCAGTCGCCGCATCAGCACGGCGAACGTCTTCGGCGGTGGCAGTTGGGCGTCGGTCGCGGTGAGCAGCCGGTGCAGTTCGGTGCCCAGCCGTTCCCTGGCGTGCGGCGTGTCCAGGTCCTGCCCGAGCACGGACTGCGCGACCCTGCGCAGGCGCGGCTGCACGCGGGACGCGAAGCGGTACTGGTCGATGGCGGACCGCTCGAGGCGCTCGGTCAGGAACGTGGCGTGCAGGGTGACAGTCGCCGAGGGCGGGTCCGGTGCCGCGGTCCAGTCGGCGTCGAAGGTGCCCGCGAGGAGGCAGCCCGCGAGCGTGAGGACGGCGGCGGGCAACGCGATGAGCAGCGCCCAGAGCAGCGGCACGGTCATGGCGTACCTCGCGGTCGCGACGACCGCGACCGCGACGACGACCGCGAAGCCGACGGAGCGTTTGAGGGTCATCGGATGGTCGCCAGGATCCGGTCGAGCGCGGCGCGGGCGTCCGCCGCGCTGCCGGGGTCGACGTCGTCGACCCCAAACCTGGCGCGCTGGTAGAGGGTGCGCAGCTCGCGGAGTGCCGCCTCGTCGGCGTTCTCCTCCGCCAGCAACGCGACCGTGAACTCGGTGGCCGTCTCGTGCGGTGCCCGTTGGTGCGCCGCGGCGTTCTCGAGCGTCACCCACGCCTCGATCACGGCGTCGCGGGGCAACCCGCCCTCCCTGGCGAGGATGTCCCGCGCAGCCGCGACGGCTTCCTTGAGCCGGAAACGCGGAATGGTGTCGACGGTCCCCTCGACGGTCTCGATGACGTGCCCGACCCCCAGCAGCCGCCGCCTGCGCAGCGCGCTGAGCACCGAGAACACCAGGGCCAGCACGAGCATGAGGATCAGCAGGCCCACCACGATCGTGCCGAGCAGCGCCGGATCGCCCTGGGAGGAGCGCGACCAGCTCACGCTCCCGCTTCCACCCAGCGGGATCGGCGGCAGCCCCAGGTAGAGCGACACGTCGTTGATCGCGCTCGGCACGGGCGACGCACCCCGCGCCGCCACGACCACGAGCAACAGCGCGGCGGCCGCGAACAACAGGGTCGACCGGTTACCCCCCATACACAACAGCATGCCTGACCCGGCACACACGGCGCGAGATGTCGATCGGATCGATACCTATCGAGTGACGGCTTTGGGGGAACGACAGCATCCTCACGTCACCCGCTCCGCCTCGTTCGTTCCACGTTTCGTGGTGTTCCGCAACACGTGGAGCGCCTCAACTTTGCGGAACACTCCTGGTCGAGCCGAATGCTTCACTCTCTGTGGCGAACCTGGCTCACGGAAGGCCCGCGATGCGCTTCGCGGCGGTCAGGACGGTTTCCACCATGGCCGGGGTGAGCCTGCCGGTGAAGGTGTTCTGCTGGCTCACGTGGTAGCAGCCCAGCAGAGTGAGCGGGGCGGGCCCGTCCAGTGGCACGGTCACGCCGTGGCCGAACCTCGGTCGTGGGGACGGGATGCGCCAGCCCGCCGTCGACAGGACCGGCAGCAGCGCCTGCCAGCCGAACCCGCCGAGCACCACGATCACGCGCAGCGTGGGCGCCAGCAGCGCCAGCTCCTCCGCGAGCCACGGGCGGCAGTTGTCCCGTTCGGCCGGGGTCGGTTTGTTCGCAGGCGGGGCGCACTTCACCGGCGCGGTGATCCGCACGCCGTACAGCTCGAGGCCGTCGCCGATGTGGGTCGACGTCGGCTGGGAGGCGAGGCCGACCGCGTGCAGGGCGGCGTAGAGCACGTCACCGGAGCGGTCGCCGGTGAACATGCGGCCGGTGCGGTTCGCGCCGTGGGCGGCGGGGGCCAGGCCGACGATCGCGATCCTCGCGTCCGGTGGGCCGAAGCCGGGGACCGGGCGGCCCCAGTAGTCCCAGTCGGCGAAGGACGCGCGCTTGACCCGCGCCACCTCCTCCCGCCACTCGACGAGACGCGGGCAGCGGCGGCAGGTGGTGACTCGCTGATCGAGGTCGGCCAGGTTCGACACTCCGCCAAGCTTGCCAAAACACGTATGGTGCGGCCATGGCAGACACTCAGGACGAGGAGCGCACCTCGCCGGAACCGACCGACGACCTCGTCACCACTTCCCACACCCTCACCACCGCCAGGGGCAAGCTCGACTACACGGCCACGACCGGCCGCGTCGTGCTGCGCAAGGAGGTGCTCACCGAAGGCAAGTTCGACGGGCACCTGCCCAAGGCCGAGGTGTTCCTCACCGCGTACACACTGGACGACGCCGACGCCGCGACGCGGCCGGTGACGTTCGCGTTCAACGGCGGGCCCGGTTCCTCCAGCGTCTGGCTCCACCTTGGACTGTTCGGCCCCCGCCGCGTCGTGTCCGGTGACGCCGGCGCCCTCGCGTCGCCGCCGTACGGCATGGTCGACAACGCCGAGTCCCTGCTGGAGCACAGCGACCTGGTGTTCATCGACCCCGTCGGCACCGGCTACTCACGTGCCGCGAAAAGCGAGAAACCCGGTGACTACCACGGTTTCGAGGCCGACATCGAGTCGGTCGGCGAGGTCATCCGCCTGTGGACGACCCGCAACGGCCGATGGCTGTCGCCGAAGTTCGTCGCCGGTGAGTCCTACGGCACCACCCGCGCGGGCGGGCTCGCACAGCACCTGCAGCAGCGGCGCGGCATGTACCTCAACGGGCTCATCCTCATCTCCGCCGTGCTCGACTTCGCGTCGCTCGACTTCACCACCGGCAACGACCTGCCGTACGTGACGTTCCTGCCGACCTACGCCGCGATCGCGCACTACCACGGCCTGCACGGCGACCGCGAGCTCGCGGACGTGCTCGCCGACGCGGAGGACTTCGCCTCCCGCGACTACCCGTGGGCCCTCTCGCGCGGCAGCCGACTGTCCGAAGAGGAGCGTGCGGCGGCGGTCGCCCGCTATGCCGCGCTCACCGGCCTCTCCGAGGACTACGTCGACCGCGTCGACATGCGGGTGGAGCACGTCCGGTTCTACACCGAGCTGTTGCGGCACCGCAGGCAGGTCGTCGGCAGGCTCGACGGCCGGTTCACCGGCTGGGACCCGGACTACGGCCGCGAGCACTGGGAGAACGACCCGGCGTCCAACGCGCTCATGGGTGCGTACACGGCCGCGCTCAACCACTACGTGCGCGCGGAACTGGAGTACCCGAACGACCTCCCGTACGAGGTGCTGAACGAGACCGCGAACGAGGCCTGGTCGTACAAGGAGTTCGAGAACTCCCACGTCACGGTGACGGACCGGCTCGGCACCGCGATGCGCACCAACCCGCACCTGAAGGTGCACGTGGCATCGGGCTACCACGACGGCGCCACACCGTACTTCGCCACCGAGCACGTGCTGGCCCACCTTCAGCTGCCCGCCGAGCTGCGGGCGAACATCGAGGTCGCGTACTACGAGGCCGGGCACATGATGTACGCCCACGAGCCGTCACGGATCAAGCAGTCGAACGACATCGCCGAATTCGTGCGCTCCGCGTCCAACCGGTGACTTCGCGCCACACTGCCAGCTAGGCTCGACAGCGATTGTCACGCATGGCGGTCGCGGTCCCCGCTCCGTTCGTGCGGCGCGGGGACCGTCGACTGCCCGGGTATCCGGCCTCGCCGACGGCTCGGCCGTGCCGATCGCCGAGGCCACGACCGGCGCCGACGGGCGCTTCGCGATCGCCCAGGTGCAGGCAGGCACCCACCAGGCACGTCTGACACCGCCGGCGGGCTGGCACGTGGCGGGTGACAACCCGCAACGTTTCGACGTGATCGCGGGTTGGTGGACCAACTTCCCCTTCACCGTCGCGCCGGACTGATCCTCCACACGACGATGGCCGCCGCGTCCGGGTGGACGCGGCGGCCATCGTCATTGTCATCGTCATCGTCATTGTCAGCCGGTCAGCGCAGGTACCTGCCGCCCTCGGTGACGGCGGCAAAGGCGTCCACGGTGCCGTGGCCGTAGAAGCCGTTGAACTCCTCGTCACCGGCGCACGTCGCGGTGAACGTGTCGTCGCGGCCCTCGTCCAGGTAGTCGACCGTGCTCGGGGTCGGGCACGGGCGCTCGAACGCGGTCTTCTCGAGCACGCGCTGCACGTCGTCCGGGTCCATGTAGACGCCGCCGCCCCGGTACTTGCCGTACTCGGACACGATCAGCGCCGCAACGCCCGTCGCGTGCGGGGAGGCCATCGACGTGCCCTGCAGGAACTGGTAGTAGCCGCAAACGTTGTCACGGCACACCTCCTGCACACCAAGCTCGACACCGTCGGGGGTGATCTCACCCGTCACCGGGTCGATCGTGCCCTCCGCGACGCCGACGTTGCGCGGGTACGTCGACAGGATCATGTTCTCGTTCGTCATGAACGCCGGCGTGCCGTAGTAGTCACGGTAGTAACCACCTGGCGCGGACACCGAGATCTGCTCCAGGCCGTAGCTGGAGTAGTCGGCCTTCGCCATCGACGGGCCGAACGCCGAGACACCGATCGTGTGCGGGCCCTCGATCGGCATCACCAGGCACGAGGCGTTGTCGATCACGCGGTCGTGTGCGTTGCCCGCCGGGAAGTTCGGGCTCGTCTCGTCGTCGTGCGGGGCGCCGTTGTCCTCGTGCTGGTTGCCGAGCGACACCACCTGGGTGACGCCCTTGCGGGAGGCGTAGTTCAGCGCGCGGGTCATGGCCTTCACGATCGTCCGCTGCTGTGCCTGCTGCTCCGGCGTGTCGGCCGGGTTGGCCTGGCAGTTGTACAGCCACGGGTCGACGAAGAACGACATGTTCACCACGTCGAGCCCGGCGTCACCCGCGTAGGTGAGCGCGTCGACCACCGGTTGCAGGAAGAACGAGCCCGAGTCCTGACCACCGCGAATGTTCACAATGGACACTCCCGGCGCGACACCGGAGATGCCGAACCCGTTGGCCGCGGCGGCGATGGTGCCCGCCACGTGGGTGCCGTGGCCGCCGTCGTCCCAGTTCGCCGGGTCGACGCAGCCGCTGAACTCGCACGGGCCGTCGACGGTGTTGCCGTTCTCGTCGACCGGGATGTCGTGTGTGAAGTTGCGGGACAGCAACTTGTCGAAGTTCGGCGCGATGTCCGGGTGCGAGCCGTCGACCCCGGTGTCGAGGATGCCGACCTTCACCCGCCTGTCGCCCGGCTGCTCGGTGCGCGCCAGGTCCGACCGCACCGAGGACAGGCCCCACAGCTGCCCGTCGAGCGGGTCCATGCCGACCGGCGCGCCCTTGCGCTTGCCGTGACGGCCCTGGCCCCGGTTCTCCTTCTCGATCGCGTCCTGGTCGGCGACCCTGCGCCCCTCGGGGCTGTGTCCGATCGCGACGGTCCTGCTCGTGTAGAGCACCTCCCGCGCCGCGCCGAGCCGGTCGGTGAAACCGTTCTCCGGCGCGGTCACCGTCAGCAGCCCGGCCGCCGCGTTGCTACGGGTCACCGTGCCGCCCGCGGCCTCGACCGCGTTCCCGACCGCACGCACGCCGGCCCCGTCGGCCGCGAGAACGCTGTACTCGACCGTCCTACCGGACAGCTCCGGCTGTGCCGAGGCGGTCGGTGCCACGACCACCGCCACGCCAAGCACCACCGGCAGCGCCAGCACCCACTTCCGTTTCACGCACTTCCTCCTCGCCGTTCACGAACTCAGGGCACGACCGATCTTTCCTCAGCGAAGTGACACGCGCTGGGATGCCCCCCACCGCGTGGCGCCAGATCGGGCACCTCTTCCGCGCAGATCTCCTGCGCTTTCCAGCACCTTGTGCGGAAACGACACCCGGAAGGTGGATCCACCGGACTCGGTACGTCACCCTCGAGGCGGATGACCTGTCGCTGCCCGCGCACGGCCGGGTCGGCCACCGGCACCGCCGACAGCAGTGCCTGCGTGTACGGGTGCATGGGGTGGGAGTAGATCTGTTCCTCGGTGCCGATCTCGACGACCTTGCCGAGGTACATGACCGCCACCCGGTCGGAAAGGTGCCGCACCACGGACAGGTCGTGCGCGATGAACACATAGGACAGTCCGAACTCGGACTGCAGTTCCCCCAACAGGTTCATCACCTGCGCCTGGATGGACACGTCCAACGCGGACACCGGCTCGTCGCAGATGATCACGTCAGGGCGCAGTGCCAGCGCGCGGGCGATGCCGATGCGCTGCCGCTGCCCGCCGGAGAACTGGTGCGGGTACCGGTTGAGGTGCTCCGGGTTGAGCCCGACCACGTCGAGCAGCTCCCGCACCTTGCCCGCTCGCGAGCCCTTCGGGGCCACTTCCGGGTGAATCTCGAATGGCTCGCCGATGATGTCGCCGACGGTCATGCGCGGATTGAGCGACGTGTACGGGTCCTGCAACACGATCTGGATGCTGCGGCGCAGCTTCCGCAGCTCCGCCCCCCGCATGGCGAAGATGTCGCGGCCCTTGTACCTGGCCGTGCCGCTGGTGGGCGGCTCGAGGCGCATCAGCACCTGCGCGAGCGTCGACTTGCCGCAGCCGGACTCGCCGACCACGCCGAGCGTCTCGCCCTTGTTCAGCTGGAACGAGACGCCGTCGACCGCGCGCACGTGCCCGACCGTGTGCTTGAACAGCACGCCCACCCGAACCGGGAAGTGCTTGACCAGGTCGACGACCTCGAGAATGGGATCCTCAGAGCCCGCTGCCTCGCTCCGCAAGCTCCGCTCAGAGCCCGCTGCCTCGCTCCGCAAGCTCCGCTCAGAGCCCGCTGTTTCGCTCCGCAAGCTCCGCTCAGAGCCCGCTGTTTCGCTCCGCAAGCTCCGCTCAGACACGGGTCACCAGCTCCTCCGCGAAATGGCACTTCGACGTCCTGCCCAGCCCGAGCCGGTGGTCCGGTGGCACGTCGACCTTGCACTGGTCCTCGGCCCGAGGGCATCGCGGGTGGAAGGGGCAGCCCGGCGGGATGTTCAGCAGGCTCGGCGGCAGGCCCTTGATCGTGTTGAGCGTCGAACCCTTCTGGTCCAGCCTCGGCAGCGAGTCCATGAGCGCCGCCGTGTACGGGTGTCCCGGCTTGCGGTACAGCGACGCCGCGTCCGCGTGCTCCACGATCCGCCCCGCGTACATCACCGCGATCCGGTCCGCGACCTCCGCCACCACCCCGAGGTCGTGCGTGATGAGGATCAGCCCCATGCGCCGCTCGACCTGGATCTCCTTCAGCAGGTCCATGATCTGGGCCTGCACGGTGACGTCGAGCGCGGTGGTCGGCTCGTCCGCGATCAGCACCTCCGGGTCCAGCGCGAGCGACATGGCGATCATCGCGCGCTGCCGCATGCCGCCGGAGAACTCGTGCGGGTACTGCCGCACCCGCCGCGCCGCGTTGGGGATGCGGACCAGGTCGAGCAGCTCGATCGCGCGGACGCGGGCCTCCTTGCGGGTCATGCCCTGACGCACCCGCAACTGCTCCTCGATCTGGAAACCCACCGTGTACACGGGGTTCAGCGAGGACAGCGCGTCCTGGAAGATGATCGCGATGCCCTCGGCGCGCACGTCGTTGCGGCGTTGTTCGTCCACGGCGAGGAGGTTCTCGCCATGGAAGCGGATCTCGCCGCCGGTGACGACCGCGGGCGGCATGTCGAGGATGCCCATGATCGCCTGCGCGGTCACGCTCTTGCCCGAGCCGGACTCGCCGAGCACGGCGAGCGTCTCGCCCGCGTCGACGTGGTAGCTCACGCCGTTGAGCACCTTCGAAACACCGTCGCGGGTGCGGAACTCGACGAACAGGTCCTCGACCTCGAGCAGCGGTCCGTCCGGCACGGCACCCGGCTCAAATGGATCCGCCATGCTCACCTCAACTTCGGGTCGAGGGCCTCGCGGACCGCGTCGCCCAGCATCACGAACGCCAGGACGGTCGCGGTCAGGAAACCCGCCGGGAACAACAGCATGTGCGGTGCGACGCGCACGTAGTTGCGTGCGTCGGAGATCATCACGCCCCACGACACGGCGGGGTCGCGCAGGCCAATGCCGAGGAACGACAGCGTGGCCTCCGCGCCGATGAACGCGCCGAGCGCGATCGTGCCGTACACGAGCACCGGCGCGAGGCAGTTCGGCAGCATGTGCTTGAAGATGATCCGCGACGACGAAGCGCCGAGCGCACGCGCCGCCTTCACGTAGTCCTGCTGCTTCGCCGCGATCGCCGCTGAGCGCATGATCCGCATCGCCACTGGCCACGACAGCACGGCGATCGACGCGACCACCGCGAACACGATCGGCAACGCGCCTCTGACCTCCGCGTTGCGCACCAGGTTCAGGATCACGATCGCGCCGAGCACGAACGGCAGGCCGAAGAAGACCTCACCGACGCGGGAGATCAGCCCGTCGACCCACCGGCCGAAGTATCCGGCGATGATGCCGAACAGGCCGCCGATCAGCACGGTCAGCACGCTCGCCGCGAGCCCGACGAGCAGCGTCCACCGCGCGCCGTACACCACGCGGGCGTAGACGTCGCGGCCCTGCAGGTCGTAGCCGAACCACGCGTCGCCGGACGGCGGCTGCCGCGAGAAGTCCAGGTCCTTGTGGTTCGGGTCGACCGAGGTGAACCAACTCGGGAAGATCGCGATGACCGTCAACAGCAGGATCACCGCGCCCGCGATGATGAACAGCGGGCGGCGGCGCACGTCCCGCCACGCGTCCGACCACAGGCTGCGTGGCTTGCCGGGAGACCCGCTCTGGTGCTCCGGCGCGGTCACGTATGCCGAGACGCCCTGGTCTGCCGCGGTCGCCGCCGCGGCGGTGGTGGGATCAGTCATAGCGGATCCTCGGGTCGAGAACGGCGTACATCAGGTCGATGAACAGGTTGATCAGCAGGAAGACCAGCACCAGCAGCACGACGACCCCGGTCACGATCGCGCCCTGCTTGTCGTTGATCCCGTCGAACACGAGCTTGCCGATGCCGTGGATGCCGAAGATGCCCTCGGTGACGATCGCGCCGCCCATCAGGTTGCCGATGTCGGTGCCGAGGAACGTGATCACCGGGATCGCGGAGTTGCGCAGCAGGTGCACGCCGACGATCCGCCGTCTCGGCTGGCCCTTCGCGAGCGCGGTGCGCATGTAGTCGGCGCGCCGGTTCTCGGCGATCGACGCCCGCGTCAGACGGGACACGTACGCCATGGACAGGCTGCCGAGCACGAACCCGGGGATGATCAGCTCGCTCCACGTCGCCTCGGACGAGACGGTCGGGGACAGGATCTCCAGCTGGAAACCGAGCACGATCTGGATCACGAAACCCGTGACGAACGTGGGGATCGCGATCAGGAACAGCGTCGACACCAGCACCAGGTTGTCGAGGAAACCGCGCCCGCGCAGCCCGGTGACGACGCCAGCGGTGACACCGATGACGGCCTCGATGAGCACGGCGATCACCGCGAGCCGCAGCGACACCGGCGCCGCGTTCGCGATCATGTCGCCGATCGACTGCTCGGCGTAGGTCTGCCCGAAGTCACCGGTGAGCAGGGTCCCCATGTACTTCAGGTACTGCACGACGACGTTGTCGTCGAGGTTGTACTTGTCGGTCATCGCCGCGACGAACTGCGGCGGGCATGGCCGCTCGCCACACATCCCGGTGAACGGGTCGCCGGGCACCGCCCACACCAGGAAGTAGATGAGGAACGTGGTGCCGACGAACACCGGGATCAGTTGCAGCAGCCTGCGAATTACGTAGCGCCCCATGGCATCTCCCTAACCCCCGAGCGGGCCGGCCCCCGTCCAGGGGAGCCGGCCCACACCCGCAGCGCTATTTGACCTCGACGTAGGAAAGGTCGAGCTCACGCTTCGGAGTCAGCCGCACGTTGGTCAACTGTTCCGACCAGCAGCTGATGGACGGGGTGTTCCACAGTGGAACGGCGGGCATGTCCTCGGCGACCAGCTCCTCCGCCTCGTGGTAGAGCTGGTACGCCTCCTCCTCGGTCGCCGCCTTGTCGGCCGCCGCGAGCTTCGCGTCGACCTCCGGGTTGGAGTAGCCGTTGTCGTTCGACGAGCCACCGGTGCGGTAGATCGGGTTCAGGAAGTTCTCGATCAGCGGGTAGTCGGCGAGCCAGCCGGACCGGTACAGCTGGTCCATCTCCCGCGCCTCGATCGCCTGCCGAACCTGGCTGAACTGCGGCACCGGCTCGAAGGTGCACTCGACGCCCAGGGTCTCCTGGATCGACCCGCACACCGCCTCGATCCACTCCTTGTGGCCGTTGTCGGCGTTGCTGGTGATCTGGATGGGGCCGGTCCAGCCCGACTTGTCGAAGAGCTTCTTCGCCTCGTCCGGCTTGAACTCGCAGTACTCGCCGCAGGCGCCGTCCTCGTAGCCGGGCACCAGGTCCATGCCGTAACCGGACAACGGCTTGCGGTTGCCCTCGAAGATCGTCTTGGTGACGGCCTCACGGTCGATCGCCATCGACACCGCGTGCCGGAAGTCGACGTTCTGGTACTTCGGGTCGTAGACCGGGAACGACATGGTCTGGACCGCCATGACCGGGTAGGCCTTGGCGCGGCCGGGCAGGTCGGTCTCCCACACGTTGCCCGCGATGGCCTGCGGCGGCGCGGTGTCGATGAAGTCGAGCTGGTTGCCCTTGACCGCGGCATAGGCGGCGTCCGCGTCGGTGAAGACGAACTTCACCTTCTTGATCTTCGGCTTGTCGTCGCCCTTGTAGTCCTCGTAGCGCTCGATCTGCAGCTCCTGGTCGGGCACCCGAGCCACGTACTTGAAGGAGCCGTTGCCGATCGGGTTCTTCTTCCACGCCTCGGGGTCGGCGAAGAACGAGTCCGGCATCGGCATGAACGCCGCGTAGCCGGTCTTGGTCTTGAAGATCGCGTGCGGTTCCGTGAACTTGATCTTGAACTCGTAGTCGTTGACCTCGGTCAGGCCGGACAGCTCCTTGGCCTTCGGGGTCGCGGGCTGCTGCGGGGCGTCCGGACCGTCCGGGTCCGGCGTGTGCACGTCGGCGAAGCCCTCGATCTGGGCGAAGAAGCTCCCGTGCTGCTGCCCGTTGGGGCTGTACGCGGTGTAGTTCCAGGCGTCGATGTAGTTGTGCGCCTTGACTTCCGTGCCGTCGTGGAACGTCCAGCCCTTCTTGAGCTTGACCGTGTACTCGTCCGGCGCGGTCAGCTCGAAGGACTCCGCGTTCGCGAGGCCAGCCTCGCCAGAGACCGGGTCGTAGTCCATCAGGCCGGTGAACAGCGCGTCGACGATCTTGCCGCCGCCGGTCTCGCTGGTGTCACCCGGCACGAGCGGCCGCGCGGGTTCACTGCCGAAGACGGAGATCTCGACCGACTCGTTCTTGGCCGGATCACCGCCGCCCGCACCTGGTTCTTCGCTGCCACCTTCGTCACCACTGCTGCAACTCGTGACGGCGAGTGCCGCTGCGAGTGGTATCACTCCAGCCGCCAACCAGCGCGGTCTACGCATGGGGGTCCTCCTCCAAAACTGGCCATCCTCCCGGAATGTGAGAGGACGTTAACGGTCCGGAGTTGTCACGCCCAGGCGCACCGGCGTCACAAAGGAGTCACAATCTCCGTGCAAAGGCACCAAACTGGACGCAGTGCAGCGGCGCGGTGACGCGCAGCTATCGATCGCGGGGTCAGTTCGTTCCCTTGCACCGCATGGTGAACGGGCGCCCGGGCGCCGTTTCAGCGCAAGGAAAGCGCGATCCCATCGAGGATGTCGTGCTCGGAAACGAGCAGCTCATCGATACCGGCGGCGTCCGCGAACCGCTCCGCGAGCACCTCCGTGATCAGGGCACCGCCACCGATCACGTCGACCCTCCCCGGGTGGATGGTGGGGATCGCGGCCCGCTCTTCATGTGTGGCACCGAGCAGGTGCTGGGCCGTTCGGCCGATCGCGTCGCGCGAAAGGCGGGACAGGTGCGTGCGTTCGGAGTCGTACGCGGGCAGATCCTGCGCGATCGCCGACAAGGTCGTGACCGTGCCCGCGACACCGACCCAGGTTCGCGCCTGCGCGATCGGCACGGCGTCGAACGCGGGCGCCAGCACCTCGGCGGCGAACGCGCGGGCCGCCGCGATCTCCTTCTCCGTCGGCGGATCGCCGCGCAGGCACCGTTCCGTGATCCGCACACAGCCGATGTCGACGGACAACGCACCGGTGACCTCGGCGTTCTTGCCATCCCACGTACCGACGACCAGCTCGGTGGACCCACCGCCGAGATCGGTCACGACGAACGGCCCGTCGTCGGGTTCGAGGTCGCCGACGGCGCCGATGAACGACAGCCGCGCCTCCTCGTCACCGGTGATGACCTCGGCCTCGACGCCGAGAAGTTCCTTGGTCATGGCGAAGAACTCGGCGCGGTTGGTGGCGTCGCGGGTGGCGGAGGTGGCGACCATGCGCACCCGCTCGGCGCCCTTGCGGCGGCAGATCGCCGCGTAGGCGGCGAGTGCGTCCCTCGTGCGTGCGATGGCCGCGTCGGACAGCCGTTTCGTCGCGTCCACACCCTCGCCGAGCCGGACGATCCGCATCTCCCGGTGCACGTCACGGAGGTGGGCGGTGCCGTCGTCGTGCTCGGTCACATCCGCGACCAGAAGGCGGATCGAGTTGGTTCCGCAGTCGATCGCCGCAACACGTGCCATGCCGCTCAGCCTAGGCCGAACGCCACATCGCCTTCCCACCAGCGTTGTTCAGCGGCCTCGACGTGATGGTGAACAACGTCGGAGCCCGCTCTTCACCGGCGTGAAGTGCAGAACCGGGCCGGACCTGTGGTCCGACCCGGTTCAGTACACCCATATATACAGTCAGGACGTCGGCACGACCGAGCTCGACGTGCTGATCGAGGAACCCGCGGCGCTCGAGGTGCTGCTCAAGGTGCCCGCACTGCTCGAGTTCGAGGACGGACCACCGTCGGGCGACGTGCCGACCGCGCTGGTCGAAGGCGTCGTCGTCAACGGCGGGAGCGGCGACTGGGTCACCTCGCAGCCCGGCAGGGGCGACGTCGTGGTTGTGGTCGTGGTCGACGTGGACGTCGGCGGTGTCGTCGTGGTCGTCGAGGTCGTCGGCGTCGTGGACAGGCACGGCGGCGTGGTCGGCGTCGTGGTCGTCGACGTCGGCGGCTGCGGCCCCGGGCTCGACGTGTTCGGCGGCTTCGGCGTGTTCGTGCTCGGCGTCGGCTTCGGCGGCTGGTGGCCGATCGACGGCGGGCCGGACGCGAACGCGTCGGTGTCCGGAAGCACCGGGTCGGACGCCATCGGCACGACGCCGCGCGCGTAGGCCTCTGCCCACGACAGCACCGTCGCCACGTAGCTGTTCGAGTGGTTGTAGCGGAACACGGCCGTCGCGCGGTCCCGAGGGTTCGACATGTCGAGGCCGCCGGAGCACAGGTACTTGCCCGCCGCGACCGTCGCGTCGTACACGTTGTGCGGGCTGCGCTCACCATCGCCGTTGCCGTCGGACGCGTAGCCGTTCCACGTCGACGGGATGAACTGCATCGCGCCGACCGCGCGGTCCCAGCGGGCGTCGCCGTCCCACCTGCCGCCGTCGGTGTCCCGGATCGCGGCGAAACCGCCGCCGTTCAGCACCGGGCCGAGGATCTTCGGCGTGGTGTTGCCCTTGGCGTCGAGGCGGCCGCCCCGCGCGTGGTTGGACTCGATCCGGCCGATGCTCGCGATCAGCGACCAGTGGAGGTTGCAGTTCGGCTGGGCCGACGCGAGTTCCTCCGCCGCCTGCAGGTAAGCCTCGAGCATGGTGCCGTTGATGCCGAGCTTGCCGCTCGGTGCGTCCTGCCCCAGATCGAGGAGCTTGTCGAGGTCGTCCACCCCGTCGAGCAGGTCGGCGCCGATCTCGTCGTCCTCGGCCAGGCGCCCGGAGGCGCTCACCGAACCGGGATCGGTCATGCCGTTCAGGCCGTCGCCGACACCACCCGCGACCTGGGTGGCGCTACTGGCCTGGCTGATCGGTTCACCTGCGACGGCCGCGGCCACCAGCAACACGGTGCTGGTCGCCGCCGCGAGCTTTCTGCGGCGTCTCCGCAACCGCCGCTCGGCCGCCTTTCCGTTCCCCGCACTCACCTGAACCGAACCCCTTCGCTGAGTTTCACGGACAGGTCGCCATCCGTCGCAGCCTGTGTTTCGCCTGCCACCGTCTCACGAACCATCATCACAGGAAAGGGGTCATCCGACGGTCAAGCGGAAACCTTCCGCCTCTCTGACGTATATATAGGGCCCCCTGGTTGCCCTTTCAGGTATGCCCGGTGGCCGAGGGCGAAACTTGCCGTTTACCAGTTACCGCGAGTCCGGGTCAGCGCAGTCACCCGATGGCCAGTCCGCCTTCATCAAGGCGACGGTCTCGTCGCCGAAGGGGTTCACGCCCGGCCCGGCCGCCAGCGCGTGCGCGACGTGGACGTGCAGGCACTTGACCCGGCCGGGCATGCCACCAGCACTCACGTCCGTGCCGAGCGGCTCGATCGCGTTCCGCTCGGCCAGGTACGACCGGTGCGCGGCGAGGTAGGCCGCGGCCAGATCCTCGTCGTCGGCGAGTCGCGCGGTCATCTCCTTCATCAGCCCGCTCGCCTCGAGCGTGCTGGTCAGCGACGTCAGCCGGGGGCAGGTCAGGTAGTACAGCGTGGGGAACGGCGTGCCGTCCTCCAGCCGGGGACTCGTCTTGATCACCGCCGGGTGCCCGCTCGGGCAGCGGTACGCCACCTCGCGGATCGCCCTCGGCGCCCTGCCCAACTGTGCCGCGACGGCGGCACGATCGGCCTCACTGACCGCCGGTGCCCCGCCGCTCACTCCGACACCGCGTTCCACAGCAGCTGGTACCACGACTGCTCTTTCACCTTGTCCTGCTCCGGTTCCTTCGGGTCGCCGCCCTTGTTCTCCGGCAGCTCCACGATGTACGGCGTCTCCCCCGGCATCACGTACCGCAGCCGCCGCCGCGCCTCCGCCTCGACCTGCGCCGGGTCGTCCAGCTCCGCCTTGCGTGCCTCGAGCGCGTCGACCTGCTCCCGCAGCTCGGCCTTCAGCTGCTCCTGCCGCGCCACGTCGTCACGCTGACCGAGGTAGGTGCGCAGCGGCACCGCCACCGACAACGCCAGCGCACAGAACACGATCGCGAAGACCGCGGCCCGGCGGGTGGTCGAGATCCCGAAGGTGGCCGCCGCGCGCACGGTCCTGCCGCGGGCCGTGCGCCCGGGGGACACCGGACGCGCGGGCCTGCCGTCCCGTGGCC
>NZ_JBARWZ010000220.1:0-57677 GCF_049647105.1 Actinophytocola sp.
GGCTTCATCGTTCGACTTGCATGTGTTAAGCACGCCGCCAGCGTTCGTCCTGAGCCAGGATCAAACTCTCCAACAATGCTTTGTTAGAAGAGAAACAAATCCCAGCAATATATACCTAGCTCCAAAAACAAGAGGCCAGGCACAAGCTCACTAGCATATTGAATCGGCACACTGTTGAGTTCTCAAACAACACACGCACACCCGCCCGACACTGCAAGAGCATCTTCTGGGGGCTTGTTTCAAGCTTATCATCGGCTTCGATCTCTCTCAGCCTCAGGTCGCCCACTCTATCACCTCGCGGTGAGAGCTTGGTTCGCGACCCCCTGCCTTCGCTCCGTTCCGGTCTGGCCTTTCGGCTTTCCGGCCCGTTCCGCGCTGGCAGAGAGAAAGTTACACGGGTCGAAAAACCCCGTTTCACCCACCCCCCCTTAACGGGTGTTCCCGCAGGTCAAGGGGCGATTTCGACCCCAGCGACGCTGCGCTTGCCGCGACGGACCACGAGCCACCGCCCGTGCAGGAGGTCCCCGGGGGCCGGCGTCCACTCCTCGTCGGCGGTCCGCTGGTTGTTCACGTACGCCCCACCCTCCGTCACGGCACGGCGCGCGGCGCCCCTGCTGTCCACGAGCCCGGACGACACCAGCAGGTCGACGATCGTCGGCTTGTCCGCGAGGCGCGCGGTCCCGGTCGGCACCTCGGCCATGGCGGCGTCCAGCGTCGACTCGTCGAGCTCGCGCAGCTCTCCCCTGCCGAACAACGCCCCGCTCGCGGCCACCACCTGCTCGGTCGCGTGCGCACCGTGCACGAGCGTCGTGAACTCGGCGGCCAGGCGTTTCTGCGCGGCACGCAGGTGCGGGCGATCCACGGTCTCCTTCTCGAGCGCGTCGAGCTCCTCGCGCGGCAGGAAGGTGAAGAGCCGCAGGTAGCGGGTGACGTCGGCGTCCCCGACGTTCACGAAGTACTGGTACCAGGCGTACGGCGAGGTCAGCTCGGGATCGAGCCACACGTTGCCGCCGCCGGTCGACTTGCCGAACTTGCGTCCCTCGGCGTCGGTGACCAGCGGCGCGGTGAGCGCGTGCACCGACGCGCCCTCGATCCTGCGCACCAGCTCCACCCCACCGATGATGTTGCCCCACTGGTCGGAGCCGCCCATCTGCAGCGTGCAGCCGTACTTGCGGAACAGCTCCAGGTAGTCGTTGGACTGCAACAGCAGGTAGCTGAACTCGGTGAACGACATGCCGTCGCTCTCGAGGCGCCGCTTCACGGTCTCCCGCGCGAGCATCACGTTGACCGAGAAGTGTTTGCCGACGTCACGGAGGAACTCCAGGACGGAGACGCCGCCGGTCCATTCCAGGTTGTTGACCACGACCGCGCCGGTCGGCGAGTCGTCGAAGTCGACGAACCGTTCGAGCTGGCCGCGGATCCGGTCCGCCCACTCGGCCACGACGTCGAGGGAGTTCAGGGAGCGTTCGCCCTGGTCACGCGGGTCGCCAATCATGCCGGTGGCGCCGCCTGCCAGGACGATCGGCCGGTGCCCGGCCCGTTGGAGCCTGGTGAGCATCAGCAACGGCACCAGGTTCCCCGCGTGCAGGCTCGGCGCGGTCGGGTCGAACCCGACATAGGTGGTCAGCGGGCCGGCATCGAGGTCGCGCCGCAGCGCGTCGAGGTCGGTGGACTGCGCGATCAACCCGCGCCAGGACAGCTCGTCGAGGATGTGCTCCGTCACGGTCACCAATACTCTCCTACCGTCCCGCGACCAGTCGCGCGAGTATCCTGAACACGGCTGATGAACGCTGTCCAAGCCGATCTACGCGCCCGACCCCGTGACGCACACCGCCAGGACGTCAGCGAACGGTCCTGACGCGGCGTTTCCCGCCGCGCCGGTAGACGCTCACGGCCGGTGAGCCGTCGACCCAGAACCGCCACGGGACATCCATCGCCACGGCCACGCCGACGCGTGGACCAGCGACGATGTTCGCCACCGGCTCCCCCGCGTACAGCCGGACCCGCGAGGCCGGGTCGGTGAGGTCGAGGCCGTTGTCGCCGCGTTCCAGGCCGAGCACGGACGTGAGCCGGGCCGGGCCCTTCGCCAGCTCGGCGTCGCTGCGGGACGCGGGGCGCCGGGACCGCGCCACGTCCAGTCCGCCGATCACCTCGCCCGCGCGCAGCAGCACCGCGCCGGGCACGCCGTCGGTCAGCGAGACCACGTTCGCGCAGAAGTGCATGCCGTAGACGAAGTACACGTACAGGTGGCCGGCGGGTCCGAACATGACCTCGTTGCGCGGGGTTCTGCCGCGGTAGCAGTGCGACGCCGGGTCGTCCCCGCCGCGGTAGGCCTCCACCTCGACGAGGCGCACCCGCACGTCGCCGGAGTCGAGCACGCACCCCAGCAGGAGCTTCGCGGCGTCGACCGGGTCGATCGCCAACTCCTCCCTGGTGAGCTGCCTGCCCAGCGATGCGGCACCGGTAACGGACATGTGTTCGACCCTATACGGGCGCCGGAATCCGGTGCTCGGCACGCATCGCGGGCAGGTACAGCGGCGACGACAGGGCCAGTACCAGGCCACCAACGACGATCGCGACGCCCGTCGACACCCCGGACGCGAGCATGGTGAGCAGGATCGAGCCGATCGCGAAGGCGGGCTGGGCGACCATCGAACTCATCGACATCACGGTCGACCGGTGTTCGCCGGTGACCTCGCGGTGCAGCAGCGTCATGTGGACCGGGCCGCTCGCGCCATGCACGGTGTAGCAGGCCAGGAAGGCCGCGACGAGTCCGACGGGGCCGGCGACCAGTCCCATGGTCACGATCGTGGCGGCATGCAGCAACGGCAGCAGGACAGCCGTGCGCCCGACCCCGATCCGGTTGGCCACCAGCATGATCGCCGCCGCGCCGAGCGCGTTCACGAACCACGCGCCCGCGCTGACCGGGCTGACCAGCTCCGTCGCCCGTTCCGCGCCGCCGACCATCTCGGACAGGCGGATCGGCATGAGCTTCTCGAAGGTGACCATGCCGACGGACCAGCACACGTCCACCGCGAGCAGGCAGAGCAGGACGCGGGACCGCGCGGCGATGCCAACGCCCTCGCGGATCACCCTGGGCACCTCGCGGACCGACGCGAGCAGCGCGCGTTTGCCATCGGGGTGCGGGTTCTCGCGGACCAGCAGCGCGATGGCCACGAGACCGGCCACGTGCACGGCGGCCATGAGCAGGACGGGCTGTACGAGCGCGGGCATGCCCGGCAGCTCGACCCACGCGACGATGCCGCCGGTGACCAGTGCACCGGTGCCGATGGCGGCGCCCGCCACGGTGCCGCCCGCGGACAGGCCGCGTTCCAGTTTCGCGTCCGGGTCCTCGGCCAGGGTCGCGTCGACGTACCAGGACTCGAGCGGGCCGCTGTCCAGCGCGCGGTGGACGCCCTGCAGCGCGTAGACCACCGCGAACATCGCGACGGTGTCGGCGAAGAACAGGACGACCACCGAGGTCAGGCAGACCGAGGACGAGAGCAGCAGGACCGGCCTGCGGCCCCACGAGTCGGACAGGCCGCCGGTCGGCAGCTCCAGCGCGAGGACGACGAAGCCCTGGAGTGACACCGTCAGGCCGACTTCGACGATGGTCAGGCCGCGTTCGAGCGGCAGGAGGACCAGCAGCGGCACCCACATACCGGTCGGGAACCAGCGCAGGGCCAGCAGGAACAGGTAGCGGTTGCGGGCCTGGACGCCGGTCATGGTCTGTCACCCAGGTCGGTCGGCATCGAGTAGAGCTGGACCGACACGCGGCGGGCGCCGGGCCGGGGTTCGTCGCCGAGGTTCTCCTTGTACCGGACGATGACCCCTTCCAGCTCGGTCATCAGCTCGTCGAGCTCCTCGGGGGTGGCGGTGACGAGGCCGTCGGACGTGCGCGCGGCGTCACGCCACGCGTCCGGCCAGTACTGGCGTTCGTCCTCCCACCGGGCGTGCAGCTCGGCGAAGTGGTTCGCGTAGTGCCGTTGCAGCCACTGCGCGGCGGCGGCCGCGTCCGGGTCGTCGGCGTGCTCGGTGTCCGACCAGCTGTGCGACTCCTGCGCGGGCTGCCAGAACCGCTGTTTGCCGGTGCCTTCACCGGTCTCGGTGACCAGGTTGACCTCGGCGAGTTTGCGCAGGTGGTAGCTCGTGGCACCGGTGTTCGTGACGAGGCGCTCGGCGAGCTGCGTCGCGGTGGCGGCCCCGTTCAGGCGCAGTTCGCTGAGCAGCCGCGCCCGGAGCGGGTGCGCGAGCACCCGCAGGGCACGGCTGTCCAGGTGGAGGTTGTCCATGCGTGCACAATAACTGTGCACACTAGTTATGCACAATTATTGTGCATACCAGGTTCGCAGGTCGGCGAGGACATTGGTGACCCGGGCGCGCTGCTCGGCGACCCGCGCGGGGGCCGTGCCGCCGTACGCGTCGCGGGACGCGATCGAGCCGTCGACCGTCAGCACGTCCCGCACCTCGGGTGAGAGCGCGGAATGCACGCCTGCCAGTTCCTCGTCGGTCAGGTCCTCGAGGCCGACGCCGCGGGACTCGGCGACCCGGACGCAGTCCCCCGCCGCCTCGTGTGCGACCCGGAACGGCACTCCCTGCCGC
This sequence comes from Actinophytocola sp., assembly GCF_049647105.1. Taxonomy (GTDB): domain Bacteria; phylum Actinomycetota; class Actinomycetes; order Mycobacteriales; family Pseudonocardiaceae; genus Actinophytocola. The sequence continues at coordinate 4,603 of NZ_JBARWZ010000220.1, forward strand.
ACCAGCCACTCCGCGATGTCGGTGGCCAGGGTGAACCCGGCGGGCGCCAGGGCTGCCATGCGGTCGGTGTGGAACGTGAGTGTGCCGACCATGCCCGCGATGGCGGGCAGCAGCAGGTCCAGCTGTTCGACCGAGTCGAACAGCGGTTCCTTGTCCTCCTGCAGGTCGCGGTTGTACGCGAGCGGCTGGGCCTTCAGCACCGCGAGCAGCCCGGTCAGGTTGCCGATCAGCCGCCCCGACTTGCCGCGGGTCAGCTCCGCCACGTCCGGGTTCTTCTTCTGCGGCATGATCGACGAGCCGGTGGCCCACGCGTCGTCGAGCGTCGCGTAGCCGAACTCGGCGGTCGTCCAGATGATCGTCTCCTCCGCGATCCGCGACAGGTTCACGCCCAGCATGGCCAGCACGAACGCCAGCTCGGCGGCGAAGTCGCGGGTGGCGGTGCCGTCGATCGAGTTCTCCGCCGACGCGTCGAAGCCCAGCTCCTTCGCGACGGCCTCGGGGTCAAGGCCCAGCGACGAACCGGCGAGCGCACCAGACCCGTACGGCGAGATCGCCGCGCGCTTGTCCCAGTCCCGCAGGCGGTCCAGGTCACGCAGCAGCGGTTGGACGTGGGCCAGCAGGTGGTGGGCGAGCAGCACCGGCTGGGCGTGCTGGAGGTGGGTCCGGCCCGGCATGACCGCGGTCGGGTGCTGGTCCACCTGGTGCAGCAGCGCGTCCACGACGTGACCGACCCCGGTCGCGACCCGGCGGGCCGCGTCCCGCAGCCACATCCGGAACAGCGTCGCGACCTGGTCGTTGCGGGACCGGCCCGCGCGCAGCTTGCCGCCCAGCTCGGCGCCCGCGCGTTCGATGAGGCCGCGTTCGAGTGCGGTGTGCACGTCCTCGTCGGCGAGCACCGGAGTGAACTCGCCGGACGCCACGTCGGCGGCGAGTGAGTCGAGCGCGGCGAGCATGCCCGTCAGCTCGTCGTCGGTCAGCAGCTTCGCCTTGTGCAGCACCCTGGCGTGGGCCCGCGAACCGGCGATGTCGTACGGCGCGAGCCGCCAGTCGAAGTGGGTGGACAGCGACAGCCGCGCCATCGCCTCGGCCGGTCCCGACGAGAAACGGCCGCCCCACAGGGCAGTTGGCTCAGACATTCTGGTCCCTCTTCGCGGCGATCTTGGATGGCAGGCCCCACAACTGCACGAAGCCCTTGGCGAGCGACTGGTCGAACACGTCGCCCTCGTCGTAGGTGGCGAGGTTGAAGTCGTACAGGGACTGTTCGCTGCGCCTGCCGTTCACGACCGCGCGGCCACCGTGCAGCACCATGCGGATCTCGCCGGACACGTGCCGCTGCGACTCCCCGACGAACGTGTCGAGTGCGTCCTTGAGCGGGGAGAACCACAGGCCGTCGTAGACCAGCTCACCCCAGCGCTGCTCGACCTGCCGTTTGAACCGGGCGAGGTCGCGTTCGACGGTGACGCTCTCCAGCTCCTGGTGCGCGGTGATCAGTGCGAGCGCGCCCGGCGCCTCGTAGACCTCGCGGCTCTTGATGCCGACGAGCCGGTCCTCGACCATGTCCAGCCTGCCGACGCCCTGTGCGCCCGCGCGCCGGTTGAGCTGCTGGATCGCCTGCAGGACCGTGACGGTCTCGCCGTCGATGGCGACCGGGACGCCCTTGTCGAACGTGATGACCAGCTCGTCGGCGTCCCTCTGCTCCGCTGGGTCGTCGGTGTAGGAGTACACGTCCTCGATCGGCGCGTGCCAGATGTCCTCGAGGAAGCCGGTCTCGACCGCGCGACCCCACACGTTCTGGTCGACCGAGTACGGCGAGGACGTGCTCTGGTCGATCGGCAGGTCGCGGTCGTGCGCCCAGGCGATGGCCTTCTCGCGGGTCCACGCGAAGTCGCGGACCGGGGCGATCACCGAGAGGTCGGGGGCGAGCGCACCGATGCCGACCTCGAAGCGGACCTGGTCGTTGCCCTTGCCGGTGCAGCCGTGGCTCACCGTCGACGCGCCGTGGTACCTGGCCGCCTCGACCAGGTGCTTGACGATCACCGGGCGGGACAGGGCGGAGACCAGCGGGTAGCGGTCCATGTAGAGCGCGTTGGCCTGCAGCGCGGGCAGGCAGTACTGCTCGGCGAACTCGTCGCGCGCGTCGGTGACGACGGCCTCCACGGCGCCGCACTCCAGCGCCCGCTTACGGATCGTGTCGAGGTCCTCGCCGCCCTGTCCGACGTCGACGGCCACCGCAACGACCTCGGCGCCGGTCTCCTCCGCGATCCAGCCGATCGCCACGGACGTGTCCAGACCGCCCGAGTAGGCGAGGACTATCCGCTCACTCATCGTTGTCTCCCTCTTGCGTGCCCGCCGCGAGGGCGGTGAAGCGTTCGGCCAGGTCCTTACCCGACAACGGTTCCCTGGCGATGACCATCACGGTGTCGTCACCGGCGATGGTGCCGACGACCTCGTGCAGGGCGGCCCGGTCGATCGCGCTGGCTAGGAACTGCGCGGCACCGGGCGGGGTTCGTAAGACCGTCAGGTTCGCCGAGTAGTCGGCCGAGACCATCAGCTCGGTCAGCAGGCGGGACAGCCTCGACGTGCCGCCCTGGACACCACGCACCGGCGCGCCGTCCTCGGGGATCACGTAGACCGCGGCGCCACCGTCGACACCGCGCAGCTTGACCGCGCCCAGCTCGTCGAGATCCCGGGACAGGGTCGCCTGAGTGACGTCGATGCCCTCGCCCGCGAGGAGTTTCGCGAGTTCGGTCTGGCTGCGGATACCCATCGCCGAGACCAGTTCGACGATCCGCGCCTGCCTGGCGACGCGGGTCGCGCCGGATACCGCCGTCATGCCACCACCTCGCCCGTCGCGTGACGCCGGAAAGCTCCGCCACATCGGTGATTCGCTCCGCAAGCTGCGCCATATCGACGATTCGCTCCGCAAGCTGCGCCACATCGACGATTCGCTCCGCAAGCTGCGCTCATGCCCCCACCGCCCACGCCAGCAGCGCCTTCTGTGCGTGCAACCGGTTCTCCGCCTCGTCCCACACCGCGCCCGCCGGGCCGTCGAGCACCTCGTCGGTGATCTCCCGGCCGCGGTGCGCGGGCAGGCAGTGCAGCACGATCGCACCGTCGGCGGCCCGCGCCAGCAGGTCCGCGTTGACCTGGAACGGGCGGAACGGCGCGACCCGGTCCCTGCCGTCGTTCTCCTGGCCCATGGAGGTCCACGCGTCGGTGACCAGCACGTCCGCGCCGTCGACCGCGGCGTGCGGGTCGGACAGCGCGGTCACCGAGCCGCCCGTGCCGGTCGCGCGCCTCGTGGCGTCGAGCAGCACGTCCTGGTGCGGTGCGAAGCCCTCCGGGTGAGCGATGCGCACGTGCAGGCCCGCGGTGGCGCCGCCCAGAAGCAGCGAGTGGGCCATGTTGTTGGCGCCGTCGCCGAGGTAGGTCAGCGTGACGCCGCTGAGCCTGCCGTGCCGCTCGCGGATGGTCTGCAGGTCGGCGAGCACCTGGCACGGGTGGAACTCGTCGGTGAGCGCGTTGATCACCGGGACGCTCGAGACCGAGGCCATCGCGGTCATCCTGTCCTGTGCGTAGGTCCGCCACACGATCGCGTCGACGTACCGGGACAGCACGCGCGAGGTGTCCTCGATGGTCTCCTCACGACCGAGCTGCATGGCGCGGCCGTCTATGACGATGGGTTGACCGCCGAGCTGGCCGATGCCGACCTCGAACGACAGGCGGGTGCGCGTGGAGTTCTTCTCGAAGATCGCCGCGACCGACAACCCACCGAGCGAGGTGAACCCGTGCGGGTCGGCCTTCATCCGGTCGGCGAGGTCGAGGATGGAGAGCTGGTCGTCCGGGGTCAGGTCGTCGTCGCGCAGGAAGTGCCGGACCACGTCATGCCTCCCGTGCCGCGTCGAGGACTCCCGGCAGGGCGTCGAGGAAACCGCGCACCTGCTCTGCGTCGAGGATCAGCGGTGGCGCGAGCCGGACCGCGTCGGGCTGCACGTTGTTGACCAGGTAACCGGCCTGCCGCGCGGCGGCCGCGACGGCGCCGGACACCGGCCCCGAGAGGCCGATGCCGAGCAGCAGGCCACTCCCCCGCACCTCGGTGACCAGCGGGTGGTCCAGTGCCTCGACCCCGGCGGCGATCTCCTTGCCCAGCGCGGCGGCCCGCTCGCACAGGCCGTCGGCGGCGATGGTGCGCAGGACCGCGAGACCGGCCGCGCAGCAGACGGGGTTGCCGCCGAAGGTGGTGCCGTGCTGCCCCGGGTTCAGCAGGTCGCCCGCCGCGCCGACGCCGATGCAGGCGCCAAGCGGCAGCCCGCCACCAAGGCCCTTGGCCAGGGTGATGACGTCCGGGGTGATGCCTGCCTGCTGGAAGGCGAACCAGGTGCCGAGGCGGCCGAGCCCGGTCTGCACCTCGTCCACCACGAGCAGCGCGCCGGCCGAGGTCGTGATCTCCCTGGCCGCCTGCAGGAAGCCCTCGGGCGCGGGGTACACGCCGCCCTCGCCCAGCACCGGCTCGATGAACACCGCGGCGGTCTCGTCGTCCACGGCGGCACGCAGCGCCTCGACGTCGCCGAACGGGATGTGCGTGACGCTGTGCAGCAGCGGCTCGAACGGGGTCCGTTTGGCTGGCTGGCCGGTGACGGTGAGCGCGCCCATGGTGCGGCCGTGGAACGCGCCGTCGCAGGCCACGAGCTTGGTGCGGCCGGTGAGGCGGGACAGCTTGACCGCCGCCTCGACGGCCTCCGCGCCCGAGTTGCAGAATAAGACCTTCGCCTGGCCCGCGAGCCCCGCCACGTCGAGCAGCTCCTCGGCCAGCTCGACGGTGACCTGGTTGACGTACAGGTTCGAGGTGTGGCCCAGCGTCTCGATCTGCTCGGTCACCGCGGCCACGATCGCCGGGTGCGCGTGGCCGAGCGCGTTGACCGCGATGCCGGCCACCAGGTCGAGATACCGGCTGCCGTCGGCGTCCCAGACGTACGCGCCCTCCCCGCGCACCAGCGTGAGCGCGGGTGTGCCGTAGTTGTCCATGAGGGACGCCCGCCACCTGGCCTGGCCGTCCGCGTTGGAGCTGATCACTGGTTTCCCTCCTCGGGCAGGACCATCGTGCCGACCCCGGTGCCGGTGAACACCTCGAGCAGCACCGAGTGGGCGAGCCTGCCGTCGATCACGTGGGCACGCGGCACGCCGCCGCGCACGGCCGCGAGGCACGCCTCCATCTTCGGGATCATCCCGCTGGCGAGGCCCGGCAGCAGCCGCTCCAGCTCGTCGGCACGCACCTGGTTGAGCAGCGAGTCCTTGTTCGGCCAGTCCGCGTACAGGCCCTCGACGTCGGTCAGCATGACGAGCTTCTCGGCGCCGAGCGCGACCGCGATCGCGGCGGCCGCCGTGTCGGCGTTCACGTTGTGCGCCAGGCCGTCGATGTCCGGGGCGACCGTGGACACGACCGGGATGCGGCCTGCGCGGACGATGTCGAGGACCGCCTCCGGCTTCACCGCGATGACCTCGCCGACGAGCCCGATATCGACCTCCTCACCGGCCACGGTGGCCGTGCGGCGCCGCGCGGTGAGCAGGTGCGCGTCCTCGCCGGAGATCGCGACCGCGTACGGGCCGTGCGCGTTGATCAACGCGACCAGCTCGCGGGACACCTGACCGGTGAGCACCATGCGGACCACGTCCATGGTCTCCGGTGTGGTGACGCGCAGCCCGGCCTTGAACTCGCCGGGGATGCCGAGCCGGTTGAGCATCGCGGTGATCTGCGGGCCGCCGCCGTGCACCACGACCGGGTGCAGACCGCACAGCTTGAGGAACACCATGTCCTGCGCGAACGCGGCCTTCAGCTCCTCGTCGACCATCGCGTTGCCGCCGTACTTCACGACCACCGTGGCGCCGTGGAACCGTTGCAGCCACGGCAACGCCTCGATCAGGACGGCGGCCTTCCCCGCTGCCAGCGGGATCGTCATGACGAGTACGCGCTGTTCTCTTCGACGTAGCCGTGCGACAGGTCGGTGGTCAGCACGGTCGCGCTGCCAGGCCCGGCACGCAGGTCGATCTCCACCGTGATGTCCCGGCCGGACAGGTCCGCCTTCGACCGGTCCTCGCCCGCCGCGCCCGCCGCGCAGACCACGACGCCGTTGATCGTGATGTCCAGCCTCGTGGGGTCGAACTCGACCGGTGCGTTGCCGACCGCCATCGCGACACGGCCCCAGTTCGGGTCGGAGCCGAAGAACGCCGTCTTGCAGAGGTTGTCGCGCGCGACGGTCCGCGCGGCGACGGCCGCGTCCGCGTCGCTGACAGCGCCCCGCACGGTGACGGTCACGTGCTTGGTGACGCCTTCCGCGTCGGCCTGGAGCTGGGCGACGAGGTCGCGGCACAGCCCGGTGAGCGCGGCGGTGAACTCCTCGACCGGGACCTCCCGGTCGGACGCGCCAGAGCACAGCAGCAGCACGGTGTCGTTGGTGGAGGTGCCAGCGTCGATGTCGAGTGCGTTGAAGGTCACGTTCACCGCGGCCCGGAGCGCGGCGTCCACATCGGACTGGTCGAGCACCGCGTCGGTGGTGATGACCGACAGCATCGTCGCCATGTTCGGCGCGCACATGCCCGCCCCCTTGGCGAAACCACCCAGTGCCCAGCCGTCCTGGACGGACGCGGCGTGCTTGGGCACGGAGTCGGTGGTCATGACGGCCGTTGCCGCGTCGATCCCCGCCTCCTCCGTGCCGGCGAGCCGCGCGGCGGCCGCGGTGACGCCTGCCTTGAGCTTGTCCATCGGCAGGCGGGCGCCGATCAGCCCGGTGGAGCAGACGGCCACGTCGATCGCGCCGATCCCCAGCGTCTCCGCGACGTGCTCGGCGGTCGCGTGCGTGTCCTGGAAGCCCTCCGGCCCGGTGCACGCGTTGGCACCACCCGAGTTCAGCACGACCGCCTTCACCCGGCCGGTCGCCAGCACCTGCTGTGACCACAGGACGGGCGCGGCCTTCACCTTGTTGCGGGTGAAGACGCCCGCGGCCACGTCGAGCGGGCCGTCGTTGACCACGATGGTCAGGTCCTTGTTGCCGTTCTCCTTGATCCCGGCGGCGACTCCCGCGGCGCGGAAACCCTTGGGCGCGTTGATCGTCACGGCGCTACCCCCACTGTGCTCAGTCCGGTGGTCTCCGGCAGGCCGAGCGCGATGTTCATCGACTGGACGGCCGCGCCCGCCGTGCCCTTGGTCAGGTTGTCGAGCGCGGCGACCACCACGAGGCGGCCCGCGTCGCGGTCGACGGTCGCGCGCAGTTGCACGGCGTTGGAGCCGAGCGTGGCGGCGGTCGCGGGCCACGAGTTCTCGAGGACGTGGACGAACGGCTCGTCGGCGTAGGCCTTGCGGTAGACCTCGTCCGGATCGACGTCGTTCGGCGGTGGCTTCAGCGGCGCCGACGCGGTGGTCAGGATGCCGCGGGGCATGGGCGCGAGGACCGGCGTGAACGACACGGCGACCCGCTCGCCCGCGATCCGCCCGAGATTCTGCGCGATCTCCGGGGTGTGGCGGTGCGTGCCGCCGACGCCGTACGCGCTGGCCGAGCCCATGACCTCGGAGCCGAGCAGGTGCGGCTTGAGGGACTTGCCCGCGCCGGACGTGCCGCTGACCGAGACGACCACCACGTCCGGCTCGATCACGCCCGCCGCCAGCGCGGGGGCGAGCGCGAGGGACGCGCCTGTCGGGTAGCAGCCGGGGACGGCGATCCGCGTGGCGTTCCGGAGTTTCTCGCGGTGGCCGGGCAGCTCGGGCAGGCCGTACGGCCAGGTGCCCGCGTGCTCGCCGCCGTACCAGCGGGCCCAGTCGTCGGCGCTTGCCAGCCGGTGGTCGGCACCGCAGTCGACCACGAGCGTGTCCTGGCCAAGGCGCGCGGCGATCTCGGCTGAGTGGCCGTGCGGCAGCGCGAGGAAGACCACGTCGTGGCCCGCGAGCTGCTCTGCCGTGGTCTCGGCGAGGACGCGGTCCGCGAGTGGGAGGAGGTGGGGCTGGTGCGTGCCGAGCTGGGTGCCCGCGTTGCCGCCCGCGGTCAGCGCGCCGATCTCCACGTCCGGGTGGCCGAGCAGCAGCCGCAGCAGCTCACCCCCGGCGTACCCACTGGCACCGCCCACCGCGATTCGGATCGTCACGTGGATGATTATGCATGCTCATGCAAACCCACTCAACCGAGATTGGGTGGGCACGAGCAACGGGCGCCCCCGGGGTGACCCAGGAGCGCCCGCCGCGTGCTCGAATCACAAACTCGGGGGTCCCGAATCGCAGACTCGCGGGTCCCGAACGGTGGACTCGCGGGTTCCGGACGGTGGACTCGCGGGGTTGTGGGCGGGACGCGTTACCGGGGAACGGCGACCGCCAGCTCGGCGCGGAGCTCCGCCGACGGGTCCGACGCGGCCCGCTTGTCGGCCTCGGCACCCGAGGGCACCGGCGCGGGCACCGGTTCGCACTGGACGTCGGAGCCGTTGCCCGGCTTGCGTGCAGGCAGCGCACCCGTCTTCAGGTACTCCGTGATGATGTCGTCGGTGCACGCCACGCCGGAGAGCGACCCCGAGTGGGTGGTGCCCCCGACACCCTCGACGAGAACCGAGTTCGGGAACAGCTTGCGCACCTCGATGGCGCCGGAGTACGGCGTGGCCGAGTCCAGCGTCTCGTTGATCAGCAGCGCGCTGTCGACCCCCCGGCCGTCGACCTTCACCGGCTTGTCCGCCGCCGAGGGCCAGTAGACGCACGGCGCGTTGAACCACACGTTGCCCCACGTCTCGAACGGCGCGCGGGCGAAGGTGATCCAGTTGTCGACGCGCCACTTGTGCCAGTTCGTCGGCCACTGCTTGTCGGTGCACGACACCGCGAGGTACACGGCGTGCCCGTTGTCGTCGAACGGCGGCGTGCCGTACAGGTCCTGGAGCGTCTGCCAGTCACCGTCGTGGACGTAACCGGAGAACGCGTTGGCGACGTCCTCCCAGCCGTACACGTAGTACGCGGCCTGCAGGAAGATGTCGGTCCACTCGTCAGGACCGATCACGCCGCCTGCCGGGGCACGCAGCAGTTCGGCCTGCTTCTGGTAGAACAGCGCCTCGACCTGACGGCCCGTGGTGCCGAGATGGTAGACGCTGTCGTACGTGGCGACCCAGTCGAAGTAGACCTTGATGTTGCGGTCGAAGGCGACATCCTGGTCGAGGTTCGACTCGTACCAGACCTTCTTCGGGTTCACGTTGCCGTCGAACACGACGCGACGCAGCCGGTCCGGGAACAGCGTGCCGTACACCTGACCCAGATAGGTGCCGTACGAGAACCCGTAGTAGTTGACCTGCTCCGCGCCGAGCGCCTTGCGAATGCTCTCCATGTCGTTCGCCGAGTCGACGGTCGTCATGTGTTCGAGCAGTTTCCCGCCGTTCTCACCGCACGCGTCCGCGTAATCCTTCGAACGCTTCAGCCACGTCCGTTCGAGACCCGGCGTGATCGGCACGAAGAACGGCCGGTTGTAACCGTCGTAGTCCGGAATGCACGACAGTGAAGGCTGGCTGGCACCGACACCCCTCGGGTCGAAGCCGATCCAGTCGTACCCGTCGCCGCCACCGTCCGGAACGAAGTCGCCGAAGATCGAGTAGATGAGGCCGGAACCGCCCGGACCACCCGGGTTGACCAGCATCGGGCCCTGGTACTCCGCGTCCGGACTCTTGTGCGTCACCCGCGACACGGCGAGCTTGATCTTCTCGCCGTCCGGCTTCGCGTAGTCGAGGGGGACCTCGAGGAAGCCGCACTTGGCCCCCGCGTCCACGAGCCGGGGATTGTCGCATTCACCCCATTGGATGGCTTTTGGCGTGAATTCAGGTGTTTTTGTCGGCGCGGCGGAAGCAACCGACGTTGCGGTGAGCCCGCTGAACACGACTCCCGCGATCGCTGCCAGAGCAGCGAATCTCTTGACTTTGATCACCGGACGAGCCTGCCTCCGAAATAGCGAGCGCGGAACACCCCGAAAGTCGATTTACCGTATTGTGACGGCACACAGCGCGACCACTCGAACACACTCCACTGAGGATTGTCGGTGCCCTCGCGTAGTTTGCGCCCCATGGACGAATCCCGTGCTCTCGTCGTCGCGGTGCGGTCGGGCCTCGCCGCCGCTGGCGACCAGCGCAAGGCACCGGAGATGCAGCGCTACATGCGCTCGGAGCTGCCGTTTCGCGGGGTCGCATCGCCGGAACGCACGGCGCTGGCGAAGGAACTGTTCGCCGCGCACCCGCTGCCAGACGAGACCGCGCTGCGGACGGCGGCGCTGACGCTGTGGCGGGAGGCCGCCTACCGCGAGGAGCGGTACCTGGCGATCGCCATGACCGGGCACCGCGCGTACCGGGCGTGGCAGACCCCCGCGCTGCTGCCGCTGTACGAGGAGATGATCGTCACCGGCGCGTGGTGGGACTACGTCGACGAGCTCGCGAACCGCAGGATCGGCCCGCTGTTACGTGGGTTCCCGGCCGAGCTGACGCCGGTCATGCACGCGTGGGCGACCGAAGAGGACAGGTGGAAGCGGCGCACGTCGATCATCTGTCAGCTGAGCTTCAAGGAGGCCACCGACACCGCGCTGCTGACGGCGGCGATCGAGGCGAACCTGCACGACCGGGACTTCTTCATCCGCAAGGGCATCGGCTGGGCGCTGCGCCAGTTCGCCCGCACCGAACCGGGCTGGGTGCTGGCGTTCGTCGACGCGCACCCCGGCCTGTCACCCCTGTCCGTGCGGGAGGCCGTTAAGCACTTGTAGCCGTTGGCAGGATGGTCTGTGTGACTTCACTCCCCGCGACACGGGCGTCGCTCGCCGCCGACCTCGCGGAACTCGGCCTGTCCTCGGGCGACACCGTGCTCGTGCACTCGTCGATGCGCGCGATCGGCTGGGTGCCGGGCGGCCCGGTGGCCGTGGTGCAGGCACTGCTGGACGTGCTGGGGCCGGACGGCACGCTCGTGGTGCCCGCGCAGACGGTGGGCAACTCGGACCCGAAGCACTGGTCCCGGCCACCCGTGCCGGAGGCGTGGTGGCCGGCCGTCCGCGAGCACATGCCCGCGTTCGACCCGGCGATCACCCCGAGCCGTGGCCTCGGCGCGGTGGCGGAGTTGGTGCGGACGTGGCCGGGCGCGGTGCGGAGCAACCACCCGCACACGTCGTTCGCGGCGGTCGGCGCCAGGGCGGCCGCGCTGATGGCGAGGCACGACCTGGAGAGCCAGCTGGGTGAGGGTTCCCCGCTGCGGGCGCTGGAAGAGGCGAACGCGCGGGTGCTCCTGCTCGGCGTCGGCTTCGACGTGTGCACGGCCTTCCACCTCGCGGAGTACCGGGTCCCGTCCCCGACGACGACCCAACACAGCGCGGCCGTGCTCACCGGCAACGGCCGCGAGTGGATCACGTACACGGATACCGACACCGACAGCGACGACTTCGGCAAGCTGGGCGCCGCCTACGAACCGACGGCCACCTCGGCCAGGGCGCAGGTCGGCTCGGCGGACACCCGCCTGTTCCCGCTTCCAGAGGCGGTGGCCTTCGCGACGGAGTGGTTAGGCGCGAACCGCCACCACCAGTAGGGCCGAGACCCGCTCAGGCGCGGAGCGCGGCGCCGAACCTCGACGCGGTGGCGGCCACGGCGGCATCCCTGGCCGCGGTCGCCTCCTCCACCGTCAGTGTCCGGTCGGCTGCCCGGAACCGCAGCGAGTAGGCCAGCGACCGCTTGCCCTCGCCGACCTGCTCGCCGGTGAACACGTCGAACAGGTGCAGCTCTTCGAGCAGGTCACCGCCGCCACCACGCAGCGTGTCCGCGACCTCGGCGACCGGCACGGCCTCGTCGACCACCAGCGCCACGTCCAGCAGCACCGGCGGGTACGGCGACGGCGACGGCGCGGGCCTGCGGTCGGACAACGGGAGACCGTCGAGCTTCAGCTCCATCGCGCACGTGCGCTTGGGCAGCCCGAGCTTGTCGATCACCTTCGGGTGCAGCTCACCCGCGTAGCCGACGGCGAGGTCACCGACCAGCAGCTGCGCGCACCGGCCGGGGTGCCACGGCGCCAGCTCACCGGCCTTCACGGTCAGCTCGACGCCGGCGGCCTCCGCGACGATCTCCGCGGCGCGCACGGCGTCCGCCCAGCTCGCCTGCGCGCCAGGACCCCACCAGCCCGTCCGCTCGCGGTTGCCCGCCAGTACCACCGCGGTGTGCACCGGCTGCTGCGGCAGCGCGGCGTGCAGGCTCGCGATCTCGGCGTCGCTCGGGCGGTCCGCCACCCCGACCTCGGGCACCGGCACCTGCTGCGCCTTCGGCAGCGTCACCTGTCCGATGTGGAACAGCGCGACGTCCCGCGTGCCGCGGGACACGTTGCGCACCAACGCGTCCAGGAGACCGGGCAGCAGGGTCGTGGCCAGCTCGCTGCGTTCGGCCTCGAGCGGGTTGAGGATCGTGATGGTGCGGCGGCGGCTGTCCTCCTGGTCGAGGCCGAGCGAGTCCCACACGGTCGGCGACACGAACGGGAACGGGATCACCTCGACGTAGCCCGCCTCCGCGAGTGCGCGGCCGACCGACCGCCTGCGGCGCTGGCTCGCCGTGGTGCCGGTACCGGGCCGGGCGGAGGGCAGCACCGTCGGGATCGTGTCGTACCCCTCCAGTCGCAGCACCTCCTCCACCAGGTCGGCGGGCTCGGCGAGGTCGGGCCGCCAGGTCGGCGGCTGCGCGACCACGTACGGCTTGCCGTCGTCGCCGGTGAACACCTCGGTGCCGCAGCCGATCTGCTGGAGCCTCCGCACGGTCGCGCCGCCCGGGTACCGCGTGCCCGCGACCCGGTCCGGCATGCCGAGCGCCATGGTCACGGTCGGCAGCGCGTGCACGCCGCCCTCGTCGGTGCGGCCGGGCTGGATGCTGCCGTCCGCGTGGTCACGCAGCAGGCGGGCCGCCCGCTCCAGCGCCATCGGCGGGATGTTCGCGTCGACGTGGCGCTCGAACCGCTTCGAGGCCTCCGACGGCAGCTTGTGCCTGCGCACGGTCCGCGCGATCGACGCCGGGTCCCAGACCGCGGCCTCCAGCAGGATGTCCGTGCTGTCGTCGCGGACCTCGGTGCGTGCCCCACCCATCACACCGGCCAGCGAGACCACGCCGGTCTCGTCGGAGATCACGATGTCGTCCGGGTCCAGATCGCGCACGGTGTCGTCGAGCGTGGTGAGCTTCTCTCCCGGCTTCGCGTGGCGCACGACAAGGCCGCCCTTGATCGACGGGGTGTCGAAGGCGTGCATGGGCTGGCCCATCTCGAGCATCACGTAGTTCGTGACGTCGACGGCCAGCGAGATCGACCGGATCCCGGCCAGCATCAGCCTGCGCCGCACCCAGAACGGGGTCGGCGCGGTCGGGTCGACCCCGGTGACGCGGCGCGCGACGAACCGAGGGCAGTCGTCCTCGCTCTCGACGGTCACCGAGAACGCGTCGCCCTCCGCCTCCGGCACGTCGATGGCGGCCGGGTCGCGGTAGTCGATGTCGAACGCGCAGGCCAGCTCGCGGGCCAGGCCGCGGATGGAGAACGCGTAGCCGCGGTCGGGCGTGATCGACAGCTCGATCACGCTCTCGTCGAGGCCGAGCAGCTCGACGGCGTCGTCACCGGCGCCCGCCTCGCCACTGGGCAACACGAGGATGCCCGAGTGCTCGTCGCCGAGGCCCAGCTCCCGTGCCGAGCAGATCATGCCGTTGCTGATCCGGCCGTACGTCTTGCGCGCGGCGATCGAGAAACCGCCGGGCAGCACCGCGCCGGGCAGCGCGACCACCACGAGGTCGCCCTCGGCGAAGTTCGTCGCACCGCAGACGATCCCGCGCACGCGGGGCTCGCCCTCGATGACGTCGTCGTGGTCGTCGGCCTCCGCGACCTCGACCATGCAGTACCGGATCGGCTTCTTGAACTCGGAGAGCTCCTCGATCTCGGCGACCCTCCCGACCACGACGGGACCGGTCACCGGGCCGAGTGGCGTGACCTCCTCGACCTCGAGGCCGACACGGACGAACGCCTCGGCGATCTGTTCCGCCGAGTAGTTCTCGTCGGACTCGAGGTGCTCGGTGAGCCAGCTGACGGGTACCCGCACGGTGTTCCTCTCCTACTGACGGGTGTTGACGCGCTCGGGAGTCGCGTCTAGGCCTCGGTGCCGAAGGGGGCCGTGAACCGGACATCCCCTTCCACCATGTCGCGCATGTCCGGGATGCCGTTGCGGAACTGGAGGGTCCGCTCGATGCCCATGCCGAACGCGAAGCCGGAGTAGACCTCCGGGTCGATGCCGCAGGCACGCAGCACGTTGGGGTTGACCATGCCGCAGCCGCCCCACTCGACCCAGCCCGCACCGCCCTTCTTCTCCGGGAACCACACGTCGGGCTCGGCGGACGGCTCGGTGAACGGGAAGTACGACGGGCGCAGCCGGATCTTGGAGCTCTCGCCGAACATGGCCTTGGCGAACGCGTCCAGGGTGCCCTTCAGGTGGGCCATCGTCAGGCCCTTGTCGATGGCAAGGCCCTCGACCTGGTGGAACACCGGGGTGTGGGTGGCGTCGAGCTCGTCGGTGCGGAACGTGCGGCCGGGGCACACCACGTAGACCGGCAGGTCGCGCTCGAGCAGCGAGCGGATCTGCACCGGCGAGGTGTGGGTACGCAGGACCAGGCCGGAGTCGGCGGGCGCCACCCAGAACGTGTCCTGCATGGAGCGCGCCGGGTGGTCCTTCTTGAAGTTCAGCGCGTCGAAGTTGAACCACTCGGTCTCGACCTCGGGACCTTCCGCGATCTCCCAGCCCATGCCGACGAACACGTCCGCGATGCGCTCCGAGAGCGTGGTCAGCGGGTGCCGGGCGCCGCGCGGGACGCGGTCCCACGGCAGGGTGACGTCGACGGACTCCTCCCGGAGCACACGCTCGTCGCGGTCGGCCTCCAGCTGGGCACGGCGCTCCTCGAACGCCGCGCGCACCGCCTTCTGCACCTCGTTGACCCGCTTGCCCGCGTCGGCCTTCGCGTTCGGGGGCAGCGCGCCGATCTCACGGCGGGCCACCATCAGCGGTGCCTTGTCCCCCAGATGGGCGGGCTTGACCGCGGCCAGTGCCGCCAGGTCGCCCACCGCCGCGAACTCCTTGCGCGCCTGCTCCACGGCGGCCTGCAGCGTCTCGGGCGCGAGTGCCGCGACCTGCTTCGGATCGTAGGAGTCGTTGGCTGCGGACATATGGGTGCGGGCTCCCGGGGATGGCTGACCGGATCGACGTGCCCGCGGGTGGCGAGCACCGTGATCCTAGGCGATCGGCCGATCCGGCCCGAACCCAGTTTCCCCTTTCGGCGCTTCGGCGGGAACGCGCCGAAGGGTCCGCGCCGCGAACTCCCGCAACGCCAAGCTGCACGCACGGTAGGAAGACGATCACCGGCAGGACAGCGCCGGAAGCCCGGCGCGAACACGCGGGGGTGGCTACGTCCCGTCACACGGACTCGCGGCCTCTAAACCTGATCGGGTGAGCCGTGTGCGCGCCACGCGCTCGCGTACAGACAGACCGTCGCGGCAGTGGCCAGGTTGAGGCTTTCCGCCTTGCCGTAGAGCGGCACACGGAGTGACTCGTCGGCCGCCGATTTCACCACATCGGGTAGACCGTGCGCCTCGCTGCCGAAAAGCCAGGCGGCCGGGGCCGGCGCGGTGGCCGGGGTCAGTTCCGTGGTGGCGTAACCGTCGGTGGCAACGAGCCGCAGGCCGGCCGCGCGACAGGCGGCGAGGGTCTCGTCGACCGGGGCGCGGGCGATCGGCAGGTGGAAGATGCTGCCGGTCGACGCGCGCACGCATTTGCCGTTGTGCGGGTCGACCGCGTCCCCTGCCAGGACCACCGCGTCGGCGCCCGCCGCGTCGGCGACCCGGATGACCGTGCCCGCGTTGCCGGGATCGGCGACCTCCACCAGCACGGCGACCAGTGCCGGCGTGCCCGCGAGCGCGGTGGCGAGCGGCACGTCCACGAACGAGCAGACGGCGACCACGCCCTGCGGCGTGACCGTGTCGGCGAGGCCCGCCATCGCGCGGTCGCTCACCATCGAGACGGTGACGCCTCGGCCGTCGGCGAGTGCGTGCAGTTCCGTGTCGCGCCCGGCGAACGCCTCGGTCACGAACAGCTCGTGCACCTCGCCCGGCCACGTGAGTGCCTCGCGGACGGCCTGGGTGCCCTCCACGAGAAAACGCCCGGCGCGCTGCCGCCCCACTCGGCGCGACAGAGCCCGGGCAGCAGCGACCCGGGGTGTCCGTTCGGTGAACGGAGCTGCCCCGGGTCGTGGTGCGGTGCTCAGGAAGCGGCCTTGCCCTGCTGGTCTGCGTTCGCCCGCGCGACCTCGACGAGCGCGGCGAAGGCGCCAGCGTCGTTGACGGCAAGCTCGGCGAGGATCTTGCGGTCGACCTCGATGCCCGCGTTCTTCAGACCCTGGATGAAGCGGTTGTAGGTCAGGCCGTTCTGGCGCGCCGCGGCGTTGATACGGGTGATCCACAGCTGGCGGAAGTCACCCTTGCGGGCACGGCGGTCCCGGTAGGCGTAGTTGAGCGAGTGGAGCATCTGCTCCTTCGCCTTGCGGTACAGCCGCGAGCGCTGACCACGGTAGCCGCTGGCCAGCTCAAGGGTGGTGCGGCGCTTCTTGTGGGCGTTTACTGCCCGCTTGACGCGTGCCACTGTGCAAATCCGATCGATCTCGAGGGCGGCGGTCCCGCACGCCCAGGGTGGTCAGGGAAAACGAGTGCTGGTCAGCGACCGAGCAGCTTCTTGACGCGCTTCACGTCGACCTTGGCGATCTCTTCGGTGCCGGAGAGACGACGGGTCACGCGGCTGGACTTCTTCTCCAGCTTGTGGCGCAGGCCGGCCTGCTGACGACGGAGCTTTCCCTTGCCGGTCACCCGAA
This sequence comes from Actinophytocola sp., assembly GCF_049647105.1. Classification (GTDB taxonomy): domain Bacteria; phylum Actinomycetota; class Actinomycetes; order Mycobacteriales; family Pseudonocardiaceae; genus Actinophytocola. The sequence continues at coordinate 21,502 of NZ_JBARWZ010000220.1, forward strand.
CACGCTTCGAGGTACCGGAGTGGGTCTTGTTCTTGGGCATTGTGTTCCTCGCGCAGTTGTACGACCGGGTGCGTCACGCCTCGGCGAGACGCACTCGGCCTCTCGATCAGCCTCGGTCAGTTCGTTTCGGGTTCCGCGCTGGCCTTCGGACGGGTCTTCTGGGTCTTGTGCGGCGCCAACACCATGATCATGTTTCGGCCGTCCTGCTTCGGCGCGGCCTCGACGAAGCCAAGTTCGGCCACGTCCTCGGACAGCCGCTGCAGCAGCCGGAAGCCAAGTTCGGGTCGGGACTGCTCACGCCCGCGGAACATGATCGTCACCTTGACCTTGTTCCCGTGTTCGAGGAAGCGGATCACGTGACCACGCTTGGTCTCGTAGTCGTGCTTGTCGATCTTCGGGCGGAGCTTCTGCTCCTTGATCACGGTGAGCTGCTGGTTTCGACGCGACTCGCGTGCCTTCTGCGCGCTCTCGTACTTGAACTTGCCGAAGTCCATGAGCTTGCAGACCGGCGGACGAGCCTGCGGGGCAACCTCCACGAGGTCCAGGTCCGCTTCCTGAGCGAGGCGGAGTGCGTCTTCGATGCGCACTATCCCCACCTGCTCGCCGTTCGGTCCGACCAGTCGGACTTCCGGAACTCGGATGCGGTCGTTGATACGTGTCTCGGAGCTGATGGGGCCTCCTCGGGCCGGGTTCGTCTGGCTACTCCGCGACCCTCACGGATCCCCATCAAGCACGAAGCCCCGGTCGTCGATCGACGAACGGGGCCCGCTTCCGATCGCCCGTCGCACCCGACGAGCTTGACCGCGCCCACATGCCGGAGCTGTCCGGCACAGGTCGCGGCGACCGGAACCCGGCCACTGTGTGACTCGGGTGGGAGCGGGGCTCCACTTGTACAGCCTCGCAAGCGAGGCTGGTCGCGTCGTTCAGGATAACACCCTCGCCCAGCCGGTATTCCCCCGGTCAGGTACGCCGGGTACCGGCGCCTGCCTGGTCGGCCAGCGGCAGGTCCTCGCGGGCGGTGCGCAGGATCGCCTCGTGGTACGCAAGGCGTCTGCCAAGGTACGTGCCGGTCAAACCGACCGCCAGTGTCACCAGCGCGAGCGGCACCAGCCGGTCGCGGACCTGCCCGGCGATCGCGTCGAGTGTGATGCCGACGCCGACCAGCGCCACGACCCGGTCGCCGTCGCGGACCGGGACGACCGCGCGGACCGACGGGCCGAGCGTGCCGGTGTAGGTCTCGGTGAACACCCTCCCCGCGCGCGCTTCTTCGAGGTGCCCGTGGAACTCCTCGCCGATGCGGGCCGGGTTCGGGTGCGTGTGGCGGCGACCGTCGGTGTCCATGATCGTGACGAGGTCCGCGCCGGTGTCGCGGCGGACGCGCTCGGCGAACGGCTGCAGCACCACGCTCGGCTCGTACGCCGCCACGGCGTCGACGATCGCGGGTGAGTCCGCGATCGTCAGCGCGACCGACACGGCCTCCTCCCGCGCGGAGTCCTCCGCCCGGTCGGCCACGTCGAGGTACGCGAACACGCCACCGGCCGACACGAGCACCCCGGCGATGACCACCTGGAGCACCAGCGGCCGCCGCGCGAGGCGCCATCGTGGTCGCCGGCCAGCCCGTTTCACAGGCGACAGTGTGGCCCGCTCGAAATGATCTTGACAGCCCGGGGAACGGCTACTTCCTGGTGCGCTTCCGGTAGCCGGTGCCCTCGTGCCACGACTCGATCACGAGGTGGTCGGGCGGGTTGCCACCGACGTGGGTCAGTGCCACCTCGGTGATGTCGATGCGGAAGTAGCCCGCACCCTCCTCGGCGCCCTCGCCGGGCGGCGGGATCTCGGCCACCCGGCCGGCGAACTTGGCCTCACCGAGCCATTCCGTCGGATCCGACGGCGGCTCGATCGTCGGGCTGTGCACGGCAACGCGCGGGTCGCGGCGCACGTCACGCAGCTTCAGCGAGCCGTCCATCATGCCGAGGGTGACCTCGCCGTCCTTGATCTGCAGCTCGGAGCCGCTGATCCGCGGCGACCCGTCCCCGCGCAGCGTCGCGATGGTCTTGTTGGTGCCCGCCGCGAACCGGCTCCGCACCCGCTCGGCGAACTCGGGCGCGTCCTTCTCGATCTCCTGCCAGGTTGCCATGCGCCGATGCTACTCCGTTTCTGAACCATGGTTCAATAACTGCCATGGCCCGACCACGCAAGGTGTCCGACGAGGAACTGGTGGCGGCATGCGGCCGGGCGATCGGGCTGCACGGCCCGGGTTTCACGCTGGCGCAGGTCGCCGGGGAAGCGGGCGTCTCGGTGGGCACGGTCGCCGGCCGGTTCGGCTCGAAGCGGAACCTGCTGCTGGCGATGATGACCATGGGCGCGGAGGGCGCGGCCCCCCTGATGCGTGCCGCCGCGGCAGGCCTGGCGCCGCTCGACGCGATCACGACGACGGTACTGGCGACGACCGAGGGCGTCGCCGACCCCGCGACGACGTCCAACCACCTCGGCCAACTCGGTGTGGACCTCGCGGATCCCGCGCTGCGCGCCGGTTTCGCGCGACTGCGGGCCGGGGTGCGGGAGGTGCTGACCGAGCTGTTCGCGGCGGCGGGCCTGCCCGGCGCTCCCCCACCCGCACAGGCGGCGCGCATCGTCGCGGCGATGGCCCACGGCGCGCTCATGGACTGGGCGCTGGACCCGGCGGGCGCGATCGCGGACGTGCTGCGCGCCGACCTCGCCGCGGTGCTTGGCGCGTGGTCGGTCAGCCGGCCGGCATGACGTCGGGCCGGTCGTCGCCCGCGCCGTTCAACCGGTGAGGTAGGTGCGGAAACCGCGCTGGCCACGCCACATCATGAGGGCGTGGTTGGCGCGGAAGACGGGCCGTCCGACCGGGGCGAAGGCGCGGAGCAACGGTTTTCTGACCACGACCCGCTGCGTGATCGCGAGGACCGCACCCGCGCTCCGGTGGGCGGCGACCTGCCCCTGGACGAAACCCTCGAGGTCGCCGGTCATGTCGACCCGCATGCGGCCGGCGGGTTTGTCCTCGACCGCCCGGTGCAGCCGGAAGGTGAGCGCGTAGGGCAGCACGGAGCGGCAGGTGACCTCGGCGGTGTCGTCGTCGACCCGGGTCACGTCCCGGATGTCGGGCCACCAGTCGGGGTAGCCGGCGAGGTCGACGAGGGTGGCGAAGACGCGACCGGTGGGGGCGGGCACGGACCAGAGGCTGCGGAAGCGGTAGTCGTTCAACGGCACGGCTCGAGTATGCCGGGACCAGTGTCCCGAACCGGAAATCTGGCACCCGATTCGGCGGCCCAGCCTCCCTCTGGCGGCGTTGCCGATCCACCCAAGTACAACCCGGTACGAGGAAGGATCGGTGCCTTGCCAGCAGAAACCTGGATCCACCGACTCACGCACCGCATTCCCGGTTCGGGACACTAGGGTGCTGCCATGGCGAAGTGGACACCGGCCGACATGCCGTCGCTGCACGACCGCACGGTGATCGTGACGGGGGCGAACAGCGGCATCGGTCAGGCGGCGGCAGCGGCCTTCGCGACGGCGGGTGCCAGGGTGATCCTGGCGTGCCGCAACGTCGACAAGGGCAACGCTGCGGCGGCCACCATGGCGGACACGGTCGAGGTGCGGGCGCTGGACCTGGCGAACCTGACGTCGGTGCGCGAGTTCGCGAAGTCGGTGGACGAGCCGGTCGACGTGCTGGTGAACAACGCGGGCGTGATGGCGATCCCGTACCGCCGCACCGCCGACGGCTTCGAGATGCAGATCGGCACCAACCACCTTGGCCACTTCGCACTGACCGGCCTGCTGCTCGATCGCATCCGCGACCGGGTGGTGACCGTGGCCAGCACGGCGCACTGGATGGGCAGGATCGACCTGACGGACCTGAACTGGGAACGGCGCCGCTACCAGCGGTGGCCCGCGTACGGCCAGGCGAAGCTCGCGAACCTGCTGTTCACCTACGAACTGGCGAGGCGGCTGGCCGCGGCGGGCTCACCGCTGAAGGCGCACGCGGCACACCCTGGCTACGCGTCGACGAACCTCCAGTCCCACACGGAATCCCTGCTGGACGCGATCATGTCGCTGGGCAACCGCCTGGTGGCCCAGAGCGCGAAGATGGGCGCCCTGCCCACCCTGTACGCGGCGACGATGGACCTGCCGAACGGCTCGTACGCGGGCCCGGGCGGCATCACCACCCAGCACGGCTACCCGAAGCTGGTCGGCTCGAGCCGGTCCGCCCGTGACGAGGAGAAGGCCGCGAACCTGTGGACCCTGTCGGAGAAGCTGACGGACGTCACCTTCACGTTCTGATCACAGCACCGTCTTCAGGAACTCCCCGGTATACGAGGACTTCAGCGCGGCGATGTCCTCTGGCGTGCCCTCACCGATGACCGTCCCGCCGCCGGACCCACCCTCGGGCCCCATGTCCACGATCCAGTCCGACGTCTTGATCACGTCGAGGTTGTGCTCGATCACGACCACGGTGTTGCCCTTGTCCACCAAGCCGTTGATGACGCCGATCAGCTTGCGGATGTCCTCGAAGTGCAGACCGGTCGTCGGCTCGTCGAGCACGTACACGGTCTTTCCGGTGGACCGCTTCTGCAACTCGGAGGCCAGCTTCACGCGCTGCGCCTCGCCGCCGGAGAGCGTCGGCGCGGGCTGGCCGAGCCGGACGTACCCTAGGCCGACGTCCACCAGTGTCTTGAGGTGGCGGTGGATCGCCCGGATGGGCTCGAAGAACTTCTCCGCCTCCTCGATCGGCATGTCGAGGACCTCGGAGATCGTCTTCCCCTTGTAGTGCACCTCGAGGGTCTCGCGGTTGTACCGGGCGCCCTTGCAGACCTCGCACGGCACGTACACGTCCGGCAGGAAGTTCATCTCGATCTTGATGGTGCCGTCGCCGGCGCACGCCTCGCAGCGGCCGCCCTTGACGTTGAAGGAGAACCGGCCCGGCTGGTAGCCGCGCACCTTCGCCTCGGTCGTGGCCGCGAACAGCTTGCGGACGTGGTCGAACACGCCCGTGTACGTCGCCGGGTTGGACCTCGGGGTGCGACCGATCGGCGACTGGTCCACGCGCACCAGCTTGTCGACCAGCGTCAGCCCGTTGATACGGGTGTGCCTGCCGGGGACCTGCCGCGCGCCGTTCAGCTTGTTCGCGAGCACGGTCGCCAGGATGTCGTTGACGAGCGTCGACTTGCCGGAGCCGGACACGCCGGTGATCGCCACCAGGCAGCCGAGCGGGAACGACACGTCGATGTTGCGCAGGTTGTGCTCCCGCGCGCCGACCACGGTCAGCTGCCGCTTCTTGTCGACGGGCCTGCGGATGGCGGGCACATCGATCCGCTGCCGCCCGGACAGGTACGCACCGGTCAGCGACTTCTTGTTCTTCAGCAGCTTCTCGTACGGTCCGCTGTGGACGATCTCGCCGCCGTGCTCGCCCGCGCCGGGGCCGATGTCGACCACCCAGTCTGACGAGCGGATGGTGTCCTCGTCGTGTTCGACGACGATCAGCGTGTTGCCCAGGTTGCGCAGCCGCGTCAGCGTCTCGATCAGCCGGTGGTTGTCGCGCTGGTGCAGGCCGATCGACGGCTCGTCCAGCACGTACAGCACGCCGACCAGCCCCGAACCGATCTGCGTCGCGAGCCGGATACGCTGCGCCTCGCCGCCGGACAGCGTGCCAGCGGCCCGGTCGAGCGACAGGTAGTCGAGGCCGACGTCGAGCAGGAACCGCAGCCGGGCCTGGATCTCCTTCAGCACGGCGCCCGCGATCGCCGTCTCGCGACGACCGAGCTGCAACCCGGCCAGGAACTCGGCGCACTCGTTGATCGACAGCGACGTCACCTCGGCGATCGACCGCTCGCCCTGCTTCTTGTGCATCAGCGTGACGGCGAGGATCTCCGGCTTGAGGCGGGTGCCCTCACACGCTGGGCACGGCACCTCCCGCATGTAGCCCTCGTACTTCTCCCGCATGTAGTCGGACTCGGTCTGCTCCTGGCGCCGCTCCAGGAACGGGATCACGCCCTCGTAGTTGGCGTAGTAGGAGCGCTCGCGGCCGTACCTGTTGCGGTACCGGACGTGCACCTGGTCGGCCGTGCCGTGCAGCACCGCCTTCTGCGCCTTGGCGGGCAGCCTGCGCCACGGGGTGTCCATGCGGAACCCGACGGCCTCGGCGAGCGAGGTCAGCAGGCGGTGGAAGTACTCGGCGGTCTGCCCGCCCGCCCACGGCGCGATGGCGCCGTCGGCGAGGCTCAGCTCGTCGTCCGGCACGACCAGCTCCGGGTCGACCTCCTGCCGGACACCGATGCCGGTGCAGACCTGGCACGCGCCGTAGGGCGAGTTGAACGAGAACGAGCGGGGCTCGAGGTCCTCGATGGCGAGCGGGTGGCCGTTCGGGCAGGCCAGGTTCTCGGAGAAGCCGCGGATGCGCTTCGGGTCGTTCTCCGGCAGATCGACGAACTCCAGCTCGACGAGCCCGTCGGCGAGGCGCAGCGCGGTCTCGACCGAGTCGGTGAGCCGCCGCTTGGAGCTCGCCTTCACCGATAGCCGGTCGATCACGACCTGGATGTCGTGCTTCTCCTGCTTCTTCAGCTTCGGCGGGTCGGTCAGCTGGTGCACGACGCCGTCGACGCGCGCGCGGGAGTAGCCCTGTGACTGCAGCGAGGAGAACAGGTCGACGTACTCGCCCTTGCGGCCGCGGATGACCGGCGCGAGCACCTGGAACCGCAGGCCCTCCTCCATGGCCATGACCTGGTCGACGATCTGCTGCGGCGTCTGCTTGCTGATCGGCTCGCCGCACTGCGGGCAGTGCGCCTTGCCCGCACGCGCGTACAGCAGGCGCAGGTAGTCGTAGACCTCGGTGATCGTGCCGACGGTCGACCTGGGGTTGCGGTTGGTCGACTTCTGGTCGATCGACACCGCGGGCGAGAGGCCCTCGATGAAGTCGACGTCCGGTTTGTCCATCTGGCCGAGGAACTGCCGGGCATACGCGGACAGCGACTCCACGTACCGGCGCTGGCCCTCCGCGAAGATCGTGTCGAACGCCAGGCTCGACTTGCCCGAGCCGGACAGCCCGGTGAACACGATCATGCTGTCCCTGGGCAGGTCGATGTCAACGCCGCGCAGGTTGTGCTCCCTGGCGCCGCGGACGACGAGGCGGTCAGCCACTGAAGTCCCTTCGAAGTATCCGTTCTTACTGGTCACGGGCCGGTTTCGGGCCGAGGACCATGACCGGGGCCATGCTAGGACGGGGCACCGACAATTTCCGGTTCGCCCAGTGACTACCGGTCAACTGCCGCGCTCACCTACGCTGGAGTAACCAGGTTTGCCACCGAACACGCGGGGATTGGGCGGTATGAGCATCTCACCTGAGGCATCCATCGGACAGAACGACGTACCAGCGCAGCGACGCGCCGACGAAAGGTCGGCGGCGGAGCGCGCGGTGCGCCTGCTCCCCTTGGTGCGACAGGCCACGGAGAGACTCGACACCGTTGTCGCTGGTCTCGACGAGGATGCCATCCACCGGCCGAGCGGACTGCCCGGCTGGTCGAGGGCCCACGTCGTGACCCACCTCGCCCGCAACGCCGATGCGCTGGTCAATCTCCTGACCTGGGCACGCACCGGCGTCGAGCACCCAATGTACGCCAGCGCCGCGGACCGCGACGCGGACATCGAGGAGGGTGCGGGCCGCCTCGCCCAGATCCTGGTCGAGGACCTCCGCGCCGCGGGCGACCGGCTCATGGTCGCCGCGACCGGGCTGCCCGACCCGGCGTGGTCCGCGCCGGTCACCGGGCGCCTCCCGACGCCGTTTCCCGCGGCGAACGTCCCGTCGATGCGCCTGCACGAGGTGTGGGTGCACCTGGTGGACCTCGACGCCGGGTTCTCGTTCGCCGAGGTTCCCCACGACCACCTTGAGCACCTCGTCGCCGAGGCCGTCACCAGGCACATCAACCGGCCCGACGGCAAGCGCGTGCGGCTCACCGTCGAGCTGCCCGGCGACCGCGAGCGCGTGTGGGACCTCGTGAACGGCCGCGACGATCCCCGCCACGAGGTGGCGGGCAGCGCGGCGGCAGCCGTCGCGTGGCTGACCGGCCGATCGACAGGCGAGGGACTCCGCGGTGACGTGCCGGAACTCCCCGCCTGGGGATAGCCCGCCTGGTGCCCCGTCAAGGTGAAGGGGGTCGTTTATCCGTGGATCCAGGTGGTCGCTGGCAAGGCGCGGGAAAGCCGCTCGTACCGGGTTGTACTTGGGCTTTCCCGCAACGCCGCCAGCGGCCGCCTGGGCCGAGGAGAAACGTGCCCTCTTCGCCTTGACGGGGCACTAGATCATGATGTTGTCGAAACGTGTGGTGAACCCCTTCCCGGTCGGCGATGCGCACATCACACCAGCGAGCACCGACAATTCCGGGGGGAAGTACGCCAGACGCAGCATCGTCGCAGGTGGGGCACCGTTCAGGCCGTAGGAGATCGTGACCGTGTCCCCGGCCCGCGCGGCCTTGATCGTGACGGTTTCCGCGTGCTCACCGAGCGCGACGACCGACCAGTCGGAGACGTCACGCGTCACCACCGCCGACAGCTGCTGCTGCCCGTCGACCAGTTCGATGCCGCTCTTGATCCAGTTCCTCTCGTCGAGCCGGATCGCGATGCCCGCCTGGTCGTACTGCTCTGTGTAGTCACCGGCGAAGGTGGCGGTCAGCTCGAAGTCCCCGGCCTTGTCGACGCCGAGGATGTGCCCGGTGTCCCGGACGAAGCCGTAGTGGGTGGTGCGCCAGAAGTCCGTGTCCGGGTCGGTCGTGACCGTGTTCCCTTCCCACGCCCCCGACTCGTTGAACCAGCGCCAGCCGCTCTTGATCAGGTCCGCCACGAAGCCATGCTGTCAGTCCGTCCGCGCCAGCCGCTAGTGTCCGTGGCGTGGACGTTGTCGAGGAGTACACGGGTCATGTCGAGCCAGGCGGCGCAGCCGCACGGCGCACGCTGGACGCGCTGACGATCACCAAGATCTCCGTCGGCCCGATGGACAACAACGCCTACCTGCTCGTGTGCCGCAACACACGCGAGGCGCTGCTGGTCGACGCCGCGAACGACCCGGAACGCCTGTCGGACCTGATCGGCCACGGCGCCGACCGCCCCACCCTCCGCACGATCGTCACCACCCACCAGCACCAGGACCACTGGGGCGCGCTGGGTGCCGTCGCGGGTGCCTACGGCGCCAACACCGTCGCGCACGAGGACGACGCGGGCGTGCTGCCCGTGCCGCCCGACCAGTACGTCACCCAGGGCGACACCGTGCCGGTCGGCGACTGCGTGCTCGAGGTCATCCACCTCCGCGGCCACACCCCGGGCTCCGTGGCCCTCCTGTACCGCGACCCGGCAGGCCACGGCCACCTGTTCACCGGCGACTCGCTGTTCCCCGGCGGTCCTGGGCGGACAACGCATCCCGAGGACTTCACCAGCCTGATGAACGACCTTGAGTCGCGCGTCTTCGGCAAACTGCCTGATGACACGTGGTTCTACCCCGGTCACGGAGACGACTCCACGCTCGGCGAGGAGCGCCCGAAGCTGGGTGAATGGCGGGCCCGCGGGTGGTGAGCCCGCACGACCCGACTAATCGGCGCGTGAGTGTCCGAGATCTGCTGACAGCGAACCTGGTCAGCGCAGGAGACCGTCTGCGGTTCATCCGACCCAGGTCTAGGGAAGAACACGTCGCTACGGTGTCGTCAGCCGGCACCATCGTGCTACCGGATGGCAGTGAATACGACACGCCGTCAGACGCAGCCAGGGCCGTAGCCAACATCCGGATCAATGGCTGGATCGTGTGGCGAACTGACTCAAATCGCACACTGGCCTCCCTTCGGAATGAACTACGGGACGTCGAAGCAGGCGTTAGCGAATTGACCACGACATCAGAGTTTCTACAGGAGACCAAAGACCAGGTACGAGCAGGCGACACGGTCTCGATCACGGTCCGCGAACTACTACGCCACTGGAATGCACACACTCGCGGAACCCGAATAACTCGTCGAATCGAAAAAGATCTGACGAGCCACGGCCTGACCACCTTTCCACATTTTCGCGACGTCACCCTCGACACGACGGTGCGATTTTTCGCGCTAGACGAAGAACAGCCACCGAAGTCGTCGGACGAACAAGTACTCAAGATGCACACGGCATCCAGTCCCGAGCTGGACGACGGTGACCCACCACAGATCGGACTCAAGGTCGGCAACCTGCTGTCAGCGCTGAACGGCGTGGTCTTCGTGCCACCGGAGGGCTCCGTCGAGCAGGCGATCACTCAGATGCAGATCGACGACTTCTCCCAACTGGCCGTGATGGCAGCCAACAAGCGCAAGTTGATCGGGGCGGTGACCTGGAAGTCGATCGCCATAGCGAGGCACAATAGCGCCGACGCCACATTGCAGGATTGCCTGATCGACGCACCAGAGATCCCCTATGACCAAGAACTGGTTGATGTACTGGGCGTCCTACAAAGCGTCGGATTCGTCTTTGTTCGCAACGAACGCAACGAAGTCAATGGCATCGTGACCGCCGCAGATCTGGCGCACGCATACGGTGACATGGCGACGCCGTTCTTCCTGATCGGCGAACTGGACCAACTACTGAGGCACATCGTAAGCAAGCACATCGACCTCGCAGATGTGGTCAAGCTGTGCGACGAGTCAGGGTCTCGCGAAATCAAGTCCTTCGACCAGTTGACGATGGGCGACTACGAGCGCGCCCTGCAGAACCCAGACGCGTGGGCGCAGATCGGCACCAAGCTGGACCGCGTTTCGTTCTGCCAAAGGTTGGGGATGATCCGCGAAGTCCGCAACGACATCATGCACTTCAACCCCGAAGACATCCCCGCGAACACTGTTGACATGCTTCGCAATTTCCTGCGCATGATCCGGCTGAACGTACCGGGCTGCTAGCTCAGAGCCACGACACACCCACTTCACGTATTCTCTACGGAACCGCATGCCAGCCACCCCAGGGCCTAGGACCCTTCCGACCGCGGATGCAGGCCAGTCGGTGAGCGGCTTGTTCGCGGTATACCGCATCCGCAGAGGCGACTTGGACGGCCATGCATGTCATGCGGAACTCGCGGATGTCCCGCAATAGCCCGAATCCGCTCCAGTCGGCCACATCGTTCCCGTAAATCTTACAGAACTGGCCGTACTGCTCTGCGGTGATCCACGCGAACGAGCTTCGCTTGATTGCCGTATGGATCAGGTCCCATTCCGGCGGCCCGATCGCAGCACGTTCGAGATCCAGGAATACGGTTCGGTCGTCAGATGTGGACACGACGTTCCCCACCCATGCGTCACCGTGCACGACGCAGTGCGGTAACCCGGCGGGAATGCGTGCATAACGTTCTTGAAGTTCCTCAAGATGCGTCCGCATCCACGCGCGATCCTCGTCAGACAGGGCAGTTGCGCTGCCGATACGTTCTTCGAGCCGCACGAAGGGCGCGATCGGCGGGAGGTCGAATGCGGCTGGCCGAGGGACGGCGTGCAGGCGCCTTAGCGCCTGAGCGACCTGAGATGGTGTGCCGTGCTCGTGTGGTGGTAGCTCGCGCCAGAAGGTCACGGGGCGGTCGTCGACATCGACAGGTTGATCGACGTCGGGGACCACCTGAACAGCCGGTACGCCAACCGACTCCAGCCATCGTGCGACGTTGACCTCCTTGACTGCCGAGGCGAGCTGGCCTCGGCGTCCAACACGGATCACGACTTGGCCCGGCAGTCGGTAGATCGCGTTCTCACCCAACCGGATCAGCTCCGCCTGGCGAGAGTCAAGACCGACCATTTGGCAGGCAACTTGCATTACGTGGCGAGATTCAACATCCGCAGCGCTCGTGCTCTTCATGCGTTTGCCACTCGCTGACCGATCGCGTGGCACAACGCCGCCACCTCGTCGATCCGGTCATGGGGTGCTGCGAGGGAGCGCAGTTGGCGCAGGTCGTCGGCAGCTCGCCGGGATCGGATCTTGCCCGCCGAGGTGAGCGCGCGCTGTCCGATGACCCCCGCCTCGTCGGGATCGCCGGCCGCCATCGTCAGCGAAGCGAGCTTGATTCCGGAGATGGCCCGTGATCGGGCATAAGCATCGGTGTGGCCAGCCACGGCCTGAGCAAGACGCTCAGTCGCTTCCGAGACGAACTTGCCGGTCATCGCGATGTCCCACAAAGCGTGACCCGTGTCGCCGCGGTGTTGGGCGGCGTCGTAGTACCGCATCCAATCCGGGTCATTCGCCGGCTCGGCGTGGCTGAACTCCTCGTCCGCCATTCCGATGGTCGTGAGGGTTTCCTGTGTTCTCCTGAGCTTGGCCAGAGCGCGAGCACGGGCGGACAGCACCATCGCCCGCTCGGTTGGCGTGAGGCGATCGGCGCGCACCATCGCCAACTCCACCAACGTTAGGCCATCATCCGGATCGCCACACCAAATCGCTTGCCGCGCCATCGACGACAGGATCTTTGCGCGAAGATGCCAATCGGTAGCTTCTTCCGCACAGGCGAGCGCGAACTGGAACATGCTCCGGGCGTCATCGTGCGCGTAGGCGTCGAATGCCATGAATCCGGCGGTGTGTCCGAGGTAGCCGACTGCGCTGTAAAGGTTGTTGCGATGACGCTCGGCGCATCGCGCATTCAGTAGCTGCGCGGAGTACCGCAGCTGGGCCGCGACGGCCTCTCGGACAAGTCCGCCGCCGTAGGTGTGGTCCCACGTGCCGAACACCAGGGCTGTCTGGCGAATCCCCTGGATCTCTGTCGGGCCGACAAACGAGGGCACGGGCACCGGCTCGTGCGTCTTGAGCAGGTCGACGAGAGGGCGCGCCGCGGCCCCGACGGTTACGCCGAGAGCTGCGCGCAGGAAGTCCTTTCGATCCACGTTCGCGACGGTAGCGAGCGAGCGCGTCGGGCGTCGGAAACCGAGATCGGTGTCCGTCCGGGCTCCCAACACGGCGCGTAGCGCCGCGCGGTAGTCATCCTGCGGCCACTTGACGATGCCGCGCTCCAGCTTGCCGACGTAGTTCGCGTCCAGCACGACGACACGGCGCCGCTCGGTGTTGGCGTAGATCCAGGCGTTGACCTGCTCAGCAAGCTCAGTACGAGACATCGGTTGTCCCGGCGAGCGAGGTGACTCCGTGCGCTCGCGAGCACTCCGCAACAGCTCGTTAGGTTCGGCCACGACTGACTCCCTCAGCGGTCCATCCCAGGCATCGTCGCACACTGAGTAGTCGAATTGGTTACCTCTCGCATCCCGACAAACTTCCCTCATTCCTCCCCTTGACAACCCCGCTACCGACCATTCCGTGGACAAGCCCGGCAGCGCAGGGTTGAAGCATGATCACCGTCGCAGGAAGACCAGCCGTCCTTGTGTTCGCGCAGCACGGCGTTCCGTGCGGGATGTGCGGGCTTCCGGCCCACCACATCAAGGTGTATCCGAACGGCGTTCGCACCGATCACATCGACCCGCGGAAGCGACCATGCGACTTCGTGCGCTCTGCCGCGTCAAGCCGGCCGGGCCGGCGCGGTTCCGAGCCGCCTCCTCCGCACGACCTCCCGCGGCTCCCACGCCGGTCCGGCTTCCCACCGACGATGGCTAGGAGGTCGCTGTGATGGCGTTCGTAGAGCAAGCGCTGATCGGGATCGGTCTCATCTGTTGGGCCGTACTGCTCATGATCGGAGCTGTGGCGCTCATCCGGGACTGGTTGTCTGAACGAGCCAATCGGCGGAAGGCGATCGCCGCTGTAGAGCGTGAGCTGGCGAGTCGTCACGCCCGGTTGTCGGCCCCAACCGCACACATGCGCTACCGCAGCCTGCCTCCGCTCGGAGGGAGACATGCAGCGTGAACGCTCCAGATCCGAACCCGATCTTCACCGAGCTCTGGCACGACCTCCGTCCCGGCGAACCGGCAGAGGCAACGGAACTCACGGGCTCCAACTCCATAACTACGGAGACATCTGATCATGGACCACGCCACGCCCGAGATGAACAGTTCGGATGGTTCTCCAGTTGCAGAGCTGCCGCCGTATCTACACGAGCTCGATCCGAGGCAGTGGAAGCGCACCAGCACGCCGATCATGGACACAGCGGTACGCGCCTGGGATGACGGCTCCATCGACACACTTGTCGTCCTGACCGACGAACTTGCCTACGGCCAGCGCGACAACCACCGCGGCCGGGCTGTTCATCGGGTGCGGGGATCGGCTGTCGACATGGCGCGGCTGATGCAGCGCCTCCCTGCGCCGGGCACTCCTGACGCGCCTGTCGACGAGCTTCCCGAGATACCCGGGCCTGAGCGGGATATCTGATGCCGCCCTGGATGGCAACGCGTACGCCTGGCAACCCAAGCCACGCGGTGAAAGGAGTGTGCCGTGCATGACCTGATCGCCAGCCAGTTCCTTGATGACTACCTTCTGCTGCGACCCGGCAGCTCAAGTGGGATCAAGATCGGCTCACACAGGCATCGCGAGTTGGAACGGGCCGCCAGCGAGTCGTGCCCGACATGGCTGGTAGACGCGGTACAGCGGCGCTGGCCCGACCTGGACCTGACCGACCGGCGAGTCGACCAGGCCGTGCTTGTGCGCTCGGTCTCGCCGTTCGGGTACGGCCGGGCGTCCTACGAGCTGAACCTGGGCTGCAACTACGACTGTGAGCACTGCTACCTGGGGTTGAAGAAGTTCGAGGGCCTGTCCTGGGAGAACCGCGAACGGCTGCTGCACATCATGCGCGATGCCGGGGTGCTGTGGTTGCAGCTCACGGGCGGCGAACCGCTGATCGACAAGCTGTTCCTCGATGTGTACCGGCTGGCGTTTGAACTGGGCATGATGCTCTCGATCTCCTCGAACGGCTCCCGGCTGCACAACCCCGCGATCCTCGAGTTGCTGACCACGCTGCGTCCGTACCGGCTGACTATCAGCGTCTACGGCGCGACCGCCGACAGCTACGACGGGCTGACCCGCCGCCGGGGCTCGTTCGACAAGTTCATGAAGGGCATGAGGGCCGCGACCGAGGCCAACCTGCCGATGAACCTGAACCTGATCGTCACCAACACCAACGCCCATGACCTGGACGCGATGAAGGCGCTGGCCGAGCAGTTCGACCTGCCCTACCACGTGTTCTCGAACATGTCGCCGACGATCTACGGCGGCGCCGAGTCGCTGCCCGCGCAGTCGCAGGAGTACCTGCGCAAGCGCAAGCCTTTCACCGGCTGCTCCGCCGGACACACGTTCTTCCACGTCGACCCGCATGGCATGGCCAGCATCTGCAAGATCGGCCGCGACCCGCAGATCCCGCTCATGGACGAAGGCGTCGACGGGCTGACCCGACTGGGTGGCATCGCCGACGGGCTCCTGCTGCGCCAGGGCGGCTGCACCGGCTGCCAGCTGCAAGGCACCTGCGGCACGTGCATGCCGCTGGTCACGCTGTACCGGAAGGCCAAGGCGCCGCTGTCCGCCTACTGCCAACACGGGTCCTGACCGTCGAATTCGAGAGGAGGTGATCGTGGTGACCGCTGTCCTGGTGGAACTCAAACCGCCGTCGACGACGGAGAGCGGCGAGTTGGAGTTCGTCGAAGACCTCGACGTGCTGGTCGAGTCGTCGAAGTGCAGTTGCAACGCGGGTGACGACAACCCGTACTGACCTGATGCGGTGGGTGGCGGCGTGTCCGCACGTCGGCGCCCACCGCTCGGTTCTAGCCTCGCCGCATGCGACTGCGGGCCGACTGGTTGAACCGCGTACTGAACGTTCCCTATGTACCGATCCTCGGGCCGGCACACCCCGACCAGTTCACCGCGGAGATGTTCACCGACGTGTTCG
Organism: Actinophytocola sp.; assembly: GCF_049647105.1. Lineage (GTDB taxonomy): Bacteria > Actinomycetota > Actinomycetes > Mycobacteriales > Pseudonocardiaceae > Actinophytocola. The sequence continues at coordinate 37,307 of NZ_JBARWZ010000220.1, forward strand.
CCGACATCGTGACCGCCAGCCGCACCAGCACCGCGCTCCCGTTCGACAAGGACCGTCGCTGGTCACCGCGCAAGACCGATACCGTGCTCGTCGACGAGATCGTGCACCGACCCGACCACACGATCATCCCCACCCTGTCCCGGCGAGGCGGCGGGACCATCAAGACCTTCTACTACGGCCACGCGCCCAACCTGAACGACCTCCGTGCCGCCACCCGACACTGCTGCGCAACCTACGGCGCCGCCAACGGGCGCGTCGTCTGGTTCGACACCGCCGAGGCCACGGACGTGGATCGCACACGAGTTCTGCTCAAGGAGTTCACCCACGACGACCAGCCCGACGAGCCGTCCGGCAGCCCAACCGTGGGCGAGCTGGACGACTACGAACCCGAGACCGCGGCTACCTTCAGCGACTTCGCTCACGCCATGGCCGACCACGGATTCGCCTACCTCCACCAGCGCCGCAACGCCGGCCACCATGACGGACCGGTGCTGGTCAGCCAGGACAACGGTGTCATCGTCGGCGCGATCGGCCCGCTGACGATCATGCCCGACCGAACTGGCGGCCGGATGCTGCTGCCGCAATACTTCGGCGTCCTGCCCGAGCACCGCGGCGGCGGGCACGGTCGCGCCCTGTGGCACGCCGCCCAGCGCTGGGGCGCCCGCCACCACGCCGACTACCAACTTCTCCAAGCCCGCGTCGGCGCCGCCTCCGACAATCTGTTTCTCTCCGAGGGACTGCGCTCGCTCGGCTTCACCGCCACGGTGGCCGCATGAACGACACAACCAAGTCAGCCGCGCGGGCCATGACGCCAGTCGCGACCCGAACAAACTGGAGAGACCTACCCGAACAAGTACGCGCTGCCGTCGAAGTACACGCTGGCACGGTTCACCGGGTCGACACGATCAGCAGCGGCCTCAATGCCTCGTTCACCGCCCGCCTCCACACAACCACGGGCGTTACGTTTGCCAAGGGAGTGCCCAGCGACCGAGCAGCCGCGCAGCGTCGAGAGGCGGAGATCAACCCACACGTGCAGCCGTTTGCGCCACACCTGCTCTGGCAGGTGGACACCCTGGGCTGGCACATCCTCGGGTTCGAACACCTCGACGGCCGGGCGGCCGATCTCAGCCCCGGCTCAGCCGACCTCGCAGATCTCGCCGAGGTGCTCAGCCTGCTCGCCAAGCTGGCAACGCCGAGCAACGCGTGCAAGCGGATCGAAGACCGCTGGGCAGACGCCGCCCAACGGGCAGGAGTCGACACCGAGCTGCTGACCGGGGACCACCTGCTCCACACGGACCTCAACCCGCACAACGTTCTGGTCACCGACACCGGGACTCGGATCGTCGACTGGTCCTGGCCAACCCTGGGAGCGGCTTGGATCGACACCGCCTGCGCGGCTCTCTGGCTCATCGCCGAAGGCCACACTCCAGCTGATGCTGAGGCGTGGTCGTCCCGAGTGGAAGTGTGGGCGGCAGCGATCCCCAAAGCACTCGACGTGTTCACCAAGGTCAATGTCGCCCTGTGGAGGCAGATAGCCGCAACCGAGCCGCGATCATGGAAACAACGGCTACACGAAGCGGCGGCAGACTGGGCGGAGTATCGCACCACCGCTGTTCAATAGATTTCGAGGAGAAGCATTCGCCCGGTGGTCGCGACAACTCAGTCCGTTTGTCGGTGGCGGCACGTAATGTCCGGTGCATGCCCGCTCTCACTTATGAGATCAAAGACGCGGCCAGCCCGGTGTCCAGATGGCTGCGCGCGACCTTTCCGCAGTACAAGGAGATCCAGACTGCATACCGGGTAGAGGCTGGCGTGGCGCGTGTCGTGCCATCGCGGGCTGTCGCGTTCGGCACCCAAGGCGCGGCAATCGACTGGTGGCTGCGGATGCTCATCGATCCGGCCGTGTCAGTCGACTTGGCTTACACCGGTTTGCGCTCAGGTCGAGCCTCGTGCGTCCGTGCTGGATTAGAGTTGCTGGTCGCTCTCGGCGGGCTGGACGACGCCCGTGCTCCCCGTCCGGTCCAGCCCGCACGGCTGGCGGGTGCATCGGACGAGTGGTGGGCCAGGGCGTGCTACGCGCTGGCGTTGCTCACAGAGCTTTATCGGGCCGCCACGGTCGATCGTTCCCGGCTCATGCGCCTGACCGCGGACAGCAAGGTCGAGGATCTGCTCGCGTTGGCCAACGACGACGAGGTCGCTGACCTGATCGGCCTGCGCAACCTGGCCCGCGAACACCTATTGCCTAAGCTACCTGCCGGCCCGGTCGCCACTGGCATGACCTTCGATGGCAGCCAGGACCTCAACGCTGACGCCGACCTGATCGCCGGTGGCGTACTCGTCGATTTCAAAGCCAGTCAGGGCAGGGCTCGTAAGGACGGAACCCACGCCGCCTCACTGGAACGCACCGAACTAGACCAGTTACTTGGCTACGCACTGATGGACTACTCCGACAAGTTCGCCATCCACACCGTGGCCATCTACAGCATCCGCTTCGGGCACCTTGCTACCTGGCCCCTGGACGAACTAGCAATGCAAATGGCTGGCCGACGGGTCGCCATCGCTGAGCTGCGCAAACAGTTCGCTCATGTGTTGCGGGTCAAGTTGCCGACCCACTGGCACCAGCAGAAACGCCTTGGATGAGCCAGTCCGCAGGGAACCGGTCCAACCTTTGCCTCCTCCGTACGAAGGCCGTGTCGGCATACCCGACGACTTGGAGTCATTGTCGGCCACGCAGACCGACTGGTCTATAGCGGCGCCAATCAAAGCTGATTCTCACACGGAGTCGCCCCTACTACTGCGTATAGGTCAACATGACAATGATTCTCGAAGGCAACGGGGCAGGCGATACTCGCGTCTGGGCCGAAGCCCATGCGCTCGATTGCCTCGTCGACGAGTGCTCGCCACACCTCGTCGCCGAGTTGGCCGTCGGCTCGGGGTACGACAGGACGACGTGGTAGACGTGGCCCTCAGGGAGGGACCTCGTGGCCGGTCATGGCCGCGTCGATATCGCGGGCCAGGCGTGGCAGCCATCCGCGTTGGCCGACCAGGTGGGCGAACGCCCCGCTTTCGAGCCACTCCGGGTCCCAGGCGGCTACCAGGTGTGGGCTGGTGTGCTCGTTCGCCTTGCCTTTGCCGAACAGGTAGCGCAGTAGGCCATGGGTGTCCCTGCCGCGCTTCCCGTTCTCCGGCGCTTTGGCGATCACCGGCGCGAGCGGTCGGCCGGGTCGATCGCGCCGAGGATCTCTCGGTGCCGATCGAGTGTCGCCTGGAGGTGGTGCAGTGCGCGTGTCAGCGCCTCCGGCATCTCGCCGGTGGCATTGGTCGCGGCCGCCATCTGGTTCAGGTTCGTACCGATCCTGATCAACCGTGTCTCGATGACGTCGAGGCGCTCGGCCCACCAACGCTGTTCGCGAAGGCTCCAGCCACCGGACGATCGGCGCAACGCCGACTCGATCAGGTACCGCGGCAGCGACAGCCGCGCGACGGCGGCACCTGCGACCAGGCGGGCGTAGGTCTCGGTCGTCGTCCGTATGTTGATCCGGTGCGGCGAGCCTCCCGGCACTCGCCGTTGCCGCCGCGCCTCCCTCTTGTCCTCACTCATGACGCTCCCCCTGGCGTCGTGAGTGGCCACCCGATCGGGTGGCCTGATCTCTAACTTGCTGCCCGACTCCAGTTGCGGCAAGCACCAGCTGACCGGGCGGCTTTACGGTGCGAGCAGGACGCTGCTTTGGGGTGTGGCACGTCGCTGTGATCAGCGCCTTACGGTCCTGATCGAGGAGCTGACTCAGTACCAGGAGCACCACGAACGGGTGCGCCCGACCGGCCGCAATGAGGAGCACCGTAAGGAACCGGATCAGCAGCAAGGCCGTCTCGGCCTCACCGGCCGTCCTCGCCCGATCCGGGGCTTCCAGGTGCCACGGGTGGACCAGCGAATCTCGGGCTTCGGAGGTGAACAAGCTATCCGGGCCGAGGTGCATCAGGTCCTGATGCACCGTGAACGGTAGGCCGTCGGGGTAGTCCAGTAGACGGTGCCGCTTCGGGTGGTTACCCGCCAGATGCGTTCGCGCTATTCCGTCGCGTTCGACGAATGCCTTGAAGCCGTCGAGCAAGCCGCGTGGCGCCTGCTCCAGGGTAAGCGGGTCAGGCTTCGTCTCGCACGAATCGGATCTTGACGGACTCGGGCTTGAAGCCTGGACCACCACGCATACCCGCCACGAGTTCCAACTCGAATCCCATCGCCGCCAGCAGCGACCGCTGCTGGGCTGGCTGGAGACTCGTCCAGCGTTCCTTGGCCTTCGGCCCCACCATCTCAGCTACCAGCGACGCCGGTATGCCGGTCACCGGCTTCTCGACCTGTTTCTCCAGCTCAGCCAACTTGCCCGATGGCGGGCCGTTGATCGGAGGTACTGATCGCGCGTGATCAGGTCGGCGTCGTGGTCGTCGGTCAGCTCAAGGAGCTTGCTCTCGATAGTGCGGATCTCGTCCCGCACCTGCTGCGCGGCGGTGTCGTCCCGGCGGAAGAGGTCGCGGGCGTCGGGCTGGGCGAGCCGCTTGAGCACGACTCGTTCCACCAGGTCATCCACCCTCGACGAATGGCGCGCCCGCGGCTGGTAGTCGTCCAGGGGCCATCCCGGCCCGTCCAGACGACCACGCGGGTACCGTCCAGACGACCACGAGTTGGCCGTCCAGATGACCGTTGATCTTGCCCGTACGGCACACTGTCACCGTGCCCGAACCTTCCGGTCTGATCCCTCGCCACGCCGAATCCCTGGTTCACGAGTCGCTTGAGGACACCCGTGTCGTCCTCGTCAACGGAGCTCGCCAGGCCGGCAAGAGCACGCTAACCAGGCTCGCCACCGAACGTCAGCCGACGGTGCTCCGCCTCCTCGACGACCCAGCCACGTTACGGGCCGCCAAGGACGATCCAACTGGCTTCGTAGAGCACGACAGCCTCATGGTCATCGACGAGATACAGCTGGTTCCGGAGCTTCTTGCGCCGATCAAGGTGTCCGTGGATCTGGACCCGACGCCCGGGCGCTACCTCCTGACCGGCTCGTCACGGATCCTGGCCATGCGAACTCTCCCCGACGCACTGCCGGGCCGCATGGAGGTGATCGAGCTATGGCCGTTCTCCCAGGGGGAACTTCTCGGAGCTCCAGACCGGTTCGTTGACACCGCTTTCAGGCACGGTCCCCGGATCGACCACTCATCGGAACTACGCCGCCGCGACTACCTGGAGCGTCTTGTCATAGGTGGCTTCCCCGAAGCAACGCGCCGCACTTCCCGCCGTCGAACCGCGTTCTTCGACTCCTACGTGTCAACCTTGATCGAACGCGACGTTCTCGAACTGGCCAGCATCGAGCGCCGGGGAGACTTGCTCAAACTGATCGCACTGCTTGCCGGGCGCGCAGGCGGCCTGTTGGAGCCAACCGCGGTGGCGGCCCAGTCCGGCATCCCGCGGACCACACTGGTGCGCTACCTGGAGTTGCTGGCATCGGTCTTTCTCATCAAGAGCATTCCGGCCTGGTCATCCGGACAGACACGCCGGGCGGTGGGCACACCGAAACTCGCGTTTGTGGACACCGGCATCGCATGTCATCTCATCGGCCAAGATCCAGTGCGACTCGGCGAGCCGGACGGAGCCGCCGGGGCGATGATGGAGAACTTCGTCGTCATGGAACTCGCCCGCCAGCTCACCTGGTCCGAGGAGCGTGGACGGCTGTATCACTACCGCACCAAGGACAAGCACGAAGTTGACGCGGTCATCGAGACACCCGATGGCAGGGTGATCGGCGTGGAGGTCAAGGCGGGCGCGACAGTACGCACCGAAGACCTAGCCGGCTTGCGGAATCTGGCAGGCCATCTCGGTGATCGGTTTGTCGCCGGCTATGTGCTCTACACCGGCCAGCAAACCTTGCCTTTCGGCGAGAAGATCAGGGCGCTGCCGGTGGACGCACTGTGGCGCCTCACACCGTGAGTCCGGTCGCGGCACAACCGGTGTTCACCGCTGACGCGACTCACTCTTCCCAGGCGGTGTTGGCAGGACCACGTCGCCGGAGAACTTCACATCGTTGATCAACGACGTGAAGTCGCGGATCTTCGACGAGCTGCCTGACGACACGTGTTTCTACCCGGGACACGGCGACGACTCCACGCTGGGCGCGGAGCGGCCGAAACTCGACGAATGGCGCGACCGAGGCTGGTGAGCTGACGTCGGACGAGGCTGTCTTCACCAGGACGCGCCTGTTCGCTGGCCGCCATCGCCTCGGCCGACGTCAGCTTGTCCGTCGCCGATCACTCTTCGTCGACGGACACGAAACATGGCAATTGGGGACGACGATACTCTGCGCATGCCGGCTTCCACCGAGACCCAGCACGAGTCGTCGACCACCGCGTTCCAGGACTTGAGCGGCAACCTGGAGTACGCGCGCTATCTCGTCCGCGGCGGACGACACCTCGATAGGCTACAGGTCCGGACGTTCGATGTGGCAGACCTGTACCGCGCGGCCTGGGTACAGGCGGTGTCGGCGCTGGATCATTGGGTTCATCGTGAGTTGTACGATCGTGCGGTCAGCGACCTAATCGCCCCAATGGTCCCAGTGCTGCGTTGAAATCTCGAAGCCGAACGGATGCGGCAGGCGGACGGTTTCGCCAAAGCCCCAGGTTTGCAGCGCAACGTAAGTACCAGCGCGCGTGTCCGGATTCGCGTACAACGTGATGTTACATACCTTCGGATCACGGTCAACAAGTAGATAGTTGGGGATACCCGCGTGCGCGTATCCGCTCCACTTGGTGCCGGCTTTGCGCTTTTGGTCTGGTCGTCGGTCGCTGACAGCGTTCGATCGCGAAGTGACCTCGACGACGAGATCTACTTGATATGGCAGCAAATGCCTGGCTTTTGTCGCGCGAGCCTCTGTGAGAACCTCGGCATCCATGACAATCAGGTCCGGGACATAGCCGTCACCTATCTCGAACATGTTGAGATCTGTGGTCTGCACCGAGCGCCAGACGAAGGTGGGGTCGGTCAGTTCGGCGGCAAACAGTCCACGCTCGATGTCCCTGACCATGCCGTTGTGGTCGACGGAGGGGCCAGGCGACACGACTATCTCTCCTCCGATGACCTCAACACATGTGCCGTCCTTCGGCAGGTGCAGGTAGCTGGCCAACTCGTCACGCACCCACATGACGTAGGGCGAGTCTGGCAGCATGAAATGCGCCACTGCCGCAACACTCATGAGCAGCACTCCTCTCGCGTGACGCGCAGGTCAGACTGTGCCGACTCTACCGCCCAGCATCCTCCGCCCGAGGTGTCCGCCCATCGCGCCGGACCTAGTCGGGTGGTGTGGAGCCGTCGGCACCTCTACCGCCACGCTGTGCTGCCGAGCCTGCGATTGACCTCTTCGGCAGAGAACTCCTTGGGATCGAAGTCCTCGCCAGAGGTCAGGCCAAGCCATTCGAGCATGTCGTCGTGTTCCTCGGCGTTTGAATCAGCCAGCGTGGCCTTCAGGTTCTCGTACCCCCACACACCGCCGCAGTCTTCGGGTGGGCATGCGCCCTTGCCCGCCGTGCACACCGCGCTGGTCACCCCGGCGCCGGCGGGGAGGATCTTCTCCAGGGTGATGTCGTGCTGCCAGTCGTCGCCGAAGTCGTAGGTGTAGCCGATCTTGTCACCGACACCGGTGAGCATCTGGAACAGGTGTACTCCTCGCTCGTCCTGATGGCCGAGCTCACGGTCGGGGCGCCCGTACTCGCTCCAGCCGTCGGAGAACACGTGCATGTGGCAGTTGTGCCAGCCCATCGCAGTCTGGATCACCTCGTGGAGCTGGTCGAGGCTGAGATCAGCGGGTACCTGAAGGCGCCGCCACACGGGCGGTTTGGTCATGCCGCACAGCTGAACCTTGATCTGGTACCCGGTGCCGGATGGGAGTGTGACCGGACCGGCAGGGCCCCGACGAAGCACTGGGGCCTCCGGGAACGCGCCTATCCCTGGCAGCATGCCGGCCAGCAGCCCGGCCGGGTTCACCGGGCCGCTCAACAGCTTGACGAGCCGGGGTGCGGCCGGATGGCCACAACTCTCCAACAGCGGCAGAGCCTCGGCCATCTCGGCACCGGCCTGGGCCTGTAGGAGGGCGGGCAGCAGATCCTCGGGTAGCCCGGGCGGCAGGGCGTCCAGCATGGTGACCAGCGCGTCCACGGTGATCCACGCCGAATCGGCATCGGCCGGCTCGGTGTCGTCCTGCTCGGCCAGCCAGACCCGCGCATAGGCACCGAACCCGTCCCTGGTCGCCCACTCGCGCCATGCGGGTGCCGCTTCCTGGCCACACCCGCGGGCAAGGTCGAGCGCGGTAAGACGTTCCTGCCCGGACGTGGCTTCGCCGACCGCGAGCAACTCCCGGGCGGCCGCAGCGGCGGTGCGGGGCGCCAGCCACGGACGGGCCATCAGCACGGCCACCTTGGGGGGAAGTTGAGTCAGCTCACGGACCAGCACGTCGGCCTCGACATCCGCAGGCGGGGCGTTCTCGCGGAACATGAAATCGGTGAGCCAGTGGCCGAGCGGTGTCAACTCGGCGACGTCGCCCCTCAGGACGCCGATACCGAACTCGCCCAAAGCCCGTACCGCATCCTCTACCTCGTCCACGCCGAGGTCGGTGACGAGCCCGGATATCTCGTCGGGGTCGCAGTCCGGGCACGAGCAGCCGGGCGAAACGTTGCCGGACAGTTGCGCGATGCCCGCGCTCAGATCGCCGAGCGGCACCGCGCCGCCGCGATCCTCGAAGGTGGCCAGCGCGGCCAGGTACACGAGATCGTCCTCGTCGGTCTCGCCCACCAACCCGAGAGACTCCAGCACGCACCTGCACCAAGCGGCGAGCACGATGTCCGGCGCACCGGCCAGCCACGGCTGAAGGGCCGGCCCCGGCGTCACCCAGCGGCCGGACACCTCGATGAACCCGGCCGCAGACGCCGCCGTCCACACCATCATCAGCTCGGAAATATCCAGAGCGCTACGCGGCTTGCGAGACGGCACCTCGATGCCGAGCAGATCACATGCCTCGACGGCGGCGGCTGGCTTCAGCACTCCCCGCGTGGTGACCTCCCTGCCAGCACCAACCCACTCGGCAAGCGTTTGGGCAGTGGCGAGTACCGGGCAGGTCCGGGCGGCCAGAGCCAACTGTTCGTGCGAGAGGTCCGGTACGCGCATGGCATCGCGGTATGACATGCGCGCAGCCTACGGAACGCATAGCTAGGCCCCACGAGACCACACCAGTACCAAGTCCCGAGTCCCGGCACGCCTTCGGAGCCGCCATCTTCACTGCCAGTACGAAACTCTGTTCCCTGGCGGCGTCGGCAAGACGACATCACCACGCTCGGCGCTCGGATACTGTCCGTGATCTCGCTATCACGCCTACGCCAGTAGCCGCCACCTGTCCGGAGGACAGATGCGTGACTCGATCATGCCCACACTGGGAGTTCGAGTTATGCGTCGTCCATCGGGAGGAAGGCGGATGCACCCCGCTCGCCCACTTGTAACGCTCAAATGCAAGCTCGGCGAACTCGACAGTCTCTGCCATCTCCGCCCCACGGGCGATGCGCATGTGAGGTTGATGATCGAACTGCTTGATTCGGTGAAGCCCGGTGGGAGGCTCCTCCCCGCTCTTGTTCGCGCAGCGGTGAGCCTCGCGAGCTCGGGGCAGACATTGTGGCTGGACACCACCTGGCTCACCGCCGCGAGCCCGCTCGCCGGACAACCCGGCGGCGTGTTCGAGTACCTGGACGACATGATCGAGTCCGCGTTGCTGGAAGAACTGGGGTTCATGGCCGATGGCCTCCCCGGCCTCGTACCCGTGATCGCCGACGACGCGCCTGACGACGTACTGCGTCGTGTTCGGTTGCTCGTCGAACACAAGGAGCGCGACCTGGTGATCCGGTTCGGGCGGCCGCCGCCGGCCAGCGAACTCGTCAGCAGAATCCGGTCCATCATGCGGTTGACCGGCACGCGGGTCGGACGAGTGCACGTGGTATTGGACGTCGGATTCGTCGAGGAAGTGCGCAAACCGCAGGTAGCTACCGTGGCGGAAGTCGCAGCAGCTGTGCACGACGTGCTCGGTCCCGGCTCTGCCACGGTCCTGGCCGGGTCGATTCCGGCCGCTCGAACCACCTACGCGACGACTACGCGGGATCGTCCCGAGGTCTTCCTGTGGCGTGAGGTGCGGCGACGCGTTGGCATGATCGGCTACGGCGACTACGGCGTGACGCACCCCGTTCCCAAGTCGGGGGAGAACGCACGGTCCCCTTACCCATATCTCTGCTACACCGTGCCGCGGAGAACGGTGGTATTGCGTAGAAGGATCGAGAAGGGCGACCTCCCTGCCGAGAGGTTCGCCGACCTCGCCGAGGAACTCGTCGAGCGGGAGGACTTCGCCGGCCCTGACTTCTCGTGGGGCGATCGCGAGTTGGCGCTCTGCCGGCCCAGCGGCGGGCGTGCCGCTGGCTCCGTGTCCCGATGGGTGTCCATGGCGACGTCTCATCACCTCGAACACGTGTCACGCAGGATTCCCGCGGACCTCTGAGCCGGCTGCGTGCGCACACACTTGGCTCACCCTGACGAATGGCGTGCTCGGGGCTGGTTCAGGAAGTGGGCTCGAGATCGGCGATGAGGTCAGGGAGCACCAGTTCTTCCTGGAGATGGACACGGTGCTCTTCGAGGGCGGCACGCAGGTCCGGGTCCCATGTCGCATCGACCGGGCGGCCGGTGAGCGGTCCCCCGGTCACCGAGCCGAGTGCCGACCGGTAGGCCGATGCGTCGAACCGCCACGGGGTCCAGGCGAAACGTTCGCGCAGTGCGTTGGCGATGCGGATGCCGCCCCAGTCGAAGTCACCGTGGTAGGCAAGGCGGGCGCCGTCGGAGACCAGCACGCTGAGCAGGCGAAGCCCCGCGGAGGACGGGTGGCCGCTCAGGCAGACCAGGGGTGGGCACCCGGGGCCGAGTTCGTCGGCGGCGCACGCCACCACGATCGGGTTCTCGCAGAGGCGCACCAGGCCGCCGGCACCGAGATCCGGCCGGTCCCGACCGAGTTGGCGCAGGGTCAGGACGCATGGCTCCCCCGCCTCGCGAGCCAGGGCGACCATCCTGCCGACGGTGGTCGCGGTGCCGCCGGGCAACCCCGCGCACAGCACCGAGGATGACAGCTCATCACGGTGCACCCCCACCGCCGCCCAGGCCGCGCGGCGTTCGAATGCCGAACCGTCTCCGCCCGGAGCGGCTCCGGCCAGTACACGGACCGCGGCAAGGGACAATGTGGACAGTGGCCTGCCGTCATCCAGTGCGTGCGCGTCGCCGGTGGCCGCCGCGGCGAGGCGGCCCAGTGCGAGTCCCGTCGACGGCAACGCGTCCAGCACCCGCGCGAGCGCTTCGACGAGCGGCGTGGCATCGGCCGGGGTCGATGCCACTCTGCGGAGCATGCCGGTGGCATCGAGCCAGGTGCGCCACGCGGTCAGTTCGGGACGTCGGTCCAGGAGTTCGTCCAGTGGTGCGCATGCCGTCGACCACGCCGCGGCCTCCCTGGCCTCCGCCGCCGCCCGGTCGACCACCGGTCCGAGAAGCACCCCGACCGCCGCGGCGAGCCCGTCCGGTGCGGTGCCGCTGGCGCGCACAACCGCGTCCACCTCGTCCAGCGACACGGTCAGCGACGCGCCGGTTCCCGCGCGCCGGCCTAGCAGCCGCTCCAGCGCGCGCCGCTGTTCCTGGCTGGCGCCGGCGAGCGTGACCGTTCCCGTCACCGGCCTGCCGAGTTCCAGCCGACGACGAACCCGGGCAAGCAGCCAGGCCATGTGCTCACCGCCGAGCAGCCTGCGCAACCGGGTCTCGTCCGTCATCGCTCGAAGAGTGTGTCGGCGAGTTCGCCGACCGGCAGGTAGGACGCGGGCTGGTCGATGCGGACCCGTTCACGACCGTCCCACCGCCAGGGGGTGACCAGCACCGCGTCGATGCCGTCGCGGCGGGTGAGCTGGGCGATGGCCAGGCCTGGCACCTGCGGGTAGCAACCCCACTCACGCTCGCTGGTCATCACCACGTCGAGGTCGAAGGCGGCCAGCAGGCCGAGGCACTTCGCCCGGGAGTCGTCGTCCACCCCGGCGAACGCCTCGTCCAGGGCGATCAGGCGCGGCGCGTGCGGGTTGCCTGCCGAGGTGTAGAACGACGACGCGGCCGCGAACAGCGGCACCGACGCGGCCAGCACCCGCTCGCCACCAGAGGCCGGTCCCGTCGCCGGACGCCACTGACCGTCCTGGTAGCGCTGGATGGTGAACTCGTGCCAGCCGCGGTAGTCCAGTGCCCTGGTCAGCTGCTCCACCCAGCCGCCAGAGGCGTCCTCGGCGTGCTCCCGGTTGATCTGTGCCTGCAGGAAGGCACCAACCGCGGCGCGGTCCTCTGCGCTCCAGGCGTCCGCGGTCTGGCGCAGCAGCCGGTCACGCACCCTGCCGAGTCCCTCTGGCGCGGTACGCGCGGCTCGCCACTGCAGCCGCAGCCGCATGCCGGTCGACGTCGGGCGGTCCGCCAGGTCGGCGTTGATCGCCGTCACCTGACTCTCCGCGCCGGTGATCAACTCCTGCAGCATGCCGGCCACCTCGTTCACCAGGTGGTTCTCCAGGATCTCCCGTTCCTTCGCGGACAGCAGCGTCGCCCGGTGCTCGGTCTCTTCCGCGAGCCCCCCGACGAGGGTGGGGATGTCCTGGTTGCGTCCCTGGAAGAGCACGTCCACCACGATGATGCCGTCGCGGACGGTCATGCCGACCGAGTGCCCGTGCCGGGACAGCGCGTCCGTGAGCAGCTTGTGTTCGGCCGAGACGCGCTGCTGCACCAGTTCCCACGGCCGGTCGGCGTCGTCGACGGTCTCCAGCGCCGCGTTGACGGCCCTGGCCACCCCGACGGCCGGGGTCGGCGCCCATTCCTCGGCGGCGTCCGGCGTCGGTAGCTCGGGCAGCACGGCGTGCAGCAACCCGGTCGCCACGAAGGCACGCAACGCGGCGATGGCGTGGTCCCGTTCCCCAGCCGCGGTGTCGATCGATGCCCGCAGGGTCTCCTGGCGGCCGTCGGCCTTTCCGCGCTCGTCCCGCGCCCGGTCAGCGGTTCGGCGAGCCTCCCGCTCGTGCTCGTCGCGCACCGCCATCTCGGTCGCGACCGCCTCCAGCTTGCGGTACAGCTCGTCGACCCCGGCACCGGCCGTCTCGACCAGCACCCGGTGGCGTTCGGCCGCGGTGTCCGCCTCGCCGCGCGCCCGGTCGGCCGCGACGATGCTCTGTTCGAGTGCTGCCGCCGCGCCACCATGTTCCTGTTCGGCCTGCGCGACGGCGCTCCGTGCCCGGTCAGCCGCCCGCGCCGCCGGCCACAAGCCGGCCAGCGCCACCCGGTAGTCCCCGAGCGCGGCACGCACCGCGGCCAGCACCCGGTCGTCCGGTGGCAGCCCGACATCACCGGCGAACTCGGTCATCCCGTCCCGTGCGGTTCGCTCCGCGACCTGTCGCCGCGCCGCGATCTCCGCTGCCTCGGCCAGTTGCACGTCGACACGGCGTTTGGTCTCGTGCTCGGCCGCGAGCTTGACGTGTGCCTGCAAGAGGTCGGCGTCGGACGGCCGCGCCCGCTGCTCGGCCACGAGTGCGTCGGCCTGCTCCGCCAGATCGGCGGCAAGCTCGGCCAGCTCGTCGAGCCGGCGCTGGAGGCCGGCCAGTTCGGCCTCGAGTTCGGCGAGCCTCGCCCGGCGCGCGGTCTCTCGCGCTCCCTCACCGATGTAGCCTGCGGCGGGTTTGTGCCAGGAACCGGTGAGGGGCCCGTTGGCGAACCGGCCGTCCACACCGACCCAGGTGGGCGCCCCGGGGCCGAGCCCGATCGTCGCCAGCACGGAGCCGACCGCGACGTCGGTGAGCGCGGCCGCGTGCGGGTCGTCCCGGTCGACGGCCGGGACCAGCACAGTGGTCAAACCTCCGGCGGGCGCCGGAGGGCCTGGCAGGACAACGACGTCGTCATGCACGTCACGCAGTTCGCCGTCGGGTGTGACCCACGCGTCGAGGATGCCGGCGGCTTCCAGGGCCGCCTCGACGCCGGCCCGATGATCTTCTGGCACGCCCTCGGCGAAATCCACCACCTTCCACAGCGGCGCGCCGGGCCGCCCGGTCCGGCCGCTCCCGTCGCGGGTATGCGGCGCGGGCGGAACATCGTGACCGCCTTCGGTCAACCGGTCGATCTCCTCGGCGACGACGACCCGCTCGGCCTCCGCCATGGCCCGTCGGGTGTCCACGTCGGCCTGCCGCCTGCTCAGGTCGGCGGTGGCCCGCCGGACCGCGTCGTCCACCGCCGACTCGGCCGGGTTCGGTCCGATCGGCGTCTCGGTCCACGCCTCCAGCGCGGCGAGCACGTCCTCGGTCCCGTCCACCCGGAAGTGCACGGCCTCGGCGAGGTACCGGTTGTAGGCGGCGACCAGCGCCTCGGCTCGTTCGGCCACCACCTCGTCTGACGAGGAGATCCGGTCGGCCGCGGCCTGCTGCTCGCCGGTGACCCGGTCCACCTCGTCGCGGGCGGCACGCAGGGCCGCCTCGGCGGCACGCACCTCGCCAAGCAGAACCTCCAGCCGGGACAGCGCGACGGACTGCCGGTCGATCAACGCGTCGCCCGACCGACCTGCGTTCGTGAACGGCGGCGCGTCGGCGGCCAGTTCGGCGAGCACCGCTTCGTGTCCCTCGGCCAGCAGAGCCGCGTCGGCGGAGTGCCGCGCCGCCTCTCGCGCGATGCGGAAGGACGCCTCGTCGGCTTCGGCGTCCGTCCTGGCCCTGGCAAGTTGCTCCGACCTTCGCATGGCGGTGGCGGTCGCGGTCTCCCGATCGGCTTCGCGGGTCGTGGCGAACCGATCCAGCCGCTCGGCGTCCTGACCGGCCGTCTTCAACGCCTCGGCGTCCCGCATCTCCGGGCTCTGCTGGAGCGCGGACCGCCGCGCTTCCAGGGTGTTCTCGGTCGCGGCCAGTTCTTCGAGCCGTTGCTCGGCAGCCATGAGAGCCTCGGCCGCCGCCGCGTGCGCGGCCTCGGCCTCGCCGAGCTCGCGGCCGAGTTGCTCGTAGCGGCTGTGCGCCTGCCGCACGGGAGTGGCGCACCGCTTGGCCGCGATGCCCGCGTAGCGGCGGTAGTGGGTGAGGAACGCCTCCGCCGCGGTCCTGGCCTCGGCCAGCCCACGCAGTGCCTCCCGTTCCTCGTCCAGACCCCGGAACGCCTCGGCGACCGTGGTCACCAGCGCGGGGTCGAGCGGCGGCAGCGCCTCGGTCAGCGCGCGAGACAGCAGCTTCTCGTCCGGCTTCTTCGACAGCTGTGGCTGGCGCAGCTGGATCAGCAGGTTGACCAGCGCCTCGTACCGGTGCGTGCCCAACCCGAACAGGCCCTCGTCCACCGCCCTGCGGTAGTCCGACGCGGTGTCGTACACCGTGCCGTGCCCGTCCACGGCGTCCCGCAGCTTCTCCCTGGTCAGGGCGACCCGCGTCGGACTGACCAGGGACAGGTCACCGCCGACGCGCTGGCTCGTGACGAAGAACCAGTGCCGGGCGATGCCGCGCCCCGCGACGGCCTTGAGACCGGCGCCGATCGTGCGGTACTCGGCCGTGCCGTCGGCCAGTAACCGGCCGAACTCCAGCCACGCGTAGCCCAGCCGCTCCGGATGGGGGTGCTTCCCGCCAAGCAGCAGGTTCCACTCCATCCGCTTGTTGCGGTCGCCGTCCGGCTCGACCCGGTGCGCGGCGAGCTCGCCGTCCAGCAGGAACGGCAGTGTCAGCGCGAGCACCTTCGACTTCCCGGTGCCGTTGTTGCCGCGCAGGAGCAGCCGCCCGTCGTGGAAGTGGAACTCCTCGACGTCGTAGTAGAAGAGGTCGACCAGCCCGGCACGCAACGGTTGCCAGCGCTCGCGATGGGGAGTCGGGCTCACGTGCGGTTCGCCTTCCTTGTCGAACGGTTCGCCGGTCCGGTGCGGATGGTCGGTGCCTGCACGGCATAACGAGCGATCGCCGGGCGGGCGATCACCATCGGCGGCTCACCTGGCACGTCGGCCACGAGTCGCAGAGCACGCAGCTTGTCCAGCGCGATGGCGAGCAACTCCGCGTCGGCGCCCGGCTCGGTGACACCGCGCCGCCAGTAGGTTTCGTGCTCGGCGGCCTTCGCCCGGACATAGGTCCGCAGCCGGGGCAGCGTGACCGGCTCGCCGTCGTGCGCGCGGCGGGCCAGGTACTCGGCGACCAGCAGTGTCACATGGCCGTCGGTGCGCTGCTCGGGCATGCGCACGTCGGTCAGCTCGTCGTCCGGGTCGACCATCGCGACGCCCTCGGCCCGCATCTCCGCGACCAGGCCGGTGGCCTGCTCGATTCGCCGGGTGATCGCATGCCGCTGGCTGACCAGGTAGCCGCGCTCGTCCTCGGTCAGCTCGTCGTAGTAGACCACCGGGTCGTCGAGCAGGCGTCTGGTCAGCCGGTGCCGGAGCGCCCGGTTGCGCAGGTCGTCGGTGTCGGGCACCGGCTCGCTGGTCAGCTCGGCCAGTCGCGCGGCGTGCCCGGCCGCCTCGATCGTGGACGGGCCGCGCGCACCGGTGAGCAGCGCGGCGAGCACCCGGCGACGCACGTCGTAGAGCACGTCGCCGGTGGCGGTCAGGTAGGCGTCCTCGTCCCCGGCGACCCGCTCCAGCACCCCGAGACCGAGGAGCAGCCGGACGACGGCGACCAGGTCCGATCGCTGGTCACGGCGGTTGAGGGTGAACACGACGCCGGCGTCGGCCAGTTCCGGCTCTGCCGCCGCGACCAGCACACCCTCCGCCAGCCGACCGAGGGTGATCTGTGCGTCGGCACGCTCCAGCACCGCCATCGCGAGGCAGGCCAGCACGTAACGGCGGCGACCGAATGCCGGCCGGCCCCTGCCCTCCCGCGCCGGATGCGTGCCGTCCTCGTGCCCGGTCGTCTTGAACAGCCGCGCGGATTCCGCGTCCACCACCAGCCGCCAACCGGTCTCGGCGGCCAGCCAGTCACGCAGGTCGGTCGCGTGCCGGCGAACCAGCCGCAGCACCTCGTCGTCCGCCCCCGCCGTGAGCAGCGGTTTCGCCAGGAGAGCACGCAACGCCGCGCATCGCTGTGCGAGGTTCTCGTCGGTGACAGCGGTGGTCATGCCACCGCACCGGCGCGACGGCGGGTGGCGGTCAGGTCGACGATGTCGACGACGTGTTGTGGGCCACGCAGCTCACCGTCCTCGGTCGGAATCACCACGATGCCGCCGTCGGATACCAGTGACAGGCGAATCTCCATGGTGCCGTCGCCGGTCGTGGTGCGCACCTCCGTGTCACCGGGCAGCCGGGCGGACAGCGCGTCCCCGAGCAGGCCGAGGAACAACCGGAAAGCCCGGGTGTCCAGCACTCCCAGCTCGGAGAGCAGGGCAGGGCCGTCGGTGCAGAGCCGTGCGCGGGCAGCGCCGGTCTCGGCGGCCTCGCGGGCGGCCTGTGCGGCCAGCAGCTGCCGCTGCCCGGCGCGGTCGGCCACCCGGTTGGGCCGACCTCGCCGTTCGTAGGAGCCGGTCTTGCGCAGCTGCGGACTGATCCGCACCGGCGCCGCCTCCCGCCACGGGGTGTTCGGCAGGGGCCGCTCCTGCTCCCACTCGGCGACGGTGTCCGCGGTGACGGTCATGTGCCGCGACGGGGTGAGGCCGAACGCCGCCCGCCACAGTGCGTGTGCTGCCACGTCGTCGGGAGCCTCTGCGAACCACCTGGCCAGTGTGCGGAAGTCCGCCGACCGGTCCGAGCGGCCGGACCGGCGCTCGTTGAACGCGGCAACCGTGTCGATGAGCTGCGTGATGGCGGTGACCGCCGCGCCGCGCAGCAACCGCGCCTGCGACGGGTGGCGCGAATCGGCCGAGACGAACCAGTCGCGCAGGCCGCGCCACCTGTTGCGCCAGGAGTTGAGCGATTCGGTGACAGCCGCGTCGTACACCTCGGCGGGCTCGTCGTTGCCCGGTCCGTCCTCTGGCAGGTCGGGCACCGCGTCGGCGGCCTCGCGACGGGCCGCCACGAGCAGCAGCCGTTCGACGCCGGCCGACTCGATGCGCGAGAGCACCGTGGCGATCTCCGCACCCCGGTTGGCCAGATCGGCGATGAACCGGTTGATGTAGTCGATGAGCCGCTGCTTGTAGGCGACGAACGCGTCGACGTCGCCATCCGCGAAGTCGATCACCCGGCGCAGCGAAGCCATGAACGCCTGGGCGTTGTCGGCGAGGCCGGCGAACCGCTCCGCCAACCCGAGCAGCAGCAGATGCACCTTGGCGGGATCCGGATCGGCCTGCCGGTCGGCCATGTCCGCCAGCGAACGCAGTTGCGCGGCGATGTCGGCCAGTGCGACCGACTGCAACGAGCCGCGGCGCCCGATGGCCTCCTCGTAGACCGCGATGGCCTGCTCCGCCGCCTGCCCGGCCGCGGTGAGCTGGTAGAGGTACCTGGCGCGGTGGAAGTCCTCGACGCTCGTCACCCGGCTGGTGTCCGGGTCGGCACGGAGGTTCCCCCACTCGACGAGCTTGTCGAGTGCGGCGACCACCTCGTCGGTCTCGCCGGGACGGCCGAGATCGGCGATGACGTCCTCCGGCCGCATGTGCACGATGAACCGGTCCCTCGCTCGCGCGAACGTCATCAGCGCGTCACGGTAAAGGGGTGCGTTCGGCGCGCTGAGGTGCGCGAACGGCTGCCGGGGCACGGTCTC
The DNA here is from genome assembly GCF_049647105.1 of Actinophytocola sp. GTDB lineage: Bacteria > Actinomycetota > Actinomycetes > Mycobacteriales > Pseudonocardiaceae > Actinophytocola. The sequence continues at coordinate 56,060 of NZ_JBARWZ010000220.1, forward strand.
GACGGTGGCGTCCTCGCGGCGCTGCTGCGTGGTCACTACTCCATTGTGGCGAACCGCACCGACCGTCCCCGCACCGGTCAGGGTCCATCAACGCCTCAAGCTCGATGACTGGCGAGCGCGCTGGTGGCCGGCGTGCCGCAGCACTCGTCGCCGACGCCGATGAGACAGCCCTTTCGAGATGTCCAGAAAAACCAGCAACGACCCGTCCAAACGACCACGCGGATACCGTCCAGATGACCACGAGACGACCGTCTGGATGACCATAGATCTGGCTCACGGAGCGTCCGAAACCTTCAAGACGTCGGGTTGCGCGTTGGCGACAATCGATGACGTGACTGTTGATCTCGCTGCTGCCGCTTCCTTCATGGCCACCCACGCCCGCGTGCTGGACCGGCGCCGGTTCGAGTACCTGTTCGGGCAGGGGGATGCCGGGGCGGTGCTCGCCGCCGTTGACGGGTACCGGAACGCCGACGGCGGGTACGGGTGGGGGCTCGAGCCCGATCTGCGGGCTACTGAGAGTCAGCCCGGCGGGGCGCTGCACGCGCTCGAGGTGTTCGCCGAGGCCGGGCCGTCCGACCGGGCCGTCGAGGTGTGTGACTGGCTCGGACGGGTGTCCCTGCCCGACGGGGGCGTGCCGTTCGCGGTGCCGGTCGCCGACACGGCCGGGTGTGCGCCGTTCTGGGTGCGGGCCGACCCGGAGAGCTCGTCGCTGCAGAGCACGGCCTTCGTCGCCGGGGTGGCGTGGCGGGCGGCGGCCAGGGACGAGCGGGTCGCCGCGCATCCGTGGCTGGCGGCGGCCACCCGGTACTGCTTCGACGCCATCGCCGCGCTCGACGACGCGCCGCACGCCATCGAGCTCCGGTTCGCGGTCGGTTTCCTTGACGAGGTGTCCGCTTCGCACGACGAGGCCGGGCCGCTGTTCGAGAAGCTCCGGCGGTTCATCCCGGCGGACGGTCTGGTGCCGGTCGCGGGCGGGAAGGACGGGGAGACGATGCGGCCGCTCGACTTCGCGCCGTTGCCCGGCCGGCCGAGCCGCCGGCTGTTCGACGCCGACGTTGTCGCCGCTGACCTGCGCCGACTCGCCGACGGACAGCAGGATGACGGTGGGTGGCGCGTCGACTTCGACAGCTACTCCCCGGCCGCGGAGCTCGAGTGGCGGGGGTACGCCACCGTGGCCGCGCTGTCGGGACTACGCGCGGACAGCGTGATCTGAGCAAGTCGTGTAGTGTTACACCGGTCGTTGGTTTTGTGTTCGTGTCATTGCGCGCTCGCGAAACATTGTTGCGGGCGTTCGCACCTCTTCGCGTGGTCGAACCCCCCGCCGCAAGCAGCGGCGTACGATATCGCCACACAGTTGAGGAAGTAACATGGCTCAGGGCACCGTGAAGTGGTTCAACTCCGAAAAGGGCTTCGGCTTCATCGCGCCGGACGACGGCAGCGCCGACGTCTTCGTGCACTACTCGGAGATCCAGGGCGGCGGCTTCAAGTCGCTCGATGAGAACCAGCGCGTGCAGTTCGAGGTTGGCCAGGGCCAGAAGGGCCCCCAGGCGACCGGCGTCACCGTCATCTGACATAGCTGGACTTCCGTGGCCGGCAAGTTCACTCCAAAGAGTGAACT
>NZ_JBARWZ010000221.1:0-27476 GCF_049647105.1 Actinophytocola sp.
CCCCACACGTGAACCCGGCGCGACACCCCGGGCCGCTAGCATGCCCACACACCCGAAAACCGCTCCACCACACGACTCCAGGACCTGAAGATCAACTCAGCCGACTACTCGCGGATACGGGTCAGAGGGACATGGAGAGGGCTCAGATAGTGGCCAAGAACTCGTACATTCCTTCCGTCATGGAGGTCGCGCGGGACGCGCAGGCCACAGTGATCTCGTGCACAGCCGGTCCCGCCGCCGCGGCCCGATGGAACGAAGCCAAATGGCAGTTGGTACATACCATCGAGACAACGCCTGTGCCGACCCGGCGCGAGTGAAAGGACTATCCAACGACCTCGTGCATGATTAACGTTTGCGCGAGTTGAAGCGGGTTTGCGGGAAACGCGGCCGGGGTCCTCGCGGGCGCGGACGCCGCGGTTGTTGGCAACACCGCTTCCGCGCACCTCGCTGCCGCCGTCGGCATCCGGTGGTTTCGCTGTTTCCCCGGGCCTGGCCGCTCGGCGCTGGGGTGTCGTCGCGGGCAACTCAGAATATCGCGCGGCGACACCGACGCGCGGCATGTGTGTGACCGACGGTCGAATCGTTTTGGGTTCGCCCAGGCCACTACCCCGCAGGCCAACTCTTATGGCCGTTCTGGAATTCGAGCGCGCCAGGCATACCTGACACGACGGTGAAGGTCCCTCCTGACACTTGCTGCTGCTTGCCCAGGCCGCCCTCGACGACATCGATTCGTGCCCACACGTTGGCGCAGCACCGTACGGGGGGACGACCCACCGCCATCGTCGACCAGCTGATGGAACTGGGGGCCAGACCCGCGTGCGTGGGGACTACCGGCGAAGTCATCCTTGTTGATCTTGAATCCGCTGGGTTCCTGTCAAGGAGCACCCAACAGACCACGCTGAAGGAGTTGAGGCGGTCGCCAAGGACGCTACAAACCACAAGACCCCAGGTCAACAATGATGTCGACCTGGGGTCTTGGTGTACGCCGCCAGGGACTCGAACCCCGAACCCGCTGGTTAAGAGCCAGCTGCTCTGCCAGTTGAGCTAGCGGCGCATGCCGAAGAGGATCTCTCCACCGCGACGTGAGGAACGGTATCACGTGCTCTCGGGCCCCCCGAAACCGGATTCCCCACTGAACGGATGACCTGATGGATGGCCTGCTCCACGGCGTTGGACACATCGGGCACACTGTGTATGACGATCACAGGTGGATGGGGCGGTGTGTGATGGGTTGGGGCGGCCGGCGGGGCCTTCTGATCGGCGGGGTGCTGGGTCTCGCCGTGGTGATGATCACTTCCTGTACGAGTGGCGAGGCGGAGCCGGCGCCGAAGGACGACGCGGGCAAGTCGACGTCGAGCGGGAAGCCCGCGCCGCCGAAGAAAGCGGTCAAGATCACCGTCACTCCTCGCGACAAGACCACGGAGGTGGTCCCTGGCGGCCCGGTCACCATCGCCGCGGTGGACGGCAAGGTCACGCAGGTCACACTGGTCAACGATGAGGGAGAGCCGGTCGCGGGCCAGCTGTCCCCGGACAGCACCACCTGGCAGACCACGGAGCCCCTCGGCTTCGGCAAGACCTACACGGCCACCGCGACGGGTAAGGGCAGTGACGGCAAGGCCACCACTGTGACCTCGGTCTTCTCGACCACGACCCCGCGCGTGAAGGCCGACGTCTCCATGAACCCGCTGGACGGCCAGACCGTGGGTGTTGGTCAGCCGCTGGCCTTCTACTTCGACGTGGACATCCAGAACAAGGCCGCGGCGGAGCAGGCGATCCAGATCGCGACCACCCCCCACACCGATGGCGCCTTCTACTGGTTCGACGACAGCGAGGTCCACTGGCGCCCGCAGCAGTACTGGGCGGCGGGCACGAAGATCACGGTGAACGCCGCGATCTACGGCAAGGACTTCGGCAACGGCGTGTTCGGCAACGAGAGCCGCCTGGCCAACGTCACGGTGGGCAACGCGGTCGTCGCCACGGCGGACGGCGCCACCCACCAGATGACGGTGACGGTCAACGGCGCGGTGGCGAAGACCATCCCCATCTCGATGGGCAAGCCAGGCCACGAAACCCCGGCCGGCACCTACGTCGTCATGAGCGAACACACGAACTACACGATGGACTCCAGCACCTACGGCGTCCCGGTGGACTCCTCCGCCGGCTACCGGACCACGGTCGCGGTGGCGAGCCGCATGTCGAACAGCGGCATCTTCTACCACTCGGCCCCCTGGTCGGTGGGCGACCAGGGCCACCGCAACGTCAGCCACGGCTGCATCAACATGAGCACGGAAAACGCCCGCTGGCTACAGGACATCAGTCAGAAGGGCGACGTCATCACCGTCCAGAACAGCGGCGGCCCGGTCCTGGAGGTCTGGGACGGCCTTGGTGACTGGCAGATCCCGTGGGCCCAGTGGGCAGCAGGCGGCAAACGCTGACCAAGCAGCACAGAAGCCCGGAAGCCACGCTTCCGGGCTTCTTCCTTTGGGGCGGGAACCGGCAAGGCGCGGCTGGATGAGCCAATCCGGCAGGAGTCCCGGCTCCCAAAAAGGCTCCCAGAATCGGACATCGCCTGAGACGCAGTGCGGCCCCGACTCCACATCAGGTATGTGGATCGGGGCCGTTGACCTGCGGATACATCGTCCAACCTCGTGGGGTGAGTGACGGGACTTGAACCCGCGACATCCTGGACCACAACCAGGTGCTCTACCAGCTGAGCTACACCCACCATCGCTGCTCGAAGCGTGCAGCGGGCATATCGTAACGTGTCCGCCCCGAGGGTTGGCAAACGGTTAGGGCTTGGGGTTCATCAGGGCCTCTGCCACGGCTTTTGCCTGGTCGCTCGTCGGGCCGGGGGCGGGGACGAACGCGGTGCCCCGGTAGTACTGGAGCTCGCGGATGGACTCCTTGATGTCGGCGAGCGCGCGGTGGGTGAGGCCCTTGTCGGGCTGCGCGTAGTAGATGCGCGGGTACCAGCGGCGGCACAGTTCCTTGATGGACGACACGTCGATCATCCGATAGTGGAGGTGGGCGTCGAGCGCGGGCATGTCGCGGGCGATGAAGCCGCGGTCGGTGGCGATGGAGTTGCCGCAGAGGGGCGCCGTGCGGGTGTCGGGGATGTGTTTGCGCACGTAGTCGAGCACCTGGGCCTCGGCCTCCGCGACGCTGACGGTCGACTCGCGCACCAGTGGGGTGAGGCCCGAGTTGGCGTGCATCTCCCGCACGACGTCAGGCATGCCATCGAGGGCCGCGTCGTTCGCGTGGATGACTATGTCGATGCCGGCGTCGACGATGTTGAGTTCCGAGTCGGTCACTAGAACCGCGATCTCGATCAGTGCGTCTTTACTTAAGTCGAGACCGGTCATCTCGCAGTCGATCCACACCAGGTTGTCCGTCACCCGACGGAGCTTATCCCGCTACCCTGGTTTGATCTCGCAGCTTGCGGGGGTAAAGGCTTGGCGCGAGGCTTCCCGGTACGCGATTCACCTAGTGGGGCGATGCGGATGGGCAAGGATGTCGAGCGGACCGAGTTCACCCGCGCCGACCGGCAACGGTTCCGCGAGAAGGTGAGGCAGTGCCTGGATGTGTTCGCGCAGATGCTGAAGCAGTCTGCCTTCGACACCGACCGGCCGATGTCGGGGCTGGAGGTGGAGCTGAACCTGGTGGACGCGGCGGGCGACCCGGCGATGAAGAACGAGGACGTCCTGGCGGCCATCGCCGACCCGGACTTCCAGACCGAGCTCGGCCAGTTCAACATCGAGATCAACCTGGCGCCCCGGGTGCTGGGGCCGGACGGGCTGTCCGGGTTCGAGGACAGTCTGCGCGCGTCGTTGAACGAGGCGGAGCAGAAGGCCGGGACGACCGACGCGAGCATCGTGATGATCGGCATCCTGCCGACGTTGCGGCATGTGCACATGAACGCGGACACCCTGTCGGCGAACCAGCGCTACAAGCTGCTCGACCAGCAGATCTTCGCTGCCCGGGGCGAGGATCTGGAGATCAACATCGCGGGTGAGGAGCGGCTGGTCACCCAGGCCGACACGATCGCGCCGGAGTCGGCGTGCACGAGCGTGCAGTACCACCTGCAGGTCGCGCCGGAGCGGTTCGCCGACTACTGGAACGCGAGCCAGGTGGTCGCGGGCATCCAGGTCGCGCTGGGCGCCAACTCGCCGTACCTGTTCGGCAAGCAGCTGTGGGCCGAGAGCCGGATCGCGTTGTTCGAGCAGTCCACGGACACCCGGCCGGACGAGCTGAAGGCCCAGGGTGTGCGGCCCAGGGTGTGGTTCGGCGACCGGTGGATCACGTCGATCTTCGACCTGTTCGAGGAGAACGTCCGCTACTACTCGGCGCTGCTGCCGCTGTGCGACGACGAGGACCCGGCGCGGGTGCTCGCCGAGGGCGGCACCCCGCAGCTGAGTGAGCTGCGGCTGCACAACGGCACGATCTACCGCTGGAACCGGCCGATCTACGACGTGGTCGACGGCCGTCCCCACCTGCGGGTCGAGAACCGGGTGCTGCCCGCGGGCCCGACGGTGGTGGATGTGATGGCCAACGCCGCGCTCTACTTCGGGCTGGTCCGCGCGCTCGCAGAACAGGAACGTCCACTCTGGACGCAGATGAGCTTCTCGGCGGCGGAGGAGAACTTCCACTCCGCCGCCAAGGGCGGGATCGGGGCACGGGTGTACTGGCCGGGGATCGGCGACGTGCCGGTCACCGAGCTGGTGCTGCGCAGGCTCCTGCCGCTCGCGCACACCGGTCTCGACCTGTGGGGCGTCGCGCCCGACCAGCGGGACCGGCTGCTCGGCGTGATCGAGAAGCGCTGCATCTCCGGGCGCAACGGCGCGACCTGGCAGGTCGACACCGTGCGCGCCATCGAGGAGACCCGGTCCGTGTCACGTGAGCAGGCGTTGCGCGAGATGACCCGTCGCTACGCCACCCACATGCACACCAACGAGCCCGTGCACACGTGGCCAGGGGTGTAGCCGACTTGTCAGCTCTCCTGCGTCCTGGACGCTTCGACGACGGCGTCCCGGAGCACTGCCCGCAGCCGTCCGACGTCGAGCGGGTTGAGCACGGCCGTCTCACCTGGCGGCGCCACCAGGATGATCCTGCCCTGGCGGACGAACACCGTCAGATCGCGTCGGCGGCCGGTGAGGTCGCGACACGTGATCGACCACTCCTTATGGTTGGTCACAATCCCATCCTTCGGCGGTCGTACGGCCCCCTCATATTTTTTGTCCGACACACAGACGTCGCGACGACGTGGTCGTGACGCGCGTTTCACATCATCGACGAAAGGCATGACCGACCATGGCTGAACCGCGCCGCATCGTGATCGTTGGCACCGGGCTCGCCGGCGCCTCGGCAGCGGGTGCGTTGCGCGAGCAGGGCTTCGACGGGAAGGTGCTGCTCGTCGGCGAGCAACGGCACCGGCCCTACGAGCTGCCCGCGCTGTCCAAGGGCATCCTGCTCGGTGACACCGAGGATCCCGACTGGGTGCACGACGAGTCGTTCTATGCCGAGAAGGACATCGACCTGCGGTTGCGCACCCGGGCCACCGCGATCCACCTCGGTGACCGGACCGTCGACGTCGGCGGCGCGACCGAGTCGTGGGACCGGCTGCTGCTGGCCACCGGCTCGACGCCGCGCCGCCTGCGGGTCCCGGGCGCCGACTTCGACGGCATCCGCCGGTTCCGCCGCCTCGACGACGCCCGTGACCTGCGCAAGGAGCTGACCGAGGGCAGGCGGGTGGTGATCGTCGGCGCGGGCTGGATCGGCTGCGAGGCCGCGGCCGCGGCACGCAAGCACGGTGCGGACGTCACGGTCATCGACCCGCTGCCGCTGCCGCTGCACCGCGTCCTCGGCGACACGATCGGCGGGGTGTTCCGCACCATGCACGAGACCGAGGGCGTCACGTTCCGCCTCGGGGTCGGGGTCGCCGAGTACATCGGCGCCGACGGGCACGCCACCGGCGTCCGGCTCGACGACGGCACCGAGGTGTCCGGCGACGTGCTGCTGCTCGCGGTCGGCGCGCGGCCGAGGACCGAGCTCGCGCACGAGGCGGGCCTTGAGATGTCCGAGGGTGCCGGTGTCGACGTGGACGCCACCCTGCGGACCTCGGCGCCGGACGTGTACGCGGTGGGCGACATCGCCGCCCACCTCCACCCGCGCTACGGGCAACGGATCCGGGTCGAGCACTGGGCCAACGCGAAGGACCAGGGCACGCACGTCGCGAAGAACCTGCTCGGCGCGGCCGAGCCGTACACCGCGAGCCCGTACTTCTTCTCCGACCAGTACGACCTCGGCATGGAGTTCCGAGGGCTCGCCGACCCGTTCTCCGACGAGCTGGTCGTGCGCGGCGACCTGGAGGGCCGCGAGTTCATCGCCTTCTGGCTGCGCGACGGCGCGGTGCAGGCCGCGATGAACGTCAACATGTGGGACGACGGCGACGCGCTGCAGGCGCTCGTGGACGCACAGGCCAGGGTCGAGCCCGCGAAGCTGGTCGACGCCGACCTGGCGGGCCTGGCCGGGTAGCCGCCGGGGAGATCCGATGCCGGAAGGCTCGATGGACGCGGTCTTCGTGCGGGCGGCGCAGCTGGCCGACGAAGGACGGCCGAGGGCGGCGATCGCCGTGCTGGAGGCCGCGCTCGACAGCTACCCCGGCAACGCCGCCGCCTGGTGCCGGCTCTCCGCCGCGTACCTGGAGGTCAGCGAGGCCGCCGAGGCGCTGACCGCTGCCAAGCGCGCGATGACGCTCGGCCAGCCGGCATGGGCACACCGGCTGGCCAGCCTCGCGCTCGTCGAGCTTGGCCGCTACGACGAGGCCGTGGTGTCGGCAGGCGAGTCCGTGCGCCGCGATCCGGACGACTGGCGTGGGCTGGTGACGCTGTCCGAGGCGCTGGCGCACGACCAGCCCGAGCAGGCGGTGCGTGCCGCGCGGTCCGCGGTGGCGCTGGCGCCGGAGGAGGCCCGCACCCACGAGGTCCTCGGCGACGCCGCGATGCTCGCGCATGACTGGATGCTCGCCGAACAGGGTTACCGCGACGCGCTGCGCATCGACCCCTCGAACACGGACGTGGCCGCGAAGGTGGCGCGCCTCGAGTACCGGCCCGCGGACGACGCGCGACGGCGGAGGAAGCCGGTGCGCACCCGGGGCAAGCCGGGTTTCGAACGGGTCCAGCGGGTGGCGTGGTACCTGGTGGTGCGGCGCGCCGCGGTGTGGCAGACGGTGTTCGTGATGGCGCTGGCGATCGCGTCGCTGGCGTGGGTGGGGCTGGGGGCGCTGCTGTTCGTCGGGGTGCTGGCGTGGCGCGGGTTCGCGGGGCTGCCCCTTGGCGCGCGGGCGCCGCTGCCCGTGCTGTGGGCGCGGGCGCCGATGGTGGTCGCAGGCGCGGCGGGACTCGCGGTGTCGTACGTGGCGCTGCTGGTGTGGACGGTCGTGACCGCGCTCGGCGGCGTGTTCGGTTTCCTGCTGGTGGTGGCGTTTTTCTTCGCTGTGGTCGCGGTCGCGAACTGTTGGTTCGGGTTGTGGCGGATGTGGAAGCGCACCCGTTAGGGTTCGCGGAACCGGGCTCGTGCCCAGCGGCACCACGATTTCCCAGGAGCAGCAGCGTGGCTGGTCAGTACGGCGCATACCAGAACGAGATCTACCTGCAGGGGCTCGGCGAGCAGGTGCCACCGTTCACCACCGACCCGACGCGGCTCGAGGCGGCGGCGCGGGAGAAGCTCGACGACGGCCCGTACGGGTACGTGGCGGGTGGCGCGGGTTCTGGCGCGACGGTGCGCGCGAACCGCGAGGCGTTCGACCGCTGGCGGATCGTGCCGCGCATGCTCACCGACGCGACCCAGCGCGACCTCGCCACCACGGTGCTCGGCACCGAACTGCCGTCGCCGGTGCTGCTCGCGCCTGTTGGTGTGCAGTCGATCGTGCATCCGGACGGCGAACTGGCCACCGCCCGTGCCGCCGCCGCGATGGGTGTGCCGATGGTCCTGTCGACCGCGTCGTCGAACACGATCGAGGACGTCGCCGAGGCCAACGGCGACGGGACCCGCTGGTACCAGCTCTACTGGCCGAACGACAACGAGGTGACGATCAGCATCCTGGCGCGGGCCAAGGCCGCCGGGTTCTCGACCCTGGTGCTCACGCTCGACACCTGGACGCTCGCGTGGCGGCCCACCGATCTCGACCAGGCGTACCTGCCGTTCATCCGTGGCATCGGCACCGCCATCCCGTTCGCCGACCCGGCGTTCCGCGCGAAGCTCGCGAAGTCGCCGGAGGAGGACCCGACCGCCGCGATCCTCCAGTGGATCCCGACGTTCACCGGCACCGACCACCACTGGGACCAGCTGCCGTTCCTGCGCGAACACTGGGACGGCCCGATCGTGCTGAAGGGCATCCAGCACGTCGACGACGCCCGCCGTGCCGCCGACGCCGGAATGGACGGCATCGTCGTGTCCAACCACGGCGGCAGGCAGGTCGACGGTGCGGTCGCCGCGCTGGACGTGCTGCCCGAGATCGCCGCCGCGGTCGGCGACCGGGTGGACGTGCTGTTCGACTCGGGTGTCCGGACCGGTGCGGACGTGCTGAAGGCGGTCGCTCTCGGGGCCAAGGCCGTGTTGCTCGGGCGGCCCTACGTGTACGGGCTCGCGCTGGGTGGTGAGGACGGTGTGCGGCACGCGGTCCGCGGCATTCTCGCCGACCTGGACCTGACGCTCGGCCTGTCCGGCAACCGCACCCTCGCCGACCTGTCCTCGGACACACTGCGCCGGACGTAGCGCCCGCTGGGGTCAGTGCATCGTCACTTCGCGTCCGAGTAGCAGTCCACCACCACCGCTTCCAGGGGGAAGTGGACCGGGGTGTCGCCGAACACCAGGCCGGACGCCGTCACCGCCGCCGAGCGGACGGCGTCCGCCACCTGTTCCGCGATCTCGGCCGGGCAGTGGACCATCACCTCGTCGTGCTGGAAGAACACCAGTTGGGCGTCCGTGCCGGCCAGGCGCTGGCGCAGTGTCGCGAGCAGTGTCAGTGCCCAGTCCGCGGCGCTTGCCTGCACCACGAAGTTGCGCGTGAACCGGCCCCAGTCGCGGGCGGCCTGGCGGGAGCGGCGCTCGTCGGCGTCCGGCGAGCCCATCAGCGCGCGCCACGCCTCGCTCGGCGGCGGGGACGTCCTGCCGAGACGGGACCGCACCACCTGCCCTTCCTCGCCAGCGCGGGCCGCCGCCTCCACGTAGTCGACGGCCTGCGGGAACCGCTTGCGCAGCTTGGTGAGCAGCGGCCCGGCGCCACCGCTCGTGCCGCCGTACATGGCCGAGAGCATCGCGATCTTCGCGTGCCCCCGGTCGCCGTCGAAGACCTCTGCCGCGAGGCCCGCGTACAGGTCCACGCCACGCGACACGTCCGCGAGTTTGCGGTCACCAGCCAGTGCCGCGAGGATCCTCGGCTCGAGCTGTGCCGCGTCCGCCACCACCAGCGACCAGCCCTCGTCCGCGCGGACCGCGGTGCGCAGCTGTTTCGGCAGCTGCAGCGCGGCACCGCCACGCGTCGCCCAGCGACCCGAGACCACGCCGCCCACCACGTACTCAGGGCGGAACCGGCCGGCCGCCACCCACGAGTCCAGCCACGACCAGCCGTGCGCCACCCACAGCCGCGCCAGCTCCTTGTAGCGCAACAGCGGGGGCACGGCAGGGTGGTCGACCTCCTTGAGCACGTGTGCCCTGCTCGACGGCACGTCGAGGCCCGCGCGCCCGAACGCCCTGACCACGCTCGCCGGGTTGTCCGGGTTCACCTGCCGCGACTCGGGCGCACCCGCCAGCCCGAACGCCTCGGTGATCTCCTCGGCCAGCTCGGCGAGGACCTTCGGGCGTGCGCCGACGGGCGGCTTCGGGCCCAGCAGGTCCGTGAGCAGGGTCGTGTGCACGTCCGCACGCCACGGCAGCCCGTGGTGGGTCATCTCGGCCGCCGCCAGCGCGCCTGCGGACTCGGCCGCCACGAGCAGATGTAATCGGTCCGGCTGCGCGGTCGCCGCGATGCGCCGCAGCTGGTCGTCGTACACGGCGGCGGCCGCGGTGAGCGGGTCGGTGCCCGCCGGGGCCGGTTCCCGTTCCGCCTCGAACAGCGCGGGCTGTTCCACGCGTGCGGCGGGCCGGGGATCGTCCGGTTCCGGCAGGTCACGCATGCGTGACCACGCCGCGGCCAGGTTGCGCGGGCGGCCGGGCCGCTCCTCGAACGCCAGCAGGATGCCCTCGGTGAGCGCGAGATCGTGGCAGCGGTCCATGCGCACACCCGCGCGCAGCAGGTCGGGATAGAGCGCCTCGACCGAGGGCAGCACCCAGCGCGCGTCCCGCCCGGCCATCCATCCGGCCAGGTCACCGACGCGCTCCGGCACACCGGAAGGACCGAGCACCTGCCCGGCACCATCCGCCTCCGGCACGACCACGACCCGCATGCTCCGCATTGTGCGCCGGACCACCGACAATTCCGGCCCCCGGCACCCCCACGGGGGGTCGCGTTCGGGACGCAGCCAATGTCCCGAGAGACGCTTTCGCGTCGTTGAGCGTCCCGAAAGTGACAGTTAGTTAACTTGCCAGTAGGTTCGGAGGGGAGGACGTGACGAGGAGGTCAGCGAGTGTTCAGGGCGCTTTCCCAGGTACCGGCCGCGATCCGTGGGTTCGACGTGCTCAGGCGCGCCGGGCTGGCCCCGGTTTCCCGTCCTGACCAGGCACTCCGTGCACTGCTGACGCTGCGGAGGCTCGGTCCCATCGCGGGTGCCGCGCAGGTCGCGGCGGACCGGGACGACACGGCGGTCGCGATCGTCGACGAGCAGGGCTCGCTCACCTACCAGCAACTCACCACCCGCGCGAACGCGCTGGCCAGGGCGTTCTCCGAGCGTGGGCTCGGGCCGACCTCGGTCATCGCGCTCCTGGCCCGCGACCACCGCGGCGCGGTCGACACCATGATCGCGGCCGGGAAGCTCGGCGCCCGGATCCTCCTCATGAACACCGGCTTCGCGAAGCCGCAGCTCGTGGACGTCGCCCGCCGGGAGAAGGTCGAGGCGGTCGTCTACGACCAGGAGTTCACCGCGTTGGTGGATGCCCTTGACGGCGACGTCCAGCGCTTCCTCGCGTGGGCCGACGAGCCGGGCGATGGCCTCCCGGCCATCGACGAGCTGATCGCGAACACCGACGACCGGCCCATGCCGGACCCGCCGCATCCCGGTGGTCTGGTGCTCCTGACCAGCGGCACCACCGGCACCCCGAAGGGGGCGCCGCGCACGGTGCGCTCGCCGCTGGCCGCCGCCCAGTTCCTCGACCGCATCCCGTTGCGCACCGGCGAGTGCACGGTCATGGCCGCGCCGCTCTTCCATGGGACGGGCCTGTCGCAGTTCTTGCTGTCACTCTCGCTCGGCTCGGCGGTGGTGCTGCGCCGCACGTTCGCCGCCGAGGAGACCGTTCGTGCCATCCAGGACAACAAGGCCACCGCGCTCGTGCTGGTGCCGACCATGCTGCGGCGCATCCTCGACCTCGGCGACGACGTGCTGGGCAGGTACGACACGTCGTCGCTGCGCATCCTCTTCTGTGCGGGCTCCGCGCTGCCGCCCGAGCTGGGCAACCGCGCGACCGAGGCGTTCGGGGACGTCGTGCACAACCTGTACGGGTCGACCGAGGTCGCGGTGGCGACGGTCGCAACGCCGGAGGACTGGCGTCGCGCACCGGGCACCGTCGGCCGCCCGCCGGTCGGCTGCCGGGTCGCGCTCTACGACGAGAACGACAGGTTGGTCACCGCACCGCACGTCGTCGGCCGCGTGTTCGTCGGCAGCATGCTGTCGTTCGAGGGCTACACCGACGGCAGGCACAAGGAGATCATCGACGGCCTGTTGTCCAGTGGTGACGTCGGCCACTACGACGACGACGGCCTGCTGTTCATCGACGGCCGCGACGACGACATGATCGTGTCCGGCGGCGAGAACGTGTTCCCCGGTGAGATCGAGAACCTGCTGCTGGAGCACGACGCCGTCGTCGAGGCAGCGGTGGCCGGGGTGGCGGACGACGAGTACGGGCAGCGGCTCGCCGCGTACGTGGTGCGCAGGCCGGGTGTGAGCGTCGACGGCGAGGAGCTGAAGGCGTACGTGAAGGCCAACCTCGCCCGCTTCAAGGTGCCGCGCGAGGTCGTGTTCGTCGACGAGCTGCCGCGTAACGCGACCGGCAAACTGCTGCGTGACAAACTCGCCTGAGTTATCACATCCAGATTTCGAGCGCAACCGCAGATGGTCGGCTATGCCATCTCACAATGCGGGCAAATTACCTTCATGCAATTCCAGACGATCGTAGGGTCTTCAGATTCCCGCAGGTCAGCGCGTTGCCAATGGTCCATCTGGGCTAGAACTGGGAACGTTCGGCCATTGCCCTGACCTGTGCCTCAGAGGTTGCATAGTCATTAGGCAACCGCGCTATACGTATTAGGGGCATCAATTTCTGAAGGTGCGGTTTGCCCGCTTTATTGGTCGGGGACTGGAAGGTTGAGCATGAAACTCACAGGTCGAGGCCGGATTATCGCCGGCGCGGGGGTCGCGGGAGCGGTGGCGATCGCCACCGCGTTGGCTGCGCTGCCCGCACAGGCGGCGGAGGGCCAGGTTCTGCTGGCCGGTAGCGAGAACGCGGTCGCGGACAGCTACATCGTCGTGCTGAAGGACAACGTGCGGACCGCCTCCGCCGTCACGGCGGAGGCGTCGAGCCTGTCCGCCAAGTACGGCGCCGAGGTCAGCCGTACGTACTCGAGCGCACTGAACGGCTTCGCCGTGCACGCGTCCGAGGCCGAGGCCAAGAAGCTCGCCGCGGACGGCGCGGTCGAGTTCGTGCAGCAGAGCCAGAAGTTCACCGTCAACGACACGCAGGAGAACCCGCCGTCGTGGGGGCTTGACCGCCTCGACCAGCGCGACCTGCCGCTGGACAGCTCGTACACGTACACCAACAAGGGTGACGGCGTCACCGCGTACGTGATCGACACCGGTGTCCTGACCTCGCACCCGACGTTCGAGGGCCGGGCGACCGGTGGCTTCGACGCGATCGACGGCGACAACGACCCGGTTGACGGGCACGGCCACGGCACGCACGTGGCGGGCACCATCGGTGGCGCCGAGTACGGCGTGGCCAAGGGCGTCAGCATCGTCGGCGTCCGGGTCCTGGACGACAGCGGTTCCGGCACGACCGAGCAGGTCGTCGCGGGCATCGACTGGGTGGCCCAGAACGCCAGTGGCCCGTCGGTGGCCAACATGAGCCTCGGCGGCGGCGTCGACGAGGCCCTGGACACCGCGGTTCGCGGTGCCATCACCGCGGGTGTGACCTTCGCGGTCGCGGCGGGCAACTCGTCCGCCGACGCGGCCGACTTCTCGCCGGCCCGCGTGACCGAGGCGATCACCGTCGCCGCGTCGGACGACGCGGACGCGCAGGCGTCGTTCTCCAACTTCGGCGAGATCGTTGACATCTACGCCCCGGGCGTGGACATCACGTCGTCCTGGAACGACGGTGCCACCAACACGATCAGCGGCACCTCGATGGCGACCCCGCACGTCGCGGGCGCCGCGGCGCTGTTCCTGTCCGCCAACCCGGACGCCACCCCGGACGCCGTCGCGGCGGGTCTGGCCGGCGCCGCGAGCCCGGACAAGATCACCAACGCCAGCCCGGGCACGCCGAACCTGCTCCTGTACACGGGCGCGTGAGGTAGTTGTCCACAACCCACTGAGTTGTCCACAACCAAGCCAGGCAACCCCCCGCCTGTCGGTGTGAACCGATAAGATGGCAAGGCGGGACGCCCCCGGGATCGGGTGGGGGTTGGGGTTCGCGCGCGAGGCGATGGTGCGTCGCCGGTTTGGATGTGAGCGGACCTCGGGGTTTGACGGAGCGCCCGGCCGGATTTTCCGGCCGGGCGCTCCGTTTTTTGCTCGTTGAGCCTGGATCCCTCGGTGGTCTTGCCCGCGGGTCGCTGAACGTCCCGAACGCGTGGTGTATCCAGGTCGAGCGGCCGGTCTACAAAGGACCCACTGGGCGGGAGTACCCGGGTGGCTCGTGCTTTTGGGGTGTCGCCCTAGACGCGCCACTCGGTGCCGGGTGCTGACCGCCAAGACCGCCGGGCCGGGCTCTCGCACCACGCGAACACGGCGGCCAGGCTTGGGCGCTCTGACCACCGGCGACAGTGCAGTGATGCAGCTCTCAACCGAATCGGGACGGGTCTGCATCGATGAACTCGGTTTTCCGCGGCTAGGGTGCTTTTCGTGGACTTCTCGCATTCGGCCACGGCGGCCGACTACCTGCGCCGGGTATCCGACTTCGTGCGGACCGAGATCGAGCCGGTCGAGCCTGAGTACCACCGGGCCCTCCACTCGAGCGCGGACCCCTGGACGGTCCTTCCCGTCGTGGAGGAACTCAAGGCCAAGGCGCGTGACCAGGGGCTCTGGAACCTCTTCCTCCCCGGCACCGAACGCGGCGCCGGCCTCTCCAACGTCGAGTACGCGCCCCTCGCCGAGCAGATGGGGCGGTCCGCCATCGCCCCCGAGGTGTTCAACTGCAACGCGCCCGACACCGGGAACTCCGAGGTCCTCCTCCAGTACGGCAGCGCTGAGCAGCGGGAACAGTGGCTCGAGCCGCTCCTGCGCGGGGAGATCCGCTCCGCCTTCTGCATGACGGAGCCCGCCGTCGCCTCCTCCGACGCCACCAACATGGCGGCCACCGCGGTGGTCGAGGGGGACGAGGTCGTGATCAACGGGCGGAAGTGGTGGAGCACGGGGGTCGGCCACCCCAACTGCAAGTTCGTGATCTTCATGGGGCTCACCGACCCGGACGCGGACCGTCATCGGCGTCACTCGATGGTGCTGGTGCCGCTCGACGCCGAAGGGGTGAAGGTCGAGCGCATGCTGTCGGTGTTCGGGCATCGGGACGAGCCGTACGGGCACGGTGAGGTCAGCTTCACGAACGTCCGGGTGCCTCTCTCGTCCGTCATCGCGGGACCGGGCCGTGGGTTCGAGATCGCCCAGGGGCGGCTCGGCCCCGGGCGCATCCACCACTGCATGCGGCTCATCGGGCTCGCCGAGCGGTCGCTCGAACTGGCGTGCCGCCGTGCCACCACGCGGGAGGCCTTCGGCAAGCCGCTCGCCAACCTCGGCGGCAACCGGGAGCGCATCGCCAACGCCCGCATCGACATCAACCAGGCCAGGCTGCTCGTGCTGCACACCGCGTGGCTGCTCGACACCAAGGGCCTCGCGGGTGCCCGCAGTGAGGTGTCGCAGATCAAGGTCGCCGTGCCGAACATGGCGCTCGAGGTGATCGACATGGCCATCCAGCTGCACGGCGCCGCGGGGCTGTCCGAGGACTTCCCGCTCGCGGGCGCGTACTCGAGCGCGCGGTCGCTGCGGCTCGCCGACGGGCCCGACGAGGTCCACATGGGACTCGTCGCCCGTCTCGAACTGGCTGCCTACAAGAATGGCTGACCGAGTCCTCGTCACCGGCGGCGCGTCCGGGCTCGGGCGGGCGATCGCCACCCGCTACGCGCACGCCGGATGGCGAGTCCTCGTGTCCGATGTGGACGACGCGGCCGCCGAGGCCACCGCCAAGGAGATCGGCGCGTCCGCCATCGGGCTCGACGTCACCTCCGACGAGGACTGGGCGGGTGCCCGCGAATGGTGTGAGCGTGAGTGGGGCGGGCTCGACGTGCTCGTCAACAACGCGGGCGTCGGCGCGGGCGGCCGGTTCGAGAAGATCGGCATGGCCGACTGGGACTGGATCTGGGAGATCAACCTCAAGGGTGTCGTCCGAGGGTGCCGCACGTTCACGCCCGACTTCAAGGCACGCGGCTCCGGTCACCTGGTCAATGTCGCCTCGCTCGCCGGGATCATGAACCTGCCCGCGATGAGCTCCTACAACGTCACCAAGGCCGCCGTGATCTCGCTGTCCGACACGCTGCGCCTCGAGCTCGAGCCCTACGGCGTGCACACGACCGTCGTCTGCCCGGCGTTCGTGCGGACCAACCTCGGTGACCGGCTGCGCAGCCCCGACCCGGCGCTCGCCACGCTGATGGACCGGCTGATGGCGTCGTCGAAGATCACCGCGGAGGACGTCGCCGACCAGGTGTTCACCGCGGTGGCGGGCAAGAAGTTCCTCCTGCTGACCCATCCGGACGGGCGTCGCTCCGCGTTCCTCAAACGGCTCGGGCTCACCGACGGACAGGTACGCAAGTACTGGGCGCGGCTGCGTGCGGCCGTGGAGAAGGGAGAGCGGTGAAGGACGAGCCGGGCGCCTTGCGGGACGAGGACGCGTTCGACACGAAGTCAGTGCACGAATGGCTGTCGTCCACAGTGGACGGACTGGACAGCCCGCCGGAGGTGCGCCAGTACCCTGGTGGTGCCTCGAACCTGACCTACCTGCTGTCCTATCCGGACCGCGAGCTGATCCTGCGCCGCCCGCCAGCCGGGCACAAGGCCGCGTCCGCGCACGACATGCGCCGCGAGTTCACCGTGCAGGACAAGCTCAAGCCGGTCTACCCGTACGTGCCGAACGTGCTCGCCCTGTGCACCGACCACGACGTGCTCGGCTCCGACTTCTATGTCATGGAGCGGATCAACGGCATCATCCTGCGCGGCGACCTGCCGGACGGGATCACGCTGTCGCCGGACCAGGCGTCCTCGCTCGCGTACCGCACCTTCGACCGGCTCATCGAGCTGCACGAGGTGGACCCGGACGCCGCGGGACTGTCGGACCTCGGCAAGGGCGCGGGCTACGTCGCGCGGCAGGTGCGTGGCTGGAACGACCGCTACCGCAAGGCACGCACGCCGAACTCGCCGGACGGCGAGGCGGTGATGAACTGGCTGGACGCCAACCAGCCCGCCGACGCGGCGATCTGCGTGATCCACAACGACTTCCGGTTCGACAACGTGGTACTCGACAGTGATCCGGCGACCGACCTGGCCGTCGTCGGCGTCCTCGACTGGGAGATGGCCACGCTCGGCGATCCGCTGATGGACCTCGCGGGCTGCATGGCGTACTGGATCCAGGCCGACGACGACGAGGTCGCCCAGCTGTCGCGGCGCCAGCCATCACACCTGCCCGGCATGCCCAAGCGGCAGGAGCTGGTCGACTACTACTGCGACCGCATGGGCCTGTCCGCCGAGAACTGGGTGTTCTACGAGGTGTTCGGCTGGTTCCGGCTACAGGTGATCATGCAGCAGATCTACTACCGGTACCACAGTGGACAGACGCACAACGAGGCGTTCGCCGGGTTCCCGAAGTTCGTCGCGTACCTGGACGACCGGTGCCGCAAGGCAATCAAGGCCACCGCGTGACCGCCGTCTACCTGCTGCGGCACGGGCAGGCGTCGTTCGGCGGCGCCGACTACGACGTGCTGTCCGCGACCGGCAAGCAGCAGGCCATGGTGCTCGGCGCGGAGCTGCGGCGCCGGGAACTCACCGTGCACGCGGTGTGGAGCGGCACGCTGCGCCGCCAGCTGCAGACCGCGTCGGGTTGCCTCGCCGAGGCCGGGATCGAGCTGCCGGTCCGCGAGGACGCGCGGTGGAACGAGTACGACCACCTCGGGCTCGTGCCGTCCGGGCAGCCGGTCGCCGATCTGGAGAACGCCACCCGCGAGTTCCAGCGCCTGCTCGACGAGGCCATCGAGTCGTGGATCACCGGGGGACACGCGGCGGGCTCGACCGGCACGTGGACCCAGTTCACCGACGGCATCCGGGCCGCGCTCGGCGAGGTGTTCGCCGAGCTGCCCCGTGGCTCGGCGGCGCTCGTGTTCACCTCCGCCGGAGTGATCAGCGCGGTGTGCTCCGCGTTGCTGTCCGCGCCCGCGGCTGGTTATCTGGCGCTCAACCGCACGATGGCGAACGCGAGCATCACGAAGCTGGTCAGGGGCCGGTCCGGGGTGAGCCTCGTGTCGGTCAACGAGCACGGCCACTTCGACGGTCCCCACCGCGACCTGCTCACCTACCGGTAGGAGGACGCATGGCCCGCCCGAAGATCTCCCCCCAGGTGTGGCGCCCGCCGACGGCGCCGAAGTCGCACCCCGACCCACTGCCCACACTGAAAGTGTTGCAGGTCAACGGTTTCGGTGCCGAGGACGTGGTGGTCGACAAGGGCCACGTGTTCACCGGCGTCGAGGACGGCCGGATCCTGCGGCTCACGCCGGACGGCCGCAGGCTCGACACGGTCGCCGACACCGGCGGCCGCCCGCTCGGCATCGAGCTGTACCCGGACGGGCGGCTCCTGGTGTGCGACTCGAAACGCGGGCTGCTGCTGGTGGACCGGCAGTCCGGCGACATCGAGGTGCTGGTGCCGCGCGGCCCCGAACTGCGCCTGTGCAACAACGCGGCGGTCGCGGCCGACGGGACCGTGTACTTCACCGACTCGTCGTCCCGGTTCGACCTCGACCACTGGAAGGCCGACCTGCTGGAGCACAGCGGCACCGGCCGCCTGCTGCGCCGCGCCCCGGACGGCACGATCGACGTGCTGCTGTCCGGACTGCAGTTCGCGAACGGCGTCGCACTCGCGCCCGACGAGTCGTGGGTGGTCGTCGCGAGCACCGGGTCCTACCGGCTCGACCGGGTGGCGCTGCCGTCCGGCACGCACACCACGCTGGTCGACGTCCTGCCCGCGTTCCCGGACAACATCGCGACCGGCTCCGACGGCCTCGTGTGGATCGCCATGGCGTCACCCAGGATCGCCGCGCTCGACGTCGCGCACCGGCTGCACCCCGCGGTCCGCAAGGCGGTGTGGGCGCTGCCGGAACCGTTGCAGGTCAAGGAGAAGCGCGTCGTGTGGGTGCGTGCCGTGGACGGCACCACCGGCAGGGTGGTGCACGACTACCGCGCCGTGCACCCGGACTATCACATGGTGACGGGCGTCCGCGAGGCCGACGGCGTGGTCTACCTCGGCAGCCTCAACGAACGCGCGATCGCGTACTTCACGCTGCCGAAGCCCGCGTGACGACCGACGACTTCGGGATCGAGCCGCGTGGGAAGCGCCGGGTGGCGTGGTGGGTGACCGCGCTCGCGATCATCGTGGCGGTGCTGGTGGTCACGTTCCTCCGCGACGCCGGGCCGGGTGAGCAGACGGGTGCGTTGCTGACCGCCGACGACTTCGGGGCCGGGTACGAGGTCGAGGTGATGACCGGCGAGCAGCTCGGCCAGGCGAACTCGGGCACCGACCTGCCAGAGGGCATCGAGCCCGCCGAGTGCGCGGAGCTGCTGGCGGCCCGGCCGGCGCCCACCGGGGCGGACACCGCGAGCGGGGTGGCCGCGAGCGGTGACGGCGCCGCCTACCTGGAGCTGCTCATGCCCGCCGACGGGGTGACGGCGTGGGACACCGACCGGCTCGGCGAGGTGGTCGACACCTGCCGCACCACCACCTACGACGATGGCGACAGCACCGGCACGGTCGAGTTCGGCCACCTGCCCGCGCCGGTCGCCGACGGGTTCGGGCTCACCGCGCGGATCTCCTCCGGTGACGGGGTGGTGACCCTCGGTGTCGCCGTGTCCCGGGTGGGGGAGCACGTCGTGGTGCTGACCGGTGTCGCGACCGGCGACCTCGACGAGCGCGAGTTCACCCGGCTGGTGGCGGCCGCCAACGACCGGGTGTCAGCGCAAGTCTGACCAGGCGTCGTCGACGAGCTTCGCGACGTCCTCCGGCTGCTGGCCCATGTCGCCGCTGACCCGCGAGATCGTCACCGTCAGATCACCGGCCGTGCGCAGGCACGCCATGACGATCGGCGGTTGTGACGGGTTGTTGCGGACCGCGCACGCCACGTCGCCGTACCGCAGGACCTCCTCGATCGGCTTGTCGACGCCGAGGTCCTCCGGGTCGGAGTACGGCACGTACGGCGGGAACGGGCTCCGCGTCCGCACGACCTCCAGCGAGAACATCGAGTCGAGGTCCTCGGTCGTGTACTGCGCTACGACCGCGCCAGCACCGTCGTGGGCAGCCGAAAGGCGGGCCGAGCTCTCCCTGTCGTAGCGTGCGTAGCGGTCCGCGACCTTCTGGTGCCTGCCCTCCGAGCCGGGGTCGGGCACCTTGTCGAAGCGGTAGTACTCGCCGATCCGCTCAGGTGCGGAGACCGTTGCGGCCGAGCCTTCTTCGTTGCCGAATAGCAACCAAATCCCCGACGCCGCCGCGGCGCCGATGATGAGACCCGCCACTCCCGTGAAGACTGCGATAGCACGAGGACCGGCACCGCCATTCGGCGGCGCCGGTACCGGCATCCGGGTGCCTTGAGGGGGTGTCGGGAACTCCTGGAACCCGCCACCGGACTGGGCTGTCATCGCCGTCCGATCTCCCGTTCTCTCCATAACAATTCCGGGGTTGACACTCGCGCGGGGGCTGGTCCACGCTTGGCCGCCGTTAACCGATCAAGTTGGCGAGCAGTGTGCCAGCCGTAGCTGGTCACAGTCAGGTCCGGTCCGAAATGGACCAACGCAGAGGAGTCGAGGATGACTCGGGACACGAGCCGCGTGGACGGCTTGGCCGAACACGCCCGTGCCGCCGTGCCCTCGTCGAGTCCGCTCATCACCTTCGGGTATACCGTGTTCCGCCCTGTTCCCACATGGCCCTAGGTCCAGGTGCGGTTCTGGTTTCCATTTTGATCGACAGGAGAGAACAACATGAGTGGTAAAGCAAGGGTGCGCGGTGCCGCCTTGCTTGCCGTCGCGGCGGTCGCGCTGGCCGGTTGTGGCGATAGCGGTTCCGACGGTGGCGGCGGGACCGAGTCCGGTGCCCTCGAGGGTCGCGGTCCGGTCAAGTTCGCGACCGGCAAGGACACGTCGGGCAACATGCAGAAGCTGGTCGACGAGTGGAACTCGAAGCACGCCGACGAGAAGGTCGAGATCGTCGAGCTTCCCGAGGCCGCTGACGAGCAGCGCAACCAGATGATCCAGAACGCGCAGGCGAAGTCCAAGGAATTCACGATCCTCAACCTGGACGTGGTGTGGACTGCCGAGTTCGCCGCGAACCGGTGGGTCATGGAGCTCCCCGAGGACCAGTTCGACCTCGAGAACTTCCTTGAGCCGGCCGTGAACACCGCGAAGTACCGCGACAAGCTGTACGCGGCTCCGGTGTACTCCGACGGCGGCATGCTCTACTACCGCAAGGACCTGCTCGAGGGTGCAGGCGTGATGGCACCGCCGAAGACGTGGGCCGAGCTGAAGGACGCCTGCGCCAAGGTGAAGGCGACCCCGGCAGGCGCGACCGTCGGCTGCTACGCGGGCCAGTTCGACAAGTACGAGGGCCTCACGGTGAACTTCTCCGAGGCCGTGCAGTCCGCGGGCGGTTCCATCCTCGACGAGTCCGGCAAGCCGACCGTCGACTCCCAGGAAGCCAAGGACGGCCTGAACTTCCTGGTGGACGGCGTGAAGTCCAAGGAGATCCCGGACGCCGCGATCACCTACAAGGAGGAGGACGGCCGCCGCGCGTTCCAGGACGGTCAGCTGCTCTTCCACCGCCAGTGGCCGTACCAGTACGCGCAGGCCAACGCGACCGACGGCTCGTCCAAGGTGGCAGGCAAGTTCGACGTCGCGCCGCTGCCCGGCAAGGACGGCCCCGGTGTGTCCACTCTCGGTGGTCACAACTTCGCGATCTCGGCCTTCGCCGACAACAAGGCGACCGCGCTGGACTTCATCAAGTTCTTCACCAGTGAGGACGCCGAGAAGTCCAACCTGCTCGCCACGTCGCAGGCGCCGTCCAGGGCGAGCCTGTACGACGACGCCGACATGCTGAAGCAGTTCCCGTACCTGTCCACGTTGAAGGAGTCCATCCTCAACGCGGTGCCGCGGCCGCAGGCCGTCAAGTACGGCGATGTCACGGCGGCCATGCAGGAGGCCGCGTACAGCGCGATGACCGGTGAGGCCAGCACCGACGACGCGCTGGCCGAACTGCAGACGAAGCTCGAGTCGCTGACGGCGGAGTAGCTCCGAGAACGCCGGCCGGGCAGGCCCCATCAGGACTTGCCCGGCCGGCTTCCCGTTTTCTCGTACTGGAGTTCTGACATGACAGCGACCACGTCGCCACCGCAGGCCGCGGCAGGCGACCCCAAGAAGCAACCATCCACCGCGAAGTCCGACCCGCAGAAGCACGGCCGGCTCGCGCTCCTCCTGCTGACCCCCACCTTCCTCGTGCTGGCGCTCGTGATCGGCTACCCGCTGATCGCGGCGATCCGCGAGTCGCTGTACCAGAAGGCGGAGGGGGTCGACGCCGACGGCTTCGTGATCGAGGGCAACCAGTTCGTCGGCATCGACAACTACACCGCCATCTTCACCGGCGACTCGGCCGAGCGGTTCTGGAACGCCTTCTTCAACACCACGTTCTTCACCGTCACCACGCTGATCCTCGAGATCGTCATCGGTGTCTCCATGGCGCTCGTGATGCACCACGCGCTGCGTGGCAAGGGCCTCGTGCGGGCCAGCATCCTGGTGCCGTGGGCGATCCCGACCGCGGTGTCCGCGATCATGTGGCAGTTCATCTTCACCGCCGACGGTGTGGCCAACGAGGTCCTGAGCTCGCAGATCCTGTGGACCGTCGAGGGTTTCCAGGCCAAGATCGCGGTGATCATCGCGGACGTGTGGAAGACCGCGCCGTTCGTCGGCCTGCTCGTGCTCGCGGGCCTGCAGATCATCCCGAACGACGTCTACGAGGCGGCCAGGGTCGACGGCGCGTCGGCGTGGAAGCAGTTCTGGCGGATCACGCTGCCGCTGGTCAAGCCCGCGCTGCTGGTCGCGATCCTGTTCCGCGGCCTCGACGCACTGCGCATGTTCGACCTGCCCTACGTGATGATCGGGCAACGAAAACAGTCCGTGGAGACGTTGTCGATGCTCGCGCAGGAAGAGGCGTCGCAGCTGAGAATCGGGCCCGCCGCGGCGTACGCGGTGGTGCTGTTCGTCTACGTGTCCCTGGTCGCCTACGCGTTCGTCAAGCTGCTTGGCGCCGACGTCATCGGTGAGGCACGGGTACGTGCCAAGGAGACCAAGCAGCGCAAGGCGAAGGCGGTGACGGCATGAGTGACACGAAGGCCCCTGGCGGGCGTCGACTGCTGTTCAACATCGGCATCGCGGTCATCGTCATCTACTGTCTGGTGCCGTTCTACTGGATGGTGGTCTCGGCGTTCCGGCGAACGAGCGACATCGGTGACAACTCGCCGCTGCCCAGCCCGTTCTCGCTGGAGAACTTCGAGGCCGTGTTCTCGCCCGCCGTCGGTTTCTGGCGGTCGCTTGGCAACAGCCTGGTCGTCGCGGGCACCACCACGATCGTCACGCTGGTCGTCGGCACGTTCGCGGCGTACACCATCGCGCGGCTGGACTTCCGCTTCAAGAACATCGCCGCCGGGATCATCATCGCGACGTCGATGTTCCCCGGTGTCTCGCTGATCGTGCCGCTGCTGAAGCTGTTCACCGAGATCGGCTGGATCAACACCTACCAGTCGATGATCCTGCCCAGCCTCTCGTTCGCGCTGCCGCTCGCGGTGTGGACGCTCGCCACGTTCTTCCGGCAGATGCCGAAGGAACTGGAGGAGGCGGCCATGGTGGACGGGCTGACTCGCGGCCAGGCGTTCCGCAAGGTGATCCTGCCGCTGGCCGCGCCGGGCATGTTCACCACCGCGATCATCACGTTCATCGCGGCGTGGAACGAGTTCATCATCGCACTGTCCATGGTGAACCAGAAGGAGATGAAGACCGCGACGGTCGCCATCTCCCAGTTCACCGGTGCTTACGGATACGACAGTCCGTTCGGGACCAAGATGGCCGCTGGTGTGATCGTGACGGTGCCACTCGTCATCGTGGTGCTGATCTTCCAGCGGCGGATCATCGCGGGCCTGACAGCCGGAGGAGTGAAGTAACAGTGAGGAAACAGCCGGTCTTACTCGGCTCCGTGTTGGCACTCGTCGCAACCGCGCTGGCGGTACCGGCCAGCGCGGAGGACAGATCGGACACGGCTCTGGCAGGTGGCGCCCTTTCTGGCGGGCACCTGACGGAGCTGTCCGAGACGGTGAGACTGGCCGACCGGCGGGCGCTCGTGACGAGCGACCGCGTCATCGCGATGGGCGACGCGAACGGGTTGTACCCCGCGAGCGGCTGGCACATCCGCGGTGAGATGGGTGGCGTGTGGACGCCGCCGGTGAAGCTGCTCGACGGCATCTGGTTCGCCGTCGACGGCTCCTGGCTCGGGGCGGACACCCCGGCCGCCGAGTACACGACCGGATGGGGCTACCACCGGTTCGAGTACCGGCCGGCCGGGGTGTCCGTCGACCGGGTCGACTTCGCACCCGACGGGGTGCGGGGCAACGTGATCGGCCTGACGCTGCGCAGCGACTCGGCGCGGACGGTCGACCTCGCGATGGACGCGCACTCCGAGCTGATGCCCGCCTACCCGTGGGGCTGGACCACGCCGGGTGCCTCGGCCGCGAACCTGCCCGACACCGGCGCCTACGCCGAGGGCACGCTGCGCTTCCGCGAGGAAGGCGCCGGGCACGACTACGCGGCGGTGGTGGGTTCCTCCGCGCGGCCGGTGAGCCACGAGCTGGGACCGGACCACCGCGGCCCGCAGGACCCGGCCGTGGTCTGCCCGGCGGACGGCACCGCGCCGCCACGCTGTGACGACTCGGCGTTCGGCAAGGGCACCGGCGGGCGGCTGAACTACGAGGTGCCGCTGCGGCCGGGCAAGGCCACCACCGTGTGGTTCACGGTCGCGGGTTCCGACAAGGGCCAGGACGCGGCGCGTGCCGAGTACACGCGGGCCGCGAAGAACCCGGTCGGCGCGCTGCGGTCCAAGGTGGACGCTCGCAGGTCGCTGGCAGGCAACACGGTCGTCGACCTGCCGGGTGACCGGCTGCTTCAGCAGAGCATCGAGTGGAGCAAGCAGAACCTGGCCGACTCGGTGCAGGAGTCGCACGATCTCGCGTTGCGGGACACCGACGAGGGCACCGCGTACCCCGACCCGGCAGGCACGCTGGAGCAGGCACGCTGGTACGGCG
Organism: Actinophytocola sp.; assembly: GCF_049647105.1. Taxonomy (GTDB): domain Bacteria; phylum Actinomycetota; class Actinomycetes; order Mycobacteriales; family Pseudonocardiaceae; genus Actinophytocola. The sequence continues at coordinate 24,998 of NZ_JBARWZ010000221.1, forward strand.
CGGGGTTCCCGGACTACCCGTGGCTCTTCGGCACCGACGGCGAGTACACCGCGTTCGCGGCGGTCGCGGCCGGGCAGTTCGAGCCGATCAAGGCACACCTGAGGGCGTTGCGCGACATCAGCGAGGTGATCAACGAGGGCAGCGGCAAGCTGGTCCACGAGGTCGTCTCCACCGGTGACGTGTACTTCGGCGCGAACGACGACGCGGGCAACACCGACGAGACCGTGAAGTTCCCGAGCGCGGTCGCGCTGGTGTGGCGGTGGACGGGCGACAACGCCTTCCGTGACGACCTGTACGACTTCACCGTCCGCAACCTGCGCTACGTCGACGCGACCCTGGACGCCGACGGCGACGGCTGGCTCGAGGGCCTCGGCAACGTCGAACGCGATGGCATGGGCGTTGAGAAGCTCGACAGCACCGCCTACTACGTCCGCGGCCTGCTCGACCTCGCCGACATGGCCACCGCCAAGGGCGACACGGCGACGGCGACCTGGGCCACGGGCCGTGCTTCCGCGCTGCGGGAGCAGTTCGAGGCGGTCTGGTGGGCGGGCGGCGACACAGGCGGCTACTCCGAGTCGATCGACGACCCGGACGACCCCGCGAACGACAACCGCCCGGTGTTCCAGCGGCACTGGACCGGCGTGACCCCGATGGAGATCGAGCTGCCGGGCGGCACCCCGCTCGCGTCGCAGGAGCATGGCCCGGTCGCGTTGGCACAGCGGGAAAAGCCGTGCTACACGGGTGAGTTCGGGCTCTACCACACGGGTTCCGGCCCGACCTCCGCGCCGGAGGGCAACCCCGGCCCGTCGTGCGACAGCGTCGTGTCGACGGTCAAGAGCGAGCGGTCGACCTACTCGCTCAACACCGCGGTGATGGCGGTGGCCGAGGGCAACTTCGGCAGGCTGGCGCAGCAGTCGGTGTACACGGCCGGCAACGCGCGCATCCAGCTCGACCCGAGCGTGTGGGAGACCCCGGGCGCCATGCCCGAGGTGGCCCCGTCCCCGGACTTCGTGGCGAACATCGACCGGCCGTTCTACGACCGGTCCATGTCGCTGCAGGCGTGGGGCACGTACGGGACGCTGTGGCCGGTCGTGCACCAGTGGCTCGGGGTCTCGCCGTCGCTGGGCACCGGCGCACTGTCGGTGGTGCCGCAGCTGCCGTCCGAGCAGAAGTCGGTGTCGGGCAAGCACATCCGGGTGGGCGAGCGTGGCTCCGTCGATGTGTCGACGTCGTTGAAGGGTGACCGCCTTACGACGACCGTGCGCCTCGACAAGGTGCGTGCCGACCTGACGGTGGGCGCGGTCCTGCCGTCCGGGAAGCAGCCCGCGAAGGTCACCTACAACGGGAAGCGGGTCGACTTCGAGGTCGTCCAGACCACCCGTGGCGCCGAGGTCCGCGCGGACGTGCGCGGCTCCGGCAGCCTGACGATCACACTGAAGTGAGCGGGATGCGCCGGGCCTCACCCCGAGGCCCGGCGCAGCTCCGTCAGCCATCGGGGTCGAACTCGTAGCGCACGACGTCGGACACCTTGTCCTGCCTCGTCGATGGCGCGGACCTTGAGGGTGCTTCAGCCATGGACGGAACGTGAACGGGTCGTCACATTCCCGACCTTTGGCGGTTGACCGGCACTGACGGCGCCGACTTACGTTGAACGCGTCATCCCGCGATCAACGGAGAGGGCCCTGCGATGCGTGGAAGAAGAACCGTTTTCGTTGCCGTGACCGCCACCCTGCTCACCGTCATGATCCCCGGCATCGCCTGGGCGGACCCGCCGCGCGCGCTGCCGGCGAGCCACGCCGAGGCGGACGGGAAGTGGCAGCCCGCCTTCGACTACGACGGCGACGGCTGCTATCCGACCCCGGCCATCGGCCCCGACGGCACCATCGCGCCCGGGCTGAACAACTCCGGCGCGCTCAACGGCAACTGCCACGACCAGTCCGATCTGGACAACACGAACTCCTACTCCCGCAGCAAGTGCAACAACGGCTGGTGCGCCTACCTGTACGACCTGTACTTCGAGAAGGACCAGGCCGTGCCCGGCTGGGACTGCTGCGGCCACCGGCACGACCTCGAACACGTCGTGGTGTGGGTGCAGAACGACCAGGCGCAGTACGTGTCCGTGTCCGCGCACGGGAACTACTCGACCTTCCCGCGTGACCAGGTCGGCTGGGAGGGCACGCACGCGAAGGTCGTCTACCACAAGGACGGCGCGTCCACGCACTGCTTCCGGCTCGCGAGCATGACCGAGCAGCCCGAGAACCACTACGGCACCTGGCAGTACCCGGACCTCGTCGGCTGGGACCACTTCCCGGCGGGAATCCGGGACCGGCTCGTGTCCGCCGACTACGGCAGCGCGAGCCTCGCCATCAAGGACAGCGCCTTCGCGAGCAACCTCGCGAAGGCCAAGCCGGGCGGCATCCCCTTCGACCCCAACGCGTAGGAACACGGCGGCCGCTCGAGGTAGCCCCCTGGCCTACCT
>NZ_JBARWZ010000222.1:0-6308 GCF_049647105.1 Actinophytocola sp.
CCATTCAGAACCCGCGAGTCCACCATTCAGAACCCGCGAGTCCACCGTTCAGAACCCGCGAGTCTTCGGTTCAGGACCCCTGAGTTGGGGTCGGTGTCAGACCCGAAACCCCAACTCACCGGTCCCGAACGCCCGACTCGCGGGTCCCCAACCCGAGACTCGCGGGTCCCCAACCGTGGACTCGCGGGTCCCGAACCCGAGACTCGCGGGTCCCCAACCGTGGACTCGCGGGTCCCGAACCCGAGACTCGCGGGTCCCGAACCGTGGACTCGCGGGTTCCGAACCCGAGACTCGCGGGTTCCGAAGCCCAGACTCGCGGGTTCCGAACCGTGGACTCGCGGGTTCTGAACGCCCGACTCGCGGGGGGTGGTGGGGAAGTCAGGGTTGGGTTGGGGGATGCGCCGGATGTGGGGGGTGGGGTGGGCGAATAGCTTGGGTGGGTGCCACTCATCGAGACTGTTGCGCTGGAGAAGCGCTATGACAAGGTGACCGCGCTTGCGGACCTCACCGTTGCGATCGAGCCTGGGGTGGTGGGTTTGGTTGGGGTGAACGGCGCGGGCAAGAGCACCCTCATCAAGCTCGCACTGGGGCTGCTGGAACCAACCGGCGGACAGGTCCGCGTGCTCGGCCTGGACCCGATCGCCGACGGTGACCGGGTCCGCGCCCGCGTCGGTTACATGCCGGAACACGACTGCCTGCCACCCGACATGATCGCGGCCGAGTTCGTCACCCACATGGCCCGCGTCAGCGGCCTGCCCAAGGCGATGGCCAGAGAGAGAGCCTCGGAGACGCTGCGCCACGTCGGCCTCTACGAGGAGCGCTACCGCCGCATCGGCGGCTACTCCACCGGCATGAAGCAGCGCGTCAAGCTCGCGCAGGCCCTCGTGCACGACCCGGAGCTGCTGCTGCTGGACGAGCCGACCAACGGCCTCGACCCCGCGGGCCGGCGCGCGATGCTCGACCTCATCCACCGCATCGGCACCGACTTCGGCATCTCCGTCGTCGTCTGCTCGCACCTGCTCGGCGAGATCGAGCGCATCTGCACCTCACTCGTCGCCATCGACGCGGGCAGGCTGCTGCGCTCGGCCACCCTCGACTCGATGACGCAGGCCCGTGACCTGCTCATGGTCGAGGTCGACGAGGACGCGGAGGCGCTGGCCGGGGCACTCGAGAGCCAGGGCCTCGAGGTCCGCGCCGACAAACGGGTCCTGTACGTCCGTATCGAGAACGACGACGTCTACGACAAGATCCGCGACGCCGTCGCCGACCTCGACCTGCCCCTGCACCGCATTGAACGTCAGCGCCACCAGGTGGCCGACCTGTTCCGGGAGGTGGCCAGTGCCTGACACCGGCGTCATCCACGACATCGGCTACCAGCGCTACGAAGGCCCGCGACTCGGCCGCGGCTACGCGGCGCGCTCGCTGTACGTCCACGGCGTCCGCTCCGCCTACGGCCTCGGCCGCAGCGCGTGGGCGAAGGTCCTGCCGATGGGCGTGCTGGCCTTCGCGAGCATGGCGTCGCTGATCCTGGTCGTGATCAACACCCAGCTGCCGACGCAGGTGATCGACTACGTCGGCATCGCGTCCACGTTCACCTACGCGGCCACGGTGTTCGTCGCCGTCGTCGCGCCGGAGCTGGTGTCCGTCGACCTGCGCAGCAACCTGTTGCAGCTCTACCTGTCCCGGCCACTGCGCAAGAGTGACTACGCGCTCACGAAGCTCGCGTCCCTGGCCACGGCGACGTTCCTGCTGTTCGCCATCCCGATGCTGATCATGTTCCTCGGCATGGCGTTCAACACCGACACCGGCATCGGTGGCGTGTTCGACGAGCTGGGCGGCTTCGTCCAGGGCCTGATCGCCGCCGCGATCCACGCCGCGCTGCTGTCCGCGCTGGGCCTGCCGCTCGCGTCGCTGACCGGCCGCCGCGTGTTCGCGTCCGGCATGATCATCGCGCTGTTCCTGCTGACCACGCCGATCTCCGGCGCGCTGCAGGCGTTCGGCAACGGCGCACTGGCCGACCTCGGCGGGTTGATGGACCCGTCGAGCCTGCTCAACGGCGTCGACCAGTGGCTGTTCGGCCCGGGCATCGGCATCGTCCAGACCGGCGAGTTCGGGGCCGTGTACGGCCTCGTCACCGCGGTCCTGATCGCGCTCGGCACGTTCCTGCTGGTGCTGCGCTACAAGAAGGTGAAGTCGTGAGTACCACTGTCGAGTTGAACGGCGTTTCGCGCTGGTACGGCAACGTCGTCGCGGTCAACGACGTCACCCTCACCATCGCCCCCGGCCTCACCGGCCTGCTCGGCCCGAACGGTGCGGGCAAGACCACGGTCCTGCACCTGATGGCGGGCCTGATGGCCCCGTCTCAGGGTGAGGTCACGGTCGGCGGCCAGTCCGCGTGGCGCAACCCGGAGATGTACCGCACGCTGGGCCTCGTCACCGAACGCGAGAGCGTGCCCGGTTTCCTGACCGCGTGGGAGTTCGTGCTCTCGAGCGCGAAGCTGCACAAGCTGCCGGACCCGGCGGAGGCGGCGCGGAAGGCACTCGCGATCGTCGAGCTGGAGGACGCGCAGGATCGCCGGATCTCCACGTACTCCAAGGGAATGCGGCAGCGCAGCCGGGTCGCGGCCGCGCTGGTGCATGACCCGAGGGTGCTGCTGCTGGACGAGCCGTTCAACGGCATGGACCCGCGCCAGCGCCTCCACATGATGGAGCTGCTGAACCGCATGGCGGAGGAGGGCCGCACGATCCTGTTCAGCTCGCACATCCTCGAAGAGGTCGAGCAGCTGTCGGGCACCGTGCAGGTCATCGTCGCCGGCCGCCTCGCCGCGTCCGGCGACTACCGGCACATCCGCCGCCTGATGACCACCCGGCCGCACCAGTTCACGGTCACCTCGTCCGACAACCGGTTGCTCGCGACCGTCCTCATGGGACAGGAGTCGGTGTCCGGCGTGAGCCTGGCGCCCGAGGGCGTGCTGGTGCAGGCCAACGACTACGGCAAGTTCACCCGTGCGCTCGCCAAGCTCGCCCGCGAGCACAAGATCCGCATCACGCAGCTCCTCCCCTCGGACGAGTCGCTCGAGAAAGTCTTCTCCTACCTGGTGGCGACATGAACCTGACGATCATGAGCCTCACCGCGCGGGCCATGCTGGGCCGCAAACGCGTGCTGATGCTCCTCCCGATGCCGATCATCCTCATCGGCCTCACGCTCATCGGCGTGACGTCCGGCGAAAGCGACGCCGAGTGGGGACCGGTGGTGTTCTCGTCGCTGGGCATCAGCGTGATCCTGCCGCTGACCGCGCTGATCATCGGCAGCAGCGCGCTCGGCCTGGAGATCGACGACGGCACGATCACACACCTGCTCACGAAACCGTTGCCGCGCAGCGAAATCGTGTTGTCGAAGCTGGCCGTCGCGTGGCTGGTGACCACGGTCGCCACCGGCGTCCCGCTCGCCGCCGCCGCGTTGATCGCCGGTGCTGGCAAGCTGGCGGTCGGCCTGGTCATCGGCGCCGCGATCGGCGGCCTCGCCTACAGCGCACTGTTCCTGGCGCTGTCGGTGATGACCAAGCGGCCGGTCGCGGTCGGCCTCGTGTACATCGTGCTGTGGGAGAACATCCTGGTCAGCTACGTCAGCGGCGCCCGGATCTTCAGCGTCCGCCAGCACGCGACGGCCATCGCCGACTCGATCGGGAACACCCAGCTCATCGAGGCCACGGTGTCGGTGACCACCGCGCTGATCATGTCGGTGATCTTCATCGTGGTCGGCACCATCGGCGCGACCCAGCGCCTGCGTTCCTTCGCCCTGACCGGCGAGGCGAATTAGGGCCTGTCCCATGGATCATTGTGCGAGGGTCTGGGCCTGACCAACAGTGACCTCAGGGGAACGTGACGGCACCCAGTCACCAACCACCTGCGGTACGCGGATGCGCTGGGTCGATACCAACACTGTGAATTCCCGGGGAGGCGGACTGGCGGCGGCCGGGCACAGCGTGTCCGGCCGCCGTCTCCTGTGCGTAGCGGGCGTCCATCTCGGACACGACCGCGACGGACAGTTCCGCCATCGCGCGCATCGCGAGCGCGTCGAACACCAGCTCGCAGATGGTGGTTCCGCTGCCGATCAGCACGTGCGCCGCGTCGCTGCCGGTCACGCTGTAGCTCAGACGATGGCCGCCCTGCCGAACATCGAGCTGCGGATCGTGCCCGATCACCGCGGCTGGCACCCCGGACCGGAAGGTGCCTTCACGCTGATCGAGGCGGCTCGCCCTGCCTCCGGCAGGCGAGCCGACGAGAAGACCGCATCTATCGCGTTCGTCGGCACGCGCCGCTCGGTACTCTTGCTCCACGAGGACGAAGATGTCGTGGCCTACAAACGAGCGATCGACCGAGTCCTCGCGGTTTCCCTGAAGCCCGATTCCTCGGCGAGTTTCATCGCCGATGCGAAGAACCGAATGGAGAGAACAGCGTGACATTCTGGCGGAAGTCCAGGCGAAGCGAGAACGACCAGAACTGCGCGGAGGTGCGGAACTCGAAGAACACCTCCTCGGTCGTGCGCGCGGACGTCCGGCGCCTGGCGCAGGCCGTCAAAGAAGGGCGGCTGTGAGCGAGCCCCGCGGCGCCCGAGGCTGGTTGACCGTCCTCTTAGGACTTCTGTTCGTGCTGGCGGTCACCGGCTGGGCCATCACGAACAGCCGCTTGTTCATCTTCGCGACCGTGGCGGCCGCGATGGTGCTCGTGGTGGTGGCGGTGATCAGCGCGATCGTCGAGCGCAGACCCGGCATCGTGCTGGTCACGGCCGCGTACGCCGGGATCGGCGCGCTGCTGACGGCCGTCGTGTTCGGGTTCGCCTACCTCGAGGAGTCGTGGACCTACGTCCGCGGCACCCACACCGAGGCCACGGTCGTGAGCTGTGACGACGACGGCGAGTGCGAGTCCAGGTGGGACGGCCGGACCGACGAGGTCGACCTCGCCGTCGACGTCAAGCCCGGCGACACGGTCCCCGTCCGCGCGCTCGGCGACGACGCCGTGCGCGAGGGCGGGCTCACGGTGCTGGTCGTGGCGAGCAGCGGTGTGGCGCTCGTGTCACCGCTGCTGGTCATCGGGACGATCCTGTACGTGCGGCGTCAGGCGACGGCCCGCCACCAGCCATCCGGCGACGGCGCCTCGTCGACGTCCAAGGCCTGACCCGGCATCGGCACCGCGACCCGCAGGCCGTCGGCGGCGGTCAGCAGCCGTTCGACCGGCTCCGACCAGGAGTGCATGGCCAGGTTGAACGTGGCCCAGTGCACCGGCACGAGTAGCTCGCCGCGCACGGCCCGGTGGGTCTCGACTCCCTCTTCCGGTGTCATGTGGATGTCCGGCCAGTACGGCGAGTAGGCGCCGACCTGGATGAACGTGACATCGAACGGGCCATATTCGGACCCGATCCGGCGATAGCCGTCGAAGTAGCCGGAGTCGCCGGTGTAGAACACGCGGCGGTCCCGCCCCGCGAGCACCCACGACGCCCACAGCGTGCCGTTGCCGCCGGGGCGGAGCCGGCCGGAGAAGTGCTGCGCGGCGGTGGCGACGACCTCGACGTGGCCGAGCGAGGTCCGCTCGTCCCAGTCCAGCTCGACGATGTTCCCTGGCGCGACCCGCCAGCGTTCGAGGTGCGCGCCGACGCCGAGCGGCACGATGAACCGCAGCGACGGCTGCCGGGCGGCGAGCCGCCGGATGGTCGGCATGTCGAGGTGGTCGTAGTGGTCGTGGGAGATCACGACGGCGTCCAGCTCTGGCAGGTCGCCGAGCGCCCATGGCACCGGATGCAGGCGCTTGGGCCCGAGCAGCGCAGACGGCGAGACCCGGTCGCTCCAGACGGGGTCGAAGAGTATGCGCTTGCCCTCGATCTCGACCAGCACGGTGGCGTGGCCGAGCCAGGACGCGCGCAGGCCCGTGGAGCCGGCGAAGTCGGGTGCGCCGACGAGCGGGACGGGCTGCCGCGGCTTGCGCACCTCCTTGCCGAGGACGAGGTCACGAAGGGCCCCGGAGCCGGGCTGCCCGGCGACGACGGTGGCGACGTCGTTGTGGAACCGGCCGTCGCGGAAGTGCGGTGAGCGGCGCATGCGGGCGAGCCGCTCCCCGGCGGGACGGCCCCCGATGGCGGATGGCACCTGCCAGCCGGCGCCCACCAGCGCGCCGACGGGCACCAACAGCGCCGACCGGCGCACGAGATCTCTGATCACACCTTCATAGTGCCCGTGTCTTGCTGAGAGTGTGATCGAGGCATTTCAGGAACTGACGCGACCGTGCGCCGGTGGTTCGGAAACCACCGGCGC
>NZ_JBARWZ010000223.1:0-62678 GCF_049647105.1 Actinophytocola sp.
GCGCCTGCCCGGCCGGGTGGTCAGGCGCCGGGCATGGCGGGTGGCATGCCGATGGGCGGCGGCGCGGGCGGCCGCGGTGACGACGACCTCGAGCGCAAGAGCAACAAGTACGTCGAGCAGGACCCCGAGATCTGGGGTGCGAACGACCAGCGGGTGATGCCGCCGGTGATCGGAGAGGTCAACCGCCGTGCGTGACCCTGGCTCCGGGTGGATCCAGCTGAGCGTCGTCGAGCTGTACCTGCTGTGGTCGGCGATGGGGCTCGGCCCGGTGCCCGAGGTGCTCGACGTGCTGCATGTCGGCCGCACCCGCGACCGGCGGGCGGAACTGGTCGAGGAGGCGTCCCGCGCGCTGACCGCCCGCGACCTCGGCACCGTCGAGACACCCGCCCGCGATCTGGCCGCGATGCTGCGGTCGCTCGGCAGTCCGTCGGCGTCGCTGGACATGCGTGTGTACGGCACCGGCTCGCCGCTGTTCGCGTTCGCCGCGGTCGGCGGGCCGGGCGCCGCGATCGCGGCCCGCGTCGGCGACGAGGTCAGGCTGGGCGCCGTCCGTGCGACCGCACTCGCGTCGTCGCTGCTCGGCTCGCTCACCCAGCTGCCCGCGGCGGCCGGCCGCCCGGTGAACGTGAGCGCCGCCGACTACGAGGCGGCGTGCGCGGAGGGCGCCGAGGAGGGCGTGTCCGGCTTCACGAGGACACTGCACGCCGCGGGGGTGCGTGCCGAGGAGGTCAGCACGCTCACGCAGGCGCTGACCAGCCGCACGGGCGGCGGCCAGCTCGGCGCGACGGGCCGGACGCGTACGTACAGCCTGGTCAACTGGCTGGACACCCCGGAAGGCCGCTACGCACTGCGCCGCAACGGCGCCTGGGTCACCCTCACCCCGGCCGACACCACCCGCCTGACCGCGATGGCGGAGGAGATGCTGACTAGTCCGCCTCCCCGGCATTAAAAGTGTTGGGCCCGGCCCAGCGCATCCCGCGGACCGTGGGTGGTTGGGTACCGCCACTAGTCCGCCTCCCCGGAATTCAAAGTGTTGGTCCTGGCCCAGCGCATTCTCGGATCGTGGGTGGTTGGTGGCTGGGTGTCGTCACGTTCCCCTGAGGTCACCTTTGGGTGGGTCCAGGCCCACGCGCAAAGATCTATGGGACAGGCCCTGGTCGGGGAGCAGGCCCGCGTCGTGGGTGAGGATCGCGATCTGGACGCGCACGCCGCGTCTCATGGCTCGAACGTACCGAGCCGGGACCGCGTCGCCCGCCGATCGCGACCAAGGTCAGGACGGGTCGCCTCTTTGGTCGGCGAGTCCCGCACCGGCAGGCGTCATGAGACGTACGCCGCGAGGTGCTCTCCGGTGAGGGTGGTGGGGTTGGCGACCAGGTCGGCCGGGGTGCCCTCGTAGACGACGAGGCCGCCGTCGTGGCCGGCGCCGGGGCCGAGGTCGATGATCCAGTCCGCGTGTGCCATGACGGCCTGGTGGTGCTCGATCACGATGACGGACTTGCCGCCGTCGACGAGCCGGTCCAGCAGCGCGAGGAGCTGCTCGACGTCGGCGAGGTGAAGGCCGGTGGTCGGTTCGTCGAGAACATAGGTGCCGCCCTTGTCGCCCATGTGGGTGGCGAGCTTGAGGCGTTGGCGTTCGCCGCCGGACAGGGTGGTGAGGGGCTGGCCGATGGCGAGGTAGCCGAGCCCGACGTCGGTGAGCCGCTCGAGGATCTTGTGCGCGGCCGGGGTCTTCGCGTCACCGTCGCCGAAGAACGCCTCGGCCTCGGCCACCGGCATCGCGAGCACCTCGCTGATGTCGCGGCCGCCGAACGTGTACTCCAGGACCGACGCGTCGAACCGCCTGCCCTCGCACACCTCGCAGGTGGTGGACATCCCGGCCATGATCCCGAGGTCGGTGTAGATGACGCCCGCGCCGTTGCAGTTGGGGCACGCGCCCTCGGAGTTGGCGCTGAACAGGGCCGGCTTCACGCCGTTGGCCTTGGCGAACGCCTTGCGGATCGGGTCGAGCAGCCCGGTGTAGGTCGCCGGGTTGCTGCGCCGCGAGCCGCGGACCGGCGCCTGGTCGACCGACATCACGCCGTCCCGCTTGGCCAGCGAGCCGTGGATCAGCGAGCTCTTGCCCGAGCCCGCCACCCCGGTGATGACGACCAGCACGCCCTCCGGGATGTCGACGTCGACGTTCCGCAGGTTGTGGGTGTCCGCGCCGCGGATCTCCAGCTTCCCGGTCGGCGTGCGCACGGTCTCCTTGAGCGTGACCCGGTCGTCGAGGTGACGGCCGGTGACGGTGTCACTGGCCCGCAGCCCCTCGATGGTGCCTTCGAAGCAGACGGTGCCGCCTGCCGTGCCCGCGCCGGGGCCGAGGTCGACGACGTGGTCGGCGATCGCGATCGCCTCCGGTTTGTGCTCGACCATCAGCACGGTGTTGCCCTTGTCCCGCAGCAGAAGCAGCAGGTTGTTCATGCGCTGGATGTCGTGGGGGTGCAGCCCGATCGTCGGCTCGTCGAAGACGTAGGTCACGTCGGTGAGCGACGACCCGAGGTGCCGGATCATCTTGGTGCGCTGCGCCTCGCCACCGGACAGCGTGCCAGCGGGCCGGTCGAGGGACAGGTAGCCGAGCCCGATCTCGACGAACGAGTCGAGGGTGCGCTCCAGCGTGTTCAGCAGCGGCTTGACGGACGGCTCGTCCAGGCCCTTCACCCACTCGGCGAGATCGCTGATCTGCATCGAGCAGGCGTCGGCGATGCTGATCCCGTTGATCTTCGACGAGCGCGCAGCCTCGGTCAGCCGGGTCCCGTCGCAGTCCGGGCAGACCGTGAACGTGACCACCCGCTCGACGAACGCGCGGATGTGCGGCTGCATCGCGTCGACGTCCTTGGACAGCATCGACTTCTGGATAGTCGGAACCAGCCCCGAGTAGGTCAGGTTGATGCCCTCGACCTTGACCTTGGTCGGCTCCTTGTACAGCAGGTCGTTCAGCTGCTTCTTGGTGTACTTCTTGATCGGCTTGTCCGGGTCGAAGAAGCCGCAGCCGCGGAAGATGCGGCCGTACCAGCCCTCCATGCTGTAGCCGGGGATGGTCACCGCGCCCTCGTTGAGCGACTTGTTCTCGTCGTAGAGCTCGCTCAGGTCGAAGTCGTTGACCTTGCCCCGGCCCTCGCAGCGCGGGCACATGCCGCCGGTGATGCTGAAGCTGCGGCGTTCCTTCGTGGTCCGGCCCGCCTTCTCCATGGTGACCGCGCCGGCACCGCTGATCGAGGCGACGTTGAACGAGAACGCCTGCGCCGAGCCGATGTGTGGCTTGCCCAGCCTGCTGAACAGGATGCGCAGCATGGCGTTCGCGTCGGTGGCGGTGCCGACGGTGGAGCGCGGGTCGGCGCCCATCCGCTGCTGGTCCACGATGATCGCGGTGGTCAACCCGTCGAGGACGTCGACGTCGGGGCGCGCCAGGGTCGGCATGAAGCCCTGCACGAAGGAGCTGTAGGTCTCGTTGATCAACCGCTGGGACTCGGCCGCGATCGTGCTGAACACCAGGGAGCTCTTGCCGGAACCGGAGATACCGGTGAAGACCGTCAGCCTGCGCTTCGGGAGCTCGATGCTGACGTCCTTGAGGTTGTTCTCGCGGGCACCGTGCACACGGATCAGGTCATGGCTGTCGGCATCGTGCTTGTCCGTCATGGTGGCCTTGCTCATCGTGTCTCCAACGTTGTTCCGACGGCAGCCTTCGCGGCCTCCATGTTCTACCCGATCGGGGCGCCGATGACGCCCGTCGCGCCACCGCGTCAGCGCACTTCCTGGATGCGCAGGAGGTTGCCCGCCGGGTCGCGGAACGCGCAGTCGCGGACGCCGTAGGGCTGGTCGGTCGGCTCCTGAACGACCTCCGCGTCGCCGGCCTGCAGGCGTGCGAACGTGTCGTCGAGGTCCTTGGTCGCCAGGTTGAGGCCCGCGAAGGTGCCCTTGGCCATCATCTCGGCGATCACGCGGCGCTCGTCCTCGGTGATGCCGGGGTCCGCGGCGGGCGGGTGCAGGACGATGGACGTGCCGGGCTGGTCCGGGGAGCCGACGGTGATCCAGTGCATCCCGCCGTACTCGACCTCCTGGCGGACCTCGAAGCCGAGGGTGTCGCGGTAGAAGGCCAGGGAGGCGGCGGGGTCGGTGTGGGGCAGGTACGTCGAATGAATGGTGATGTCCATGCCGGTCACACTAGGTACGCGCAGGTGAGCGCGCTTCTCGATTCCTGATCGGTCTGGTGACCTTCTTCGCGACGCACGGCGCCAGCCCGGCGGTCGCCAGCGCGGCCTGGTTCCGGTAGGCGCTGGGTGGCATGCCGACCAGCTCGGTGAACCGGGTGCTGAAGGTGCCGAGCGACGAGCTGCCGACCGCGAAGCACACCTCGGTGACGCTCAGGTCGCCACGGCGCAGCAACGCCATCGCACGCTCGATGCGCCGCGTCATCAGGTAGGAGTACGGCGACTCCCCGTAGGCGAGGCGGAACTCGCGGCTGAGGTGCCCCGCCGACATGCTGACGCCGCGGGCGAGTGCCTCGACGTCCAGCGGCTGTGCGTACTCCCGGTCGATCCGGTCGCGGACGCGGCGCAGCAGCGCGAGGTCGCGCAGGCGCTGCGCGTCGACGGTTCTGCTGGTCACGTGCGCGATGGTGCCACACGAACCGGACGTATGCCTCTCCACGGGTGAACCTCATGTCGGCCGGGGGCGGGACATAGCCGGTGTCCCGAACGACGCTTTCGAGACGCTCAACGACCCGTCTTTCATGGCGCCGCGCTAGAGCCGGATAGCGCGGCGGATCTCTTCGGCCAGATCGAGGTTACCGGCGGCAATAAACTTACGCCTGGTGCCCATCGCTTCGTTGATTTCTGGCAGGTTGTTAAGTCCGTAGTCCAGGGCGACGGGATTGCCGTCAAGATCAATTGTGACGCCCCCGGCGGCGTGCAAGATGTAGTGGCCTGGCGAAAGATCCCAAACCGCGAAACCTTTGGCAAACTCGACGGTGGCGTCCGTGAATCCGGCGGCGACGTGGCACAGGCTCACGGAACCGAAGTCGACACCTATTCGGCCTTTCCGTTTTCCGTGTTCATCCGGTGCGCCTAGCTCGTCCAGAAACGTTTGCTGCCTCGCAAGTGGCCCGAAACGCTCACCTGGGCGCATCAGATAATTCGTAACCAACGCTCCTGAAAGCTGTGCCCTCGAGGGCCGGTTAAGCTCGTGCCATTCGCTTTCTGCCGTAACAACAAAAGCGCGGTCCGTGCCGTCATCATCCCGTGCCGAAACGTAGAGTTGGACGTGATGAAAAATGTCGCCCACGACCGCGACAACGGGGCGTTTCAAGGATCGAGAGTAGAGCATCACATGGGTGTACCCCTGCAAGGCGCGAACGGCGAGTTCGCTTGTGTCCAACGGGTCCACCAGAACACACAAATCCGGGTCCATATCAGGGCCGATGACTTGCGGGTCATCCTCCTCTGATGCATAGATGAATGACGGAATGAAGTCGTTCAAACGTTCTTTGTAGTGCCGATGCATCCACAGGTCATAATCAGACAAAAAGTTGTCTTCGTGGCGCACGTTCTCATTCTCTGCGCGGCGACCAGTCAGAGCCGCTCGAACGAGGCGGGGCCGCACCTCAACCATCATGGCGGCGACCAGGCTCACAACGCGTTGGGCCAACTCGGGAACAGGGCTCTTGCTCATGTGAGTCACCTTCGCTGGTTATCGCAATTCTAGTGGAGGTTCAATACCATCGCGCACCTTATTGCACCGAAGCAAGACGCAGATTTGGTGCCTGCGGTACTGGATGGGTCGCGGTGGCTCGACTAAACGCATATCAGATTGCCGCACTGGCGGTTCCGGAGGTTCGTCGCATCGCGTGAACAAAAACCACAACCCAGGTCGAAGTTTGACCCCACTCATTGCTGTGACAGTTCAGCTCACCACGGCAGAACTCGCGGCGATAAGCCGCGTGGCTGCGGTCGTTACTTCCGGCGGAGAACCAGTATTCCTCAATGCCGCCGATGCGGCGCTACGGAAGCTGCGGGACGCGGCGAAGAAGCACCCGAAATTGCTGGGCGGAACACCATAATAGAATTGGCGTGAGAAGCCGGTGTCCATGCCGCTGGACAACGCGCCGGGGTCTGGCCGAGTCGGGTGCCCGCGAGTCGAACGCGGTGTCTCCTGAGCCCAGATCAGGTGGGTTGCCGTCTCCCTCGCACCCGCTTTGTCAAGCCCACGCCCGCACCGCCGCCAGGTGTGCCGACCCCAGCCCCTGCCTGGGGTCGACGTGGCACAGCAGCGTGGGCGTGCCTGCCCGCAGCCGCGCGAACTCCGCCGCGCCCGCGTGCTCGTCGTGTTCGTCGTCGAACCACGCCAGTGGTCTGCCCGCCGCGAACTCGGCGACGCCGCGCCACTTCCACCCGTGGTCGTAGTCCGGGAACTCGACCACCGGCAGCGCGGGCAGCCCGATCGCCGGGCCGATGCGGTCGTTCGCCTCGTGCCGCCACGTCGTGGCCCACGCCAGCTCGAGTCCCGTGTCCTCGGCGAGCGCCAGCAGCCGCGCGCCGTGGGCGGGGTTCAGCCACACCCGCAGGCCCTTGAACCGCCGCGCGTCCCGGCCCGTGTGCCAGCCGCCGGTCCGCGTCCTGCGGTAGGTCGTGTAGCCCGCGGGCCGCCGGTTCTTGTTCGCCGCGTACGGGTTGAGCGGCCCGTCGACGTCGAGCAGCAGCAGTCCGCCGGTCATCACCTCCCTCCCTTCCCTTCCGTTCGCAGAGCACCCCCGGCAGGACTTGAACCTGCGGCCTCGCCGTTCGTAGCGGCGCGCTCTTTCCTCCTGAGCTACAGGGGCTCGCGTACCCCCAGCCGGAGTCGAACCGGCGACCCGCGGCGTCGGATGCCGCTGCTCTGTCCACTGAGCTACAGGGGTGTGAATGTCCTTCGAAAAGCACCGGCGAAAGGAGCCGAACCTCCTGGCTGCGTCGTGAGCGGAGCTTGCGGAGCGAACCATCGGACAGGGCGGAGGCCGCGCCGCTGCCGCAGCTCGCCGATTCGTCGAAATTGCATGACAAATAGAAGAGCCACCCTTTCCGGTATTCCGGTGGGTGGCTCCCGTGTGTGCCTACACGTAGGTCACGGTGGGGAGCCAGGCCGCCATTTCCGCAGCTCAAGCGGTCGCTCGCACGGCGGCACGCAGCAGCGGACGATCCGCCGCGGTCGCCGGGTCTCGCGAGTCATGACTGCTCCTCTGATCGGTGTTGTCACCATCGTGACCCAGTGCGGGGGCGTCGTCAACGATTTATCGGAATTGCCGGGCGCCCTGATGAATGGTCGGATTGACGTGGCGGTTACCCTGGCTCATTGAGCGCAGCCGACCAACGGGACGGATGACCATGCCACGGCTGGTTTTCGAGGAGCCGAAGGGCGGTCCGGCGAAGACGGAGTCCGCCGGGCACCGCCAGGAGACGAAGCGTGACAACGTCGTCGTGGTGCTGAAGGCCGTGACCTTCGCGCTCGTCATCGCCCTGGTCGGCGCCGTCATCCTGCTCACCACCGCGGGTGGTGACGACAAGCGCGATGCCGAGGCGCCCGCCGTGCCCGAGATCGAGGCGAGCAACGTGCCGTCCTCGCCGACCACCACACCGCCGCCCGCCGAGATCGTCGCTCCCGAGGTGCGCAGCCACACCGCGGTGATCACACCCACCGCCCCGCCCGCGACCACCCAGCCGGCGCCGCCGCCAGGGCCTCCGGGGCGCGCTGACCGGTTCGCGGTCGTCGGCCGCGCGTGCGACACACCCGGGGCACGCACGTTCACGCAGCGTTACGAGCCGGTGATTTGTGTTAAACGTCCCAATGGCAAGCCAGTCTGGCGGCTCGTCTTCGGATAGGTTCAGACCAATCCGGTGAGTGATCGACCGGATGCTAATAGCCACGAATTTCTTGGATATTCGGCCGTTCGGCCTAATTGATCTGTGCTCGGCGCACATTTTGACAGCGCATACGTTGCCGCTTTTCCGTTACTGGTTCCTCGGTGGGTAAAAAGTCACCGAAACATGCAATTGACTCGATGACGCAGGGTGTTTACCGTTCCCCGCGGGGTCCGGGGGTGCATGTGCGGCGCCCGTTCAAGAGCTTGGGGAACGCCGGAAGGAAAGCGGACCGCTGTGAAGAAGACGTCCATCCGGCCTAGCCGGGCCCTGTCCATTCGGACACGAGTGCTGACTCTGGCACTGGTTCCCTGCATCGTATTCCTGCTCGCCGGGGTCGCGGGATCCGGTTATTTGATCTTCGACGCCGCGCAGACGAGGAATTACTTCCAGCTCGCGAGCGAGGCACAACGGCAGTCACTGCCACTGATCGTTTCACTGCAGGAAGAACGCCGCCTCACGCTTCGTCGTCTCGCGAGTTTCGGCACCTTTCAGTCCGAACTCATCAAACAGCGCGGCCGCACCGACGCGCTCGCGGGCGCCGCCACGGCCAGCCTCACCGAGCTGTCGGAGATCGCGCCGGACTCGGTGTTCCGCGCCGTCCGCGAGTTCACCGAGCTGATGGGCGAACTGCCCGCGATGCGTGCCCGCGTCGACGGCGGCCAGGTCTCGATCGCCGAGTCGTTCGACCTCTACAACGACATCATCGACCAGTTCATCGACGGCACGAAGGGCCTCGCGCAGTTCGCGCCCGACGCCGAGATCGCCTACCTCCAGCTGGTCGTCGCACCCCTGCTGACCAGCGCGGACCTCATGCAGCGCTCGGACGCCCTCGCCGCGGCGAACCTGGTCGGCGGCGGCCTCACCGACGCCGACTTCAGCGTCTACCAGGGCCAGGTCAGCTCCTACCACCTGCAGCTCGGCTCGACCATCCCGCTCGCCGAGCCGGAGGTGCAGGCGCAGTTCCGCAAGCTCACCGGCTCACCGCCGTGGCTGCGGCTGATGTCGGTGGAGGAGGTGCTGCTCCGCGGCGGCGTCGACCTCCCGATCAGCGAGGACATGTGGCGGGCCGCCGCGAGCGATGTCGGCGACGCGCTGATGGCCATGCTGCAGACGCAGAGCAGGCACACCAACGACCTCGCGTTGTCGAAGGTCAACAGCACGTTCGCCCAGTCGATCATCGCGGGTGTGCTGGTGCTGGCACTCGTCGTCGGGGTGTTCCTGTTCGCGCTGCGGCTGTCGCGCAAGCTGATCGAGCGGCTCGTCCGCCTGCGGTCGGAGACGCTCGACCTCGCCGAGAAGGGCCTGCCGGAGCTGGTCGAGAAGGTGCGGACCGGCGACGAGGTGCACGTCGACGACATCCGGCTCCGCGACTACGGCCGGGACGAGATCGGTGAGGTCGCGGATGCCTTCAACAAGGCGCAGCAGACCGCGGTCGCGGCGGCCGTGCAGGAGGCGAAGACCCGCGAGGGCACCAACAAGGTGTTCCTCAACATCGCCCACCGCAGCCAGGTGATCGTGCACCGCCAGCTGAAGACGCTGGACGAGGCCGAGCGCAAGCAGGAGGACCCCGAGCAGCTCGAGCTGCTGTTCCAGCTCGACCACCTGACCACCCGCCAGCGCCGCAACGCGGAGAACCTGATCATCCTCGGTGGCGGGCAGCCCGGCCGACGCTGGCGCAACCCGGTCAGCCTCGCCGAGATCGTGCGCGGCGCGGCCGCCGAGACCGAGGACTTCGCGCGGGTCAAGACGGCCAAGCTGCCCGCGCTCACGGTCGTCGGCCCGGTCGTCGGCGACCTCGTGCACCTGCTCGCCGAGCTGATCGACAACGCCGCCACGTTCTCCCCGCCTGCCGCGCGGGTCGACGTGCGCGGCAGCGTCGTCGCCAGGGGGGTGATCCTCGAGATCGAGGACCAGGGACTCGGTATCGAACCGGGCCGCTTCGACGATTTCAACAATATGCTGGCCAACCCGCCGGACTTCGGCATCATGGCGCTCTCCAGCGAGCCGCGCCTCGGGTTGTTCGTGGTCGCCCGCCTCGCGGGGCGGCACGACATCGCGGTCACGCTGCGTGAGTCGGCGTACGGCGGCACCAGGGCGATCGTGCTGGTGCGCAACGAGCTGCTCGGTCCGGACTCGGCCGTGCCGCAGGATGACCGGTCCGGGGAACTGGAGCTGCCGGTCCTTCCCGTCGATGGCAAGACCGAGACGAACCTGCGCCCCGTGGGGCTGTCCACGAACGGCAGCATGCCGGCGCCGGGGGTGACCGTGCGCATGACCATCCCTGGTGCGGTCAGCCTGCCCAACCTGCCCGCGCTGCCGATGGTGGAGCGACGGCCGGGCGAGGACCTGTTCCGCCCGCAGCGGCCGGTCGGCGCCGACCACGAGCCGAGCCAGCCGCTGCGCCAGAACCGGCCGTCGCAGCACGCCGAGCCCGAGACCAGCGAGCCCCTGCCCAAGCGCCACCGCGACGCGAGCAAGCCGCCGCTGCCGCAGCGGAACGGCCACGCGGAGCACGAGCCGAGCCATGCGCTGCACCGCGAGCCTCGCCACGCGGAGCGGAACGGCGAGCGGAACGGCGAGACGTATCTTCCGCCGAGGCCCGTCGAGCTGCACCAGGTCGCGCCGGAGATCAACCGGCCCGCGCCGAGGGACGCCGACACCCGCGCCCAGGCACAGTCGCAGCCGGAGACCGCCGGGATGGCACCCGGCAGGCCGGAGCTGCCGCAGCGCCGCCGCCAGCAGAACCTGGCGCCGCAGCTGCACGAGGACACGTCTCCGTCCTGGTCGAGGTCGCCGGACGCGGAGACGGAGCACGATCGGGAGGAGACCCCGGACCAGGCACGCAGCCGCCTGGCCGCATTCCAGTCGGGCACGAGACGGGGTCGGGACGAGCCGATGCCGGGACAGCCGCTGAACGGGAACGATCACGTGGGGAGCACGCGCAATGGCCAACACCGCAGTGAATGAGCTCGACTGGTTGCTCGACGAGCTGGTCAAGCGGGTCGCAGGCGTGGAACGTGCCGTGGTGCTCTCGGCGGACGGGCTGCTGATCGGCAGGTCGAGCAACCTGTCGACCGGCGACGCGGAGCACCTGTCCGCCGTCGCGTCGGCGTTCCAGAGCCTCGCGCGCGGCACCGGCAGGCACTTCGGTGGCGGTCAGGTGCGGCAGACGCTGGTCGAGATGGACCACGCGTTCCTGTTCGTGACCGCGGCGGGCCACGGCGCCTGCCTCGCATTGCTCGCGGGTGAGAACGCGGACGTTGGCATGATCGCCTACGAGATGAACCTGATGGTCAAGCGCGTCGGTGCGGCGCTCACCGCCAAGCCGCGAGAGTTCATGGAGCGTCCGGTGCCATGACCGCCCCCGACGAGGAGTGGTTCGACGAGGCAGCCGGGCCACTGGTCCGGCCGTACGCGATGACCGGCGGGCGTACCCGGTCGGACACGTTGGGTCTCGACCTGATCACGCTCGTCGTCGCGTCGCACACCGCCACGGACGTCGATGTGGAGCCGGAGTACGCGGGCATCCTGTCCGCCTGCAAGAACCCCACCTCGGTGGTCGAGGTGGCGGCCAAGGTGGACCTGCCGTTGCAGGTGGTGAAGGTCCTGATGAGCGACCTCATCACCCAGCGGCTGATCATTTTCCGCTCGCCCGCCACCCAGGGGGCCGAGCCACCAAGTCAATACGTCCTTCAGGCGGTCCTCGATGGCATACGGAAACTCTGACCGGTCGGCGAGAGCCACCAAGATCGTGATCGCGGGCGGCTTCGGCGTCGGCAAGACGACGATGGTCGGCTCGGTCAGCGAGATCGCGCCGCTGCGCACCGAGGAGCTGATCACCGAGGCGTCCGCCGGGGTGGACGACCTGTCGGGTGTCGAGCAGAAGCGCACCACCACGGTCGCACTCGACTTCGGCCGCATCACGATCAGCCCGGAGCTGATCCTGTACCTGTTCGGCACCCCCGGCCAGGACCGCTTCTGGTTCATGTGGGACGAACTGGCCCTCGGCGCGATCGGCGCCGTGGTGCTGGCCGACACCCGGCGGCTCGACAGCTGCTTCGGGGCCGTCGACTTCTTCGAACGGCGCGGCCTGCCGTTCGTGGTGGGCGTGAACTGCTTCGACAACGCGTACCGCTACGGCACGGAAGAGGTCCGCGGCGCCCTCGACCTTGACGACCACGTCCCGGTCCTCCTGTGCGACGCCCGCGAACGCGAGTCGACGAAGCAGGTGCTGGTCGCGCTGCTGCAACACGCCCTGGCGGAAGCCCGCCTGGCGGGCACGGCCAGCTGAACGGTCAGGGCGCCGGGGCCTTCGCGGCCGCCGTGACGTGGCACGCGCCGTAGCCGTCCGACCGGGCGACGACCCGGCCGCATGCGATGCGAACGGCCACCTCCGTGCTGTCGCTCACCGCGGGCACCCCGACGGCAGCGGCGAGTTCGCCAGTGCCGTCGCACACGACGCGCAGCCGAGGCCACGCGTACTCCGGGAACGCCTGTCGAAGGCACCCCGTCAGCTCCGCCACCGCGAGCCGCGCCAGCGGGATCAGCTCGCGCGGCGCCCCCGACACGAGCACCGCCGTCACCGCCGTGTCCGCCGGGGCGGCCCGCACCGCGTGCTCCACCGACGCCGCGCGGTGCAGGCCCAGCACCGCCACCACGCCGTCCGCGTCCAGCGACACCTCCTCGGCCCGCACCGAGTCCCACGCGGCGGGCGGTGACCATGGCTCGTCGACCGTCTGCACCCTGGTCGTGAACGGCAGCTCCAGCCACCCGTCGTCGACGTTCAGGTACGCGAGCTGCTCGCACGCGCTCACCACGTTGAACGGCTCGACGAACCCCGGTGCCGCGGCCGCCAGCTGGCTCGCGCCGTGCAGTGCCGTCAGCACCGTCTCGGCGACGCGCACCAGCCGCCCGTCCGGCCGCAGCCGCTCCAGCGCGAGCCCCAGCAGCACCGCGTCGAGCGACATCAGCTGCGCGTACGGCTGCCGGGTCGCCTCGTCGGCCATGACCTCACCCAGCACGTCCATGCCCAGCCGCGCCGACTCCGCGCTCGTCGGCAGCCGCGCGAGCCACGCCCGTGCCAGCGCCGCGAGCGCGTCACCGGTCGTGCGCCCCGGTGCTGGCGCGGGCGACAGCGCGGGGGCCTGCTCCGCCAGGCCGGCCAGTACCGCGAAGTACAGCGCCCGCTTGCCGGGGAAGTTCGAGTACACCGCGCCGCGGGTCAGCTCGGCCCGCTCGGCGATGGCGTCGATCTTGGCGTCCCGGTACCCGCGCTCGGCGAACTCGTCCCGCGCGGCCGCCAGTACCCGCGTGCGGTTGCGCTCCTGCGCCTCCACTCTGGTGAGCCGGCTCATGGTTGACAAGATATCCTCATCATTCAGATGATGGGATCATATGATGTCAACATATGGAGCGCGCATGCACGAGGTGGACCTCACCGATCCCGCCGTCATCGCCGACCCGTTCACCGCCTACAACCGCGCCCGTGAGGCGGGCCCGGTGGCGCGGCTGAACATTCCCGGCATGCCGATGTGGGCGCTGACCAGGCACGACGACGCGCGAGACTTCCTCGCCGACCCGCGGTTCGCGATCCGGGCCGCCAGCTTCGTCGGCATTCCCGGCGTGCCGGCGGCCTACCAGCGGTACCTGCGGACGATGTCCGAGATGGACGGCCCGGACCACCTGCGGTTGCGCAGGCTCGCCGCGCCCGCGTTCACCGCCCGCCGCGCGCAGGACTTCCGGCCGGGCGTCGAACCGGTCGTCGAGAAGCTCATCGCGGGCCTGCCACCTGAGCCGGACCTGCTGCGCGACTTCGCGAAGCCGCTGCCGATGCTCGTGATCTGCGAGCTGGTCGGCATCCCGGAGGCGGACCGAGGCGACTGGGTCGAGTGGGGCGCGATCATCGCGGCCGGTGACATCCAGGGGCTGGCCGAGGCGATCCCTGGCATCGTCGAGGGTGCGAAGTCGGTGGTCGCCGCGCGGCCGGAGACGGGCCTGCTCGCGGACCTGATCCGCGCGGAGAACCGGATGACCGACACCGAGCTGGTGACACTCGTGTGGCACATCGTGCTCGCGGGCCAGACCCCGGCGAACCTGATCGCGAACGCGGTGGCCGCGTTGTGGACGCGGCCGGCCGATCTCGCCGCGCTGCGGGCGGACCCGTCGCTGCTGCCGGGTGCGGTCGACGAGGTGATGCGCTGGTGCGGCCCGCAGTTGCTGACCGTGCCGAGGTTCGCGGGTGCGGACGTCGACCTGCACGGCGTCCGCGTCAAGGCGGGTGAGCCGGTGGTGGTCGCCATCGCGGCCGCCAACCGCGACCCGGGCGTCTTCGCCGACCCGGACCGCTTCGACCTCCGTCGCGGCGCCGCGACCCAGCTCGGCTTCGGCCACGGCCCGCACTTCTGCCTCGGGGCCGCGCACGCCCACGTGCAGGCCGAGGTCGCGCTCGCCGCGTTACTCGGCCTCGACCTCGCGTTGGCGGGTGAGCCGGTGCGCGCGCCGGACCCCGGCACCTGGCGCCTGACGGAGCTGCCGGTGCGGCTCGGCGTGTGAGCGGGGCCGTTTCCGGGTATCTCGGCCTCCTGACCACAGGAGGTTCGAGTCCATGATCCTGCGCCGGATCGCACGTCCGATGCTCGCGGCAGTCTTCGTGTCCGGCGGCATCGACACGCTGCGCAACCCCAAACCACGTGTCGACGCCGCCGGGCCCACCGTCGGCAAGGCGGCCGACCAGGCCCTCGACAAGATCCCCGACCAGCTCCTGGAGAAGATCCCGGACAAGGTCGTCGAGAAGGTGCCGACCGACGCGGAGTCCCTCGTCAAGATCAACGCCGCCGCGCAGATCGGCGCAGGCATCGCGCTGGCCCTCGGCAAGCTCCCGCGCCTCTCCGCGCTGGTGCTGGTCGGGAGCATCGTCCCGACCACGCTCGCGGGCCACCGCTTCTGGGAGACCGAGGACCCGGGGGAGCGTGCCCAGCAGCAGATCCACTTCCTCAAGAACGTGGGCCTGCTCGGCGGTCTCCTCCTCGCCTCGGCCGACACCCACGGCAAGCCGTCGGCGGCATGGCTGGCCAAGAACGCCGCCCGCACGGCCGCGAACGCGGTCCAGGACACCGCCAAGTCGGCTCGCGACGCGGCGAGTTCGGTGCTGCCCGGCTAGGCACTAGGTGCGGGGTGGGGCGGGCAGCTGCCAGCGGCGCGTGATCACCAGTATTCGCAGCACGGACCCGACCGAGGCGCCACAGATCGCGGCCGGGACCAGCGGCATGCCCAGCTCCACCGCCACCAGGAACACCACCGACGACAGCAGCGCCACGGTGACGTAGACGTCTCTGCGCACCAGCACGACATGCTCCGCGGCGAGCACGTCCCGCAGGATGCCGCCGCAGGTCGCGGTCAGGAGGCCCATCACCGCCGCCACCGGCGCGGGCACACCGGTCTCCCTGGCGATCAGCGTGCCGACCACCGCGAACGCGCTGACCCCCAGCGCGTCCAGGAACAACAGCGTCTGCCGCCGCCGCGGCCCGGCCCCGACGAACCACACCACCGTCGCCGCGCCGCCGCAGACGTACAGGTAACCGGGGTTGTGCAGCCAGAACACGGTCCGGTCGAGCAGCAGGTCGCGCAGCGTGCCGCCGCCGACGCCCGCCACCGCGGCCAGCAGCGCCGACGACACCAGATCGAGCCGCCGGTCGCGGGCGCCGATCGTGCTGACCATGGCGAAGGTCGCGACACCGACGTAGTCGAGAACAGCGGTCAGCACCACGCGGCGAGTCTCACATGGACAGTGCCCTCGGTACAGCCGAGCCTGTCGGTCCGGGCGACAATTCGCCTGATGTGACGCTATCGGGTGTAACCCTTGCGGCGGCACAGCGATAGAGAGGCGGGACAGGTAGCTCGAAACTGGGGGAGCACGTGCTGATGCGGCGTTGTCTTGGCGCGGTGGTGGCGTTGGCGGCGGGGGCACTGGTGGTCACACCACCGCTCGCGACCGCCGAGCAGGGTGAGTATCCGGTGGTCGGTGGCGTGGTCCGCGACAACGTCGACAAGCCGCACGGCCCGTCGATGGATGAGGAGTTCGACGGTCCTGGGCTACGGATCGCGGCGGACTACGTGCGTGGCATCGACGTGTCGAAGTGGCAGCACGACACCCCGATCAACTGGTCGCAGGTGGCGGGCAGCGGGGTCCGGTTCGTCGGTGTCAAGGCGACCGAGGGCAACTACAACCGCCAGGAGTTCTACTCGTCCGACATGACCGGCGCGCAGGCGGCCGGAATGTACTCGTACGCCTACCACTTCGCGACGCCCAACGACTCCGGCGCGCTGGAGCAGGCGGACTACTTCCTCGACTACGCGGGCTTCACCCCGAACGGCGCGACACTGCGCCCCGCGCTCGACATCGAGGCCAACCCGTACGACACCGCGAACGACTGCTACGACAAGACCCCCGCACAGCTCGTCGCCTGGATCCGGGAGTTCGTCGACGAGATCAAGCGCCGCACCGGCGTCGAGCCGCTCATCTACACGGTGGCCTCGTTCTGGCGGGACTGCGTCGGCAACAGCGCGGCGTTCGCCTCCTACCCGCTGTGGGTGGCGTCGTACGCGACGAGCCCGGTGCTGCCCGGCGGCTGGTCGGACTGGGAGCTGTGGCAGTACAGCCAGAGCGTCACGGTCCCCGGCATCACCGGCCCGGTGGACGGCAACTACGTGCGGGGCGGCGAGGAAGCACTGGCCGCGCTGGCGA
Source organism: Actinophytocola sp. (assembly GCF_049647105.1). Classification (GTDB taxonomy): domain Bacteria; phylum Actinomycetota; class Actinomycetes; order Mycobacteriales; family Pseudonocardiaceae; genus Actinophytocola. Next base: position 16,675 of record NZ_JBARWZ010000223.1, read on the forward strand.
CGAAGGCGTCCGAGCCCTCCGGGTACACCGCGATCGCCCCGGCCCGCGTCCTCGACACGAGGACGTCCACCGGTGCGCTGGGCGCACGCGCGTCGGTCACCGTCGACCTGTCGTCCCGCCTACCGGCCACCGCGACCGCGGCGGTCCTGAACGTGACCGGCATCGCGACGTCGGGCACGTTCGTCACCGTGTGGCCGACCGGCGCCACCCGCCCGAACGCGTCGAACCTCAACCTGGTCGCGGGTGACATCCGCCCGAACCTCGTGACCGTGCAGCTCAACGCCGACCGCAAGGTCCAGCTGTACAACAACTCCGGCAGCACCCATCTGCTCGCGGACCTGGCGGGCTGGTACGCGACGGACGCTCCCGGCCTGAACACGGCGCTGGCGCCGCAACGCGTGCTGGACACGAGGTCCACGGGCGCGGTCGGCGCGGGCGGCAAGGTCACGCTGAACCTGTCGTCCCAGGTGCCGGCCTCGGCGACCGCGGTGACGCTGAACCTGACCGGCCTCGGCGCGAGCCTGTCCACGTACGTGCAGGCGTGGCCAACCGGCGCCGCCCGCCCGACCACGTCGAACCTGAACCTGGCCAACGCGAACCCGACGTCCAACCTGGTCACGGTCCAGCTCGGCACCAACCGGTCCGTCGACCTGTACAACAACTCGGGCCAGGTCCACCTGCTGGCCGACCTGGCGGGTTACTACCGCCCGGACAGCGGTGCGAAGTTCGTGGCACTGTCCCCGATGCGGGTACTGGACACCCGCGCGGCGGCGACCGCGTGGGTCCCGGTAACCGGCGGCGGCACCGCGGTCGCCCTGAGCATGGCGGGCCCCGTCCCGTCCGGCGCCACGGCCGCGGTGATGAACCTGACCGGCATCGCCCCGACGACGGCCACCTACGTCAGCGCCTACCCGAAGACCGGCGCCACCCCAGCGCGCCCGACCACGTCGAACCTCAACCTGACGGCGGGCCAGATCCTCCCGAACCTGTCGTCGGTGGCACTGGGCCCGAACCGCGACGTGTGGCTGTACAACAACGCGGGCACGATCAACCTGATCGCCGACCTGGCGGGCTACTTCGCCCCGTAGCGCACAATGAAGGCGTGACGGACGAGGGTGGCGAGTCGGCGTGCTGGCTCGCCAGCGTGTGCCAGGAATGCGGCGCACTCACCGAGGAGGAACCACCGACGACCTGCGCTCGCTGTGGTGCGCGGGTGACGGTTCCTGACGACTGACGCCGGACCGCGTGGAAAACTGCTCGGCATGCACGCACTGGGGGCGGTGCTCGCGGTCGCGGGCACCCTGCTGTTGTCCGGAGCACCGTCGGCGGCCGCCCAGCCGCCGACGGTGATCGAGCAACTCGAACAGAACCGGATCGTGCGACTGCCGGGCGCGGTCGCCACCCTCGACGACGCACGGGTACTCGCGGGCCTGCCCGCGAACGGCCGCGTGCTGCTCGCACCCACATCGGGCCTGCCGGACCTCGGCGCGCTGCGGTCGTGGGCCCACGCCGCGGGCGTCGGCCTGACCGTGGTCGAAGGACTGTGGATCGAGAGCCCGCTGAGGAAGCTCCCACTGGCAACGGCCGACGAGAACACGCTGCGCCGGGTACTCACCACCCACGACGTCACCGACGCGGTGCTTGGCAAACAGTCGCCCGCACCGGCGACCGTCCCGGCCACCGCAGCACAGCTCGACCAGCTGCCGGTGAGCCGGCCCCGGGCAGGTGTCCGGGTGGCGAGATCACCCGAGCCGTTCGTCGACTACGCCAGCGGTCTCGCCGCCCGCTCCCCGGGCGTGCTGATCGTCGTCGCGCATGGTGACTGGCTCGAGTTCGCCGGCCCGGGCGCGGACCAGGCCGAGCACGCCCGCGACGCCACCTACGGCCCGGCACTCCTGAACCGCGGCCGCCCAACCGACGTGGTGGACACCGTCCTTGCCCGGCTGGCCGAGCCCGCACGCCCGATCTTCGACCTGCCACGACCGGAGCGGTTCGAATTCAAGTCCGTTGTCATGTACGTCGCGGCGGGGACCGCGGCGGCCACGATCGGTATGTGGCTGCTCTTCCTGTACCTGCGGCGGACCCTGCGCCGTCTCGACGCGGGGGTGGCGATGCGCGAGGAACGGGCGGAGGCATACCTGCGGCTCGAGGAGCTGGGTGACTTGCTGATCGAGGTCGAGAGCAACGGCCAGGCTGTCGACCCGCGGATCGCGGAGCGGCTCGCCACCGCACGCACGCTGTTCGACCAGGCACACACGCCCGAGGCGATGGCCGCGGTCAGGGAGATCGCCGACGAAGGTTTGTCGGCCGGTCGCGAGGAGAAGCGATGACGACACGGCGCCGCCTGGTCGGTTGGCTGGCCGTGTTCTTCTATCTCCTCGTCATGGGGGCGATCGTCCTCGCCGCTGTCATAGGCGACCAGGAGGCCATCGAGGACGTCGTGAGCGAACGGCTCGGCTACACGTCGGTCCACGTCACGCCCGGCGCGGAGGGAATCCTCGACGCGGATCGCGCCAGGCGGATCGTCGGCGACCGCCCGATCGTGGTCGTGGCGGAACGGCACTTCACGGGTACCACGTGCTACAAGGTCGCTGACGCACTGCCTGGCCTGATTGTTCTCATGGTGAGTGGCGAAGACGCCTGGCCGGTTGCCGACTGCGATGGCGCATCTCGCTACTACAACGTCACGCTGCTGACCGCGACGTTGAGGGCCGCGACGTTCGCCGATGTCGGCCGCGACCGGACGCCGTACGTCGAGGAGTACGTGCGCGTGTTCGACGCGCACGTAGCGGCGACGTTCCCCGGTGTGCCGCCACCGCGTCGCGATCCGGTGCCACCGGCCGACGACGATTGGCTCAACGGCGACCGGGCCGTGGTTCTGATCGCGTCGGGTGCGATGGTCATCGCGTTCCTGGTGGTCCTGTGGTTCCTGATCCGGGAAGTGTGGGCGGCAAGGCGGGAGGCTCTTCTACGGAAGCAGAGTTGGGGGGCCGCCGGCAACGCCCGGCTCAACCGGCTGGCCGACCTGGTCATGCGCGTCGACGAACCCGGCGGGACACCCAGGGAACGGGTGAGGGTCGCGAAGGCGTACGTGCTCCTGCTGCGGGATTTCGAGACCGCGACGACCGGGACGGATCGGGCCGCGGTCGAGGAGAGTCTTGCCGCTCTGGAATGGGAGGTGGGCATCAATCCGGCCGCTCGGGAACGGGAGGTGGGCAGCGCGCCGCGACCGCGATGGGTCCCGGTGTCGGTCGAGCGCATGCGTGCGCGGATCGCCGCCCGGGAGAAGGCGGTGGCCGAGCGGCGCGACGCGACGTGGCGTTCCACCGACCAGAAGGCCCTGCGGCGCGCGGCCGCACAGCAGCGACATGCGGCGAAACAGCGGCGCGAGGACGAACGGCAGGCGCAACGCGCGGAGACGCAGCGGCGCGAGGCCAAGGCGCGGCGGAGACGGCGGAACAAGCGCCAGAGGAAACGCTGACGATGTTCAGTCCCAGCGGGCGCCGTAGGTGAAGCCGCGGGTCAGGTCGGCGAACGTGAGCCGGATCTCGCCCGCGCCGTCCACCGGCACGGACGCGGCGTCGCCGGGCAGGCGGGACACGCGGCGCGGCAGGCGGGTGCGGTCGAAGCGGACCCGTAGCTCGAGGTAATCGCACCGTCGCCCGGGTACGTGCACGAGCTGCCGGGGCAGCACCGGCAACCGGGTCCGCAGCGCGAACTCGTGCGCCTCGCCCGGCTGGAGCGGGGCGGGCAGCGTGAGCACCCCCGACCGCAGCGTGCCGCCGTACGCGACCGCCACCTCGCGGCCGGCGGGCAAGGGAAGGTGGAGTTCGCACAGCTCCTGTGCGGCCACCACACGATGGTGTTCGAGCACTTCCGGCACCATCCGGTCGAGCATCGCGATCACCCGGGTTTCCGTGGTGTGCCAGCCGTTTTCCGTCGGCGTCCCGACACGCAGCGGGGTGCAGGCGAGCTGCGCCAGCTGATGGATGCCCTCGTCGATCCGGCGCCGCGCGGTGCGTGGTTCGCGCTCGATGCGGGCCGCTATCCACGCCACGCGGTCCTGGTAGAGCGGGTGGCGTGCCGAGGGGAGCATGCCGAACGCGGCGAGCACGGCCATGCGCAGGTCGTCCGGCAGTTCGGTGGCCAGGCACGCGACGCGGCGGCCGACCCGGTAGCGGATCTCGCCGGGGCTGGCCTGGTCGGTCACGCCGCACAGTTCCCGCAGCGCCTGCCCGACCCGGTCGGCGACGTTGCCAGCGAAGAGGCCCCGGCCCTTGCGCAGTGTCTTGAGGTCACCGACCAGCTCGGCGTGTGTGGCCATCGTGTCCTCCTCCGGCAGTACGGATCAGTTCGGTGCGGCCAGCCGTTCGACGTGCGACGTCGAGTCGACCGTGGTGGGCGGGGCGAGGTCGGGGGTGCCGCCGACGCCGAAGTACACGCCGACCGCGATGCCCAGTACGAAACACAGCACGACCAGCCGGAGCATGCCCGGCAGCGAGACGAGGATCTTCATCATTTCCTCCACGGATTCGTTGACACACAACAAGAATGCGTCCGAATCTCCCGGGTGGACACCCGTTTCCCGTTGCCTGCCGGGACAGGCAACGGGAAACGGGCCGTGCGATGCGGCTACCCCCAGCACAGCCGCATCGCACGGGCTCCTCACGGCAACGCACCGAGCCAGCACTCCGCCGCCGGTCGGCGGCCCGGTTCAGCCGCGCGCGTGGCGAGCAGGGTCAGCGCGGGCCCGAGTCGCCCGCGCAGCAACGGTTTCGCGCGTACCTCCTCGGGGGTGACCCGGTGGTTGCCGAGCAGCAGGCGCAGTGTCAGCAGCGCCAGCTTGTACCGGTCGGTGTCCAGCGTGACGTCGCGCGGGCACGCCGGGTCCGCCCAGCCTGCCGTGTCCGCGGGCCGCACCGCGGGCGGCCTGCCAGTGAGGCGGAACCCGTCGCAGTCGATCGCGAACACGCCGGGGCCACCGGAAAGGGTCCACAGCAGGTTCCGCATGGACACGTCGCCGACCACGACGTCGTGGTCGTGCAGCGTCCGGAACAGCTCCACGAACCCCGCGGCGAGCCCGCGCCGTTCCGCCTCCGTCGGCAGCGTCAGGTCCGCCCACATCGCGCGCCGCGGGTACAGCAGGTACTGCAACTCCAGCAGCCGCCTGCCGCCCGCGATGGTCGTGGCGAACCGGTCGGGTGCCTCCGGCATCAGCAGCCCGACGCACCGGCCGTGGTGGAAGACGCGCCCGCTCGGCCACGCCGTGCGGGTGGCGACCACGTCGCGTGCGGGCAGGTCGATCAGGCGCCCCAGTTCGGTGGCCAGCACGGCCACCTCGCGGTGGTACAGCTTCAGCAGCGTGCCCGATGGCCGCGCCAGCCGGAACACGGTGCCCTGCCCGCCTTCCGCGACCTTCGCGGCCGCGGTCAGGTCGGTGAGCTGCGTGTCCCCTAGCGGGCCCACACCACCACCGCCGTCCGGTCGTCGTCGAACGCGCGGAGGTCGAACTGGAGGTGATGCAGGAAGGCGACCGGGCCCGGCGGTTCCGCCCACGCCTGCGTCAGATAGGTGCCGATCGGCGACTTCCGTGCCGGGGTGCCGAGCCCGGCCGTCGCGATCACCAGCGCCTCACCCGGCCGCAGCACCCCGCGCACCCCGTCGGCGGGGCCACGCGGCGACGGCAGGAGGTCCGCGTCCGCGCCGCGATTGCCGAACAGCGGCAGGAACACCTCGTCGCTCAGCATCATCGCGGGGCTGTTGCCGACCCGTACCGCCCGGTACCGGTGGCCCTGCCCGGACCAGCCCAGCTCGACGGCCGCGACCGTGAGGGTGGTCCGCCTGCACTCCGGGTTCGGCCCTGCCTCCCGCACCACGCGGTCCGCCTGCCGCAGCGCGCTGACCATGTCCACGGCGTCCAGGTCCGCGCCGGGCAGTGCCCACGTCAGGTAGCTCAGCGCGTGGCGGACCGCGAGCTGTGCGCCGCGGTGTGCGTGGGACGCGGCGCCGAACCCGTCGGCGACCGCCATGAGCACGTACCGGCCGCCGAGGTCGGCGACGGCCATCGCGTCCTGCCGGACCTCGCCGAGGCTGCGGTGTCCGGCACCGCGCGCCGAGGCCGCCCTGACCTCGAGCGTGCCGACGCGGGCCGCGTCGAGCACGGTGTCCGGCACGTCGGCCACCGCGTCCAGCCGCCACGGCTGCCCGGCCGCGCGGGACGGCTGGCCAAGCTCCCGGGGCCGGAAGACGCCCCGGTCGCCCCACACGTCGGTCATCACAGCCGATCGATCCTCAGCGCGGTGAAGCCCGCCACATGCGTCGGGACCCGCAGCAGCAGGTCGCTGTCGCTGACGGAGTGGACCACCGACGTGGTGAGCGCCCGCGCGAACCCGTGCAGCGCGGCGGCCGGGCTCACGCCGCCGCGGCTCATGAACGCCTGGAACGTGCCTATCCGGCCGATCGTTGCGGCGTCCGCGTCGCCGATCCCGAACGCGATGATGTTCGGCCGTGCGCGCCATTCCGGGTCAGTGAGCCGCTCGTACGCGGCGGGCCAGGCCGCCGGGTCGGTGGGATGCCCGTCGGACAGGAAGAACACGGCGGGCCGGTACACCTGGTACGCGTCGGCCTTCAGCCTCGCCACGTCCTCGGAGATGGCCTCGCGGAGCAGCGTGAACGCCTCACCGAAGTTCGTGCCCGCCTGTGAGGCCAGCCCGACGAGTCGCACGACGTCGCTCGGGCTGCACAGCGGCTGCAACACCTCGGCGATTCCCGCGAACCCGATGAGGCAGAACCTTGTCTTGTCGGCCACCACGGGGTCGGTGCCGACGGCGGCGTGCAGTTGCGCCAACCCGTCGTTCAACGCGTCGAGGTGGTCGGCCATCGAATAGGACTGGTCGCACACCACGTAAAACGGCAGTATTTGTTCTGGCATTCTCGGCCCTCCCGCCGGGGAGGATGACGCGCGCACCCGCACCAGATCTGGATCAGATATGGACTTTCGGTTGTTCGGCCCGTTCGAGGTGTGGCACGACGGTGCGGCGGTGGACCCGGGGGACCTCCAGCAGCGCTACGTGCTGGTGATCCTGCTTCTCAACGCCAACCGGGCGGTGACAAGGGAATACCTGCAGGAATGGGTGTGGCGCGGGCAGGACCAACCCCGTTCGGACCTGATCACGAGTTACATCGCGCGGCTGAGGAAGGTCTTCAAGGACACCGACGAGGTAGTGATAGACAAAACCCCGACGGGCTATCTGTTGCGCGTCGACCCTGACCTGGTCGACCTGAACCGCTTCCGCACCCTGTACAGGCAGGCGCACAGGACCGGCGACGTCGCGACCTACCACGCGGCACTGGACCTGTGGCGCGGCCGGTTCCTGTCCGACATGGACGTGGACCGGGTCGGCGGCCCGACGGTGGCGCCGTCTGACGAGGAGCGCGTCGACGCGCTGGTGGATCTGGCCGAGCTGGAGCTGGCGGCGGGGCAGCACCGCCGGATCCGCGACCGGCTGCGTCCGGTGTGGGAGGAGGACCGCACCCAGCAGCGGATCGCGGCGGCGTTGATGCGGGCGCTGATCCAGTCGGGGGATCACGTGCGGGCGGTGGAGGTGTACCACCAGACCCGTGAGGCGCTCGACGAGTACGGCATGGACGTGTCCCGTGAGCTGCGGGAAGCGATGCGGCGGGCGCAGTACGGGGACCGGCTCAGCTCGCTGCCGATGCGGCAGGGCAGGTTCACTGGCCGCGCGGACGAGCTGGCGTTCGTGGACTCGGTGGCCCGGTCCTCGGTGGAGGACGGCCCGTCGGTGCTGTGGATCTCCGGCATGCCCGGCGTCGGCAAGACCGCGCTGGCGGTGAACGCCGCACACCGCCTCGGCGAGGTCTTCCCCGACGGCCGCCTGTTCGTCGACCTCACCGGCTTCACCCCGAACGTCGCGCCCGCGACGCCGGCGGCCGCGCTGGCCCGCCTGCTCACCGATCTCGGCGTGCCACCGGAGGCCATCCCGGAGTCCACCTCGGCCCGCGCCGACCTGTACCGGTCGACCGTCGATGGCACCCGAACCCTTGTCGTGCTGGACAACGCCGGGTCGGCCGAGCAGGTCGAGCCGCTGCTGGGCGGCACGCTCACGCTGGTCACGAGCCGTGAACAGGGCGCGCTGACCGCCACCGAGCACCTCCGCCTCGAACCGCTGCCGCCGCACGAGGCCGTCGAGCTGTTCCGCAAGCTGGTCAGCACCGAACGCGTGCACGGCCACGTCGACCAGGTCCGCGAGGTCGTCGCGTTGTGCGGGCACGTGCCGCTGCTGGTCCACCTGGTGGCCGCCCAGTTCCAGCGGCACGTGCGCTGGCCGCTGACCCACCTGCTCGGCCTGCTGCGCGAGGTGTCGCCGGTCAGCCCGGACACCACGTTCTCCCAGGCCGCGACCATGGCCTGCACGGTGTCCTACGACCAGCTCACCGAGGAACAACGGACGCTGTTCCGGTTTTTCGCCCTGGCCCCCGGTTCTGACCTGTCCGCGCCGGGGGCGGCCGCACTGATGGGGGTGAAACGGGCGCGGGGCCTCCTCGAGGACCTGCACCGGGTGAGCCTGCTTGAGGAGTCCGCCCCGGAACGCTTCCAGATGCTCGATCCGCTCCGGGACTACGTGCTCGCCGCGCACCCGCCGGGGGACCGGGTCACCCCGGTGGACCGCCTGCTCGACTTCTACCTGGTCACCACGGAAGCCGCGATCGACACCCTGTTCCCCTACGACCGCGACCGCCATCCCGCGGTGACCGCGACCAGCCCGGTGGCACTGTCGTTCCCCGACGAGGACGCGGCCAGGGGGTGGCTCGACGACGAGCGGCACAATCTGGTGGCCGCCGTCTACCACGCAGCGGGCCACAACCGCACGGAACACACCTGGCAGCTGTCCGTGTTGCTGTGGCGGTACTTCTACGTCGGTGGCCATCTGCGCGACTGGACCGAGACGCTGCAACGCGCGGCGGCGGTCCTCGACGGATCGGACAACACGCTGGGCCTCGCCCACGTGCGGCTGCGGCTGGCGAACGCGCGGTGGCGCTCCGGCGCGCTCACCGAGGCAAGGACGCTCGCGGAGCAGACGCTGCCGCTGTGGGTGGCGATCGGGGACGCGCTCGGCGAGGCGGGCACCCACGTCGTGATCGCGTCCACCGCCCACAAGCTCGGCGACTTCGAAGCCGCCGTCGAGCACTACGCGACGGCGCTGGCCAGGTACGAGCTGATCGGGGACGAAAGCGGCCAGGCACACACGCTCGACCTGCTGGGGGTGGTGAACGAGCGCCGAGGCGACCTGATCGCCGCCGAGAACCACCACCTGGCGGCCATCGCGCTGCTACGCGGCCTCGGGCACCGGGAGGGCCTCGCGCACTCCCTGGACAACCTGGGCTGCGTGCGGCAGCGGCTCGGCAGGCTCGACGAGGCGTTCGCCGACCACACCGAGTCCCGCGAGCTGGCCATCGAGCTTGGGGACCGGGCGTGCGAGGCGTACGCGCTCAACAACCTCGGCAACACCCACCGCCTCGCGGGCCGGTACGACAAGGCCGTCGAGTGCCAGCAGCAGGCCAGGCGGGTCGCGGACCTCGTCATCGACCCGAACCTGCGCACCCAGCTGTACCTCGACCGAGGCGAGACCGCCCTGGCGACCGGCGACGCCACGGCGGCACTGCACGCCTACCGCGCCGCGCTCGACCTGTCGGCGGGCATGGGAGAGCGGGCACAGCGCGCCAGGGCCAACCACCGCATCGCACACGTCCTCCACGACACCGGCCGCCACCATCCGGCCAACTGGCGCGACGCCCTCGCCGAGTACACCGAACTCGGCTTACTGGAAGCCGACGAGATCCGCGCCGAGCTGGACAAGCTGACCTGCGACTGTGCTAGTGCCGGTTAGCGCAGGAGCGGGAGCAGTTCGCCCTGCAGCTCACCGACCGCGGGGTGGTTGCGCCACCGGTTCAGGGTCCGGTTCAGTTCACGCAGCTGGATCCGCACGGTTGCCGAGTCCACGACCGCCACATCGGCCAGTACCTCCCTGGTCGCGAGGCACGCCTGCTCGATCTCGCCGTCCTGAGCGTGCGCGAGTGCCCGGCGCACCCCGAACCGGGCCCGTGCCCGCCGCGCGGTCGGCGGGATCACGAGCATCTGCCGGTCGAGCAGCTCGGCCGCCTCGCGGGGCCTGCCGAGGTCGAACAGGGCCAGGCCGCGCACCAGTGCCAGGTCGTCCGGCACGGAGGCCGCGCCCAGCACCGGCTGCCCGTTCTGTTCGCGGACGGCGAGCAGTGCTGCGGAGCGGTCCAGCGCGTCCTCACAACTGCTCACGTCACCCGCGAGCGCGTGGCCCTGTGCTTCGCACCGCGCGGCGAGCCCGAGGATGCGCGGCCCGGCGGTCCGGTCCTGCTGTGCCCTCTGTGCCAGCTCGATGGTGCCTGCCGGGTCCTGCCGGTGCAGCGCGATCTCCGCGTGCCGGATCAATGCGAAGGTAGCGAGGTGCGGGTCGTGCTCCGCGGCGATCCTGACCGCGCGGTCGGTCCATCGCAGCGCGTCGGCCTCGCGGCCGGCCTCCTGGCTCATCCAGCCCGCGTACTCGGCGACCCGCGCGGCGAGCAGTACCAGCTCCGTCCGCATGGGTTCCGGGTTGTCGAGCGCGAGGGTGCGCAGCGTGTGCAGGTGTGCGATCACCTGCCCGATCACCAGTGACGGGCTCGTCATGGTGCCGAGCTGGCGGTGCTGGTCGAACGACCCGCGCAGCACGGTGAACGTCCGGTCGTCGATCGCGGGCCTGGCCGAGCGGGTCATCGCGTAGCCGAGCAGGGCGCCCGCACCGGCGAGGACCTGGCGGCGCGGCATCTCCGAATACCGGAGCGTGCCGTCCTCGTCCAGCTCGAGCACCCACACGTCCTCGGGCGGCGCCTGCTCGGCCCGCCGCGGTGCGGGCCGCACCGCGGCCGCGAGCGCGCCACCCGTCCCCAGCACGTTGTCGCACAATCTGGCGAACCCCGCGCTGGGCCTCGTGTGCCCGTTCTCGATCTTGCTGACCTGGCCCTTGCTGTAGTTGGTCTGCCTGGCCAGCTCTCCGAGTGACATACCCGCCGCCACTCGCAAATTCCGCAACAATGTGCCGAACTCGGTCACCGGCGCCTCCCCAGCTTTTCCCTGCCGAGTACACCATCGCCAAGAACCGAGCGCAATGTTACGCCGGCGCCGGGATTTCTCCCGGCGCCGGATTCCGCTCAGTTGTTCCAGTCGTGCCCGTTGGTCGTCGCGGTGGTCGGCGGGGGCGGGGGCGGCGGGTCCTCACCGGCGGACGCCGAGGTGGCGCCGAGGAACGGGATGGCGACCGCGAGGGCAGCGGTGCTCGCGAGCAATGCGATCCGGGTCGTGAAAACGGCAGCACGGGAGTGCGACATGATTCCTCCTGGTATTGTTCCCGGCGCCGGATTGGCGCCTACCAAGAGAATTCAGGACGCGATTCTGGACAACAATGAGTTTCCTGTTTCACGATTCAACAGGAAACGGGAAACGCCTTCAGAGCAGGCCGCGTGCTTTCGCGGACAGCACCGCGAACGTGCTTCCCGCATGCGGGAGCTGCCCGTCCAGGGTCATCCCGAACAGCTCATCGACCGGGAACCAGTGCAGCTCGAGGTCGGACTCGCCCGGCTCGAGGGAGTGTTCGCCGAACGTGAGCCCGGTGGCGAGGAACGCGTGGTCGCGGTGGTTGGTGAGCGAGTCGGCGCAGTTGATCGCGCCGAGCGTGGACCATTTCCGCGCGACCACGCCGGTCTCCTCGGCCAGCTCACGGCGGGCCGCCTCCTCCGGACAGCTGTCGCGGTCATCGATCCGCCCGGCGGGCAGCCGCCACTGCGGCTCGCCGTGTGTGTAGATCCACTGCCGCGTGACCGCGACCTGGCTGTCGTCCGCGAGGGCGAGCACGGTCACCGCGGACGGCGCGCGCACATGGTCGTAGGGCCCGACCGAACCGTCCGGCCTGCGTGCCTCGTCCCGGCGCACCTCGAACCACCCTGAGGTGAACCGCACCTCGGAGGTCAACTGCTCCCAGCCTCTGCCGGCCCACTCGCCCACCACTTCGCAAGTCAACCGTGACCTGGCAATCCACGTCCAATCCATGTCCCGTCCGTGTCCACTGCCGACACTGCGCCCATGGCTGCGCTACAGGCCGACCGCTACCGGCTACTGCACCCGACCTGGGGCGATCGGTACGGCATGACGCACATCGCCGTGAGTCGGGACGGCACCCCGGTGACGGTCCGCGTACTGGCGTCGGACCGTCCCGCGCCCCGCCGCGCGGTCATCGATCTGATCACCGGCATCCGCCACCCGAACCTGGCGACCGTGCGTGACGTCCTCGTCGACGGCCGGGTCGCCATCGCCGCCGACGCCGTACTCGGCAGGTCTCTGCGCCGCGCCCGCCTGGGGACCGACGAGCTGCTGCGGGTGGGCTCGGGGCTCACCGGGGCCCTCACGGCGCTCCACGAGCACGGCGTCTGGCATCGAACCCTCAGCCCGTCGACCGTCATGCTCGACGACCTGGGCAGGGCGGTGCTGACCGATGTGGCCGTCGGTCACCTGCTCGACCTGCCAGGCTCGGCGGCCGATGACTGGCGGGCGCTGGCCGAGCTGTTGTCGACCGTCTGGCGGAACACGCACGGTCGGTGGCGTCGCCCACCGCCCACGCTGCGCGATGTGTGGGCGGACACCATGGCAAGGGCCCGCGATATGGGATAGGAACAGGCCATGAGTGACAACGAGGCCACGCTGTTGTGGCGTCCGGACCCAGGCCGCGTCGAGGAGAGCAGGATGGCCGGGTTCCGCCGGTGGCTGGCGGCGGAGCGGGGCGTCGAGGTGGCCGACTACCAGGCACTGTGGGAGTGGTCCACGGGTGATCTGGAGGCGTTCTGGGGCGCGCTGGCGGAGTACCTGGGGGTGCGTTTCCACACAAGGGCGGAGCGAGTCCTGGCGTCGGCCGACATGCCGGGCGCGCAGTGGTTCCCCGGCGCGACGCTCAACTACGCGGAACAGGCACTCTCGGCAGGCGCGGACGACGACCCGGCGGTGGTCTTCGAACGCGAGGACGGCTACGCGGAGCAACTCACCTACGGCGAACTGCGCGCGGAGGTGGCCGCGGTCCGGGCCGCGCTGGTCGACCTGGGCGTGCGGCGAGGCGACCGGGTGGTGGCGCTGGCCCCGAACACCCCACGCACGCTGGTGGCGTTCCTGGCGGCCGCGTCCCTCGGCGCGACGTGGTCGTCCTGCTCGCCGGACTTCGGCGTGCGGGCCGTCGCCGACCGGTTCACGCAGATCGAGCCGGTGGTCCTCTTCGCCGTCGACGGGTATCGCTACAACGGCCGGGCCTTCGACGTCCGCCCCACGATCGACAAGCTCCAGGACGAGATCCCCACGTTGCGGGCCACGGTCCTGATCGACTACCTGTCGTCGGAGGCGACCGCGCCGAACACCACCCCGTGGCGCGAGTTCGTCCGTCCAGGCGTCGAGATGGCCTACGACCCGGTCCCGTTCGACCACCCGCTGTGGGTCCTGTACTCGTCAGGTACGACCGGGCTCCCGAAGGGCATCGTCCAAGGTCACGGCGGCATCGTGGTGGAACACCTGAAGCAGCTGGCGCTCCACGGCGACTTCGGCCCAGGCGAACGGTTCTTCTGGTTCACCACCACGGGCTGGATGATGTGGAACTACCTGGTCTCGGGCCTGATGGTTGGCGCGACGGTGGTGATGTACGACGGCAGCCCCGCGCACCCCGACCTGAACACGTTGTGGGAACTGGCGGCCCGCCACAAGGTCACGTACTTCGGCACGTCGGCGCCGTACATCCAGTCGTGCCTGAAACAACACCTGAAGCCGGCGGCAGACCATGACCTCTCGTCGCTGCGCGCCCTGGGCTCGACAGGCGCCCCGCTGAGCCCGGAGGGCTTCCAGTGGATAGCCGACGAGCTGGGCAAGGACGTCCAGATCTGCTCGGTGTCCGGCGGCACGGACCTGTGCACGGCGTTCGTGGGCTCAGCCCCGGACGTGCCGGTCTGGCTGGGTGAACTGTCCTGCCGGTCACTGGGCGCGGCAGTGGAGGCGTGGTCCCCCGATGGCGAGAAGCTGAGCGACGAGGTGGGCGAGCTGGTCATCACCAAACCGATGCCGTCCATGCCCCTGTACCTGTGGGCCGACCCCTCCGGCGAACGGCTGCGCGAGTCGTACTTCGAGCCCTACCCAGGCACCTGGCGCCACGGCGACTGGATCCGCATCACCCCGAGAGGCTCCGCGGTGATCTACGGCCGCTCGGACTCGACCCTCAACCGCGGCGGCGTCCGCATGGGCACCAGCGAGTTCTACCGGGTGGTCGAAGGCTTCGAGGAGGTCGCGGACTCCCTGGTGATCGACACCTCCTCCGACGTAGAAGGCGAACTGCTGTGCTTCCTGGTGCTGGCCCCGGGCGCGGCACTGCCGGACGTGGAGCCAAGCCTGAGGAAGGCACTGAGGTCGGCGCTGTCCCCGAGGCACGTCCCCGACCGGTTCATCGTGGTCACCGACGTCCCCAGGACCCTGAACGGCAAGAAGTGCGAGGTCCCGGTCAAGAAGATCCTCGCGGGCGTGGCCCCGGAGCGCGCCGTGAGCCTGGACGCACTGGCCAACCCGGACTCCCTGTCAGCGTTCATCCCCAGGTAGCCACCCGGTTTGGAGCCGCGAGGCAGGCGTGTGTAAGGTACTGCCGAGCGGTCTCCGGGAGGCTTCGCCTAGTCTGGTCTATGGCGCCGCACTGCTAATGCGGTTGGGGGCAACCCCTCCCGGGTTCAAATCCCGGAGCCTCCGCCCACAACTGAACAAGCGCCCGTAGCTCAACGGATAGAGCATCTGACTACGGATCAGAAGGTTAGGGGTTCGAATCCCTTCGGGCGCGCAGGTCAGAGGGGGTGTCCGGTGGACACCTCCTCTGTCGTCTCAGCTTCCGTCTCAGCTTCCGTCTCAGTCGTGCAGTCCAGGGCTTGAGGTGATGCTCACTGTCGTCGTGTTCACTCCGGCGCCGGGAACTCGAAGTCGCGGGCCTCTCCACAACTCTGGCACCGCCCCCGGTACCAACTCCGTGGCGGGCCGAGTACGAGATTCTCCATGTCGTATCCGGTCTTCCTACAGGATCGGCACCGCGTCTTGCTCATGACCTGCTGAGCCCAAGCGTTGCTGCCGACCGTGCCATCTCGCGCCTGCCCCACGTTCTCAGTGGCGGTGCTGGGACGATCTGGTGCGGACACCAACACAATGGCGAAGACCGCGATTGCCACGGCAAAGGACGCGATGGCCACGATCGTCCAGACGCTCATCACAACCTCCCCGATAACGTCGCTGCTGCCTTCCTGGCTGATGTGAAAATAGTGCAGTAGTTGAGCTTGCGATAGGCGACATCAGACTGTTGTTTGGTCTGGTTCCTGCCTGAGTTGGCACTTCTCTGATTGCGGATACCAGCGCGCACCATCTCCGTCGTATGGCCACGGCCAGAGCAGGCCGCCCACCTGGTCCGCGATGCGGTCGCCAGAGTTCGTCCGGGACGTTCATGTAGCGCTTCGCCATGTCGGCCTTCGACCAGCCCATGACGTCCATCGCGGTGCGGTCCGAGACGCCCAGTACGAGAAGGAACATGGCGGCGGTGTGCCTCGCTACCGGGTCATCACGGCGTCCATCATCCGAACGCTGTCCGACGGAGCCACAACTTGAGGTCGCGTCAGCCGGTAGTGATCACGCTCCGATCGCTGCGAACACGATCGAGGCCACTACGGCGAGTACCACCAGCGCGAGCGCGATCCACACCCTCGTGACCGCGGGGCGCCCAGTCCCGGCGACCAATGCGCCTATTGCGAACCCGCCGGCGGCCATCAGTGGCACCCCGACCACGATCCCCTCCAGTGTGGAACTGTGCGTGATCACGTAAGCCGCGAACAGCGGCCCACCCGCAGCGGTGAACACGGACACCCGGCGCCGCAGTGGCCTCCACACGTCACTGTTCACCGCATCCTCCATTAGGGCGACAATTCGCACGGCCAAGTTGATTCCTCCCGCGGCGCACCACCCGCTGTGCGAACCTAACATCGCGACACGACCGAACAGGGGGAATCGTGGGCTTCGTCGTCCGACCGGAGGCGCTTGACGATTACGCGAAACTCGTCGAACGCAACGGCATCAACCTGTCGCTGGCGAATGTCCACCTCGCCGGTGAATCACAGTTGGAGAACACCGAAGGGCTGTGGATCCAGCACCTGCTCGACGCGCATACACAGACCGTCGACCGGATGCTGACCAGCATGGCGCAGGGCTTCCACCACCTGGGCGCCAGCGCTGACGAACTCGGTCGCACGGCCGCGCACTACCGCTCGGTCGACCAGACCGAGGCAGCAAATCTGGACGCCACCTATCCCGCCTCACCTCGCCCGCAGGTCGGCGCACCCGGGCCAGTCAGCACGCAGCGACCAGGTGAACAGGGCCCGACCGAGGCGGTCGCGGGCGACGACATCCGCAATCCGCTGGCTCACCTGACCGAACCGGGAGAGCCGCCCGATTTCAGCGATCCGATGGCCTTGTTCAACACACTGGGTGACTACCTCAGCCCGACCTGGTGGATCAACCAGGTGCTCAACGACACCATCGGCGTGAACCCTATGGAGTACGTCAACCAGCTCGTCGTCGGTGACTGGAAGGGCTTCGCCCGGTGCGGGACCATGTGGGACCAACTCGCCGGCGCGGCTGATGACATCGGCGACAACCTGGACAACGGGCTGCGCTGGCTGGCTGCGGACTGGCAGGGCAAAGCCGGCGACGCGGCGGTGCACTATTTCGACTATGCCGGTAAAGCAATGCACAGCCACGCTGACGTCTTTCGTGTACTACACGAGAAGTATGTGGAAATCGCGCGGAACGTGTGGCTGTGCTCGAAGACACTGGCCGACATCATCAAGGCCATCATGGACGCGGCCTTCGTGGCCGGACTCGCCGTACTTGCCGCCGCGTCACTCTCCTGGACCGGAATTGGTGCGGGAATCTCCTGGAGTGTCGCGGCTTGGCAGTGCTCGCAGATCATGAAGCTGTGGGGGGAGGCGAGTTCCGCGATCGCCACCATCCAGACACTGATCACCGGGTTTGTCGGAATGGCCACCTCCCCAGATGAGATCACTCTGCGTGAGATCACCCCGCTGCCGATGCCAGCGGTGGAGTACGACCACCTCGGGATCGCACCTGAACCGTCCCGGCCTCGACAGAAGGGGGAGCTGTGAGCACCCGTCCGTTCGACCCTCTGGCTGACCTTGCCCTTTCCCCAGCGCACAAGGCCGCCGCGCGCAAGCAACTGGACCAGCTCGCCGAGCAGACCCGCCACCCCGAGTTGCGTGACCTGGCTCGCGAAGTGCTGTCCGGGCGGATGAACCTGCGTGGCGCGATGGCCGACCCACGGGCTACCGCGGTGCTCGACGAGCAGGTCGGCAGATTCACCGCCTGGTACCACGAGCTGTCTGCAGAGGAGTTGGCCGAGCACGAGCGCAGTGCCGAGCAGTTCGCCGAGGATGCGAGCCGGGAGGCCGCTGCCCCCGCACCGCCGAGGTCCCGCTCTCGGCCACGGCCGGACAACGAGGAGGAATGGGAGGAGCCGCGTCCCATCCTCAAAAAGAGGCGGCGATGAGCCGACTTGTACTTGGGCTGGTAGTGCTGGTCGCCGCGGCGAGCTGTACGACGTCGGCGGACTCGACGATGCCACGCACCACGACCGAGGGCAGGCCATCACCCGGCGCGGCGGAGTGGATGGCGGACCTTTGCACAACCGCCAGTGACCTGCGTACTGGGTTGTGGACCAGCGCCAAGGACATCGAGCCGCTACGCCAACAGTTGCGAGACCAACTTGACACCGCCGCTGGCGAGGTCGACGCAGCGCTCGACGAACTCGCTGCCATGCCACCCGCACCGGTCGACGGTGGGGACACGGCCGTTACCCAGCTAGGTAACGAGCTGACCGACCTTCGGGACGCGCTGGTCCGCGGCCGCGACGAATTGGATGCGCTGCCTACGGACGCGAGCGAACAGCGTCTTGGACAAGTACTTGGCAAGGTCTGGCCGGACGCTGCGGTCAGGGCAGCGGACCCGTTCGCCGGAGTGATGGTGTCCGCCGCGATGCGGGACGCCGCAGCCGGACCTGACTGCGCCCCGTTCTCCTTCTAACGCCCTCCCGACCGGAACCCTCCGACCCGAGAGTTCGGGTGTGCTGCGTTGGGCCCACCGCGCGAACAGCAGATGAGAGGACATGGGGCCAGGCCACTCTCGCCCTGCACTACTTCTGGTGGGTGACTCGGCTTGGTTTGCCAAGATGGCTGCGTGCGGCCGCCCAGTCCAGAGCCCGCCAGCGGATCACGGCGGCCAGGCCCGACCAGGTCGACCTCGTCATCGAACTCGCCGCACTGGCGCGGGCCATCCTCGACCACAACCGCCGCGTGATGGCCAGAGAACCTGTCGACTGGGCCGAGTTGGCCGACGAGCTCAGCTCAGCGGCGCGGAGTTGTCGCGGCCAAGTCGTGCTTGACCGGAGCGATGGGGGTGGTGCCGCACAGACGTAGACAAACAGCCGGCACGACGCTGCCGGCTCACAACTGCTGCTGCGCAGGGCGTTAGCCGAGACGAGTCGTTTCGGCTTGTTCGCGTGTCTCGGTGCGTTACCGTGTTCATTGTCGAAGCGGTAAGTAACACTGCGGCGAGGGGCATCGTGGGCGAGCAGAACCTGGGGCGAATCACCTCCGCACTCGGCGGAATCACCGGAAGCGCGCAGGGCGTCATCTCCAACGGCGGGTTCTCCTGCGACGAGCCCACCATGCGTCGCATCATCACCCGCTACACCAGCCTGGCCGACAGCTACGAAGACTCACTTCGAAACGCGCGGCGGATGTCAGTGGTCGAAGGTCCGGGGCTGGACTACGCCAGCCAGTCTGTGGCGAACGCCGCCAACCAGGGTGGCAGCTCCTACTACGACTACCTGATCCACCAGCAGAACGAGTGCCGAGCCCAAGCCCAATTGTTCCAGCAAGCCCTCAACGAGTACCTCGGCGTTGACCAAGCCGCCGCTGAGGACATCAACAAGACCGGCGACAGCGGCGGGGGCATCTTGTAATGCGACACTCTCGTGCGGTGATACTGCTTGGGATCACGACCCTTGCCCTGGCACTCGCGAGTTGTTCGGACAGTCAGGCGGGCACACCCCGACCGGAGAGGGATACCGGCGAGTCGACGACGACGAGCGAAGAGGTGCCCACAACCTCCAGCGGCTCAGGTGAGGACGACCTGCCAGCAAATGGCGCACCCAAGGTCGAGAACCCGATCGACGTCGCGAAGTTCGAGCAACAGCCGTGCCTAGCGCTCACAGACGACCAAGTGCGTCAGGCCGGTCTCGTTCCCCCCGGGGAGCAAGGGGAGGGGGCCTTCGGTCCCTCCTGCAACTGGCGGAACCGCGAATCTGGCGCGAATATTAACCTTCAAGTTGGTGATCCGGGGCGTCGTGGGCTGACCGCCGTTTACGCGGGAAACGAGGCAGGAAAGTTTGATCTCTGGATCAAACTTGAACCCATCGAAGGGTTCCCTGCGGTAGTGGCCGACATTCGTGATCTTCGCGATAGTGGCGAATGTCCGATTACGGTTGGAACTAGCGATGAGGTCACTTTTTCCCTGAGTGCGAAGCTATCCGATGCCAAGATCGGAAAGACTGATCCGTGTGATGCAGCGGTTCAGGTCACAGCGTTGGTGTTGCAGACGATGAAGGCGAACTCATGAGTGGTCGTGATGACGTTCCGTTCTGGGGTTTGACTCCGCATCAGATCTACGAACAGCTCACCAACGGGCCGGGCAGTGGTCGGCTGAGTGATGCGAGCGACGCCGCAAGCCAGGAGTGGCAGCGCGAAGAGGATCGGGCGAGAGAAATCCGAGCGTTGGCCGCCGACATGAAGTCGGGATGGGATGGTCAGGCCGGCGATGCGGCGCATGGTGCGGCCGGTCCGTTGGCCGAGTCCGCCCTTGTGGGTGCCGTCCGGTTGCACATCTCGAAGGAGTTGCTCAATCGGCAGACTGAGGGCTTCCATTCGGCGTCGAACAGCGTGGTGCCGGTGCCGGAAGAGCCTCCGGAGAGCACGGTTCTCAACGACGTGATTCCGTGGGAGACCGACCTCGACAAGGAGATTCGGAGCTACCAGTCGGACGCGCAACACAACATCGACGTGTTCGGCAGGTATGACACGACGAGCCTGGGCCACGAAGAACCGCTGGCCCGTGAGTATTCGACCATCACCAGCGCGGGCGGCGAGATTTCGGTCCGTGGTCCCGGCGGGACCAGCGACAGCGATGGCTACAGCGATTCCGGTGAGGATGGTTTGAGCGGTGACCCGGAGCCGGGAGAAGACGGCTCGGGTGATGGAGGCGCGTCTGGTGGTTCACCGGGAGTCGGGTCGCGAGTCGACGGTCACGGTGTGCCTGGTGGCACGCAGACCTCGCAGGTGAGTCCCTCAACCACGCCAGGGCCCGGCGTCGTACCGCACATGTCGCAACCTGGTCCCACGACCAGTTCACCTGTCGGGTTGGTCGGTGCCGGGCCGGTGGTCGGGGCCGCGCCACCTGGGACCGGTGGCGGCACGGGTGGTCCTGTCGGGCGTGGTGCTGGCCCCGGCTCTGGTGCGGTCGGCGGACGTGGTGGAAGTGCCGGTGGCGGACCGGGAGTGCGTGGTGGGCCGGGAGCCGGTGCGGGTGCGTTGGCAGCCGAGCAAGCCGCCCAGCGCGGCGGCCTCGCTGGGGCGTCCGGCGGGCGAGGCGGCGCGGGGATGAGCGGCGTGCCTGGGGGCGCGGCCGGACGTGGTAAGGGCGACGAGGACAGCGAGCATCAGCGCAAGGTATTGATCGAGGCGGATCCGGAGAGCACGTTCGGCAACGAGCTGTTGACCGCGCCGCAGGTGATTGGTGACCCACTGTACGAGGACAACGAATAGGTGAGTGGCAGACGCGGGGTGGAGGTGTCGCGGCGGGCGCTGCTCAGCCTGGTGCGGCGTGACAACCTCGGCGACCCGCACCCGGTCTTGGCCGGTGGTGAGCTGTATGTCTCGCCCCGGTTCGCCAGGGACGCCGAGCGGGCGCTACGCGAGGACTTGACCGGGGCCGGCCTGGATGATCAGGACCAGCTCGGGGAACTGCGGAACACGCTGGCCCTGGTGCATCGGAGTGCCCGCACCGAGTACTACGGATGGATGAAGCGCGGCGACGAGATATCGGCGGTCTTGGTCGCGGGCGTCGGGCGAATCTCAGCCGCGCTGATTCGTACCGGTGACCGCGTGCGGGTCGAGCGGGCTGACTCGACGAGGCTCGCCGAGTCCCTGCTCCGACGCTTGCCGGAGGCGCGGGCCGGGCACGGTGAGTCGATCACCCTTCGCGAGGCGGATTACTCCTCGGCCCGGAGGAAGTCCGTGGGGAGCGTCATGCGCCGGTCGGCGGCGACGTTGCCGGAACAGGTTCGCCGACTGAATACGCTGTTGCGGGCACCGCGCCATGCCGTCGCCCGTCTCTACGCCGCCAGCCGTGACGATTCCGGCAACCGGACTCGGTCCCAAGAGTGGATCTCCGTGCTTGACCTGGAGCACGGTCGCTGGGCGGTGTACGCCTCGTTCGGTCGAGGCGAGCGTGCGATCACGGCTGTGCCGGGCACTCCTCAGTTGCTCACAGGCAAGCTCACTGAACTGCTACGACGCACGTACAGCTGATCTAACGGTGGCGACGTGCGTTCGGCGTCGTTGTGACGGCTCGCTAGTCTCGGCCTGGTGAAGTCGTTGAGTCGTAAAGCGCTGGATGCCATGGTCGCGGAGGCGATGGTTGACTGTTATCACGACAGCGAGTGTGTGACGGGTTTCTACACGATGCTCGAGGATCATCTCGCTGTGCCGTTCCAGACCAGCGTGCTGGGGGTTGACGTCACCGTGGCGAAGGTCGATCTGACCGATGACGAAACGATTGTGACGGTGTGCACGCGGGGTCGTTCGCGGCAGCGGATTCCGAACCTTGACCTGCCCCTGCCGACGTCACCGCCTGAAGGGGCCGAGTGGATCGAGGCTTACCGTCACTGGTCTGGTGCATGAGCGGCATCGGAGGGCATCAGGTGCGGCTGACCGAGCAGCAAGCCCTGCTGAACCTGCGGGCCGTGCTGGAGTTGTGTGCGGCCGGCCAGGTGCGGTGCAGTGAGAAGACCGCTCGGCCGTCGGCTGCGACCATCCGCACGGTGAGTTCACGTCTGGTGGACGGCGATTTCTACCTGGATGAGCCGATCGCGGCGTTCGCGTGGCCGCTGGTGTTGCAGGCGGGCGGGTTGGCCAGGATCGACGGTGGGCGGTTGCGGTTGACTCCGAAGGGACGTGCCGCACTGAGCACGCCACCTGCCGAGGTGATTCGGGCGTTGTGGCAGCGGTGGCTGACTCACGCGGTGATTGACGAGTTCAGCCGAATCGAGGAGATCAAGGGGCAGCGGAGCAAGAACGTGCTGAGCGCCGCCAAGCCGCGCCGGCAGATCGTCGCCAGGGCGTTGGCCGGTTGCTCGCCCGACGAGTGGATCGGTGTGGATGGGCTGTTCACCACCATGCGGCGTGAGCGCCTGAGTCCCACGATCGCCCGTAATGACATGGCGTTGTGGAAGCTGTACCTCGAAGACCCGCAGTACGGCAGCCTCGGCTATGACGGCTTCCACCGGTGGGAGCTCCTGGAAGGCCGCTACACGCTGGCGGTGTTGTTCGAGTATGCGGGCACGCTGGGTCTGGTCGATCTGGAGTATGTGCATCCCGCCGGCGAGCGGGACGACTTCCGGGATAACTGGGGTGCCGACGACCTGGACACGCTGAGCCGCTACGACGGTCTGCGGGCGGTTCGGCTCAACGCCCTGGGCTGCTTCGCCCTGGGCCTGGTGGACACTTACCAGCCACCGGCCGCCACCGGCCAGGCCCAGGTTCTGAAGGTCCTGCCGAACCTCGACGTCGTTGTCACCGGCTCGCTCGACCCAGGTGGTGAGCTGCTGTTGTCGGCATATGCCAAGCAGACCGCGGATCGGGTGTGGACGATCTCCTCGGCGAGTCTGCTGGCCGCGGTGGACAGCGGACGTGACCCGACCGAGTTCACCGCGTTTCTTGCCCAGCGTGCCGAGAACGAGTTGCCCAGCGCGCTGGACGTTCTCGTCGGCGATGTCACCCGTCGTGCCGGGCAGTTGACTGACCTCGGGCACGCGCGCGTGATCGAATGCGCCGACCCGGCGCTGGCGACGCTCATCGCTCGCGATCGCGCGACGCGTTCCCTTTGCCGGCTCGTCGGCGACCGTCACCTCGTGGTCCCGCCCGACGCGGAGCTGAAGTTCCGCGTGGCGGTGCGCAAGCTGGGCTATGTCATGCCCGTGTCCTGAGCTTGCGTGGATCCGTGAAGCCGAGGCTGACGTAGCAACAGGCAGCGCCGTGCCACTGACTCGTGTTGGCCCTTCCTGTCGTTCAGACCGTGTCTACTCGCCGTCGAAGCCGGGCTCAGCGGTCTCCGTTGTCCTTCGTTGTCGTTTGCGTTTGGTGCGGGTGATCGCGACGGCGATAAGGCCGAGCACGAGCAGAGCCATTGCCAGGCCGACCAGTTCCGCCACCGGCATGTTCAGCCCTGTGCTGCCAAGAGTGTTGGGAGAGGCACCGGGAGGAGCGTCGGGTGGAGCGTCGGGTGGAGCGTCGGGTGGAGCGCCGGGAGGAGCACCGGGAGGAGCACCAGGAGGGGCCTGCGATGACGGTGGCGGTGTCGTCGTCACAGGCGGCTCACCCACGCCGCCTGTAACGACGCGGAAGCTCACATCACTGTCGTCGGTGGCGGTGGGCGGGGTCGGCTGCGCGGCAGCGCTGCGAGCTGCCGTCTGCGGGCGGCCGACCTCGGCGTTCGCAACCGCCGACATGGGCAGTAGGCAGGTCATCGACACGATCCCGGTCACGATCCCGGTCGCGGTTCGTCTCCACGCGGCGGGCTCCAGAACCGCTCTGTTCGGATCGGGTTCTCTGCGCCTCATCGTGCCCCTTCCTGGCCGCTTTTCCCGGGACGGGATCCGCGTGTCCGGCGGTGGATCAGGTAGGCAAGGCCGGCGGCCAACGGCAAAGCGAAACCCGCCATGAGCCACGGGCTGGTCAGAAGGCTGCCGGGTTCGCCGACCATTCCGGGATCCGGAAAGCTGATGTGTGCGGTCACATCGGCCGTTGTCGTCCCGCTGTTGAGTTCGACCCGGATCGTCCATGGGCCGTTCGGCAGTTCCCGGGGGAACCACACGGTGACGGTGCCGGACTGTCCTTTGCCGAGGGTCGTGCCCTTCTTCACCGCGAACGGACCGGCCGCCATGCCTGCTGGACCGTCCGAGAGAGTGGCCGAACCGGTCAGGTCCAGCGCCCGCCCTCCGGTGTTGTCGACGTGCACGGCGACCGACGGATGGCCTTGTTCGTCACGGGCTGGCATCAGCTGACCGATGGTGAACGAGGACGCGGGTTCTCCCCCCGGACCGACGTCGAGGTAGATCCGGATGCCGACTCGCTGGATCTGCGTCACGTTGGCAGTCGGCCGGCCGGCCGCCGCGGGCACCGTCGAGGCCCAGAGCACCGCATATCGTTCGCCTGACGAGGCCTTCGGGGGCACCTGGATCGTCACGGCCAGCTTCGCCTCCTCCCCGGCGGCCAGGTCCAGCCGCGGCCGCTCGACGCCGATCCAGGAGGTCAAATCGTTGGCGGCCCTGCCTTCTCCGAAGCGGAACCGCTCTCCTTGCACGGCCGCGGCCCCCGGGTATACCTCGATGATCCGCCGGTCACTGGACTTGTTCGTCACCAGAATGTGGCGCTGGATGAGCGTGCCCGGTGGCACGTGGTCCACGATGTAGCGCAATGCGCGGGGATCGTGGCGGCGACTCACCGGCGCGTCCAACAGCTGGATCCCGACACCATGTGTGTCGGGATCCAGCTGGGCGGTTCCGGTGTATGCGGTCAGTCCCGTGCCCGCGAAGGACAGGGCGACGACCGCCAGACCGATCGACCGAAGTCGGAACCTAAGCAACGGAGTGAGTCACCGTGCCGTTGTAGACGCCCGCGATGTTCTCCGGCCTGAGGTGCACGATGAGTCCCGGTTCCCAGGTGGCCGTGTTGTTACCCGTGCCTCCAACGTGGGTGAACGCAACGAGGGGCACCGTCGCGCTGAGGGGCGCCGCCGCCGCGGCGTCGTCCTGTCCAGGAGTCAACGTCCCGTTGCCGACAGAGCCAGTCGCGGGACCGGACCAGTAGTCGATCTCCTCGGGAGTGATCGTCTCGGGGTCGGATCCGCCGCCGGTCTGGAAGGCCGTGGCGGTCACGGTCGCCTCCCACGAGGCATCGACGCTCGATCGGGTGTCGTCGACCGTGACGGGTCCGAGCGGACCCGCGATGTCTTCGCCAGGAGCACCTTCACCGAGGTCGGCGGCTTCGGGTGTGACGATGTCGAGGGTGCCGGCCAGAACCTCGAACGTCACGTTCGTGGTGTCCGTGGGTTGGGCGGCGGCTGGGATCGCCGCCCCGGCAATGAGCACGGCGGCTGAACCGCCCACGACGAAGAATTTTGCGATACGCATGCAATGTGCCTCTGTTTTCTCAAGGTTTGCACGAAGCGGTGCCCCCACGGAGTTTCGGGGCGCCGATCAGCATATGACAAGGAATCGTCGAGGGAGATTTGAGCGATAGAGGCATTCGGTATCGTACCGAGCCGAGTGAATATGCTGATTAAATTGTCGCGCCGAGTAATATTGACACTCAAACTGGACCCCATTCGGGCGACGTATGCTGGCGAAACCGGGTGCACCGACCTGCCGTTACGCGACGGAATGTGTCACCGTGCCGGTGTATGTGCCTGCCACCGCGGACGAAGGCACGGAGATGACGAGCGTCGGGTTCCAGCTCACCGTCGTGTCGTTGGCACCGGACACCATGGTGAACGCGGTTGGTTCGCCGTCCAGAACCACCGCCTCCGCCTCCGTGAGCTGTCCTGAGGTGGCTGTGTCGGTGCCGACCTGCGTGGTCGCCGGTCCCGCCCAGTAGCTGACGGCGCTGTTCGCGATGGTCGTCGGTCCGCCGGTGATGGTGAAACTCGTCGTGGAGACGGTGGCCGTCCAGTAGGTGATCCCGACGGCATCGACCGTCACCGGGCCGAGCTGGCCGGTGATCGTGTCGCCAGGATCCCCGACGCCGAGGAACGCCGTTTCCGTCGCGGTGATCGACAGTTCGAAGATGCTGGAGATGGTGTTGTCTTCCAGAGTGGCCCCACCGTCGATGACGAGCAGCCGTCCGGTCACGTCCGCCCCGGAACCGGCGGTGATCGACGTGAGGGCGAGGACGCTTCCCGCGAGGCTGGAGTCCACGCCGAGCGTCGCGAAATCGCCGACCTGCCAGAAGACATGGTCCGCGCGCGCCCCGTTGACGAGGTTCACCGCACTGCCGGACGCGGTGGTGAGGGTGGCCGCCGTCTTGAAGATGAACACCGAGTTGGCGTCACCCAGTCCGTCGAGGGTCAGGACGCCGGTGATCGAGAACGTGCCGTCGGCCGAGTCGTACACGCCGTCGGTCAGGGTGGTGTTGCCCAGCTCGGTCGGCACGGTGGTCGTCGTGGCGCGGCCTGCCGCGTCACCGTACGCCGTGGTCAGGTCGGTCTTGGCCGTCGCGGCTGCCGCGTTGGCGACCTCGGTCGTCCCGTTCACCACACCGGGCGGAAATCCGGTCAATCCCGTGCCCGGGCTCAGTCCGAGGTCACCGTCGAGCACGGTCGGACCCGTGTTGGTGATCGTCGACCCGGCCAGCACCGAGTAGGTCCCCGCGGTGCCAAGTTCGACCGGTGCGGTGGCCGCACTGGCCACCTGCGGCAATACCCCACCGGTAAGGAACAACGTCGTACCGAGCACGGTCATGGCGGCGGCCAGACCGAGCCGCGTCGCCGATACACGACGGATACCCGCAGGCCCCATCGAGCTTCCCTCCGTCAACACGTACGGCCAGAGCTGGGACACAGGGCGATCGGCACGCGTCGAAGACTAGTCCATTTGGCCCAATTCGCATGGCGGGCGGCCAAGCGGCCGCGTGAGCAGGGGCGGACCTAGGCTGCCGGCATGGAGTCGGAGCTGGTCGAGCAGGTGCGGGCATTCGTGCGCGGGGTGGGCACGGGGCGCAAGCTGACCCAGACGGGGCGCATCACCCTGACCGATGCCCGGGCACTGGTGGAATCACTGGGTACCGGCGACGTGCTCGATCCCGCCATCGGCGATCGCGTGTACCGGACCAACTCGAGCCAGGAGCTGCACAACCTGACGCTGCTTGTGGAGTGGGCGAAGGCGGCGCGGCTCGTCCGCAGGACTGGCAACCGGTTGGTGGCGGTCAAGAAGAACGCGGCTCTCCTCGATGACCAGCGGGCGTTGTGGCTGACGTTGTTCACGACGTTCGACCGGATGGGTGAGGCGTTTCTGCCTGCCGGGCCCGGCGAGTCGCCGCTGCGCACGGAGTTCGTGAGCGGCACCCGTGCGATGTTGACCTTGCTGTACCAGGACGGCCAGCCGGTCGACCGCCTGTGCGCGATGGTGTGGGATGTCGTGACCGCGCCGTACGTTCTGGACGATGCCACCGAGTTCCAGCTCGGTCTGTGGCGTCAGTGCAACGACCGCGACGTCAGGTTCGTGCTCGATGTCCTGCGGCGGTTGGGTGCGGTGACGATCGAGGACGAGACGGTGGCGATGACCGCGCTCGGCCTGTCCGGTATGCGCACGCTCCTGGACGAGCCGGACGCTGGTGAACCCGTCTACCAGCTCAAGATCACCCTGGTGGACGCGGACGAGCCGCCGGTGTGGCGGCGGGTGCTGGTGCCGGCCGCGATCCGGCTTGATCGCTTGCACGGCGTCATCCAGGCCGTCATGGGCTGGCAGAACGCGCATATGCACGTCTTCAGCGACGGGCAGACCCAGTACGGAGTGCCGGATCCGGAGCTGGAGTACCACGACGAACACGCGACGAAGCTGAACGAGCTGGTGTCACCGGGCGGCCGCATCGAGTACACCTACGACCTCGGTGACACCTGGGATCACGAGATCCTCGTCGAGGAAGTGACCGTCACCGAGGACGGTCAGCGTTGTCCGTGGTGTGTCGCGGGCCAGGGCGCCTGTCCGCCGGAGGACTCCGGTGGGGTGGGCGGATACCAGCAGCTGGTCGAGATCCTCGCCGATCCCGGTCACGAGGAGCACCAGTCCATGCTCGACTGGCTCGGGTTGGACAGCCGCGACCAGTTCGACCCGGCACGTTTCGATCCCGATGACGCCAACCGCCGTCTGGCTGTCTCGTCACAGGCTGGTTTCATCACAGTCGGACGTTGAGAGGACGGTGGACATGCGTTACCAGCGTGCCGTGGAGAGGCTCCGCATGCTGGCCGAAGCGTGTCAGCAGACCACGACGTGGCCGCCGGGCAACGAGCTGGTTCTGCGCGAGTCCTACGTGTTCGGCGAGGTGCTGGACGGCGACGACCCGATTGAACTCGTCAAAGTCGCGATGGTGGTGAACCTGCCGTCCGAGGAGGTGCCGTGGGAGTCCCACCCGCGTGGCACGGAATGGCTCGTCGACACGCTCAGGCTCAACAAGGGTGCGTTCGCGTACTGGTGGCGCTCCCGGCACGATCCGGTGTGGAACCACTACATCCGTGAGCCGGTGCGGTTCTGGTCTGTCGATGGTCCCGACGAGGACGTGTTGCGGGCCCTGTCGGAGCGCCGGTTTTCCGACCTGCCTCGGTTGTCGGCTGATCCGTGTGAGGTGCGTGCCCACACGGCCACGGCTCTGGACGCGGCGCTGTCCCGCCTGCGTGAGGTGCACGCGAACTACTGGGAACGCGACTGGCGGCGGGAGAATCGCGGCAACGACCGGTATCCGGAGAACTCCCTGTGGGAGGCCGTGGAGGGCTATCTGGATCTGCTGGACGCGAAGGACTCACCCGAGCGCGAGTCGCGATGACCTACCTCTGGCGCGATCACTATCGTCGACGCGTGTCTCCGGTGTCTCGTGGTCGCAAGTCGAAGAAGGCCAAGAAGCGTGGTCCCACGCCGCCGCGTGCGGCTCGGTCGCTGAGCGTCGCCGACGTGATGCCTGCCATGGCCGATTTGTTCGGGCTGGGCGGCAGGACGCGGCCGGCATGGTTCGATCCCGCGATCAAGACCGTGCTCGACGGGGCCGTGACGCTCGGCTCGGCGAACGGTCCGCGTGAGCTCGAACAGATGACGGCTGAGTTGCTGGGTGCCGAACTGCACCGGGTCGTCCAGGGAGATCACGATGGGCTCTGGTTCTCATGGTGGTTCGAGGAACTCATCAGCGCGACGCGGGAACAGGCAGGAGAAGACGCGGTCCTACTGCTGCACGGCCTCGCTTCGGTCGGCACTCCCGCGTGTGCGTCGATCGCGGTGGCGGCCTTGCGCAAGCTGCGCAACGCAGGCGGCCCCGCCTGGCTGGATGATCTGTTGTCGCCGGTCGCGACCGGCGAGGTGTACCGGATGCGCGACGCCTATGGCACTCGGTTCGCGGTGCTGGCAGGCTTCTCCTACGGGCAAGGTGGCACCCCGTTGGTGTTCCTGTTCGACATCGACGCGGCCGACGCCATCGTGAGGCTGGTCCGCGCGGATGTCTTCGACGACGTCGACCAGGCCGCGGCCGCGTGGCTCGCCGACATCGGCGACACGGCCGGTGAGACGACGCCGCGACCGGTGGCGGAGCCATCGGAGCTGTTGTGCCTCACACACCTCGACATCGGCGAGGACTCGATCTTCGGGGATGAGTCCCGTGTCGTGATGGACAACTGGTTCCGGGCGCAGCGTCGCGTCCGCGATCTCGCCGAGGCACTGAAGGCGCGTGGCACGTCGCTGCCCTCGGCCGGATCGCTGTACCACGATCTCGACCTCACTCCGATGGCCGACGAGTTCACGTCCTGGTACGCCGGCAAGCGTGGTGAACAGCCCGATCCCGAGGGCGTGGACGGACTGGTGGAACAGTGGATGGAAGGTGCGCTACCCGAGACCTGGTACGCGGTGTCACCAGGCCGGATCGCGGTGCAGGCCACGCTGATCCGCGACTCGATCCCGGATCACCCGGTCACGCTCGCGGTGAAGTCGTTGCTGCCCGACTGGCTGGCGTGGCTAATCGAGCGCGCCGACCTGCCCGAGCACCTGCGCGAAGGTGTCGAGATCAACGCGCGTGTGGCTACCGCGGAGCTGGACCGTTGATCAGAGTGGGGCGGTGCTGTTGCGGACGATCAGGTCCGTTGCCAGTTCGACCCGGGGGCTGTCCGTTTCCTCGCCTCGGGACAGGCGTAGCAGCATGCGGGCGGCGAGGGTGCCCATCTCCGCCAGTGGCTGGCGGACCGTGGTCAGTGGGGGCGATGCCCAGCGCGCCTCCGGGAGGTCGTCGAAACCCACCACGCTCACGTCGTCCGGGACTCGGAGGCCTCGTTGGCGTAAGCCCTCGTACACGCCGAAGGCCATCTGGTCGCTCGACGCGAAGATCGCGGTCGGGGGCTCCGGCAGGGACATCAGCGCTGTCGCGCCCCGGAAGCCCGACTCGTGGTAGAAGTCGCCCGGCTGGATCAGTTCGTCCGATACCTGCAGGCCCGCCGCGTCGAGAGCGGCTCGGTAGCCGTCCAGGCGGGCTCGGCTGCACAGCAGTGACGCGGGTCCGGCTATGAAACCGATTCGGCGGTGGCCCAGCGACGTCAGGTGTTCTGTCGCCGCTCGGCCACCCGCCCAGTTCGTCGCGCCGATGGTCGGGACTTCCAGCGCCGGGCCGCCCGCCGGGTCGATGACCACGGCCGGGACGTTGAGGCGGCGGAGTTCTGCCTGGTGAGAGGGCTGGAGGGTGGACGTCACCAGGATGACCCCGTCGGACTTGCGGGCTCGGAGGTTGTCCAGCCACTGGCGGGTGGCGGCCGAGTGGCGGTGGATGGCGCTTACCACCGTGCCCACCTGCGCTGCGTGGGCCACGTCCTCCACGCCTCGGATGATCTCCACCGCCCACGGGCTGTCCAGGTCGTTGAAGACCAGGTCCACCAGCCCCGCGTGCTCTCCCCGGCGGGAGCCTCTGCGCTGGTAGCCGTGCTGGGTCAGCAGCGCCTCGATGCGCGCACGGGTTGTCGGGGACACGTCTGACCTGCCGTTCAGCACCCTGGACACAGTGGGCACCGACACGCCTGCTTCCGCCGCGATGACGTTGATCGTCACCTTGCGTTCTCTCGCCACGTCGCACTCCCCGAAACGGTCCGAAACTTTCGGAATCCTACTTGCTGCCCATCCCGGCGAGGCCCGCGATCAGCCACCGGCGTGCCACCAGGTACAGGACGAACACCGGCAACGCGGTCATCATCACCGCCATCATCATCCCCGGCACGTTGATCTGGAACTCCTGTTTGTAGTTGGTCAGGCTGAGGGTGAGGACCCGCATCGACGGGTCCTGTGTCAGCACCAACGGGAACAGGAACTGGTTCCACGCGCCCAGCGCCGTGTACGTCCCGACCGCCGCGATCGCACCCTTGGACATGGGGATGACCAGTTGCCACAGGATCCGGAACGGGCCGGCGCCGTCGACCGTCATCGCGTCGTACAGCTCGGTCGACACGTCCCTGAGCGAGCCGACCAGGACCAGGATGACCAGTGGCAGGCCGAACGCCACCGTGGGCAGGATGATCGCGGTCAGTGAGTCGTACAGCTGCATCCGGTTGATGATCAGGTAAAGCGGGATGATCGTGGCCTGCGCCGGGATGGCCATGCCGGCTAGGAAGATCCGGAACATGGTGCCGGAGAACCAGCTCATCGACCGGACGATCGCGTACGCGGCCGGGATCGCCACCACGAGCGTCAGTGCCACCGACGCCGCCGTGACGATCACCGTGTTCAGCAGGTAGCGCATGAAGCCGCTGTCCAGCACCTCACTGATGTTGCTCAGCGTGATGGAACCCGGGATCGCCAGCGGGCCTCTGTCCAGGAAGCTGTCCCTGGTCTGGAGGCTCCAGGAGATCATCACGTAGATGGGGATCCCGACGATCACCAGCCACATCGCGGACAGTGCGCCCGCAGCGTAGTTCGGCCTGGCCTTCACAGTCCCTCCAACGTGCTGCGCATCTTCCCGAACCCGGAGAACCGCACGATGAGCAGGGAGATCGCCGTCGCCACGATCACCAGCACCGACGCGATCGTCGACGCGTAGCCGAACTCGTAGGACCGGAACGACCGGAAGTACATCTCCAGCGGCAGTGTGCGGGTCGACGCGGCCGGGCCGCCGTTGGTCAGCAGGAAGATGGTCTCGAAGTACGTCAGCGACCCGACGATCATGATCGTGGACGACGTGATGAGCGTGTTCTTCAGCTGCGGCAGCGTGATGTACCAGAACTGGTGCCAGCCCCCGGCGCCGTCGACATAGGCCGCGTCGTACAGGACCTTCGGGATGTTCCTCGCCGCCGCCTGGTAAAGCAGCGTGTGGAACGGGATGAACTGCCAGCCGACCACGATCACGATCGCGGTGAGCGCACCGCTCGTGGTGCCGAGGATGTTGCGCAGCGGCTCGAACCCGCGGCCGATGCCGACATACGGGTCGAACAACCGGTTGTACAGCAACGCGATCGCGGCGGTCGACAGCAGCAGCGGCAGGAAGAACAGCGCCGACAGGACCGCACGGTTGCGCTGCTTGCCCGCCGCCCACACGCCGAGCAGGATCGACAGTGGCGTCTGCGTCACCCAGCACAGCACGGTCAGCAACAGGGTCGTCCACGTGACGTCCCAGATCGCCTCGTTCTCGATCATCCGCACCCAGTTGTCCACGCCGATGAAGCCGGGCGTGCCGATGCCGTTCCAGTCGGTGAACGACAGGTACAGCACCAGAACCAGCGGGAGCGCCGCGAACAGGCCGAAGAACACCAGCGCGGGCAGCAGGTACAGGGCTCCGGGGCGGTTGACCCGCCCCTTTCCCCGGCGCGGTGGCGCGGGCGCCGGTCGCGCGGGCGCCCGCGTCTCCACAACGACAGCCATCTATGCCGCGTCCTCGTTCGCCTTGACGAACCCGGCCGCGTCCAACTGGCCGAGGAACACCTTCGCGAGCGCGTCGAGCATCGGCTGTGCCTGCGCGCGGTCGATGGCCTGGTCCCAGGACAGCTGGAACGTCGGCGCGTCGTTGACCATGTCGTAGACCACCTTGGCGAACGCCGGGTCCGCCGCCTTGTCCATCCTGGATTCGAGGCCGGTCACCGCGGGCACGTCGCCAGCCTTGAGCCACTGGTCGACGTAGGCGTCCGAGGACATCTCCTGCTTCAGGAACTCGATCGCGGCGTCGACGTTCTTCGAGTCCTTGCTGACCGAGAAGTAGTTGGTGGGGTTGCCGACGATGGCCTTCGGGTCGCCCGCCCCGCCATCGACGGTCGGGAACGGGATGAAGCCCTGGTCGTTCTTCGCGTACTCCGGCTGGTCGGTGACCTGGTTCGTGTACTCCCACGAACCCATGAGGTGCATGGCCGCCTTGCCCTGCGCGATCAGCGTCGACGCGCCCGCGCCGTCCCACCGCACGGACGCGTAGCTGTCGCCGAAGCCGCCCCGGTCGACCAACTGGCGGATCATGTCGATGGACTTCGTGATGGCCGGGTCGCGCCACGCGTCCTTCTCACCGGCGGCGATGCGGTTGAACACCTCTGCGCCGCCGATGCGGTCGACCAGGTACTCCGGCCACACCAGCTCGGTCCACGAGTCGCCACCCGCCAGCGCGAACGGGATGATGCCGTTCGACTTGAACCGGTCGACGGCCGCCATCAGCTCGGTCCACGTCCCTGGCGGCCGCACGCCGTGGTCGGAGAAGACCTTCTTGTTGTAGAACAGGATGATCGGCTGCATGCCGCGTGCTGGCACGCCGTAGTACTTGCCGTCGATCGTCCCGGCTTCGAGGACGGACGGGAGGAAGCTGTCCTTCCATGCCTTGTCCTTGTCGAAGTACGAGGTCAGGTCGACAAGCAGCTCGTCCCGCGCGTACGTGCGGATGCTGCCGCCGCCCCAGTTGTAGAACACGTCGGGCTTGTTGCCGCTGCCCATCGAGACGTGCAGCTTGTCGGCGTAGCCGTCGTTGGGGGACGCGACGATCCGCGCCTTGACCTCGGAGTTCTTGTTGAACCGGTCGACGGCGCCCTGGTGGGCCACGTTCTGGCTCTCCTCCTGGAGAACCCACACCTGGAACGTGCCGCCACCGCCGCCCGAGGTGGCATCGGTGCCGCATGCGCTGGTGCCGAGGACGCTCGCGCCGACACCGGCGCCGAGAAGCCCGAGGAAGGATCGTCTGGGTAGCCGCTGGGGAACCATGGGCGCGCCTTTCAGGAAGTGGCCCGCGCGCCGGGGCGGACAGCCGCTCGCCACAGCGCGATCAACCTGCCGTAAGTTTCGGAGTACATCCGGTAGTTGGCAGGAGATTACGACGCGCGTCACACCAAGGTCAATCCCTTGCTACCGGTACATGTCACGGTTAGCTTGGAATTCAACCGGTTCTGGCCGGTCGAAACTTTCGGGATTGGAGTGCGCGATGCGCGACGAGCCGTGGCGGGATCCGACGCGCTCGGTCGACGAGCGGGTCGCCGACCTGGTCGACCGGATGACGCTGCGCGAGAAACTCGGCCAGCTGTACGGGGTGTGGCTCAATCAGTCCACTTCGGACGAACAGGTGGCGCCGTTCCAGCACGAGCTGGTGGACGACGACCTCAACTGGCCCGAGCTGATCAAGAACGGGCTCGGCCAGCTGACCCGGCCGTTCGGCACCGCGCCGGTCGAACCCGCCGATGGCGCGCGACGGCTCGCGGGGCTACAGGCGGAGATCATGGGCGCGGGGCGCTTCGGCATCCCCGCCGTCGTCCACGAGGAGTGCCTCTCCGGGCTGATGGCCCACGGCGCGACGATCTACCCGACCGCGCTCGCGTGGGGCGCCGCGTGGCATCCCGCGCTGGTCGAGCGGATGGCGGCGACCGTCGGCGCGACCATGCGGGAAGTCGGTGTGCACCAAGGGCTCGCGCCGGTTCTCGACGTGACGCGGGACGTGCGCTGGGGCCGCACCGAGGAGACCATCGGCGAGGACCCGCACCTGGTCACGGCCATCGGCACGGCGTACGTGCGCGGCCTGCGGTCGGCCGGGATCATGCCGACGCTCAAACACTTCGTCGGTTACTCGGCCTCGCGTGGCGCCCGCAACTTCGCGCCGGTCGCGGCCGGTCCCCGTGAGGTCGCGGACGTGCTGCTGCCGCCGTTCCTGGCGGCGCTGAAGGAAGGCGCGGAGTCGGTCATGCACTCCTACGCCGACGTCGACGGGGTGCCGCCGGTCGCCGACCACGCACTGCTCACCGGGTTGCTGCGGGAACACTGGGGGTTCGACGGCACGGTCGTCTCGGACTACTTCGGCGTCACGTTCATCGAGAAGCAGCACGGGCTCGCCGCCGATGCCCGTGGTGCGGCGAGGATCGCGCTCGCGGCCGGGGTGGACGTGGAGCTGCCGCAGGTGCGGTGTTTCGGCACGCCGCTGCTGGACGCGGTGCTCGCGGGGGACGTGCCGGAGTCCCTGGTGGACAGCGCGGTGACGCGCGTGCTGCGGCAGAAGTGCGTGCTCGGCATGCTCGACGCGGACTGGGCGCCGTCCGCGCCGTCCACTGTGGACTTCGACCCGCCCGCGGGCAGGGCGATCGCGCGGACGCTCGCCGAGGAGTCCGTTGTCCTGCTGTCGAACGACGGCGTGCTGCCGCTGCGCGACGACGTGAAGGTCGCGCTCGTCGGGGCGCAGGCGGACACGGACGCCGCGATGCTCGGCTGCTACACGTTTCCGCGCCACATCCCGTCGGCGCCGAAGGGCGTCGAGATCCCGACGCTGCGGTCCGCGCTGCCTGCCGCCGTGTACGCCGAGGGCGGTGACGAGGCGGTCGCCGCGGCACGGGACGCCGACGTGTGCGTGGTGGTGCTCGGCGACCAGTCCGGGTTGTTCGGGCGTGGCACGTCCGGTGAGGGCTGCGACGCCTCCGACCTCCGGATACCGGGCTTCGCGCTGCTGGACGCGGTGCTGGCGACCGGCACCCCGGTGGTGCTGGTCCTGTTGACAGGGCGGCCATACGCGCTCGGCCAGTACGCGGGCCGGTGCGCCGCGATCGTGCAGGCGTTCTTTCCCGGCGAGGAAGGCGGTCCCGCGGTCGCCGGGGTGCTGACCGGACGTGTTTCACCGTCCGGGCGGCTGCCGGTGAGCGTGCCCGCCGACCCGTTCGCGTCGCCGTCGCCGTACCTCGGGGCACCGCTGGCCATGCGCAACGGCAGCAGCTCGGTCGACCCGACACCGGCCTTCCCTTTCGGGCACGGGCTTTCGTACACGAGTTTCGAGTGGACGGACGTCACCGGCGACGGGTTGACCGTCTCGGTCACGGTGACCAACACGGGTGCGCGCGACGGGGCCGAGGTGGTGCAGTTGTACCTGCACGATCCGGTCGCGCAGGTCGCCAGACCCGTTCGGCGGCTGCTCGGGTTCGCGAAGGTGTGGCTGGCGCCGGGCGAGTCACGGCGGGTCGGGTTCGAGGTGCCGCCGGAGGCGACCGCGTTCACCGGGCTGTCCGGGAAACGTGTCGTGGAGCCGGGCGACGTGGAGCTGTGGCTGGGCGCGTCGAGCGCGGACGTGCGGCATGTGCTGCCCGCCGGCATCGACGGCCCGGAACGGGAGATCGGCCCGGACGAGGAGCGTGACACGCGCGTTACGGTGACTTGATGGAGCTGTCGTGCGCGGTCGTGGGCACCGGGGTGATCGCGGGTTTCCACGGGGAGGCACTGGCCGCGCAGGCAGGCCGGGCAAGGATCGTCGCGGCGACCGACATCGACGCCGTCGCGCTCGGCGCGTACGCAGCGAAGTGGTCGGTGCCCTCGGTGTACCCGAACCTGGACGAGCTGCTTGACCACGAGCAACCGGACCTCGTCACGCTGTGCACGCCGCCGGGACTGCATGCGCCGCAAGCGATTGCGTGCCTGTCCCGCGGGGTGTCGGTGCTGTGCGAGAAGCCGCCGGTGTGCAGCCTTGCCGAGCTGGACGCGATCGAGGCGGCGGCGGGTGACGCGTTCTTCGCGACCGTGTTCCAGCACCGGTTCGGCAGCGGCGCCGTCCGCCTCCGCGGCCTGGCCGGCGACCCCCGGCTCGGCCGCCAGGTCACCGCCGTGTGCCACACGCTGTGGTACCGCCCCGACGAGTACTTCGCCGTGCCGTGGCGAGGAAACTGGGAGGTCGAGGGCGGCGGTCCCACGATGGGGCACGGGATCCACCAGTTCGACCTGCTGCTGTCGGTGATGGGTGAGTGGACCGAGGTGGTGGCGGTCGCGGCGCGGCAGGCGAAGCCGACCGCGACCGAGGACCTGTCGTGCGCCATCGTCACCTTCGCCAGCGGTGCGGTGGCGACGATCGTGAACAGCGTGGTGTCGCCGAGAGAACAGAGCTACCTGCGGTTCGACTACGAGCACGCGACGATCGAGCTGGACCACGTCTACGGCTACGCCGACCACAACTGGCGCGTCACGGCCGCGCCTGGGCACGAGTCCGAGGTCGCGGCGGCGTGGGCGCCCGGCCCGGCCGGGGTGGCGAGCGGGCACAAGGCCCAGTTCGCTGTGGTGCTGGACGCGCTGGAGACGGGTGCCGCACCACCGGTGACGCTGCCGGACACGCGGCTGACGGTCGAGCTGATCGCCGCGATCTACGCGTCGGCCTTCACGGGTGAACGGGTCCGCCGGGGTACGCTGAGGCCGGATTCTCCGTTCTACCACCGGATGGACGGGACGGGTGCGCCGTGGAACTGACCGACGACGGGGCCGCGCTGCTGGCGACACACGACGGGATCGAGCTGTGCCGGTACGTCTACCGGCCGCCCGAGCCGGACCTCGAGTCGCCTCGGCCGTACTTCCACCCGGTCCGCACGCTGACCGGCGACGTGGTGTCGATCTACCGCCCGCACGACCACGTCTGGCACAAGGGCCTCGCGTGGTCGCTGCCGAACGTGGGCACGCAGAACTTCTGGGGCGGCCCGACCTTCGTGCGGGACAAGGGTTACGTGCAGCTGGCCAACAACGGCACGCAGGCACACCGCACGCTGTCGGTCGACGGCGGCACGGTGACGCAGCGGCTGGACTGGCACGCGGCGGACGGTTCGCTGTTGTTCACCGAGGTCCGCACCCTCGAATTGTCCCTTGTGGACGGTGGGTGGGCGTTGACCTTCGCCACCGGCATGACGAACGTGTCCGAGGCGCCGATCGCGATCGGCAGCCCGACCACCGAGGGCCGTCCGAACGCCGGGTACGGCGGGCTGATGTGGCGCGGTCCGCGCTCGTTCACCGACGGCGAGGTCCTGCTGCCGACAGGCGCGGGCGGTGACGAGCTGATGGGCAGCCGCGCGCCGTGGCTCGCCTACCGAGGCCGCCACGACGGGCACGGCCGCTCGTCGACGCTGGTCTTCGTGGACGCGCCGACAAACCCGGGGCACCCGACGATGTGGTTCGTGCGGGCGACGCCGTTCGCGTGCGTGTGCCCGGCGCCGTTCTTCGCGTCGGAGGTGCCGGTCGAGGCGGGGGAGACGCTGCGGCTGGCCTACGCGGTCGCGGTGGCCGACGGCGCGCCGCAACCGGAGAAGCTGGTGTCGGGGATCACCTTCGAGTGACCGGACTCACTCCTCGTCGAGGGTCTTCTGCGCGATGGCGAACGCCGCGTTCGCCGCCGGTGCGCCCGCGTACACCGCGGTGTGCAACAGGATCTCCCCGATCTCCGCGTCGGACAGGCCGTGGCGGCGGGCCGCGCGAACGTGCATCGGCAGCTCCTCGTGCGCACGCAACGCGGTCAGCGCCGCCAGCGTCACCGCGCTCCGCGTGCGCCGGTCCAGCCCGGGGCGTGACCACACCGAACCCCACGCGCCCTCGGTGATGTACTCCTGGAACGGCCTGGTGAACTCGGTCATGCGTGCGTCCGCGCGGTCCACGTGCTCGTCGCCGAGCACCTGCCTGCGCACGGTCGTGCCGAGTGCGCGGCGGTCCGGGCGGAGGTGGTCGATGATCAGGCCGGTGAACGTGTCCGGCTGTTCGACGTTGCCGAGGTGCGCGGCGCCAGGCACGATCTCCAGGCGGGCGCCGGGAATCGCGTCGGCGATGCGGCGGCCGTGGTCCGGCGGGGTGGCCGCGTCGTCGGCGCCCGCGATCACCAGCGTCGGCGTGGTGACGGTGCCGAGTGTGTCCACAATGGACATGGTTTCGATGGCGGTGCAGCACGACGCGTAGCCATCGGCCGGGTGGCTCGCGACCATGTCACGCAGCCAGGCCACCCTGTCCGGGTTCGACTTCGCGAACCCCGCGGTGACCCAGCGGCCGACCGCCGCGTCCGCCAGCACCGCCATTCCTTGTGTGCGTGCGGTTTCCGCGCGTTCCCGCCACATCGACGCCGGGCCGAGCGCCGCGGACGTGCAGCACAGGACCAGCCGTTCGAGACGATCCGGCGCGTGCTCGGCCAGCCACATGCCGACCATGCCACCGAGCGACAGCCCCACCAGCGAGACCCGCTTGCGCGCCAACCGGTCCAGCAGCGCCAGCAGGTCGCCCGCCAGCTCCTCCAGTGCGTACGGGCCCTCCGGCGCGGGAGACCGGCCGTGGCCGCGGTGGTCGTACCTGATGACCTGGAACCCGGCCGCCGTCAGCGCCCCGACCTGCGGGTCCCACATGCGCAGGTCGCTACCGAGCGACCCGGCCAGCACGACCGGCGTGCCGTGGCCGGTGATCTCGAAGTGGACGTCGACGGTCATGCCATGAGGTCCGTCTCCGTGATGCCGGGGCCCTGACCGGCGCGGATGAACCACTCGGTGCCGAACGCGAAGGTGAACGCGTCGTCCGGCATCGCGAGGAAGAACGACTGCTCGCTGATCTGGCTCGCGTGCGCGCGCATGGCCTTGCGTTTGTGCTCGGTGTAGGCGGTGACGTCGACCGAGCAGGTGATCTCCGCCTCCGGCGTGCCGAAGTCGGGACCCAGGTCGGGCATCTCGACACCCGCGCGCTCCGCGAACTCCCGCCGGCCGGCACGCACGCGGTCGCGGTTCATCGTGGACTGGAAGACCTTCGGTGTGCCAGCGAGCTCGGCGGCCCGCATGCCGACGCGGTGCACCTGGATGTGGTCGGGGTGGCCGTAGCCGCCGTGGTCGTCGTACACGGTCAGCACGTCAGCGTGCTCCTCGCGGAGGATCGCGGCGAGCTTGGCGGCGGCCTCCTCGACGTCCGCGGTCCAGAACGTGCCCGGCGAGTCGTTGGTCGGCTCGCCCATCATCCCGGAGTCGGTATAGCCGAGGAACTCCAGCCGGTCGGCGCCGAGGATGTCGGCGGCCGCGCGGGTCTCGACGACCCTGCGCTGCCACAGCTCCTCGCCGTCCTCGAGGTAGCCGTCGGGCACTTCGCCCAGTTCACCTCGGGTGGCGATGACGAGGACGACCCGGTGGCCG
The DNA here is from genome assembly GCF_049647105.1 of Actinophytocola sp. Classification (GTDB taxonomy): domain Bacteria; phylum Actinomycetota; class Actinomycetes; order Mycobacteriales; family Pseudonocardiaceae; genus Actinophytocola. Next base: position 57,278 of record NZ_JBARWZ010000223.1, read on the forward strand.
TCCTCGTGTGCCTTGCGCATGACGCCGCCGCAGGCGATGCACTCGTCGTCGGGGTGTGCGTGGAAGGTAACCAGCGTGGCCATGGTTCCGAACCTACGCGAGACGGGTGCTGTCGGGGTGGCGGCGGGCTGGTGCCAGGATCCTCTGGTGACCAACCACGTTATCGCCGCTGAAGCCGTTTACTGCGAGGGCTGGGACCCCGAGCCGGGGACGGTCGTGCGGCCACTTCCGGAGTCCGTGGCCCGCGAGCGCGACGAGGCGGGTGAGCAGTACGCCGTCATGCTGCTGGCCGGGGAACGGCCGCTGGCGCTCGTCGAGGTGTGCTGGCAGGCAGGCCACGCGGCGGCCTGGCTGTTCGACGACCATGGCAGGCGCGACCGGATGGTGGAGCTGCGCCGGTTCCCCACCGCCGACGGCTCGGGGATGCTCGTGCTGCGGCTGGCCGAGCAGTGGGTGTACACCGGGCCGGACCAGCTGGAGTTCGACGCGGGCGTGGCCCAGCGGACGAGCGAGTACGGCCTCGACGGCGACCGGAGCGACTGGAGCTGGTCGGACGAGGAGCTGGACGACGACCTGCTGGAGCCGCTGGAGATCGCGAAGACGTCCCGGCCGATGCCGCGCTTCGGCGACTGGGTGACGGTCGCGTACCTGGACGAGCTGCTGGCTTCGCCGGTCCGGCTGACGGTCCGCGAGGTGGCCGACGCCGGTCCCGCGCCGGAGGAGCTGCCGTGGCACCCGCCGTCGCCGATGCGGCCGACGGGGCTGGACGAGGCGTTCGAGGCAGGCGGCCGGTACCGGCTGGACGACGACGGCCGCGAGGTGACGGTCGAGGTCGCCGATGGCGGACGGTTGTGGCTGGCGAGCGGCAACCTGGTCGCGGGCGACCCGGACCCGTGGCTGGTCGAGCAGGAACCGTACGTCGACACCGTGGAGCCGGGGGAGTACCCCCTGCTGCTTTCGGTGATCCGCTTCGCCGACGACGCAGAGCACACCAGGGTGGCGGCGGCGAAACTGGTGATCAGCGAGACGCCAGCGGCCCGCTGGGAGCCCGCTCTCCGCGAGGGCGAGGACGTCCGCATGCTGGGCGACGACAGCTACTTCTCGGTGGGCGTCGACGGCGGCCGCCTCGCACTGGTGGACGCCGAGGTGGCGGAGGCGTACGAGGACATCATCGAGGACATGGAGTTCAGCGGCCACGTCACGAACGTCCCCGAGCCGGAGTCGGGCGCGAACCTGCTGGCCGTCGAGACGGGCTGGGGCGACGGCGGCTACCCCGTGTGGGTCGGCCGCTCCGAGTCCGGCGAGGTGACCGCCTTCGTGTTCGACTTCATGATCCTCCGCCACGCCACCCCGCTGGCCTGAGCGTCACGGCTCGCCCGGCTCCGGTTTCCTGACGAGCCGGGCGAGCTCCGCGGCGACGTCGACGCCGAGGGCACGCAGCTTCGCTTCGGCCAGCTGCCGCACCTCGGGCGCGAACAGCGGCTCGTACCAGGGCAGCAGCACCCACATCTCGACACTCAGGTCGAGGCGGTTCATCTGCTGGAGCTTCCAGAGCCCATAGGACGGCTTCGGGTCTGTGACCAGTCGTCTGGCCGTCTCGACCGGTCCGTGGTCGCCGAGCATCCGGCGGAAGTAGGTCGCGTCGTAACCCTGGTTCGAGAGTTCGGCGATGCCGCGCCGCATGTCGGCACCGAACCGTTTGGCCAGGACCGCGTTGTTCTCGTCCACGTCCGTTGAGTCGCCGAACGGCGGCCATGCGTAAACCGTTGGCCTCCGGCCCCCGGTTTCCAGCCTGCCACGAGGCACCGACAGTCCGAGGTCGCCGTAGGCGGGTTGTCCACAGGTCCCCGCGTTGTCCACAGCCCGCCGCGCGCGGCCCGGTTCTGTCGGTCCCGCCCGTTACGCTGGAATCCGGGGGCCGGAGGCGTTCACGGCCGGGTGGCGGCCTCGTCCACTGGCACGACGTCATCCTGCGGGGTGACCTTGCGGGGCAGGGTTTCCTGGGCCGGGAGCCACGCGAACGCGGCCAGTGCGCACAGCCCACCGGTCACCGCGAACGCCGCCGTGTACGACACGCCGTCCGCGAGCAGGCCGGCCACGATCGGGCCCAGCACGGCACCGATGTCGGCGGTCATCTGGAACGTCGCCAGCACAGGGCCGCCGCGTCCGCGCGATCCGATCACGTCCGCGACCGTCGCCGTCAGCGGCGGTGAGAGCAGCCCGGCCCCCAGCCCGGCCACCACGGTCGCGATCAGGAACGTCGGGACGTCGGTCGTGAAGCCGACCCACACGGTCCCGCCCGCGGCCACGACCAGCCCGAGCAGCACCGTCGGCTTGCGGCCCCACGAGTCGGCCATCCGGCCCGACACCAGCAGCATCAGCACGTTGCCCACCGCGAACACGGCAAGCGCGGTCCCCGCGAACGCACCGTCCCGGTGCAGGACCTCCTCCACGAACAGCGGCACCAGCGATACCCGCACGCCGAACACGGCCCAGCCGTTCGCGAACGACGACCCCAGCGCCGCGACGTACGCCCGGCTCCGCAGCGCCTCCCGCACTCTGAACGGCGACGTCTCCTCCTCCGCCACCTTGGCCGCGAGCGTCGAATGGCGCAGGAACCACCACACGATGAGCACCGCGACCAGCAGCAACAGCGCGTACACGATGAACGGCGCGCGCAGGGAGAAGGTCAGCAGCCCGCCGCCGAGCAGCGGCCCCGCCACGCTGCCCGTCAGGAACCCGGTGCCCCACAACCCCGAGGCGCGGCCACGCAGCGGCGCCGGCGTCAGCCGGATCAGCAGTGCGATCGCCGACACCGTGAACATGGTCGACCCGATCCCGCCAAGTGACCGGAACAAGAGCAGCTGCCAGTAGTTCGCGGCGAACGCGCACACACCGGTCGACACGGCGACGATCGTGATGCCGGTCAGGTACACGCGACGTTCACCGAGCATCGAGACGAGCCGCCCACTGGCGGGCGCGAACACGAGCCGGGCCACCGCGAACGCGCTGACCACCACCGACGCGGCGGTCACGCTCACGTCGAAGGACCTGGCGAACGTCGACAGCGCGGGTGCGACCAGCCCGAACCCGGCCGCGATGACGAAGTTGGCCGCGACGAGCACCCACACCTCGCTGGGCAGTCGCTCCTTGCGCGCGGAAACCGCCACCACCCCCATCAGCTCGTCAGACCGTTTGTGATCAACCGCCATGGCCCGTACTTCATTCCTGATATACAAGCTCGCATGTCACGTTGGGGAATCGCCCGGTCGGCCGTGGTGGTGGCCGTCCTCATGGGCACGTTGACCGGGGTCTCCGCCGCCGCGCAGGAGGAGGTCCTCGGCCCGGGCAACCGTGCGCTCATCGACGCCTCCGCCACCAGCGCGGCGATCGACGCGGCGACCTCGCTCAGCGAGGACCTGTTCTCGTTCACCTACACTGACCTCGAAGCGCACGAGGCCACGTTCGGCCGCCTCACCACCGGTGAGTTCAGCAACAGGTACAGCGAGCTGTTCGCGACGGTCGCCACACAGGCGCAGGCGCAACAGGTGACGCTGACCAGCACGGTCGCCGAGTCGGCGACGCTGGTGCTGCGGGAAGGGCACGCCGTCGTGCTCGTGTTCCTCGACCAGGAGACCAGCAGCGCGCGCACGGGGCAGAAGACCGAAGCCAGCGCGGTGTTCCGCGCCACGATCGAGCGCGTCGACGGCGACTGGAAGGTCGCCGACATCGATCTCTACGAGGGGAAATGACCTACCCGCCACCCCGCAGGAGCCGGGCGAACCTGTTCGCGATCCTCGGCATCGCCGCGCTGCTCGTCGTCGGCGGCGTGATCGCGATCGTCGTGGTGTCCTCGAGCGACGGCGAGACAGCCAGGCCGAAGCCAACGTCCACCACCGAAGCGGCCGACACCCGTCTCGCCACGGAGCGGGACGCCGCGCTGGCGGACGGCGAGGCGGCCGTCGAGGTGTTCAACACCCTCGACTACCGCGAGGCCGAGGCGGGCCTGGACCGCTGGGAGTCCGTCGCGACCGGCGAACTGCTGGCCGAGCTGCGGGACAACCGGGAGCGGTACACGGGCCAGGTCGCGAACGCCAGGACCACGTCCACCGCCGAGGTGCTCGACGTCGGCCTCACCGAGCTCGACGGGCGGGCGGGCACCGCGCACCTGATCGCCGCCGTGTCCATCGAGGTCACCGCCGATGGGCAGCAGCCGACCACGAAGCAGACCCGGGTGACCGCCGACCTGGCGCGCACAGAGGACGGCTGGAAGGTGAGCCGGCTCGACACCGTGTGACGGAATGCCATGAAGGGTCCCTTCACTCGAAGTGACCCTTCATGGCATCGGGGTCAGCCGAGGTCGCGGCGGCGGAAGGCCGCCAGCCCGGTCGCGACCAGCGCCGCGGCCACCACGGTCAGCCACACCAGCGGCGTCGCGGTGAACTCCGCGCCGGGCAGCTTCGGCGTGTGCGTGAACGGCGAGATGTCCATCGCCCACTGCGGCAGCTCGAAGATCGGCCCCAGCTGTCCGAGCAGCAGGAACACCACCAGCGCGCCCCAGCCGGCCATCACGAGTCCCGGCGCGACGCCGAACACCAGCACGGTGATGCCGGTCAGCACCCACACCGAGGGCAACTGCACCAGCGCTGCCCCGAGCACCCGGCCCATCGCGCCCATGTCCCCGCTCGCGGCGCCGTGCGCGAACCCGCCGAACAGGCCGACCGTGATCATCAGCAGGGTCGTCCCGGCGAGTGCGACGATGACGTGGCTCGCCGCCCAGCGCACCCTGCTGACCCGGGTCGCGAGGATCGGCTCGGCCCGCAGCGCGGTCTCCTCCGCCCGCAGCCGCATGGCCGACGAGATCCCGTACGCGGACACGATCACCGCGATGATGCCCATCTCCGCCGACAGGAACGCGTCGACGATCCCGCGTTCCCCGCCCAGCTTCATGATCATCTCGCGGGCCTGGTCGGTGTCGAGGAAGTCCCCGACCTGCGAGGCGATGCTGCCCATCACCAGGCCGCCGATGGCCATGCCGACCAGCCAGCCCGCGACGCCGCCGCGCTGGAGCCGCACGGCCAGCGCCAGCGGGCTCGACAGGCTCCGGCTCGCGGTCGGCCTGCCCGGCTTCTGTGCCAGCAGGCCCGCGCCATGGTCGCGGCGGGCGACCAGCGCGTACGCGCCCGCGGCCACCAGCACGGCGAACGCGACCAGGTAGATGAGCACCCACCACCGGTCACCGGCGAACGGCCGGACCTGCTGCGCCCAGCCGATCGGCGACAGCCACGACAGCCAGGTCGACGTGTCGGTGCCGGTCGCGTCACCCGCCGCGCGCAGCAGGTACGCCGCGGCGAGCACGGCCGCCGCGATGCCCCTCGCGGTCCGCGCACCCTCGGTGACC
>NZ_JBARWZ010000224.1:0-8788 GCF_049647105.1 Actinophytocola sp.
GGCGGGGGGTGTCGTCCGGCGGGAAGCCGTTGCGGGCGGCGCGGCGTCCGGAGCGGGGAGCGTCGTCGCGGGGGAAGTCGGGGGCGTCGCCGCCGAGTGCGTCGGCGATCGACGGTGGGGGTGGCGCCTGGCGGCGGCCGGAGCCCTCCGGACCCTGTCTGTCCTGACGGGCGCGGCGGCCGTTCATCAGGGTGTTCTGCTGCAAATGCTGTGGGTCGACCGGGCTCAGGTCCGACCTCGACGCGGAGTGCTTCTGCACGAGATCCGCCACGGACAGGCCGCCACCGGCTTCCATGGAGCGCCTACGGCGCTTCGGTTTCTCTTCCCCGGAGGGAGGCTCCTCGCGGCGATGCCTTCTGCCGTACTCGTGCGGATCGTGGGTGCCGCCGAGGCGTTCGTCGTCGGGCACCCGGACTCCTCTCACCTCGTGTACGGGCCACACATCGTGGCTCTTTCTTTATCAAGACGTTGTGGACTGCAACCTGGTTGCGAACCCATCGTGTCCTAGCCGCGCCCGATAGTACGGACGGTTGGCACTTCTGACGACTGCCGACCGAAATTTGCTCACTATCAGTGGGCAACTAGCCCCAGTCGGATAGCCCGATCGGGGTATCGCCCCTCACGGTGTCAAATGTTACCGAACCGACGCAAGAGTGCGGTCACGATGGCCGAATCTAGCCACGCCGACGTCGCTGCCCGGCCGCCCCGGAGAGGCGAACCTGACCTCCGACACGGTAGGCGACGCTGTTCCGGCCGGACTGCTTGGCCGTGTACAACAGCCCGTCCGCGAGCCGGAGTTGCTGCTCGGGGCTGGTGACGCCGCTGGTCCCGGACTCGTGCGCGACACCTATGGAAATAGTCACACGAAGGCCGCGGACGATCGAGGACCACGCGAACTGCTCGATGCGGGCCCGCGCCGCCTCGGCGACCGCCCACGCGGCGGCGCCCTCGAGCCCAGGCAGCATGAGCACGAACTCCTCGCCGCCGTACCGTGCGCAGAACCCGCCCTCCGGCAGGCCGACCTGCAGTAACTCCACGACCTGCTGCAGTACCCGGTCGCCGACGAGGTGGCCGTAGGTGTCGTTGACACGCTTGAAGAGGTCGAGGTCGACGAGCGCAACCGCGAACTCGCCGGATGGCTCGTCGACCGCCATCAGCCGCTGGTCGAGATAGCGGCGGTTGTAGCTCGCGGTGAGCGCGTCGCGATAGCTCTGCTCACGGGCTTCCGCGTGTTCGCGGCGCAGCCGCGCGACCTCCTGCCGGAACTGCTCCGGCACCTGGGGCGGCTGCTCCGCCGTGGCGAGGTCCAGCGCGTGCCGGAGGTGCTCGTACGCCTGCCGCCACTCGCCGCGGGACGCCAGCAGGGAGGCGATCGACTGGTGCAGTTCGACCAGGCTCATCTCCTCTGACTGGATACGGGCTTCGGTCCGGGGCTCGGCACGAGCGTCCGCTCTCGGCTCCAGTCGCCGGGACGGATGCTGAATCGGTACAGTCGGCTCGTTGATCCTGCGTTCCCGCCACCTGGCGTCCCGCTGAACCGGCTCGGGCTGGGTGTCCAGCACCGCCATCGCGCTCACCTCCCTCCTTGGTCTGTTTCGACGGGAGGGACAGCGGTCTTGAGATGTTCACGGGTGCGTGTTCGGATTTCCCCCTACTGGTGGAACTGCGACTGCTCCGAACCAGTGACGACTACTCCCGGTCGGTTCGCAGAGCGCACAACCGCAGCCGTTTCTCGCGGTCCACCGTCACTGATCGGTGGGACAGGGCGCGAACCCGTAGGCCTTGTCGTCGAGCACGACCACCCGTTGCGAGCCGATCTGCTCGCCGAGCAGCGCACCGCCGTCGTCGCGGATGCTGACCGAAACACCGAGCACGTACACCAGTCCACGTGGGTGTGTCGCGTTGCGACCGGCGTCGGGCGGCACCCAGTCCGGGTCCACCCGCAGTGTGGACATCGCGGGGTCGATGGTGAGCGTGAGCCTGCCCAGATCGCACAGTTCGTCCGCATAGTCCGGATGCTGGCTGCGGCGCAGGAAGTCCCGTTGCGTATCGGGCCCTTCGGCGCCCGCCTCGTTCAGGTCGGCGAAGTAGTCCTGCACGAGCTCCCGGTCATCGTCCGGTGAGGCCGCCGGCACGGGCACGCCGGTCACTGCCGAGCTGCAGCCCGCGATCAACAGGCCGGCGAGCCCGAGGACGGCGAACAGGACGCGGCGCATGTCGTTCCCCCGGAGTAGTGCGGTGTGCTTTCCAGGCTAGCCGTGCTCAGGCAGGTTCGATGCGGCAACGGCACTGGCATGGCGCAGCGGCGTGCCCTCGCGTGACAACGAGCCGCACCCGTCAGCCCGCCCTGCCATCAGCCAGCCGCGGTCCGCGGCCTTGACCCCGGCCTGGAAACGGCTGCGTGCGCCGAGCCGGTTCATGATGTCGGCGACCATGCGGCGCACGGTCCGCACCGACACCCCGAGGCGTGCCGCGGCGGACTCGTCGGTGCTGCCCGAGGAGAGCAGCGACAGCAGCTCCTTCTCCCGCGCGTTCAGCTCGGCGGCGTCCGGCAGCTCCGCCGGGCTCATCGGGACCGAGGACAGCCACACCCGCTCGAACAGCTCGGTCGTCGTGGTGACCACGCTCGACAGCTGGAACACGGCGGTGGACAGCGAGCGACCGTCCTCGGTCCGGTCCACCGGCAGCACCACGACCGACCCGTCGATCACCAGCGCGTCGGTCGGCACGGCAGGCACTGTGCGGGTGTCGGCACCGGCGAGCGTGAGCGTGCCGAGCCGGGTCGCGAGGACCGGCGCGGTGCGGGCGGCGTCCGGCACGAGCACCCGGTACCGCACGCCGCGGCGCAGGTTCTCGTGATCGATGCGCCTCGGCCCGCGGATCGGGTCGTGGGCGGCGACCGGCATCGTGCTCATCACGAGCACCTCGCGGCGCGCGGACCCGAGCAGCGCCTCGACACCGGCGCCGGACGGGCAGCGGGCTGCGTGGCCCGCGCGGTGGGGCACGGTCATGGCGAGAACGGTATGGATGTCGAGCCGGGACCAGTCCCACGCGTGCCGTGCGTAGTCAGCCGCCCGAGTGCATCATGTCCGCGCCCGCGGGCACGGTCGGGTCGTCGGGGTCGTCGAGCCAGCCGTACGGCAGCGTGACCTTGCCCGACGAACCCTGGCGGCCACGCGGGCCCTCGCCGGTGGTCGGGAACGGGGTGTCGTGGTCGAGCTCGCCCAGGTAGTCGTCGAGTTCCGCCATGGCGGTCACCATCGCGAACCTGCGGCGCAGCTCCGACCCCACCGGGAAGCCCATGAAGTACCACGCCATGTGTTTGCGCAGGTCACGCATGCCCTTCTCCTCGCCGTCGTGTTCGACGAGGAGTTCGGCGTGGCGGCGCAGGACGCGCGCGACCTCGCCGAGTGGCGGGCCGTCGGGCACCGGGCGGCCCTCGAACGCGGCCTGCAGCTCGCCGAACAGCCACGGGCGGCCGAGGCAGCCTCGGCCGACGACGACGCCGTCGCAGCCGGTCTTCTCCACCATCGCGAGCGCGTCGGCCGCCGTGAAGATGTCGCCGTTGCCCAGCACGGGAATGGTCGTGACCGCTTCCTTCAGCCGCGCGATGTGCGTCCAGTCCGCCTGGCCCGAGTACCGCTGCGCCGCGGTCCGCGCGTGCAGTGCCACCGCGACCGCGCCCTCCGCCTCGGCGATCCGGCCCGCGTCGAGGTAGGTGTGGTGGTCGTCGTCGATGCCGATGCGGAACTTCGCGGTCACCGGGATGTCGCCCGCCGCGTCGACCGTGGCGCGGATGATGTTCGCGAACAGCTTCCGCTTGTACGGGAGCGCGGCGCCGCCGCCCTTGCGGGTGACCTTGACGACCGGGCAGCCCCAGTTCGTGTCGATGTGGTCGGCGAGGCCCTCGCCGACGATGATCTTCACGGCCTCGCGCATGGTGGCCGGGTCGACGCCGTAGAGCTGCACGGACCTCGGCGACTCGCTCGGGTCGAACGTCATCATGTGCCACGTCTTGGGGTCGCGGATGACGAGCGCCCGCGCGGTGATCATCTCGCACACGTACAACCCGGCGCCGTACTCGCGGCACAGCATCCGGAACGCCACGTTGGTGATCCCCGCCATCGGGGCGAGCACCACCGGCGGGTCGACCTGGTACGGGCCGATCCGCAGCGCTGGGGTGACTGCTGCCATGCCTCCATTGTGAGCGGTCTTCTCGACCGGTCGCGCCGGGGTCACTGGAACAGGCCGCGCACGTCCTCCGCCGTCAGTGCCGGACCGAAGATCTCGCCGTCGTCCATGACGTTCGTGAACAGCTGCGCCTTCCTCCTCTGCAGAGCCACCACCTTCTCCTCGACGGTGTCCCGCGCGATCAGCCGGTAGACCATCACGTTGCGGCTCTGCCCGATGCGGTGCGTCCGGTCCACCGCCTGCGCCTCGGTGGCCGGGTTCCACCACGGGTCCAGCAGGAAGCAGTAGTCCGCCTCGGTCAGGTTCAGCCCGAACCCGCCCGCTTTCAGGCTGATCAGGAACACCGGCGCGGCGCCGTCCTTGAAGCGGGCCAGCACGTCGGCCCGGTTCCTGGTCCGGCCGTCGAGGTAGCAGTACTCGACGCCCTCGGCCGCCAGCCGGGCCCGCACGATCGACAGGAAGCCGGTGAACTGGCTGAACACCAGCGCCCGGTGCCCGCCGTCGATCACGTCCCGCAGCTGCTCGACCAGCGCGTCGACCTTGGCCGACGGCATGCCGGCGTGTTCGTCGTCGACCAGCCCGGCGTGCAGGCAGAGCCTGCGCAGCGCCGTCAGCGAACTCAGGATCGAGAACCGGTTGCGGTCCATGTCGTCCAGCAGCCCCAGCACCTTCTGCCGTTCCCGCTGCAGCACCGTCTGGTACAGCTTGCGGTGGCGCGGGTGCAGGTCCACCTCCAGCACCTGTTCCAGCTTGGGTGGCAGGTCCTTCGCCACCTGTTCCTTGGTGCGCCGCTTCATCAGCGGCCGCACCCGCCGCCGCAGCCGCGCCAGCAGTTCGGTGTCGTTCTCCTTCTCGATCGGCCGCGCGTAGTAGTCCTTGAACCGGGCAGGGCTGGGGAACAGGCCGGGCGCGGTGATCGACGTCAGCGACCACAGCTCCATCAGGTTGTTCTCCATCGGCGTGCCGGTGATCGCGAACTTGGCCTCGGCGGGCACCCGCCGCAGGCACTGGTAGACCTTCGACTGGTGGTTCTTGGTGTACTGCGCCTCGTCCATGATCAGGCCCGCCCACGTGGCCGCCGCGTACGCCTCGACGTCAAGGCGCAGCAGCGTGTACGAGGTGACGACCACGTCGGCGTCGGCGTCGAGCGGCTGCCCGCGTTTGGTGACGGTCGCGACCCGCAGGCCGGGGGCGAACCGCGCGGCCTCGGCGGCCCAGTTGCCCACCACGCTTGTCGGCGCGACGATCAGGAACGGGGCGTCCGCGTCGGCGTGGCAGATCAACGCCAGCGACTGCAGTGTCTTACCCAGTCCCATGTCGTCGGCGAGGATGCCGCCGAGCCGGTGCGCCCAGAGGAACGCCAGCCACTGGAAACCGTCCACCTGGTAGGGCCGCAGCGTGGCCGTCAGGGTGGCGGGCACCGGCACCTCGGGCACCGACTCGATCGACAGCAGCCCGTTCACGGCCCGCTTCCACGCCGCCGCCTGGCGCTCCACCACGCCGAGCTGCGTCAGCTCGTCCCACAGCCCGGCCTGGTAGCGGCTGATCCGCAGCGTGCCGTCGGACGCCTCGTGCAGCGACCGCGCCTCCTCGATCAGGTCGCGCAGCGCCCGCAGCTCCGGCTTCTCCAGCGAGAAGTACGCGCCGTCTGGCAGCAGCAGGTGCGACCTGTCCCTGGCCAGCGCCAGGAACACGTCGAGGAAGGGCACCTCCCGGTCCTCGGCCCGGATGGTGACGCCGAGGTCGAACCAGTCGCTCTCGCCCGCCATCGCGGTCGCCGACAGGCCGATCGTCAGCGAGTCGCCGACCTCGCGGTAGCCGGGTGGTTCGCCGACCGCCTCGACGAGCACACCTGGCCTGTCGAGCAGCGGCAGCACCTCGGTGGTGAACAGCATCGTGTCGATGCCCCGGACGCGGCCCGGTTTCAGGCGCCGGCCGTGGCGCAGCCCGAACCTCTCCAGCGGCAGGTCGTCGAGGTCGGCCAGCAGTGCCGACTCCCCGGCGAGGTCGCGGTGCGCGGTGACGGGCCCCTCCGGCGCGGTGTGCGCCCGCCGGTCACCGATCCGGTACGCCCACTCCCACCACAGCTCAAGCCGGTGCCCGTCGCCGTAGACCGCGTGCAGCACCAGGGTCGGCGGGGAGATCTCCGGCGGGGTGAACGACCCGTCGGACGAGACGACCGTGGCGAGCCGCCGTAACCGCGGGTAGTACTCGTCGGTGAACTTCTCCAGCCCGGTGCCGGGCACGGTGATCCGCGCGCCGTCGAGCGCGACCTGCCGCGCCACCGGGGTGACGACCAGGTCGGCGCCGGTGCGCGTGATGTCGAAGGCGGACAGCGACCGCGCGATCGCCCCGCCCCGGGTGGTGGCGCCGTCCAGTACCGCGTCGAGCGACTGTTCCCAGGTCAGCGGGCGGCCGGTGGCCGTGAGGCCCGCCGCGGTCAGCACCAGCGCCACGGCGTGCTTGCAGTCCATGCCCACCGGGCAGCTGCACTCGCCTTCCGCGAACTCGAGCGCGGGCCCACGGCCGGACCTGAAGTAGACGGTCGTCTCGTACACCTCGTCGTACGAGCCGTGCACGCTGCCCTGCACCGCGCATTCGGACTCGTCCCACCGCAGCGCGATGACCGCGCCCTTGTGGGCGTACTTCACACCGCGGGCATAGGACGACGGCCCCGCCGCCTCCCTGAGGCCGGAGAGGTCGACACCGGACAGCAACGCCGTCTGCATGCGGGCCAAGCTAGTGGGTGGCACCGACAATCCCGGTCCGCCGCGCGGCGGGCGCCGCCGGCAGCCACACCACACCGAGGCACGCCACCGATCGGGGGCAACGTTGATGGCCTTCGAGATGACCCCGCCCACCTTGCCCGGGACCGGTCCCAGCGGCCTCGACCCATACTGACAACCATCGGACCCGGGGAGGTCGCAATGGAGGGGAGCACCCTGATCGCCGACGGCCGGCGGTTGTCGAGCAGCCACGACAGCCTGGCGTTCGGGGTGCCCCGCTCCGCCCCCGGTGCGATCTACGCACTCGCGATCAGCGGCGGTTTCGCCGTCGGCCCGAGTGACGGGCGGACCGTCGTGTTCGGCCGCAACAAGCCGGAGGTGCACGTCTGCATCGGCGAGGACGACCGGCGCGTCAGCCGCAGGCACGGCCTGCTGACCTGCCAGGACGGCCGCTGGTGGGTGAGCAACACGGGCCGGCTGCCGATCCGGCTGCCCGATTCGCAGTGGCTGTTCAGCGACGAGGAGTCGCTGCCGCTCGCCGCCGGGTACACGCCGTTGTTCGTGCCGGGCACCCGTGGCCGCGAGCACCTGCTCGAGCTGTACGTGGCCGGTGCCGACGGCGCCCGCCCCGCGCCGAGGCCGGGGGACGTCACCGAGCCGCCCCGCACGTGGCGGCTGCGGGCCGACGAGCGGCTGGTGCTGATCGCGCTCGGCCAGCGTTATCTGCGCCACGAGTCCGACCCGCAGCCGATGGGCCGCCAGCAGGTCGCCGATCAGCTCAACGACCTGCGGCCCGGCACGTGGACCGCGCGCAAGGTGGAGCACACGGTCACCGCCGTGCGTGCGCGGCTGTCGAAGTCGGGGGTGCCGGGACTGACCCGTGAGGAGGTCGGCGAGCCGGTCGGCAACAAGCTCAACGACAACCTGCTGCGTGAACTGCTGCTGTCGACCACCCTGGTGCCGCCGGACCTGCGCGTGATCGAGACCGCGGGCGACGATGCCGGGGAGCAGGAGAGATGACCGACTTCCCGCCGCGCCCGTTGCCGCCGTCACCAGGCGGACTCGCCGGCGGGGTCCCGCCTGCGCCGCCCGGCAGCCTGTTCGTGCTCGCGGCGGGAGGCGGGTTCGCCGCGCCACCCCGGCCGGCGTTCGAGGTCGTGTTCGGCCGCAAGGAACCCGACGTGCACGTGTGCATCGGCCCGGACGACCCGAGGATGAGCCGCTTCCAGGGCCGCATCACCCGCGGCGGCACCGACTGGTGGCTGCGCAACGATGGCAAGCTGCCGATCCGCCTGCCACAGTCCCGCTTCCTGCTTACCGGCAACGAGATCGCGCTCGCCGAGGGCTACAGCGCGTTGTTCATCCGCACGTCGAAGCGCCGCGAGCACCTGCTCGAGGTGCGGGTGATCGGCGCGGGCCGCAGGGACACGCTCGTCGGCACCGAGGACCCGACCGACACGGCCGAGCCGGAGAGCTGGGCGCTCGACAGCACGGAACGGCTGGTGCTGACCGCGCTCGCGCTGCGGTACCTGCGGCAGGAACCGCACCCGCAGCCGCAGTCGTGGAAGCAGGTCGCGCTCGACCTGAACAACGCGGCGGGCACCCGGTCGGACTGGACGCACAAGCAGGCCGCGAACGTGGTCCTGAGGGTCCGCGAACGGCTCATCCCCTACGTCGAGGGGCTGCGCCTCGAGGACTGGGGCGACCCCGCGGGCAACATGGTCAACCACCAGCTGATCCAGGAACTGCTCCAGAGCGCCGCCCTGCGCCCACCGGACCTGCGCCTCCTGGAAACCGGCATCGACTGACCACCCGGTCAACCCGATGCCGAGCCGGTGGTTTCGTGCACAGGGGGTGTGCACGAAACCACC
>NZ_JBARWZ010000225.1:0-2537 GCF_049647105.1 Actinophytocola sp.
AACCCCATCCCCGCGAGTCCACCGTTCAGAACCCGCGAGTCCACCGTTCAGAACCCGCGAGTCCACCGTTCAGAACCCGCGAGTCCACGGTTCAGGACCCCTGAGTTGGCGTTTCGCGTCTGACAGCGTCAGTGCCCGAAACCCCAACTCACCGGTTCCGAACCGAAGACTCGCGGGTTCCGAATTGAGGACTCGCGGGTCCCGAACCGAAGACTCGCGGGTTCCGAATTGAGGACTCGCGGGGTTTGTTGGGGGCGCATGGGAACGCCGCGCCTTCCTTGGGGAGGGCGCGGCGTTTTTTGGGTTTCTAGTGTTTTGGTTTTGGGCCTGCCTGGTCGGTGAGCATGCGTAGGCCGCTCACCAGGCCGCCGATCAGGTCGCCTTCCTTGAAGGACGCGACCATGCTCATGACGGCCAGGTTGCAGGCGCGGTCGGGCAGGCGGCGGGTGGAGTCCGCGCCCGTCACGATCTCGACCTTGCGCTGGCCGGGCGACACGGCGACGAGCACGGCCGTCGAGGCGGTCTCGCCGGACTCGGCGTGCAGCTGCTCGGCCATCGCGCGGGTGTCGTCACCCAGCTCGCCGAGGTAGACGCTGAATCCGAGCCCCGTCGTGCGAGCGGACAGCGTCAGGGCCTCGTCGAGACGAGCGAGCTGCACAGAGGTGAACGGCAGGTCGGGCTTGGCGGGCGTGAACTCCTTGGCGACCGACACGCGGCCGCTCGCGGTCACGACCGCGCCGTACCCGTGCTCGACGTCCTCGGCGACGACGTCACCGGGCTTGCCGTGCACAACGAGCTCACCAGCTGCCACGAGCGCCTCCCTTGGCCGTGGGGCGCGGCTTGCCGCCACCGGTTGGCACGGCGGACGCGTCGGCACCCGCCGGGTTCGCGGTCCACCAGACCGCGGAGTACTCCCAGGGCTGGCCCGGTCGGTACCGCGGCGCCCTCGCGAACTTGTCCCGCAGGGTCAGCAAAGTGACCAGGCCATAAATGGCCAGCGGGATCACCGCGTAGATCAGAAGGGTCTGCACGACGCTCACGCGCGACACACTACCCAGCGCCGCCCGGCACGCGATACTCGGCAGCCGGAGGACCGCCCAAGATCACATCGAGTGATCGCTACTGCGAGCCCGGCGGCCGCACTGGGCCGTGCGCGCGCCGGTCAGTTCATGCATCGGGACGAAGCACGACGTGCGAACGGCGTCAACACGGAGAACGACATCGCATCATCACGCTTTAAGTCTTGTCGATTACAGTTTTGACTCCTAGCTTTCACCTGTACGGCCCTTGCGGTCCCTTCCCCGGCACTCTCCGTGCCCGTATCGCCGAGGAGTCCCCGTCATGCAGACCACCAGCTCGTCGATCATCACCCATTCGGACCAGTTGGCGTCCTTCGGCACTCGCGTCACCCGCGGCACCAGGGTCACGGCAGGCACCAGGGTCACCCGGGGAACGAGGGTCACGCGGGGAACGCGCGTCACGGCAGGTACTCGCGTCACGAGGGGTACGCGGGTCACGCTCGGCACCCGGGTGACGGCCTCCTAGTTCTCACAGGAGAGCCGGCCTACGCGGCCGGCTCTCCCAGGTAAGGCAGCCATTGGGGATCGGTCTCGACGACACCCGCGAGCAGGCGCCAGTGCGTCCCGCGCGGCGCTCTCGGCACCACACGGAGCCGCCAACCCAGCTCGGAGAGCAGTTTGTCGGCTTTGCGGTGGTTGCACTTCACGCAGCAGGCCACACAGTTCTGCCACGTGTGCTCGCCGCCGCGACTACGGGGGATCACATGGTCGATGGTCTCCGCCCGGCCGCCGCAGTAGGCGCAGCGGTGCCGGTCCCGGTGCATGAGCCCGGCTCTCGTGAGCGGCACGCGCGCCCGGTAGGGCACGCGGACGTAGCTGGAAAGCCGGATCACGGACGGGACCACGACGCTGTCGCTCGCGGAGTGCAGCACGATCCCGGCCGGGTCACCGTGCACGACCTCGGCCTTGCCGCACACGACCAGCACCACCGCGCGGCGCAGCGGTAACGCGGTGAGCGGCTCGAAGGTGGTGTTCAGCAGTAGTACGCGGCGCTTGCCCCAGGACGGAGCGCCACTGGCCGGCTCAGGCGCGCCGGCATCCGACAGGTCGGCTTGCGAACGCATGGGCGTCCGCGACGCCGGCCCACGGGCGGCGCCGATCGGAGTCGGATGTCGGTCGGGCACACGACCACCTCCACCGGATCTGGCAGCCATAGCAGACCACAGATCACCCCTCGAACGCACGTGTGTTGTGCAACGTGTCCGGCCACTGTGCTTGATCAGTGACCGAATCGCATCTCGAGCCCCAGGACCCAACCTGGGGAGTTATCCACAGGCAAGATCGACATCACGGTTCTGTCGGTATACCCCGGTAGACTGGCAAGGCGGGATGCCCCCGGGAACGGGCAGGGTTCCGTCAAAGTCGTTTGTGCTGGTCATGTGGTGATTCCGAGTAGCTGTAGTGGTCGGGTGGGGTCGCGGGTCATGCGGCGGAGTCCTGCCGCGATGTTGGTGTATC
>NZ_JBARWZ010000226.1:0-22196 GCF_049647105.1 Actinophytocola sp.
GCGACGAGCCGACGCCACCCCAACGGGCCTCAGGCGCCGGTGGCCAGCATGGGGACGAGGAACCGGCGGGCCACCGAGGCCAGTTGCTCGTCGTCGTCGAGGTCGACCACGTGGCTGGGGATCGCCAGGAAGGACGCCGAGACACGGACCATCATCTCGGCCACCAGGTCGGCGTCCAGGTCGGCCGGCACGTTGCCCGCGTGCTGCTCGCGGCGGAGCTGACCCGCGACGAACGCCCGCACGGTGGCGAGCGTATGGCCACCGTCGCTGATCATGGATGGCACGAGCAGTGCGGGTTCCGCGGCGATCAGGCCGCCGATCAGCGGGTTGCCCCGGATGGTGCGCAACGAGCTCACGAACCCGACGACCACCCGTTCGGCGGCGGTGTCCGCCTGTTCGATGTCGGCGAGGAACTGGTCGAAGTACCGGCGGAACTCGCGTCGCACGACGTGTTCGACCAGCACGTCCTTCGTCGCGAAGCGGCGGTAGACGGTGATCCGGGAGACCCCGGCACGACGGGCGACGTCCTCCATCGTGGATCGCTGGATGCCCATCCGGCAGAACTGTTCGTACGCCGCGTCGAGGATGCGCCCTCGGGCCTCGTCCACCTCGTCGACTCGTTCGACCGCGTCCGAGTAGGCGCGTTCCAGCAGCGACTCCTCACCAGTTGCCGCGATGAGCACTGACAGAGCGGGATCCACGACCACCTCCGGTACTGATTCTGCCTCAGTCCTCGGTCACACGGAGCTTGTGATGACCGACACTGTGTGCTCTGATGATACAGAGAAGCAGCTTCCGTTTCATCGTATCAGGCAGGCAGTGCTCTCGACCTCGACGAGGAGGAGGAGCTCAACCAATGGACAAACACAGTAGGCGCAACATGCTCAAGGCGGGCGGTGCGCTGGGTGCGATCGGCGCGCTGACCGTGGCGACGCCCGCACAGGCGGTGCCGTGGACGTGGTCGGCGTCAGGCTCCGTGGCAGGCACCGGGGCCGGTGCGGACCCGAGGTGGGTGTGGGACCCCGAGGCCGACCCGGTGGTCGCCGCCATGCTCGACCGGGGCGAGGTGTCCAGGGTCAACGAGTTGTTGCGGACGTGGAAGACGAACGGCCAGGCGTTGCCGGCCGGGCTGCCGACGGACCTGCGGGACTTCATGGAGCACGCGCGGCAGCTGCCGTCGTGGGCCGACCATGGCAAGCTCGCGACCGCCTTCGAGTTCAACCAGAAGCGCGGGCTCTACCTCGGTCTGTTGTACGGGCTGGCCAGCGGCATGATGAGCACGGTCATCCCCAAGGAGGCACGCGCGGTCTACTACTCGCAGGGCGGCGCGGACATGAAGGACCGCATCTCCAAGACCGCCAAGCTCGGGTACGACATCGGCACCCGCAACGCCTTCGGACCCGACGGCGAGATGATCGTGACCTGCGTCAAGACCCGGCTGGTGCACGCGGCCGTTCGGCACCTGCTGCCGCAGTCCCCGCACTGGCCGCCGGTCGCGGAGGAGGACATCCCGATCAGCCAGCGGGACCTGATGGTCACCTGGCACAGCCTGCCGACGACCGTCATGCAGAAGCTGGTCGCGTGGAAGATTCCGATCCCCGCCGCCGAGTCCACGGCGTTCCTGCACTCGTGGCAGCTGGGCGGGCACATGCTCGGCATCCAGGACGAGTACATCCCCAACTCGTGGGCCGAGGCCAACTCCCAGGCCGCACAGGTGCTGACCCCGATACTGGCGCCGACCCCGGAAGGCAACAACCTGGCCGACATCCTACTCAACCTCGGCTCCTCTGTGGACGGTGGCATCCTCAGCAAGCCGATTCTCGGTGCGTTCACCCGGTTCCTGCTCGGCGACAAGATCGCGGGCTGGGTGAACATCCCGCGCGAGCCGATCTGGGACCCGCTCCTGCGGGTCGCCTGGGGTCCCTTCATCGCCGTCCGCGAAGGGCTGCTGCCCTTCCCGCTGGCGCCGGAGGCCTACTGGCTGTTCGACGAGTTCCTGCGCAAGGCGGCCCTCCTCTTCCTGTCCGAGGCTCGGCCGATCAGCATCGAGATTCCCGACACCAACCGCCCGAACTGACGGGCCCGACGAGCAGCTGACCCGCGGTACCCAAGGAGGAGTTTCCGGAGATGGCAGAGTTGAGCAGGCGCAAGATGTTGCTCTCGGGCGGCGCACTGGGCGCGCTCGGCGCGCTGAGTATGGCCACGCCCGCACAGGCGCTGGCGTGGACCTGGGCGCCGAGTGGCTCGGTCGCGGGCACCGGCGCGGGCACCGACCCGCGGTGGGTCTGGGACGAGGAGGCCGACCCGGTGGTCGCCGCGCTGTTCGAGCGCGGTGACGTACCGGAGGTCAACCGTCTGTTGTGGGACTGGACCCGCAACGACCAGCCCCTGCCGGACGGACTGCCCTCGGATCTTCTGGCCTTCATGGAGAAAGCACGTCAGCTGCCGTCGTGGGCGGACCGGGGCAAGCTGGAGACGGCCGCGCAGTTCAACAAGAAGCGGGGCCTGTACCTCAACCTGCTCAACGGAGTCGGCGGCGGCATGTTGAGCACCGCGATTCCCAAGGAAGCACGTTCGGTCTACTACTCGGCGGGCGGCGCGGACATGGAGGACCGCGTCGCCAAGACCAGCATTCTCGGGTTCGCCGTCGGTGCGCTGAACGCGTTCCGGCCCGACGGCAACTGTGTGGTCAACGCCGTGAAGACCAGGCTGGTGCACGCGGCGGTGCGGCACCTGCTGCCGCAGTCTCCACATTGGACCGGCGAGGTCCCGATCAGCCAGGAGGACATCCTCGTCACCTGGCACACCCTGCCGACCTACGCCATGCGCAAGATGCTCGAGTGGAAGGTCCCGATCGGCTCGGCGGACTCCGCCGCCTACCTGCACTCGTGGCAGGTGACCGCGCATCTGCTCGGCGTCAAGGACGAGTACATCCCCGCGACCTGGGCCGCGGCCAACGCGCAGTCGGACCAGATCCTGCCGAGGAACATGGGACCGACGCAGGAGGGTGTCGAGCTGACCGACATCCTGCTCGGCCAGCTCGCCGAGCAGACGAGCCCCGGCAGCATCAGCAGGCCGATCGTCAACGCGCTCGGCCGGTACCTGGTCGACGAGCAGGTCGCCAACTGGGACCAGATCCCGCGCGAACCGTTCTGGGAGCGCACACTCGCTACGGTGTGGCCGATCCTGGTGAGGTTCCGCGAGGGTCTCATCCCGCTGCCGCTGGTGCCCGAGATCGCCTGGACCATCGACGAGGCCCTGAGGCAGTACATCCTGTTCTTCCTCACCAAGGGTCAAGAGACCAAGATCGTGATCCCGACGGGCAACCGGCCGGGCTGAGCGGACATGGACGAGACCTTCGGGCGGCGGCGGTTCCTCGGGTACGTGCTGGCAGCACCGACCCTCGTGACCGCCGCGGAAGTTGGTCTGGCGGAGACAACGGCAGCCGCGGCGGCACAGCCGCGGTTGCCGTCGCCGGACATCACGGATGTGGTCGACCTCAACGACCTGATGACCCTGGCGGCGCTGCCGACCTCCGGTCTGATCGCGGTGGAGGTCGGCCAGGACGGCACGGTGTCGTTCGCCCTGCCGAGAGCCGAGGTGGGACAGGGCATCACCACCTCGACGGCCATGTTGATCGCCGAGGAACTGTCCGTGCCGTTGACCCGGGTGCGGGTCACGCTGGCCGACGCCCGGCCGGAGCTGTTGTTCAACCAGCTCACCGGCGGGTCGAACACGACCATCTCGACCTACACCCCGATCCGGGTCGCCGCCGCCATCGCCCGGCGCAGGCTGCTGGACGCGGCGGCGGCCGAGCTTGGCTCGACCGACCTGACGATGAAGAACGGGGTGATCACGAACCGCTCCGGCGACCGCGTCGAGATCGGTGCGCTCGCGGTGAAGGCGGCGAGCACGCGGACCGAGCAGGTGCCGGTGACGCTCACCGCACGGGAGAACTTCACCGTCATCGGCAAGCCGCACAACCGGGTCGACGCGCTGGCGTCGGTGACCGGGCGCAAGAAGTTCGCGATGGACCTCGACGTGCCCGATGCGTTACCGACGATGGTGTGCCGCCCGCCGACCATCAACGGCAAGGTCGGCTCGGTGGCCAACCTCGCCGAGGTGCGTGCCATGCCGGGGGTCACCGACGTCGTGGTGATCAGCACCGGGGTGGCGGTGCGCGCCAGGACCTTCGGCCAGTGCATCGACGGTGTGCGTGCCATGAGCGTCACCTGGAAACCCGGTACGGCGGCGGGGAAATCCGACGACACCGTGCTGCGGGAGCTGGCCGCCGCCGAACTGCCGATCGGGCTCCCTCCCGTGACACCGACAGTGGAGGCCAAGTTCACGTTCTACTTCCGTGGCAACAGCGCGCTGGAACCCAACTGTGCCATCGCCGACGTGCGCTCCGACCGCGCCGAGATCTGGTCCGCGCTGAAGTCGCCGGTGGTCGCCAGGCAGACCATCGCGGCGAAGCTCGGGTTGCCACTGTCCAGGGTCACCGTGCACGTCGTCGAGGGCGGCGGTTCCTTCGGGCGCAAGCTGTTCTTCGACGCCGCGCTGGAGGCGGCCGAGGTGTCCAAGAAGATCGGCAAACCCGTCAGGCTGATGTGGCACCGCGCCGACGACACCCGCCAGGGCCGCACCCACCCGATGGCAACGTCCCGGGTGCGCGCCTCCTATCTCGGCGACACCGTGCTCAGCTACCACCAGCGGCACACCAGCGTCTCCACCGACCTCGGCCACGGGCTCGGCGAGATCATCACCGCGTTCGCCGCGCAGCTACCCGTCGGCGACATCGGTTTCTCCGAGACGTTCTTCCAGCTGAGCCAGACGATGTCGTACAACTTCGGGATCGCCACCCGGCTGCTGTCGGAAACCGACAAGGGCTTCAACACCGGCAGCATGCGCAACGTCTACTCCCCCGACGTCACCTGCGCCAGGGAGCTGATCGTCGACCGGCTCGCCGCGAAGATGGGCAAGGATCCGTACCGGTTCCGGCACGACTTCCTCCGCGACGCCCGCTCCCGCGCGGTGCTCGACAAGGTGGCCGACGTCGGCGGCTGGGGCAGGGCGATGCCTGCGGGCACCGCACAGGGCATCGCCTTCCACGCCGAGTACAAGGCCGTCAGCGCCGTGCTGGTGGAGATCGACTGCCGGCCGGAGACCGTCAACCGGCCCATCCGCGACGGGGTGACCGGGCCACGCGTCACCAAGGTCGTCTTCGCCGTGGATGTCGGCCTCGCGGTCAATCCGCGTGGTCTGGAGGCGCAGATCATGGGGTGTGTCTCCGACGGCATCGCACTGACGCTGACCTCCAGCCTGCACCTGCGCGACGGGTACTTCCTGGAAGCCAGCTGGGACAACTATTTCTACACCCGCCAGTGGAACACCCCGCCGGAGCTGCGGATCATCGTCATGCCCAACACGTCAGAGAACCCCGGCGGCGCAGGGGAACTGGGGGTCGCCGCGACGATGGCGGCGGTCGCGTGCGCGTACGGCCGCGCGACCGGCACCATGCCAACCAGCTTCCCCATCAACCACGGCACCCTGTCCTTCACCCCCAAGGCGACCGTCCCGCCCGTGCCCGCCTCCCCGACTGACGGCCTGAACAAGGAGTTCTGAGTGCCCGAGCACACTTTCCGCGTCAACGGGCAGCAGGTCACCGTCGACGTCGCCGACGACGTGCGCCTGTTGTGGGTGCTGCGCGACCTTCTCGGCATCACCGGCCCGAAGTACGGCTGCGGCATCAACGTCTGCAAGGCGTGCACCAGCCACATCAACGGAAAGGCGGTCAACCCCTGCGCGATCCCGGTCGGCGCGCTCGGGCCGGGCGACGAGGTCACCACCATCGAGGGACTTCCGGCCACGGTCGGCAGGGACCTGCACCCGATGCAACAGGCATGGCTGGACCACGACGTCGCCCAGTGCGGCTACTGCCAGCCGGGCCAGATCATGGCCGCGGTGGCGCTGGTGCGTCGTGCCAAGGAGGAAGGCCGCGCGATCACCGACGCCGACCTCGACGGCCTGCGCAACATCTGCCGCTGCGGCACCTACTTCCGCATCCGCGAGGCCATCAGGACCGGCGCCGAGAACATGTGAGAAGGGGCTCCCCGTCACCCAGGACGCGAAGTGTCCTGGGTGACGGGGAGCCCCCCGTCACCCCGCCAACCGTCCGATCAAGCGTCCGGTCGGCGGCGGCCGATAGGCCGCATCGTCGCCGTCCAGTGGCCGTATCCTGCGCCGATGCGTTGACGCAAACATGAAAGTTAGTCTTAATTTCACTTGACCCGCGCCCCCCTGCACGTGGGTCAAGGAGGCACGACTCGTGTTGTCGTCACGTCCCACTCGCATGGCGATCTCGTCACTCACCGCCGCCGTGGTCGCCGTCGGCCTCATGGCCGCACCCACAGCACAAGCAGAACCGGCCCTGTCCCCGGTCGCCACGGTCACCGACCAGCTCGCCCGCCAACTGGCGAGCGACTACGCCGCCGACGCGCGCAAGCTGCTCCCGACCACCGCGGACCACGCGGTGAACCTGGCGAGAGCACCGGAGACCAGCCGGCTTGGCCGGGCCGTTCGCGCCGCGAACCGCACCGTCCTGTCCGCGAAGGGCCTGCCGCAGAACGGCACGCCGTTGCTCACCGTCCGGCTGGCGGACCCCAGCATGGTCCCCGCGCTGCGCCGCGGCGTCGCGCCCCTCGTGGCGTCGTCCCCGACCGATGACACGCTCACTGCGGTGACGGCGTACGACCGCGCCGCCACCGTGGTTCAGCTTGACCCGAACCGCGTTCCCGACCGCCCCGTCTACCTGGTGGAGGTCGACACGTCGGCGGCGGTGGCGATGGGCATGAAGGTCGTCCGCTCGACACTGTCCGCGAACGGCCAGGCCGCGCAGGTCGACGCGGCGGCCGGCTACTGGGCCACCCAGGTCACGTCCATCCGCCTGAACGACGACAAGGAACCGTGGCACAAGGGCGGCGCCGAGATCTTCGCCATCGCGGCGGGTTTCGGCCAGGACGGCAAGGTCAAGGTCGACACGGCGGAGATGCCGTACCTGGACCACGACGGCACCACCTACTACCCCGGTCAGCTGCTGGTCCACTTCTCGTCGTACAAGTACAACCTGGCCGACCTGGTGCTGATGGAGGAGGACGGCGGCACCAACTACCGCGACCTCGCGCTCGCCCTGAGCCAGGCCCTGCTGACCATCATCGACGGCGGCGTGTACATCCCCCTGGTGAACGCGATCCTGAACGCGATCCCGACCGAGTGGTGGACCGACGACCCCGACTACGTCGACTCCTGGTACACCCTGTCGACCGCGACGACCGGCACCCTGACCGGCGCGGCGGCCAACGGCACGATCACGGTCAACCCATACTGGGTACAACCGCTGTGACATCCGGTGTTGCCCGGCCTCCCCGGCCGGGCAACACCCGCCACGATCGAGGACGCTCGGCACGCGGGCCGAGGCGAAGGGCGTGACCGGCATGCGACCGACCGCCGAGGAGCTACGGCAGCTGTGGCAGATGACGAAACTGCCGCAGGAGGACGTCCTGTTCGCCCCGACCTACGAGTCAGCGGGCAGAGGTCCTGACGGAAAACCGCTCTGCAACGCGATGGTGGCCATGTTCACCGACGAACCGGGCTCGTTCTCGGACCTGCACCGCCTGCCAACCGACGAGATCTGGCACTTCTACCTGGGCGACCCGATCGAGCTGCTCCTGCTCCACCCGGACGGCCAGGACGAGCTGGTGATCCTCGGCCCCGACGTGCTCGGCGGGCAGCGCGTTCAGGTCACGGTCCCGAGCACCACCTGGATGGGGGCACGCCTGCGACCGGGCGGCGAGTACGGGGTCTACGGCAACACGATGGCGCCGGGCTTCGTACCGGACGACTTCGAACCGGGAGATCAGACCGAACTGACCCGAAGCTGGCCACATCGCGCCGACCTGATCGCCGCGCTGACCAGGTCGCACCCGTGACCGGCCGGTGCGGGGCGAGTTGACGCTTCCCCGCCGGGGCATCGATCATGGTGCGGTGGCGGACATGGCCGAGGAACCCCTCGTCGGCGGGCACGACACCGAGGAGGTCGTCCGGGTCGGCGCCACGGTGCGGCGCACGCGTGGGTCTCGATCTCCCTTCGCCGCCCGGGTGCTGCGCCACCTGGAGTCCGCCGGCTACCCGCACGCACCTCGCTATCTGGGCGTGGACGAACAGGGCCGGGACATCCTGAGCTACATCCCCGGCCGGACGACCGACCACCCGACGCAGCGTGCGCAGGGCGCCTACGCGCTCGCCGGGACCATGCTTCGCCGGCTGCACGAGGCCACCGATGGCCATGCCATCGCCGGCGACCACCAGTGCGTCATCCATGGCGATCCTGGCCCGTTCAACACGGTTTTCCAGGACGGGCTGCCGGTAGCGTTCATCGACTGGACCAGCTGTTCCCCAGGCAGCCGCCTCGACGACGTCGGGTACATGGCGTGGACCTGGTGCATCCAGGCACTCGGCAACGTGCCGATCGCCGACCAGGCGGCGCACCTGCGCGAACTACGTGACGGCTACGGCGACATCGAGCCCGAGCGGCTCATCGCCGCGATGGTCCGGCAGCAAACGCGCCTCATCGACGCCGAGCAGACCAACCTCCACGACCCCGCGCTCACCGCCACCCGCCGCGACCACGCCCGGGACGCCATCACCTGGGCCACCTCCGATCGCGCACTGATCGAGCGACACAGGTCGACCCTGCTCTCCGCGCTGCGCTGACGAGCGCGTGAGATTCCCCGAAATTATTTTCTGGGTGATGTCGAATGGCGTCGAGCCCGTTCGTCGCCTAGGTGAGAGACCGGCAACGGCCGGTCGCCAATCACCGGAGGCAGCAAATGTCCGTCACCACCGCCACCACCACCACCGCTCCCGCGAAGCCACTGATCATCGGTGGCCTGACCGCGACGGCCATCGCCGCCGTGGCGACCTCGACGATCGCCGCATTGGGTGATTTCGCCGGGATCAGCCTCGCGGTCGGCGGCGCGCCGATTCCGGTGGTCGGGTTCGCCATGCTGACCGTCGTCTTCTCCGTGCTCGGCCTTGGGCTGGCCCTGGTGCTGGCCCGAACGGTTCGCCACCCGCGCACGGCGTTCGTTCGCACCACTATCGTGCTGACTGCGTTGTCACTGGTACCGGATGTGCTCGCGGACGCCGCCGCGACCACGAAGTTGCTGCTTATGTTGACGCACGTGGTGGCCGCCGCGATCGTGATTCCGGCCATCGCTCGCCGCCTTTCCGTCTGATCCCTTCGAGGAGTTCGCCATGAAGCAGTACTTGCTCGCCGTCCAGTGGGACGAAAGCGCGCCGACGCTGTCGGAAGAGGAGATGCAGGAGAACTTCGCGCGCACGGGCAAGGTCACCGACGAGATGAAGTCGGCCGGTTCATGGGTGTTCGTCGGCGGCCTGCTGCCCTCGCACGCCACCACGGTCGTCCGCCCAGACAACGGCACGACCACGATGACCGACGGCCCGTTCGCTGAGACGAAGGAGCAGCTCGGCGGGTTCTGGGTGATCCAGTGCGAGAACCTCGACCAGGCGCTGTCCTGGGCCGAGCGGTGCGCGCTGGCCTGTAGATGCCCGATCGAGGTGCGCCCGTTCAACGGCTCGTCGGAGTAATGAGCGCGGGAATGGACCTGGACCGCGTCTACCGGGCTGAGTACGGCCGATGCGTGGCCACACTGACACGCCTCCTCGGTGACATCGGGCTCGCCGAGGAGGCCGTCCAGGACGCGTTCACGGTGGCCGTCCAGAAGTGGGACGAGGCACCGCCACCCAATCCGGGCGCGTGGATCGTGACCACCGCCCGCAACCGCGCGATCGACCGCCTGCGCCGGGAATCCACCCGGGAAGCCCGCCACGCGCAGGCGCTGCTGCTGCACGAACCCGATGAGCCGAAGGAGGTGGGACCGGTGCGCGACGACCAGTTACGCATGATCTTCACGTGCTGCCACCCTGCGCTGTCGCCGCTGGCGCAGACCGCGCTCACGCTGCGCCTTCTCGGCGGGCTGGAGGTGGCGGAAATCGCGCGGGCCTACCTGGTGCCGGAGGCGACGATCTCCCAGCGGATCGTCCGTGCGAAGAAGAAGATCCGCGACGCAGGCATCCCGTACCAGGTGCCGGACGCCGCCACGCTCCCCGATCGGCTGGCCTCGGTGCTCACCGTGCTCTACCTGGTCTTCAACGAGGGCTACACGTCCACGTCGGGGGAGCTGATGCGGACGGACCTGTGCCTGGAGGCCGTCCGCCTGGCGAGGGCACTCGCCGAGCTGATGCCCGACGAGCCGGAGGCGATCGGGCTGCTGGCGCTGCTCCTGCTCACCGAGGCCCGGCGTTCTGCTCGGGTGGGGCCGTCCGGTGAGCTGGTGGTGCTCGCGGAGCAGGACCGGTCGTTGTGGAACCGGGAGCTGATCGCCGAGGGGCATGACCTGGTGCGGCAGTGCCTGCGCCGCGCCCAGCCGGGGCCCTACCAGTTACAGGCCGCGATCAACGCCGTGCACACGGACGGGCCCGCCACCGACTGGACGCAGGTGCTGGCGCTCTACGACCAACTGCTGGCACACACCCCTACCCCGATCGTGGCGCTCAACCGGGCGGTCGCCGTCGCCGAGGTACACGGACCGGCGCTGGCGCTGGCCACCATCGAGGAGCTGGACCTGCCGGGCTACCACCTGCTGCCCGCCACCCGCGCGGACCTGCTGACCCGCCTCGGCCGTATCCCGGCCGCCGTCGCGGCCTACGACGAGGCGATCACCCTGGCCACGAACGACACGGAACGAACCTTCCTCGAGACACGCAGGGCACGCCTGATCCAGGAGAACGGTTGATGGTCCACAGTGGATCTCCACTGTGGACCATCAACCGGGTAAAGTCAGATCGTCGCGGACATCTTGTAGGCGTGGTGATCCGAACCCCACATCGGTTGCCGCGTCACCGAGGTGTGCGAGACGTTCGACGGCGCGTACATGTGGTCGATCGGCACCCCGCCCCCGGCGACCGGCACCCACTGGGTCGGGCTGGGCATGCCCATCGCCTTCGCCCGGTTGAAGTCGCCGATCACGAAGATCGGCACACCAGGATGGCTCTGCTTCAGCGCGGCGACCTTGTCGTGCAGGACCTGGTAGTGCGTGTTCCACCTGGCCTGCCGTTCCGGGTGCCCGCTCCACGCACCGGAGATGAAGTGCGTGTTCACCACGATCAGCTGGGTGCCGGTCCCGCGGATCTCCAGCCGCACCCAGTTCACGTACCGGGCAGGGGTCACCCCGGCCTCGCCACCGTGCGTCTGGACGCTGCCCTCGCCGAGCTTCGCGAAGCGGTCGACACGCCACGATAGCGGGATGGCCGACGCGGGCGCGCCGCCACCGAGGTAGTGGTTGTAGGCCGCACCCAGCCGGTTCTTGAGCTTCGTGATCGCGGCCGGGCTTTCCACCTCCTGCCAGCCGATGACGCCGGCGAAGGACTCGAAGCTGCCGTCGCCGTAGTGCGTGTTGTGCGTGCCGATGGAGATCTCCGAGGCCGCCACACCCTGCTTCGCGACGCCCCCGGCCCCGGCGGCCACCGCCACTCCGGTACCGGCCAACACCACGGCGACAGCCGCGGCGATGGCCAGCTTGATCCGCTTCACCAGACCTCTCCCTTCCGCACCCGGCCCACTGGACAGCCGGACATGTGACAAGTTGTCGAAATCTGTCACCACCCAGTGAACAACGTCCGGCACGACCGGTCTGCCCCCCGATGGTCGCGACTACACAGATCGGCACGAGTCGTGCACAAACGCGATGGCTGGTCAGGACGAGATCGGCTCCGCGACACCCCCGCAGCCATGCTCGACCGTTATCGGCCGGCTCGTCGGCGGGCCGTCGCGTCGAGCAGGTCGGCCACGGTCCGGCGGGCCGGGACCGGGATGGCCGGGGCGGCGGTGTCGCCGCGGAAACGGTGCAGCAGCTCCATCCGCAGCCGAGTGGCCTCACCCCGGACGACCCGCGTCAGGAGCCGGTCCTTCTCGGCAACCGGCAGGCCACCGACCCAGGCGGCGAGTTCGCGGGGATCGTCAGCGATCGTCACGAAGGACGGAGAAGTCTGAGCCGCGATGGCAAGCAGGTCGTCGTCGAGGCGGAGGAAGCCGGCCAGCGCACGCTGCGCCGCGGTGAGCGTGCCCAACCCGGGCGGAACCGGCGGCTCGAGGTTGTCGTCGGCGTCGCGGTCGAAGACGTCCTCGTCGTGCTCCCAGGCACCGTAGGCGGCCAACCAGGCGAGATAGAGCGGCCGAAGATCACCGGCGGCGAGCTCGGCACGAACTCCGACAATGGCCGACAGCAACGTTTCGGCGTCGTAGTCGAACTCTTCCTCTTCGGTGTGATCCTCACTGGTGAAGTCGAGCACGACGAACTCTGCCGTGCCCCGGGCGCTCACCTGGTCGCCGACGCAGTAGGTCTCGACGACGCCGGGATCGAGCAGGTCACATGGCAGGCGGAACATCACCCGATGCGTGCCCCAGTTGGCCACATACAGGTGCGCGTCGTAGTAGCGCGCCATCAACGAGCTCGGATCACCCTTGAAATCGCCCCAGTGGTACTCGTTCACCAGACTGGTGGCAGTGATCGTCGCCCGGGTGGACAGCTTCCGAACCTCGGCCTGGTCGAAGTCGTCCAGCGGCTGGTCGATCGCCAGGAACTCGTAGTACTGGTACTCGCTCACTACCCCATCCACGCATTTGTCGATCGTCGGCACGAGACGCCAAGATTTCGGAACGTCAGAGTAGCCATCGTGATGTGCCGATGAGCGGGTGGTCGTGCGTCAGTGCGGTGAGAGAGAAGAAGAGGAACTGGGCGTTACGGCTCAGGTGCCGATATGCGTCCGGAGCAACTTCGGCCATCTCCGGGCGCGGATCCGGCTCGGCGATGTCGTCGACCGCGAATCCCGATGCGGTGAACGCGGCCAGCATGGCCCGCAGCGGGCGATGCCAGAACCGCATGCGCATCGTCCGGCCGTCCTGCACCCACTCCTCGGTAAAGCTGAAGGTGCCGAGGTAGTCGTCACTGTCGATGATCCGCATGTCCATGAAGGGGTGGTGGGTCGACAACACCACCCGGCCACGGGGCGCGAGTACCCGATGGAACTCGCGCAGCGTGGGCTCCCAGTCCGCCAGGTAGTGCAGGACGAGCGACGACAGCACCAGGTCAAACGCGCCGTCCAAGAAGGGCAGCGGCTGACTCAGGTCCGAGCGGTGCAACGGCACCCGCGGCCCGAGCCGCTCACGCGCGAGGTCGAGCAGGTTCCGACTCAAATCCACCCCGGTGACGGTGGCCCCACGATCGACCAGTTCGGCCGCGTGCACCCCGGCTCCACACCCCGCGTCGAGCACCCGCAGCCCGCGCACCTCACCTGCAAGGTCCAAGATCGCAGGCCGCTCGTAAAGCGCATTGAACGGATTCGTCTCGTTGCGACGCGCATACACACACGCGAACTCGTCGTAATCGTTGTGCTTGATCTCCCCCTCGGACACCCGACTTACGTTAGACGCCGGACCGGCGCTCAGGTGCCCCCATGGGCGCAAGGAGCGACATAGGCCCGCGCGACGGGAAGCCCGCGGAAGACGTCGAGACATCGACCATGTGCCGCTGACCTCGGCAAACCTAGTGCAGCTTGGCTCCCCAGGTGATGGGGACGTGGGCATTGCCCACTTACCCACTTGCCCATATCATGGGGTAAGAGAGGAGGCAGCCGTGTCGACACTGGAAGGGTTCCGCCCCATCGCTGAAGTCGCCGCCGACGAACGTGCTCGCATCGCGTTCGGCAAGGCCGGCGTACACAAGGACGACCGGTTCGCACTCTCGATCAACGACGAAGGCGTCATCATGCTCACCCCACTCGCCAGCATCCCCAAGCGGGAACTGCTCGTATGGGAGAACGAAGAGCTGAAGGCATCCCTGTTCCGCGGTCTCGCTGACGCCGCCGAGGGCAAGGCAAAGCGGCTTGACTGGCTCACCGAAGACGAGGATGCCGACGACGAGTGAGTGCTCCGCCCTACATCCTCAAGTACACCCCAGAGGCTGAGAAGGTCATCGAGGACCTGCAAAGACCGCAGTACGCGGCCAAGCTCAAGAAGGTCCGAAAGACGCTCAGACTGCTGCAGAACATTGGACCAAACCATGCGGGCCTGAACTCGCACCGCTATCAGTCGGTTCCAGGTCCGGATGGTGCCGCACTGTGGGAGTCGTACGTAGAGAACAAGACACCCTCCGCGTGGCGCATCTGGTGGATCTACGGACAACCTGACGAGATCATCATCGTCACCGTTGGGCCTCATCCGTAAACCCCTTCATTGCCAGCGCTTCTGCTGGTGACCGCCGCTCTGTCGACTGCTGACGGCCCGCGAACGCCGTCGCTGCTGCTCGGCCCGTGAGCAACTGCTTGACGGGCTGGGCGACCTCGGCCGCCCGGCGACCGACAGCCTTTTTCCTGGGCACCCACGGCAGGATTTGAACCTGCGACACCTGCCTGCGGAGGGCTAGGGAAGCACGGCAGGTGATTGTGGCTCTGACCTGCACGTGTGTTCCGCGCGAGAGGCTCGGACCGACAAGCATGCGCACGCATGCGCACAGATGGTGTATCCGCAGGTCAGCCGCAGAACACAGCTCACGCTTTCGAACCTGCGAGCCAGGAGCATAGAAGGCACCAGTTAAACTGGTTGACCTGCGGTTATATACACAATAACCGCCATCAGCGAGGGTATTGTGTATAGTCAGTCCAGGAGGTCATGACATGAGCCAGGCGCTCTCACTACTCTCGGTTGCCGATGCTGCGCGGCAGCTCGGAGTCTCGCCTGGGCGTGTTCGTGAACTCGTCCACAACGGACAACTCGATGCGGAGCGAATCGGGCGGGCAGTGCTCGTCAGTGCTGACTCCGTTCGTCGACGTCTGGAGATCGTTCGACCGAGGGTTGGTCGCCCACTGTCACCGCGTATGGCCTGGGCTTTCCTCTGGCAGCTGAGTGGCGTGCGAGCACCGTGGCTGGCGCCGGCGGAGCGCAGCCGAGTCAACAAGTACGTGCGTCGAATGCCTGTCGAGCAGTGGCCACGCATGCTCGCCAACCGTGCTGACATGCACAGGGCTCGGATGTTGCCTGGACCGCTTGATCGCCTGCGCCAGGATCCAAGAGCAGTCGTCGGGGGTGTGGCGGCCGCGTCTCACTATGGGATCGACCTGGTCAGCGATGTCGACGATGTCGAGCTTTACGTCGAGCCTGACTATTTCCATGAGCTGGTGGCGAGGAAGCGGATCAACCTGCATCCTCAGGTGCCCAACGTCCTGATCCGCGTGCCTCTCTTCTCCGAGGCACTGCATTTCAGCGACGAGCATGCCGGGTTCGCTCCTCCGGCAGCGGTAGCCGCGGACCTCGCGGATTCCGGGGATGAGCGGTCCGTACGTGCGGCACGCCAGCTTTGCGCCGCATACAACGAGGACTGCTGACATGACCGCTCTTCCCCATCTCGGCACGGTCCAGCTACCGCGACTGGCCGCCGGCCGTGACGAGGTGCTGTGGCCAGCCATGTTGGACCTCGCTGCGGCGCTGCCCCGGCCGTGGACGCTGATCGGCGGGCAGATGGTCTATCTCCACGGTGCCCTCGTCGGCCGGAGTCCGCATCGCTTCACCGAGGACATAGACGTGGTCTTCGATATGCGAGTCGAGGTCGACGCGATCACGAAGGCGCATCGCGCCCTCGATCGGTTGGGCTACGAGGTCGCCGGTGTCAGTGCTGATGGTCTGGCGTACCGGTACAGGAACGGCAACGGAGTCGAGGTCGACATCCTGGCTCCCGATCACCTGGGTGAGCGTGTGTTGCCCAAGCTGCACACCCCTTATGGGAAGACCGTCCAGGTGCCCGGCGCCAGGAAGGCACTGCAGCACTCATGCACTGTCACC
This sequence comes from Actinophytocola sp., assembly GCF_049647105.1. Taxonomy (GTDB): domain Bacteria; phylum Actinomycetota; class Actinomycetes; order Mycobacteriales; family Pseudonocardiaceae; genus Actinophytocola. The sequence goes on from NZ_JBARWZ010000226.1 coordinate 15,977, forward strand.
GCCACCTACGGAGAGCGTGAAGAAGTCGTATTCGTTCCCAGCCTGCTGACGGCAATCAACATCAAACTCAAGGCGATCGGCCTACCCGGCCCGACCGAACGAACCGGATCACGCCACTTGGATGACATCGCGTTCCTGGTGTCGTTGGTAGATGACCCGGACACCCTCCTGAGCGATCCTGTGTACAAGTCGCTGCCGTTGGATGCGGCGGAAGCCTTGGACGACGCCGCGCACGTGTCGTGGCGAAGGTTGGGCGACCATGCCGAGGACGGCGTCGCCGCATGGACCATGCTCCGCGAGGGCTAATTACTTCGACCTGAAAAAGTGAGTTCTGGTTGAGCGGTGGGTGCTGGGTCTGGTGTGGCTCAGGGCTGGTTAGTTTCTTGTGGGTTGGCGATCAGGCGGTGTGGGCTGTTGTCCGGACAGTCCATGATCATCTGATGAGAGAGTTCGGCCTGGTCAGCGGCCGGATTCCCAGATGAGAGGGGGCGCCCACGGCAGGATTTGAACCTGCGACACCTGCCTCCGGAGCCCCCGGTTCGACGTCGCCTACCGCCTCTACCAGCAACTACAGTTTCAAGAACAACCTCTACAGTAGCCCACAACCACCCTGTTTTCAGACGCATTCATGGCATGCGGCATGTCACGACTCGTTGGGACGTCGATGGCCACAGCGGCCCAGCGGGTGGCGTGATCGGACGGCACGACGAGCCGCCTCCATGAGGACTACGACAGCAAAAATGGCATCTGAGTGTAACTTTTGCTGTCGCATCCTGTTATCTTTGTCTTGTGAGGCAAACTGAGGCGCTTCGCCTGGTCGGTGACTATGCCGCCGACCAGGGGGGCCTCGTGACCTCCGCGCAGGCGAAGATCGTGGGAGTCGACGGCGTCACCCTCCGCCGACTGGTTGACACGGGGCTGCTTGAGCGCATCACACATGGCGTGTACGGGATGCCGGCCGCGATGGCCGCCGAGCACCTGCTTGAGCGCGCTGCCTGGCTACGGCTGGCGGCTGGCCGCCCGGGATGGGAACGGAAGCCACTCGACCCCGACGGTGGAGTGCTCTCCCATCGGTCGGCCGCTGTCCTGCACGGCCTGGGCGACCTGGCACCGGACAGCGTGGAGATCACAGTTCCTCGTCGGCGCACCAGCCGCGACCCGAACGTGCGCCTGCGCATCGCACAGCTCACCGACGACGAGGTCACGAGTGTGGATGGGCTCCCAGTCACCACCGTGGAACGCACCATCGTGGACCTGCTGGCCGATCACACCGACGGTGGCCACGTCGGAGATGTGCTGGCCGATGCGCACCGCCGCAACCTCGTCGATCTGTCTGCCCTGTCCAAGCGGGTCGTGCGCTTCGCGACGGCCTATGGGATCCGAGGCGGGGGATCGAATCGCGGTATGAAGGTCATCACACGACTGCTTGACCAGGTCGGATACCGGGGTCTTGGAGACAGCGACCACGGCGCTGCTGAGGACCACGGTCGACAGGTGCTCGCCGTCGCAGACCGGCTGGTCACGCTCAACCCAGATGAGCTACGCAGCCTCGCGATGCTGCTGCAGTCCCCTGGTCTCGTGGAGAAGGTCACGCGAGGAACCAGGGAACAAAGCCATACCGCCGACACAGAGCCCTCCTCCGCCAGGCCGGAGACCAGCCGCGATCATGATGATGACCGCGACCACGACGATCACGACGAAGAGATGGAGACTCCGTGACCTACGAGTCACCGCAGGCGCTGCGTCAAGCACTGGCGGCCCGCGCCAGGCAGGCGGCCCGCGACACGGACGCTTCCTCCAACGACCTCATCACGCGGTTCTACCTCGTCCGGTTGCTTGCTCGTGTGTTCCAGGCGGACCCCGACGCCTGGCTGCTCAAGGGCGGCCAGGCTCTGCTGGCGCGCTATCCCGATGCCCGCCACTCAAGCGATATCGACCTGTGTGGCACCTCCGCGACCACCACCCTGGACGACGCCGTCGCCACTCTGATCCGAGCTGCCGCGCTCGACCTTGACGATTACCTCCACTTCACCGTCCACTCCCGAGAAGACCGCACGGACGGCAACGGCACCAGCCGCGTGAGGTTCAAGGTGCAACTGGGTGGTCGTCCGATCAACACTCCCGTCAGCGTGGACGTCGTGACCAATCGTGTCCCGCTGGGGCAGCCCACGTACAAGCGACTTGAGCCGGCCGTCCCACTGGACTGGCCCACCGGCTACCCGGTCGTCGCGCTGTATCCGATGGTCGACCATGTCGCCGACAAGGTGTGCGCCCTGTACGAACTGCACGGCACCGACCACACCATCCCGTCCACTCGATACCGCGACCTGGTCGACCTCCTGCTCATAGCCCACCGCGAGCCACTCGACGGCCCTCTGGTGCACCTCGCGCTTCGAACCGAAGTCCGCCGCCGCAGAGCTCGCGGCACCGTGCTCGACCTTCCCAGCACATTCACCATCCCAGGTACGAACTGGCCAACCGGCTACCGCACCGCCGCGACAAAGGTCGCCGGCCTGGCCAACTACCGCACGATCGAACTGGCCGCGGGCCTCGCGCACACCCTGCTCGATCCTCTCCTCGGACCCGACGATCCACCACAGCGGTGGAATCCACGACGGCTTGGTTGGGAGTGATCACAGCTCAACTGCCGGTCACCGAGCCGCCGCGCGACGCGGGAACCGCTCGTTCGAGGCCGAGCATTCAGGACACGACTGCCGCAAACCCATATACACCAAGGAGGAACGGGACCACCTGATCTGATCTTCGTTGAGCAAACGACTGCCGGTCTACCCCGCAACGGGCCGCACGACGACCGCGACCCTCCGACTCACCGGGAGCCGTACCTGCGTTCGCGGTGGTTCTGGTTCGGACTGTCAGTACTCCGACAACTGTGCTTGACGATTCGATTCGATGATCTGCCGGGCCCGTTCCGGGAGGGGAGCGTCGATCTCGATCGCGACGGCCTGGAACGCGCTGTGGCCGGGGAGCCTGAGAAGGCACTCGTGCAGGAGCTCGCGAGCGTGATCGAGATCGCCGCGCTGACGCGCCAGCTGTGCTTGGAAGAACGTCAGCTCCGGCCCGCCGAGGGTGGGGTGCTGGGCTACCTTGTCGAGCAGGTCATCGGCGTCGTAGTCAGGCAGCCGGTCCAGCAACAGGCTGTGCCACTCGGCCAGGTCTCCCGTCCGCTGATCGCGTTCGAAATCCCGCCTCCCGCTGGCCTGATCGAGACCAGTTCCACGGGGCCGGCGTCGGGTGCCAGCGCGGCCCGCAGGCGGTCCCAGGCGTCCGGCGACAGCGGCCCGGGTTCGTCGGAGTCCAAGTCGGCCCGGTACATCGGGTCGGGCTGGGCGACGGTCAGTTCGACGGCACCGAACTCGGCCAACTCGCCAAGCAGCCGGCGCAGGTCCGCGCCGACGCCCTCACGCCACCGCGTCACGGCCGTGGGATCGAGCTCATCGAGGTAGAACGCTTCGGCGCAGGCCGTCCAGACGCTCTCGGCCAGCCGGATCACCGGCATCGGCTCGGGCAGCCCGTACACGGTGTTGAGCACGTCGGGCAGCACGTCGTCGAGGATGCTGTCGACCATCCGGGTGTGTTCGGCCACTCACGACCGTGGCCGCACGAGAAGATCCAGGGCGGGCAGCGCGTCGAACGCGGCCGTCCACAGTGCCAGGCCGTCGCGCAGCAGCGGCGCCGACTTCGCGACACGCACCAAGCTGTTTCTTGACCACTCGGACGAGCCGAACCTCCTTGGCCAGTTCGACCAGGCGCGTGAGGCCGGGCAGATCGGTACTGCTCTTGGTGCGATACACGCGTTCGCCGATTCGCGGGTCGAGGATGTCGCCCGTGTCCAGCAGCGTCACCAACTCGCGGGCGTCGCCGAACTTGGTGTTGCCGGTCGTAGTCAGCACCCGACCGTCACCGACCCAGTCGACCAGCGCCCGCAGACCGGCCCGGTGAGTGCGTCCGTGCCGCGTCCGTACGGTGTCCGTAAACGTCCGTAGAACGCCAGATCTGGCCGGGTACAACCGGGTAGAACGCCAACAGCCGCTGACCGGTGTTCGTGCTGGTCAGCGGCTGTTTTTGCATGTCTGGGGAGTGCGCCCACGGCAGGATTTGAACCTGCGACACCTGCCTCCGGAGGGCAGTGCTCTATCCCCTGAGCTACGTGGGCTCGTCTTGCGACTTCGGGAAGCTTAGCGCATGCGGTTCCGGGGGTTGCGGCTACCGTGACCTCATGGGTCGACGGTGGGTGGAGTCTGGTGGGGTTCGGCTTGCTGTTTACGAGGACGGGCCCGTTGATGGGGTTCCTGTCGTCCTTGTGCACGGGTATCCGGACAACGCTTCGGTCTGGGATGGGGTGGTCGCCGAGCTGGCGGGGCGGTTTCGGGTCACCCGGTATGACGTGCGTGGGGCCGGGGAGTCCGGGGCGCCCGGCGGCCGGGACGGGTACCTGATCGCTCGGCTTGTCGAGGATCTTGTCGCCGTTGTCCGCAGCGCTTCCGACCGGCCTGTGCATCTTGTCGCTCATGACTGGGGGTCCATTCAGGCTTGGGGCGCTGTCAGCGACCCCGACCTGCGTGGGCTCTTCGCTTCCTACACCTCCGTCTCCGGGCCTGACCTCGATCACGTTGGTGCTTGGATGCGGTCGGCGCCCAAGGGGCGGGTGCTTCGGCAGCTTCTTCACTCCTGGTACATCGGGGCGTTTCAGGTGCCGGTGATCCCCGAGCTGGTGTGGCGGGTGCCGTTCTTGCGGCGGAAGTTTCTGGCCAGCTACCGCGACGCTCGCAACGGGATCGAGCTTTACCGGGCCAACATGGTCGGGCGGCTCTCCCAGCCTGGGGCTCGGCGGACCGACGTGCCCGTTCAGCAGCTCGCGCTTGCCCAGGACCCCTTCGTCACGCCGTCGATTCTCGAGGCCGCCGATCCCTGGTGTGAGCGGCTCTGGCGCCGCCCCGTCGTTGCCGGGCACTGGGTTGTCCGGGAGAAGCCGCGGCTTGCCGCTCGGATGATTGTCGAGTTCATCGAGCATCTTGGTGGCGCCGCCGCTTCCCGGGAGCTTGGCCGTGCCGTTGTCGGGGAGCCGCGGTCCGAGTTGGCTGGGCGGCTTGCTCTTGTCACCGGTGCCGGTAGTGGGATCGGGCGGGCTACCGCTCTGGCGCTTGCCGCTGAGGGCTCTGAGGTGCTGTGCGTCGATATCGACTTCGATGCCGCTGCTCGCACCGCTGCCGACGTCAGCGGCTCCGCGTTTCAGTTGGACGTCTCCGACGGGGCCGCCACCCAGCGGCTTGCCGAGCACGTCCTCGCCGAGCACGGGGTGCCCGACCTCGTGATGGCCAACGCCGGTGTCGCTGTTGCCGGACCTTTCCTCGACACCAGCGTCGAGGACTGGCAGCGGGTCCTGGACGTCAATGTCTGGGGTGTCATCCACACCCTGCGCGCGTTCCTGCCACCCCTTGTCGAGCGTGGGGAGGGCGGCAACGTCGTCATCACCGCCTCCGGCGCCGGGTATCTTCCGCTTCCCTCCCTGTCTGCTTACGGGACCACCAAGGCCGCCGTCCTGATGTTGGGGCAGTGCCTTGCCGGGGAGCTGGCCTCGGACGGGATCGCGGTCAGTGCGATCTGTCCCGGGTTCGTGCACACCAACATCACCTCGGCCGCGCGGTTCGCCGGCACCGGCGCCGACGAGGAGCGTGAGCTGCGGGCGCGGGCCACCGAGCTTTACCGGCGTCGCGGGTTCGGGCCCGAAAAGGTGGCCACCGCCGTCGTCGCCGCGGTTCAGTCCGGTCGGACGGTGGTGCCCGTGACGCCCGAGGCCAAGGCCGGGGCGGTGCTCAACCGGATCTCGCCTGCCGTCACGCGGGCGATTCTTCGTGGGGTCGGGCGGCGGATCTGACGACCTACATGGTCACTGTCCGCTACGTCGCGAATCCGGCAGCTGCGCCGCCGAGCTGCACTGATCACCTTTGTGATACCACGTCTGTAACTCTTTGTGACGGAAGGCACGTTTAGGCGGGAACGCGGGACCGGGGTCCTCCGTTGTACAGATGGTTGCCGATTGCGGCGAAAAACGACCAGAGTATTCCGGTGGTGTCTACACCCCCAGGGCATTGCTGACGCGACTTGGGTCTGTCGCATAGGAGACCGGAAACGCCGGCCGGATGTCCCCCCAGCCTCCGGCCGGCGCCATCTTTCCCGTCGGTCCACCCGCGTACTGTCG
>NZ_JBARWZ010000227.1:0-34023 GCF_049647105.1 Actinophytocola sp.
CGGGTTCCCAACCGTGGACTCGCGGGGTTTTGTGTGGGGTGTTGATGGGGTGGGGGTGCGTTCGTGTTGGGGGTGGGTGACGGTTTGCGGGAGGATCATGGTTATGAAGCGGTACCTGTTGAGCATTTATCAGCCGGAGGGTGTGCCGGAGCCGGAGGTTCTCGAGCCGGTGATGCGGGACCTGGACCTGCTCAACGAGGAGATGCGGGCCGCGGGTGCCTGGGTGTTCGCCGCCGGGTTGCACCCGCCGGAGACCGCGACCGTTCTGCGGGCCACCGGCGATGAGGTGCTCGTGACCGACGGGCCGTTCATCGAGGCCAGGGAGTTCCTCGGCGGGTTCACCGTCATCCGGGCCGACGACCTCGACGCCGCGATGGAGTGGGGACGCAAGCTCGCCACGGTGCTGTCGCCACTCGCGATCGAGGTGCGCCCGTTCCAGTGAGCATCGCCAGGTCACTCGTCCTGTTCCTGCTGGCCGCGCTCGCCGAGATCGGGGGTGCGTGGCTGGTCTGGCAGGGCTGGCGCGAGGATCGCGGCCTGTGGTGGATCGCCGCCGGGGTCCTCGCGCTCGGCGCGTACGGGTTCGTCGCGACGTTCCAGCCCGACCCGCACTTCGGGCGGATCCTCGCCGCGTACGGCGGGGTGTTCGTCGCCGGGTCGCTGGCGTGGGGTGTGGTCGTCGACAAGTTCCGCCCGGACCGCTGGGACTACCTTGGCGCGGCTCTGTGCCTCGTCGGTGTCGCCGTGATCATGTACGCGCCACGGCGGTGACCGTCGAGGAGATCTTCCGGCGCGAGTACGGACGAGCGGTGTCCGTGCTCGTCCGGGCGCTCGGCGACATCGGCGCGGCCGAGGAGGCCGTTCAGGACGCGTTCGTCGAGGCGGTCCGCCGCTGGCCTGCCGACGGGGTGCCGCCGAGCCCGGCGGGCTGGCTGATCACCACCGCCCGCAACCGCGCGATCGACCGTCTGCGCCGCGAGGCCACCCGCGAGGAACGGCACCGGCAGGCCCTGGAGCTACTGGCCGCCGAGCCTGAGGAAGAGGAGGGCGTGGTGCGCGACGACCGGCTGCGCCTCATCTTCACCTGCTGTCACCCGGCGCTCGCCATGGGTGTGCGGGTGGCGCTGACGCTGCGGCTCCTCGGTGGCCTGACGACCGCCGAGGTGGCCGCCGCCTTCCTCGTCCCGGAACCGACGATGGCCCAGCGCCTGGTCCGGGCGAAGAACAAGATCCGCGCCGCGGGCATCCCGTACCGCGTCCCGTACGACGCCGACCTGCCCGCGCGCCTGCGCGGCGTGCTCGCGGTCGTGTACCTGATCTTCAACGAGGGTCACTCCACGGTGGACCGCCCCGGGTTGGCGGCGGAGGCGATCCGCCTCGGCCGCGTGCTGACCGCGCTGATGCCCGACGAACCGGAGGCGACCGGCCTGCTCGCGCTGATGCTGCTGAGCGAGGCCCGCCGCCCCGCGCGGGTCACGGAGTCCGGTGAGCTGGTGCTGCTGTCCGACCAGGACCGCACCCGCTGGGACCGTGACATGGTGGCGGAAGGGCAGGCGCTGGTGCGTCAGTGCCTGCGCCGCGACCAGCCGGGCCAGTACCAGATCCAGGCCGCGATCAACGCCGTGCACAGCGACGCCCCGTCGACCGGGCGGACCGACTGGGCGCAGGTCGTCGCGCTGTACGACCAGCTGATGACCGTCGCCCCGACCCCGGTCGTGGCACTGAACCGCGCGGTCGCGGTGGCCGAGTCGCGTGGTCCGGCGGAGGCCCTCGACGTCGTCGACGCGCTGGACCTCGATCGCTACCACCTCTACCACTCGGTGCGCGGCAGTCTGCTCCGCAGGCTGAACCGGCCTGCCGAGGCCGAGGCGGCATACGAGACGGCGTTGCGGAAGGCGCCCACCGGCGCCGACCGCACCGTCCTCCGCCGAATTCTGGACAGCTGAGCGACCGGCACTTTTCCTTGATGTCGCAACCATTTTCGCATCAGGTGAGCCACGATCGAAATGGCCGAATTGCACGTGTTTACGCACGGTGGTTGACCGACTCGCTATAGTAGACAAGGGATTCGGGACCCCTAGCGCTGTTCGGTCGAGAATGTTGCGACGAACGGAATATCGTCGAATATCATTCGGTCTAACTGGTCAGACAGGTAACACATACGCGCGCGCTCCGATCTAGCCTTTTGTGTCCCCGAGCCCGACCCTGTTTGAGGAGCGCGTTGTCCCGCCGGTTTTGCTGTGTGTTTCGCGTGCGATGACGCTCGTACCGACCATCCTCCGCTTCGCCGAGATGGCGGAGCACCGACCTGATCGCCGTGCCGTCGTGGACAGTGACGGCGCGACCATGACCTACGCCGGACTCGCGGCACTCGCGGGCGGGCACGCTCGCGCGCTCGCCGCCGCGGGGGTGGCCCCTGGCAGCCGGGTCGGGCTCGTCACCGGACACGGTGTCCCCGCCATCGCAGGCATCCTCGGCACGCTCGCCGCCGGCTGCGCCTACGTGCCGCTGGACCCGTCCTTCCCGCGCGCCCGGCTGTCCACGATGGTCACCGACGCGGACGTGCGTACCGTGCTGGCCGACCAGGAACACGCCGACCTCGCGCGACTGCTACACGACCACGTCGTCGTGGCAGGCGCCGACCCGGCACCGCTGGACCCGGTCGACGCGGGCCTCGACGAGGTCGCGTACGTGCTGTTCACCTCCGGCTCCACCGGCAGGCCCAAGGCGGTCGCGCAGACCCACCGCAACCTGCTGCACGTGGTGGACAACCAGATCGCGAGCCTGGGCATCACCGAGGACGACCGGCTCAGCCTGCTCGCCTCGTTCAGCTTCGATGCCGCCATCCCGGACCTGTACCCGGCTCTGCTGACCGGCGCCACGGTCGTCCCGGTCGACCTCCGCGCGCACGGCCTGGCGCACGCGGCGGCCGAACTCGCCCGGCACGGTGTCACGATCCTTCACTCGACGCCGACGGTGTACCGGTATCTCCTCGACACCCTGGGACCGGCCAGGTTGGCGACCGTGCGCACGGTGCTGCTCGGCGGCGAGCGGTCCACCTACGCCGACGTGCTGCGCGGCCGGGACGCGTTCGCGCGGGACGTCGTGTTCGTCAACGGCTACGGCGCCACCGAGGTCACCTTCGCGGCGCAGCGCCGGCTGCGGGCGTCCGAAGTGGACACTGGGGCGACGGGCCCGCTGCCGATCGGCACCGCACTGCCCGGCTACGAGCTGGTGCTCGGCGAGCGCGGCGAGATCACCGTGCGCGGTGAGCATCTCGTCGCCGGTTACGCCAATGTGGACAGTCCGGCGTTCGGGGTGGGTTCCTACCGCACCGGAGACCTCGGCGAACGACTGCCGGACGGCGGCATCGTGTGCCTTGGCAGGCTGGACCGTCAGGTGAACGTGCGTGGTTTCCGCGTGGAGCCTGCCGAGATCGAGGCCTGTCTGCTGGCGCAGCCCGGCGTCACCGCGGCGAGAGCCGTCGCCCGCGACGAGGAACTGCTCGCCTACGTCACCGGTGACGGCATCGACCCCCGCGCGCTGCGGGTGCGGGTGGCGGATCTGCTGCCCGGCTACGCGGTGCCCCGCGCGATCGTCGTGGTCGACGAGTTTCCCTTGACGGTAACGGGAAAGCTCGACGAGCGCGCGCTCCCCGGCCCACCAGCACGGCTCGTGCCGGACCACGACCTGACTCCCGCCGAGGCCCGCGTGCACGACATCTGGTGCGCGGTGCTGCACACCGGCCACGTCGCGCAGGACGACAACTTCTTCGACATCGGCGGCCACTCCCTGCTGCTTGGTCAGGTGCAGCAGCGACTCGCCGACGAGTTCGGCACCGAGGTGCCGCTGCTGGCGCTGTTCACCCACCCCACGATCGCCGCGCAGGCCCGGCTTCTCGAAGGCGGCGCGCCGGAACCGCACCGGGAGCCCGTCACCGTGCCGCCGGGCCGCGAGCCTGAGTACACCGGCGACGAGATCGCGGTCGTCGGCATGGCCGGGCGGTTCCCCGGCGCCGCCGACCTCGACACGTTCTGGTGGAACCTGTGTGCCGGGGTGGACGCGATCCACGACTACACCGACGAGGAGCTCGCCGCGCTCGGTATCGGGCCTGGCCTGCTGTCCGACCCCCGGCACGTCCGCGCGGGCGGCAGGCTCGACGGAGTCACCGACTTCGACGCCGGGTTCTTCTCCTTCGGCGCGGACGAGGCCGCCCGCACCGACCCGCAGCACCGGCTGTTCCTCGAGACCGCCTGGGAGGCCATGGAGAACGCGGGCCACGTGCCCGGCGCCGACCCCGGCCTTTCGGTCGGTGTGTTCGCGTCCGCCTCGGCCAACCGGTACTTCCTGTTCCACCTGTTCGGCAACCCCGCCGTGACCGGTGCCGACCCGGACGACTGGGAGGCCCATCTCCTCGCCCGCCAGTTCACCGACCACCTGCCTGGCCAGGTCGCCTACCGGCTCGGGCTGACCGGTCCCGCGCTCGCCGTGCAGAGCGCCTGCTCCAGCTCGCTCGCCGCGGTGTGCCTCGCCGCGCAGAGCCTCGCCGACTACCGCTGCGACCTCGCGCTCGCCGGCGGCGTCAGCGTCACCTGGCCGCGCCACCGCCACACCCCCGGCGGCATGGCCTCACCCGACGGCCGGTGCCGCGCGTTCGACGAGGCCGCCGCGGGCTCCGGGTTCGGCTCCGGCGCGGGGGTCGTGGCACTGCGCAGGCTCGCGGACGCACTGGCGGACGGCGACCACGTCTACGCCGTACTGCCCGGCTGGGCGATGACCAACGACGGCGCGGACCGTGCCGGGTTCGCCGTGCCCAGCCAGGCCGGGCAGGCGGCCGCGGTCGCCGACGCGCTCGCCGCCGCCGAGGTCGGGCCAGAACAGGTCCGGTTCGTGGAGGCGCACGGCAGCGGCACCCCGCTCGGCGACGCCATCGAGGTGGCCGCGCTCAACGAGGTGCTCGCGGACGCGGGACCCGAGACCGTCGCGCTGGGTTCGGTGAAGACCGGCATCGGGCACCTGGACGCCGCCGCGGGCATCGCCGGGCTGATCAAGGCCGTGCTCGCCGTGCACACCGGCGTCATCCCGCCCAACCTGCACTTCGGCAAGCCGCACCCCGAGGTCGACCTCGCGGGCGGTCCGCTGTACGTGCCGACCAAGGTGCACGACTGGCCCGGGACGGACCGCCGCGTCGCAGGGGTCAGCTCGTTCGGCATGGGCGGTACCAACGTGCACGTACTCGTGGCCGAGGTACCTGTCGAAACACCGGACGGGGCAACGGATCCCGCGCCCGGCGTGGTGCTGCTGCCGTTGTCCGCACGGGACGAGACCGCGCTGTCCGCTGCCACCACACGCCTGCGCGACCACCTGGCCACGCGACGGCCATCGCTCGCCGACGTGGCATACACGCTCGCCACCGGGCGGCGTGCGTTCCGCTGCCGCGCGGCCGTCGTGGCGGCCACGGTCGACGAGGCGGTGGCGGCGCTCGGCGCGCTCGCACCCGGCCAGGTGTCAGGAGTCGGACCGCTGCGCGACACGGCGCGGCGGTGGGTGGACGGCGCGGGTGACCTGCCCGCGACCGGTGGGCGGCGCATCCCGCTGCCCGCGTATCCCTTTCAGCGGCACCGGTTCTGGATCGAACCCGTGAGGCGAGGAGGTCAGTCGTGAACTGGTTCGTGATCCCGCGACCGCAACCGGATGCGGCGGCAGTGCTGTTCTGCCTGCCGTACGCGGGCGCCGGCGCGAGCGCGTTCCACCGGTGGCCCGCCGCGATCGGCCCCGATCTCGAGGTGCGGGCGGTGCAGCTGCCCGGCCGGGAGAACCGGATCGCCGAGGACCCGCGCTTCGACGTCGCAGAACTCGCCGACGCCATCCTGGCCTGCGCCGACCGCCCGTACGCGTTGTACGGGCACTCGCTGGGCGGCAGGCACGCGTTCGACCTCGTGCGTCACCTGCACCGCACCGGCGGCCCCCTGCCCGTGAAGCTCTACGTCGGCGGCTGCCGCGCGCCGCAGATCAAATCCGCGGGCCACTTCGACGGACTGTCCACAGTGGACGATGACGAGCTGCTGCGCAGGGTGGTCGGCGGCGGCGGACTGTCCGACGAGGTGCTCGCGGAACCGGAGCTCGTCGAGCTGCTGCTCCCCGTGCTGCGCGCGGACTTCACGACGCTGGACGAGTACGTGTTCGCCGAGGGCGAGCCTCTTCCGGTGCCGGTCGTGGCGTTCGCCGGGTCACGGGACATCGCGGTGTCCCTCGACGACATCCACGCGTGGGCCCACGTCGCGGGTGCCGGGCTGACCGTGCACGAGATCGACGGCGACCACTTCTTCCTGCACGACGACGCCGGCCTGGTCACCAAGCTGGTGGCCGAGGACCTGCTCTCGTCGCTGCCGGGCAGACCGTCATGACGGGGGAGCACCGGATCCCGCTCGGCGGCACCGGCTGGTCGGTGTGGCGCGACGCGCTGCTGCGCTCTGCCGGGTTCCCCGCCGACGGCCTGTCCGCGCTGTCGGCACCTACCGCCGCGGCGAGCGCGGACGCGTTGCTGCGCGGTGAGGAGAACACCTTCGACGCCGACTTCGCGGCGGCCGTCGCCGCCAACGCCGCGCGGGTGCTGGAGATCGCCGCCGACCCGCTCGTGCGTGAGGCGATCACCTGGCAGAACACCAACGTGCTGTACGCGCTCGACGGCCTGGTCGCCGCCGGTGCCGACGCGCCGCGCAACGTCCGGCGCCGCGACCGGGAACGTGCGGTCGTCAAGTACTGGCAGCGCTACTGCGGCAAGAACGAGACCGTCGGCTTCTTCGGGCCCAGCTGCTGGGTGACGATCGACGACCGGCTCGCCGCCGCGGCCGACATCACCGAGGGCCCCGGCCTCACCCGCCGCCGCTGGGTGGTGCTGGAGGCGTGGGTCGTGCAGGCCTACGCCGACGCGATCAGCGCAGACCCCGCGGTGCGCCGCTGGTGGCCGCCGCTGCTCGCGCCGCAGCTGACGCTCGACGGCAGGCAGGTGCACCGGCCCGGTCGCCCGCCGCTGACGCTCGCCCCGGCCGAGGCCGCGTTGCTCGCGGCGTGCGACGGCAAACAACCCGCCGCCGCGGTGATCGCCGACCCCGCGGTCGGGCTGCGCCGCGAGGACGACGGCTACCCGATCCTGGCGAACCTGGTCGAGCGTGAGCTGGTCACCTGGGACGCGGGCCTGCCGAACACCTCGGCCGCGGAAGCCGTGCTGCGCAGGCGGATCGCGGCGATCGGCGACGACGAGCCGAGGGCAACGGCGAGCGCCGGGCTGGACCGCCTGAGTGCCGCCCGTGACGCGGTGGCCGCCGCCGCGGGCGACGCCGGCGCACTACGGATCGCACTGTCCACATTGGACGAAGTGTTCACGGACCTGACCGGCGTGTCGCCACGCAGGCGCAGCGGCCAGACCTACGCGGGCCGCACCCTGTGCTACGAGGACACCGCCCGCGACCTGGACGTCACGTTCGGCCGCCCGCTGCTCGACGCGATCGCGGGGCCGCTCGACCTGCTGCTGCGTGCCGCCCGCTGGCTCGCCGGCGAGCTCGCGGCCGCCTACCACGTCGCACTGCGCGAGCTGTACACCGAACTGCGTGCCGACGCGGGTGACGGCCCGGTGCGCCTGTCCGACCTGTGGTTCCTCGCGCAGGGCCTGTTCTGGGGCCCTGCGGGGGACCGGCCGGTGGACGTCGTGGCCGAGGAGTTCGCAGGCCGCTGGGCCGACCTGTTCGACCTGGCCCGCGCCGACGGTCCCGTCGAGACGACCACCGAGGCGCTGGCCGCGAAGGTGGACGCCGCGTTCCCGGCGAGCGTGCCGACCTGGACCGCCGCCCGTCTGCACAGCCCGGACCTGCAGGTGTGTGCGGCGGGCCCGGAGGCATTGGCGCGCGGCGAGTTCCTGGTCGTGCTCGGTGAGATGCACACGGCGTGGGCGTCGTTCGACTGCGACGTGTTCACGCCTGCGCACCCCGACATCGAACGCCTGCGGGCCGCGCTCGCCGAGGACCTCGGCACGCGCCGGGTCCGCCCGATGTTCCCCTCGGACTGGCCGAGGCGCACCAGCAGGGTCGCGGAGAGCCTCACGGGCCCGACCGACGTGCGGCTCGCGTTCGCGCGGGCGCCGGGTGCCGGGCTCGAACGCGTGCTGGCCACCACCGCCCTCGAACTGTCCGAAGTGGACGGTGAGCTGGTCGTGGTGGAGCCGACGGGGCTGGCCAGGCCGGTCGTCGAGGTGTTCTCCCAGCTCATCGCGATCCACGCGGTGGACGCGTTCAAGCTGACCTCGCCGTCGCAGCACACCCCGAGGATCACCGTGGACCGGCTGGTGGTGAGCCGCGAGACATGGCGGGCGACCGCCGGTGCGACGGGGCTCGCGACGGTCATCGGCGAGCGGGAGCGCTACCTCGCGGTGCGCCGCTGGCGGGCGGCGCTCGGCCTGCCGGACGCGGTGTTCGTCAAACTGAGCACCGAGACCAAGCCGTGCTACCTCGACCTCACGAGCCCGCAGTACGCGGTGTTGCTGTGCGCCATGCTGCGTACCGCGGTCCTCGCGGACGGCGAGGACGTGACCGTGGTCGTCAGCGAGCTGCTGCCGGGACCGGACGAGGCGTGGGTGCCCGACGCGGAAGGCAACCGGTACGTCAGCGAACTGCGGATGCACATCGTGGACAGCGCCGCCATCGACGGCACCACTCCCGTCGCGTCCACTGTGGAGGATGCGCGATGAGGCACCTCGTTCCGCTCGGCGACACCGGATGGTCGTCATGGCGTGACGTGCTGCTGCGGTCGGCCGGTTTTCCCGTCGACCGCCTGGAGCGGTTCGCGGCACCCGAGGCGGCGGCCGCCGCGGACGCACTGCTCGCGGGCGCCGACGGGACCGGCACGGTGTTGGACAAGACGGTGTTCGACAAGGTGTTCGCGGAGGCGCTGCGTGCGGGTGCGGTGGCCGTGTGCGAGGTGGCGGCCGACCCGCTCCTGCGTGCGGCGGTGGCCTGGCAGAACCCCGGTGTGCTGACCACGCTGGACCGGCTGGTCACCGGCGGGCCGGACCAGCCGCGCACGGTGCGCCGCCGGGACCGGGAGAAGGCACTGCTCCGCTACTGGCAGCGCTACTGCGCCAAGAGCGAGACGATCGGCTTCTTCGGCCCGGTGTCCTGGGGCACGGTCGATCCCTCGGCGGCGACCGCCTTGCGGCTGGGTTCCGGGCTGGTGCGGGACCGGGCGGTGTTCTTCGAGGCGTGGGCGCTCATCGAGTACGGCGAGGCGCTGGCCGCCGACCTCGAGGTGCGCCGGTGGTGGCCACCCGCGCTGCGCCCGCACCTGACCGTCGAGCACCGCCTGCTGCGCAGGCCGCTGCGTGCACCGGAGGAACTGTCCGCTGTGGACGCCAGGCTGCTGGCCCGCTGTGATGGCTGGACACCCGCGCACGAGGTGGTCGAAGGCGTCGGGCGTGGCGAGCAGGACGGCTATCTGTTGCTCGACCGCCTCGTCGAGCGCGGGCTGCTGCACTGGGACGCCCGCCTTCCGCTGTCGCAGGACGCCGAGCCGGTGCTGCGTGCCCGGATCGCCGCGATCGGCGACGACGCGGTGCGCACGCGGGTGGCCGCCGGGTTCGACCGGTTGTGCGCCGCCCGCGACGCCGCGGTCGCGAACCCGGCCGCACTGTCCGAAGTGGACGACGCGTTCACCGCCGCCACCGGGCGCGCGGCGAGCAGGCGCAGCGGGCAGATGTACGCGGGCCGCACACTGACCTACCTCGACAGCACCCGCGACGCCGATCTGGTGCTGGGCGGCGGATTGCTGAGGTCGGTGGCGCAGCCGCTCGCGATCGTGCTGCGCGCGGCCAGGTGGCTCTCGGCCCGCTTCGGTGCGGCCTGCGAGCGGATAGCGGGCGAGGCACACGCCGACCTGCGGGGGCCGGTGTACCTGTCCGACCTGTGGTATCCGGTGCAGCAGCAGCTGTTCGACACCGAGGACGGACCGGGTGCCGCGATCGGCGCCGAGTTCACCGCGCGCTGGTCGGAGCTGTTCGGGCTGGCGGGGCACGACGGTGCGACCGAGGTCCGGCTGTCCTCGGCGGACCTCGCGGGCCCGGCGGCCGACCTGTTCGCCGCCGACGGGCCCGGCTGGCCGTCGGCCCGCGTGCACAGCGCGGACCTGCAGGTGTGCGCCGGCGAGGTCGCCGACCTCGACGACCCGGCCACCCTGGTCGTGCTCGGCGAGCTGCACCCGGCCTACAACCCGTTCGACAGCGCGCTTTTCTCCCCGTGGCACCCCGACCAGGCGGCGCTGCTGGCCGCGCACGAGGCCGAGTTCGGGCCGAGGGTGCGCCTGCTGTTCCCCGACGACGCGCCACGCAACACCGGCCGCGCCCGGCACGGGCTGAACGCGGAGAAGGACTGTGAGCTCGGGATCTTCGACGCGCGTGGCGCGTCCGCGCACCTGGTGCCCGCGACCTCGATCCTGGTCGAGGACCGGGGTGGCGAGCTCACCGTCGTCCTGCCGGACGGCCGCACGTGGCCGCTGGTCGAGGCGTTCGGGCACGTGCTCACCATCGTCCTGCTGGACAGCTTCAAGCTCGTCGGCCCGGCCACGGCGAGCCCCCGGATCGTGATCGACCGGCTGGTGGTCGCGCGGCGCACGTGGCGTACCACCGTGGGGGAGACCGGACTCGCGGACGTCATCGGCGAGCGGGAGCGGTTCCTCGCCGCCCGCCGGTTCCGCATGGAGCTGGGCCTGCCGGAGCGGGTGTTCGTCAAGCTCGGCACGGAGGCCAAGCCCACCTACGTCGATCTCGCCAGTCCCGGCTACGTGCAGGTGTTGTGCACGATGTTGCGCACCGCACGGCAGACCGGGCCGGACGTGATGGTGACCATCACCGAGCAGCTGCCGTCCACCGAGGACTCGTGGCTGCCGGACGCGGACGGCGCGCGGTACGTCAGCGAGTTGCGCCTGCAGCTCACCGACCCGGCCGACTACTTACCAAGGGGAGCACGCGGATGACCATCCCTGACCTGATTCTCGCCCAGGCGAGGAGAACGCCCGACGCGGTGGCCGTGCGGCAGTGGGACGACCGGCTCACCTACCGGGAGCTGACCGAGCGGGCCGCGGCCGTGGCCGAGCGGCTGCGGGAGCTGGGCGTGGTGCCCGAGACCCGCGTCGGCGTCTGCGCGACCCGCGACATCGGCTACCTCGTGACCGTGCTTGGCGTGCTGCTGTCCGGCGGCTGCTATGTGCCACTGGACCCGGGTGGTCCGCGCAGGCGGCTGCTGGAGATCGTCCGCGACGCCGCCGTGTCGATCGTGGTCGGCGACGCCGCCGAGGCCGGGTTCGGTGACGTGGACGGCATCCGCACGCTCGCGCCCGGCGGGACGGCCGAGCCCCTGCCCTGCCCGGCCACCGAGCGCAACACCTGCCACGTGCTCTACACCTCCGGCTCGACCGGCATGCCGAAGGGCGTGCTGACCACGCACCGCAACCTGGCCGCCTTCGTCGCCGGGTGGCAGGAGCGGATCCCGGTCAAGCCAGGCATGCGGACGCTCGCCGCTTCCTCCCTCGGTTTCGACGCCAGCTCGATCGACCTCTACGTGCCGCTGACCATGGGGGCCGAGATCCAGCTGGTGTCCGAGCAGGACCGGGCCGACCCCGAGCGGCTGCGCCGGTTCCTGGTCGCCCACGAGGTCGAGTGGGGCCTGCTCACCCCGACCATGCTGTCCACTGTGGACCCGGACGACGTGCCGGCGTGGCGCCAGGTCTTCTGCGGCGGGGAGCCCTACCCAGCCGAGCTCGCCGCGCGGTGGACCCCCGGCCGCCGCGTCGTCAACGGCTACGGCCCGACCGAGACGACGGTCGTGGTGCTCGCCGCGGACCTCACCGGCACACCGGCCGACCCCGTGCCGATCGGGCGGCCCATGCCCGGCCACCGCATGTACGTGGTGGACGAGCGGCTGGCGCTCGTGCCCCGAGGCGAACCCGGCGAGCTGCTCATCGGCGGGCCCGGGGTGGCCGACGGCTACCTCGGCAGGCCCGGCCTGACCGCGGAGCGGTTCATCCCCGACCCGTTCGGCGGCGAGCCCGGCGAACGCCTCTACCGCACCGGTGACCGGGTCCACGAGAACGCCGACGGCGAGTTCATCTTCCTCAACCGGGTCGACCGGCAGGTCAAGGTCCGCGGCCAGCGCATCGAGCTCGGCGAGGTCGAGTCCGTGCTTGGCACCCATCCCGGGGTGCGGCAGGTCGCGGTCGAGGCGGTGCCCGGCACCGGCGGCACCCGCCTGGTCGCGTTCCTCTCGCCCGCATCGGCGCCGTCCGACGACGACCTGACCGCCTTCGCCGGGGACCGGCTGACCAGCGCCATGCGGCCCACCGTGGTGGTGCGCCGCGACGAGCTGCCCACCGATCCGCGTACCGGCAAGCTCGACCGCGGCGCGCTGCGCCTGCTCGCCGAGCGGGCGATCGCCGACCTCGCCACCGGGGAGCCCGAGTTCGACGGCACCGCCATCGAACGGTCCGTCGCCCGGCTCTGGGCACGGGTGCTCGGCAGGCACCCGGCCCGCGACAGCGAGTTCTTCAGCCACGGCGGCAACTCGATCGCCGCCATGCGGCTCGTCGCCGCGGTCCGGGAACGGCTGGGCCGCAACGTGTCCGTCGCCGACCTGTTCACCGCCTCGACCGTGGCCGGGTTCGCCGCGCGGGTGGCGACCGCCGACCCGCTGCCCGGTCGCGAGCTGACCACCGGCAACGCGCCGACGCTGTCCCCGCCGCAGGTCCGGCTGTGGTTCACCGACCAGCTGGCACCGGAGGACGCGCCGTACAACATCGCGCTGACTCACCGGCTCCACGGTGACCTGGACGCGGCCGCGCTGCGGGCGGCGCTGCGGGCCGTGTCCGACCGGCATGACGTGCTGCGCTGGCGCATCCGGCAGGCCGATGGCGAGCCGTACGCCGAGTGCGTGCCGCCTGCCGACGTGCCGCTCGCGGAGATCGACCTGACCGGTGCGCCGGACCGCGAACAGGAACTGGCGGGCCGCCTCGCGGCGGGTGCGCGGCACGTGTTCGACCTGGCGAACGAGTCGGCGTGGCTCGTCACGCTCTACCGGCTGGCCGACGACGAGCACGTCCTCGCGTTCACCGTGCACCACGCGGTGTTCGACGGCTGGTCGCAGGCTCCGCTCTACGACGACCTCGCAGAGGCCTACCGGCAGGCGCTCGACGGTGCCGTGCCCAAGCTGCCGCCGCTTGGCGCGACCTACGCGGACTACGCGGTGTGGCGGGACCGCAGGGACCGCGCGTCCGGGACCGCCGACCTGGCGTGGTGGACCGAGCACCTGGCCGGCGCGCCGACCGTGCTCGATCTGCCCCGCGACCGGCCCCGTCCCTCGGTGCAGACCTACTCGGGCGCCGAGGCGTCCGTCCCGCTGTCGTCCGAGGTGGACACCGCGACGCGGGCACTCGCCACGAAACTCGGCACCACCCCGGCGAGCGTGCTCCTCGGCGGGCTGGCCGAGTTGCTGCACCGGCTCACCGGCTCGGCCGACC
Source organism: Actinophytocola sp. (assembly GCF_049647105.1). Lineage (GTDB taxonomy): Bacteria > Actinomycetota > Actinomycetes > Mycobacteriales > Pseudonocardiaceae > Actinophytocola. The sequence continues at coordinate 13,555 of NZ_JBARWZ010000227.1, forward strand.
ACGTGCTCGGCGCGATCGTGGCCGACCGGGGTTTCGCCGAGTTCGACGACGTCGTCGGGTTCTTCATCGACACCGTGCCGGTGCGCCTGCGCGCGGACGCGGCGAGCTTCGGCGAGACCATCCGCGTGAACGCGAGCGAGCTGCGGGCGGCCACCGCGCACCCGGCCGCCCCGCTCGACCGGATCGTGGACGCGCTCGGCGTGCCGAGGGACACCTCCCGCGCACCGGTCGTGCAGATGCTGTTCAACGTGCTGAACTTCACCGAGCCCCGGCTGCGGTTGTCCGGTGTGGACACCACGCCGGTCGAGGTGCCCAAGCCGGGCTCGCCGTTCGACCTCACCGTGTACGTGGTCGAGCGGGACGGCCGGTTCGCCTTCGACACGGTGTACAACCCGGACCTGTTCGACGCGAGCCGGATCGTCGCGCTGCTCACCGACCTGATCGAGCTGGTCGGCGCGCTCGCCGCCGCACCGGACACCGCGCCCGCCGACGTCGCGCCGCACCTGCCGAGGGCGGCGGTGCGCACCGCCGCCGCGGGCGCGATGACCGTGTCGGCACCCGAGCTCCCGGTCGTGTCCGTGCCGGTGCGCGTCGGTGACACCACCGACACCGAACTACTCCTCGTCGGCATCTGGCAGGAGGTCCTCGGCCGCGACACCGTCGGCCTCGCGGACAACTTCTTCGACATCGGCGGGCACTCGATGGCGGTCGCCGCCGTGCACGGCAGGCTCGTCGCCGCCACCGGCCGCCCGATCCGGATGCTGGACCTCTTCAGGTTCCCGAACATCCGGGCACTCGCCGCACACCTGGACGGCACCGCGAGCAAGCCCGCGCTGACCGCGGCGGCCGCCCGCGTCGCCGCACGGCGCAACCGGGCACGACGCAACCCACCGCGCCGCTCATGAGCGGCGTCAATCACCGAAAGAGCGGCACCGCGCAGTGACCAGAGGGGAACACGAAGAGATGGACCAGCCGAACGAGATCGGCACGCCGGACGAACTGGACGGTGTCGAGCCGATCGCGATCGTCGGCATCGCCGCGCGCGTGCCCGGTGCGAACGACGTGCACCAGTTCTGGCGCAACCTGGTCGACGGCGTCGAGTCCGTCACCACGTTCACCCGCGAGGAGCAGCTGGCCCGCGGCGCACAGGAGAGCGAGGTCGACGACCCGGGCTGGGTCGCCGCGGCACCGATCGTCGACGGCTTCGACCAGTTCGACGCCGGTCTGTTCGCCATGTCCGACCGCGAGGCCGCCCTCACCAGCCCGCAGCACCGGCTGTTCCTGGAGAGCTGCTACACGGTGCTGCAGGACGCGGGCTACGACTCGGCCCGCTACCCGGGCGCCATCGGCGTGTACGCGGGCAGCGGCGGCAACGCCTACTTCTGGGAGAACATCAGGCGCAGCGCCGCCGCGAGCGGCTCACCGCACAACGCGGTCTCGCTGGCCACCGGCAACCAGCCGAACTACGTGGCCACCAGCCCCTCCTACCGGCTGGATCTGCGCGGGCCGAGCATGACCGTCGCGACCGCGTGCTCCACGTCGCTGGTCGCACTGCACCTGGCGTGCGAGGCGCTGCGCAACGGCGAGTGCGACATGGCGATCGCGGGCGGGGTGAACCTCGAGCACCCGCACGGGATCGGCTATCTCGGCATGGAGGGCTTCACCTCGCCGGACGCGCGCGTGCGGCCCTTCGACGCGGGCGCCAACGGCACCGTGTGGGGCAGCGGTGTCGGCACCGTGCTGGTGAAGCGGCTGTCCGACGCGATCGCCGACGGCGACACGATCCGCGCGGTCGTGCTCGGCAACGCGATCAACAACGACGGCGGCAACAAGGTCGGGTTCACCGCGCCGAGCGTGGACGGTCAGGCCGAGGCGGTCGCGCAGGCCGTCGGGATGGCCGGGATCGACCCCCGCGAGATCACCTACGTCGAGGCGCACGGCACCGGCACCGCCATGGGCGACCCGATCGAGGTCTCGGCGCTGTCCATGGTCTACGGCGAGGGCACCGACGAGCGCGAGTGGTGCGGCATCGGCTCGGTGAAGGCCAACATCGGCCACCTGTCCCAGTCAGCGGGCATCATCAGCGTGATCAAGGCGGTGCTCGCGATCGAGCACGGGATCATCCCGCCGTCGATCAACTACGAGCGGCCGAACCCGGCGATCGAGTTCGCCGACACCCCGTTCTACGTCACGTCCACCCTCACCAAGTGGGACCCGGACGGGCTGCCGCGCACGGCCGGTGTCAGCTCGTTCGGCATCGGCGGCACCAACGCGCACGTGGTGCTGCGTGAGGCACCCGCGACCACGCGGGCCCGGCGCGAGGCGTCCGGCCCGCAGCTGCTCGCGCTGTCCGCGCGTAGCGAGGCGGCACTGCGCACCGCGCTCACCCGGCTCGCCGACCACCTCGACGCCACCACGGCCGCCGGTCCCGAGTACCTGGCCGACGTCGCTCACACCCTGCGGATCGGCCGCCAGGAGTACGCGCACCGGGCCGCCGTCGTGGCCGCCGACCTCCCGGACGCCGTCACCGCGCTGCGCACCACCCGGCGCCACCTCTCCGGCGTTGCCGGGCCACAGACCCCGCGCGTGGCGTTCCTGTTCTCCGGTCAGGGTTCCCAGTACGCCGGGATGGGCGCGGAGCTGTACGACACGCGGCCGGTGTTCGCCGCCGCGGTCGACGAGTGCGCCGAACTGCTCGCCCCCGCGCTGGGCTGTGACGTCCGCGACCTGATCCTGCGCCGGGACCCCGACGCGGAGGAGAAGCTGCGGGAGACGAGGTTCACCCAGCCCGCGTTGTTCGTCGTCGAGTACGCGCTCGCACTCCTGTGGCACAGCATGGGGGTGCGGCCGTCGGCCATGGTCGGCCACTCGATCGGCGAGTACGTCGCGGCGACCGTGGCCGGGGTGTTCACCCTGCCCGACGCGCTGCGCGTGGTCGCCGCCCGCGGCAGGCTCATGCAGTCGGTGCCGCCCGGCGCGATGCTCGCGGTCCAGCTCGACGAGTCCGCTGTGGACCTGCCTGCCGGACTGGAGGTGGCGACGGTCAACGGGCCGGGCACGTGCGTGGTCGCCGGTCGCGTCGAGGCGGTCGCCGCCTACGCCGAGCAGCTCAAGGCGGCCGGGGTGAAGGCCAAGGAACTGCGCACGTCCCACGCGTTCCACTCGGCCATGATGGAGCCGGTCCTCGCCGAGTTCACCGAGCTGATGCGGACCGTGCCGCTGTCCGCGCCGACGACCCGCTTTCTTTCCAACGTGTCCGGCGACTGGATCACGGGCGCGCAGGCCACCGACCCGGAGTACTGGGCGGCGCACCTGCGCAGCCCGGTGCGCTTCGGCGCGAACATCGCCGCGCTGCTGACCGGTGGTGAGCGGTGGGCGCTCGTCGAGTGCGGCCCCGGCCGCCAGCTCGCCGGGCTCGCCCGCATGCAGGTGGCGAAGGCGAGCCAGGAGCAGCGCGCGCTGGTACCGCTGGCCAGCCTTCCCGCGTCCGGCGAGCGGGCTGGTGACCTGGCGACACTGTCCGCCACCTCGGGCGCCCTGTGGGTGACCGGCGTGCCGGTCCGCGGCGAGTCCGATGTGGACGCTCGCAGGGTTCCGCTGCCCGGCTACCCGTTCGAACTCAAGAGGCACTGGATCACGCCCGACCCGGTCTCCGCCACGACGGCCAAACCCGCGCGACGCGGGCCGCAGCCCCTCGCGGACTGGTTCGCGGTGCCGACCTGGCGGCAGGCGGCGATCGAGACCCGGACCGTCCCGTTCGGACAGACCGTCGTGTTCGCCGACGGCCCGCGCGGCACCGCGCTGGCCGACGCCATCGCGGCGGCGGGCGCCGACGTCGTACGGGTCGGGCCTGACACGGAGGCGTTCACCGCTTGGCCCGGCGAGCGGACCGACTACGAGGCGCTGATCGCCGTGCTCGGCACACCGGCGCGGATCGTGCACGCCATCGCGCTCGACGGCGACCCGGCGGGTACCGACATCGACGCCGCGTGGGCCGCGCAGGACCGAGGGTTCTTCAGCGTGCTGCATCTGGTGCAGGCACTCGCTGGCGCGGGCGTCATCGACGGCGTGCACCTCGACCTGGTCTCCTCGGGCACCGCCGACGTCACCGGCACCGACCTCACCCGGCCGGAACACGCCACCCTCGCGGGCCTCGCCCGCGTCCTGCCGACCGAGCTGCCCGGTCTCACCGTGCGCCACCTCGACGCCGACGCGGCCACCTCGGACGTGCGTGCCGTGGTCGCGGAGCTGTCCCGGCCGGTGGAGCCCGAGCGGGCGGAGGTCGTGCTGCGGGCCGGGCGGGTCTGGGTCGGCGGCTACGAACAGGTGTCGCTCCCGGCCGGGGAGCATTCGCTCCGCGACGGCGGCCGCTACCTGGTCACCGGCGGACTCGGCGGTGTCGGCATCACGCTCGCCGAGGACTTCGCCATGCGCGCCAAGGCGAAACTGGTGCTGACCGCCCGGTCGGGCCTGCCGCCGCGCGAGGAATGGGACACCTACCTCGCCGTGCACGGCAGCGCGCCGACCGACCGGATCGGCCGAGGCATCGCCGCGATCCGGCGGATGGAAGCCGAGGGCGCGCAGGTGCTCGTGCTCGCCGCGGACGTGACCGACCCAGCCGACGTGCGACGGATCCGCGCGGCCGCGCACGACGAGTTCGGCGGGCTGGACGGCATTGTGCACGCGGCGGGCCTGCCCGGCGGCGGCATGGCGGAGGTCAAGGAGCGCGCCGAGGCGGAGAGGGTCCTCGCACCCAAGCTGGCGGGCACGCTCGCGCTGGCAGGCGTGTTCGGCGACGACGACCTGGACTTCGTCGTCCTGTGCTCGTCGATCACCTCGGTCGTCGGCGGGTTCGGCCAGGTCGACTACTGCGCGGCGAACAACTTCCTCGACGCGTTCGCCCGCGCGGGTACCGGTTTCCTCGCGCCGGTGCTGAGCCAGAACTGGGGCGGCTGGGCCGAGGTCGGCATGGCCGTCGAGACCGAGGCGCCAGCCGCGTTCCGCGCGCTCGCGCACGACGGCGCGGCCCGCTCGCTGGACCACCCGGTGCTCACGACCGTGGCCGAGGGCGCCGCGCACACGGTCGCGCGCGGCCTCGTGTCGGCGGGCACCCACTGGGTCCTCGACGAGCACCGGATCGGCGGTGTGCCGGTCGTGCCGGGCACCGGGCACCTGGAGTGCGCGCGGGCGGCCGCCTCGGCCATCCTGCCGATGCCGGCGGGTGCCGCGCTGGAACTGCGGGACATCGCGTTCCTGGAGCCCTTCGCGGTGCCGGACGGCACGCTGGCGCAGTACCAGGTCGTCACGTCCACTGTGGACGACGGTCTGGACCTGGAGATCCAGAGCGTCGCGGCGGGGACCGTCCGCGGCCATGTGCGTGGCTCGGCGGGCTGGACCGCCGACGCGCCCGGTGCGGACCTCGACGTCAACGGGATCATCGCGCGCTGCCGCCGCGTCGACGACGACTCGTCGTTCGGCCGGGGCAGGACCAGCATGCTGACGTTCGGCCCGAGGTGGCACGCGCTGCGCGAGCACCACCTCGGCGAGGGTGAGGAACTGGCGCACATCGAGGCACCGGCCGACGAGCCCGGCTGGGTGCTGCAGCCCGCGCTGCTGGACGTGGCCACCGCGTTCGGCCGCGGCCGGGGCGATGGCACCTACCTGCCGCTGTCCTACGGGCGGATCGTCGTGCGGGCAGCGCTGCCCAGGGAGTTCTACTCCTACCTCACCTACCGCGACAGCGACACCGACGACGTGGTGACCGCCGACGTGCGGCTGGTCGACGCCGGCGGCAGGGAACTGGTCACCATCACCGAGTTCGTGCTCCGCAAGGTCGACCAGGACGCGGTCACCAGTGGGCTGACCGCGCAACCGGCCGCCGACACACCGATGGCGACGACCGGCGACATCACCCCGGCGGACGGTGCGGCGGCGTTCCACCGCAGCCTCGCCACCGACCTCGGGCGTCAGGTGGTGATCACCACCCACCCGGTCGCGGACATCATGGCCCGCGCGCGGGAGGTCACCACCGACACGATCGCGACCGACCTGGGATCGGCCACCGACACCCCGGCCGTCACCGGCGAAGGGTCGGCCCCGCCGCGCACCGAACTGGAGAAGGCCGTCGCCCAGGTGTGGCGGGAGGCACTCGGTGTCGAGACGATCGGCGTCGACGACGACTTCTTCGGGCTCGGCGGCAACTCGCTGGTCGCCGTGCAGCTGATCGCCGCGCTGCGCAAGGCGGTCGGCGTACGGCTGCCGATGCGCATCCTGTTCGAGACGCCGACGGTCGCCGGGCTCGCCACGCGTATCGAGGAGATCCGCGCCGAGGAGTCCACACCGGACACCGCGCCCGTGACCATTCCCCGGCTGCCCCGGGCCTGACACATCTTCCTGAGGAGAGCAACGACATGAGTACCCCGACCGCCACCACGCTGGCGCACGTCGTGGAGAGCGACGGGAGCACCGGTGTCCTGGAGCTGATCGACCGGCGCCGGGACGAGCTGCGGGCAGCCCTCGTCGAACACGGTGGGCTGCTGCTGCGCGGGTTCGACATCGGTGGCATCGACGGCTTCGGCGAGGTCGTCCGCGCCCTCGCCGGTGAGCCGCTCACCTACACCGAGCGGTCCTCACCCCGGCACTCGATCAAGGGCAAGGTCTACACCTCGACGGACTACCCGCCGGAGGAGGAGATCTTCCTCCACAACGAGAACTCCTACCAGGCCGGCTGGCCGCTGACGCTGTTCTTCTACTGCGTCACCCCGCCCGCGACCCTGGGTGCGACCCCGCTCGCCGACATCCGCAAGGTCTGCCGCGAGCTGGACCCCGAGGTGCGCGGCGAGTTCGAGCGCCGGGGGTGGCGCCTCGTGCGCAACTTCCACCCCGACTTCGGCACCACGTGGCAGCACGTGTTCAACACCGAGAGCCGCGACGAGGTCACCGAGTACTGCGCCGCCAACGGCATCGAGATCGAGTGGCGTGGCAAGGACGGTCTGCGCACCACCGCCGTGCGCAGGGCCGTGCACCTGCGGCCGGGCAGCGACGTGCCCCGCTGGTTCAACCACGCCACGTTCTTCCACGTGAGCACGCTGCCCAGGGACCTGCAGGAGGGTCTGGTCGCCATGTTCGGCGAGGACGACCTGCCCACCAACACCTACTACGGCGACGGCGAACCCATCCCCGCCGACGTCATGGACCACCTGCGCGCCACCTACCGTGCCGCGAGCACCCGTTTCGACTACCACCGCGACGACGTGCTGGTGGTCGACAACATGACCGCCGCGCACGCTCGTGAACCGTTCACCGGCGCCCGCAAGATCGCCGTCGCCATGGCAGAGGCGTACCAGCCGTCCCAGGAGGACTGATGTCGGAACAGCGTTTCCTCGTGGTACGCAACGACGAGGAGCAGTACTCGATCTGGCCGCACGACCGCGGGTTGCCATCGGGCTGGCACGACACGGGTTTCGCGGGCACGAGGGACGAGTGTCTGTCCCACGTGGACACCGTGTGGACCGACATGCGGCCCAAGTCGCTGCGCGAGGTGATGACATGACGCAGGAATGGACGTTCCCGGCGTCCTACGCGCAGGAGCGGGTGTGGCTGGCCAACCAGCTCGACCCGGACTCGCCGGTCTACAACGTGTCCCTGCCGGAGGGCCTGCCCGCCGGGGTGACCGTCGAACGGGCCACCGAAGCACTGCGGCAGATCGTGGCCCGGCACGAGGCGCTGCGCACCTACCTGCGCGCGGACGGTGACGAACTGGTCCAGGTCGTGCGGGCCGTCGAGTCGTTCACGCTCGAGGTCGTGGACCTGTCCGGGGTGGACCCCGCCGAGGTGAAGGCACGGACCTTCGCGGTCGCGGAGGAACAGGCACGCACCCCGATTCCGCTCGACCGGCCGCCGCTGTGGCGCGCGAGGCTGGCCCGCCTGCCGGGTGACCGGCTCGCGCTGCTGTTCGTCGCCCACCACGCCGTGTTCGACAGCCACTCGATCCTGGTGCTGCGCGACGAGGTGGCCGAACTCTGCCGGGCGGGGGTCGAGGGCCGCCCGCCCCGGCTGCCCGACCTCGCCATCCAGTACGCCGACTACTCCGCCTGGCAGCGCGACCAACTCGGCGACCCGGCGCGGCAGCTCGCGTTCTGGCGTGAGCGGCTCGTCGGCGCGCCCCCGGTGATCGGCCTGCCCACCGACCGGCCCCGCCCGTCGCGGCCGACGTTCGCCGGTGACGAGGTGTGGTTCGACATGCCAGCCGGGTTGCTCGATCGCGTCGGCGACGTGAGCAGGACGGCGTCGGCCACCCCGCAGATGGTGCTGCTGAGCGCGTACGCGGCCCTGCTGTCCCGGCTGTCCGGTTCGGACGACGTGGTGCTCGGCCTGTCCACCAGCGGCCGTGACCTGCCCGAGCTCGCACCACTGGTCGGGATGTTCGTCAACCCGGTCGCGTTGCGTGTCGACGTGTCCGGCGACCCCACGTTCACCGAATTGCTCGGCCGGGTGCGGGGCGCACTGCTGGACGTCATGGAGCACTGGCACACGCCGTTCCAGAAGATCGTCGAGGCGGTCGCGCCACAGCGGGACCCGGCCGTGCAGCCGGTGTTCCAGGTGGCGTTCAACTACATCCCGGACTCCGGGTTCGACGGGATCACGCTCGGCACCACCAAGGACGACCTCGCGTTCGACGTGACGAACGGCCGCAGCAGGCTCCTGTACCGCACGGCACTGTTCGACCGGACCACCTCGGAGTCCGTGGTGGCCCGCTACCTGCGGCTGCTCGACACCGCGGTCACCGGGCCGGACACCAGGGTCGGTGACCTGCCGCTGCTCACCCAGGCGGAGCACGAGCTGGTGACCGGCGCCTGGGCCGTCGGACCGGCCATGGACGTGCCCGAGGCCACGGTGCCGGAACTGGTCGAGCGGCAGGCCGCCGCGAACCCGGCGCGGACCGCGCTGATCGCCGGTGACCGCGCCATGACCTACGCCGAGCTGAACGCGGCCGCGAACCGGCTCGCGCGCACGCTCGTCGAGCGGGGCGCCGGGCCGGGATCACTGGTGGCGCTGACGTTGCCGCGTTGCGCGGACCTCGTGGTCGCGATCCTCGCCGTGCTCAAGTCCGGTGCCGGCTACGTGCCCGTCGATCCCGCGTACCCGGCCGACCGGATCGCGTTCATGCTCGCCGACGCCGCGCCCGCCATGACGCTCACCAAGCCCTTGCCCAGATCGTCCACAGTGGACAGTAATCTGGCGGACGGCGACCGGCGCGCGCCCCTGTGTGGCGGGCACCCCGCCTACGTCATCTACACCTCCGGCTCCACCGGACGCCCCAAGGGTGTCGTGGTCGAGCACCGGTCCCTCAACGCCTACCTGACCTACGCGCGGGCGGCGTACCCGAGCCTGTCCGGGACCGTGCTCATGCACTCACCGGTGTCGTTCGACCTCACGGTGACCGCGCTGCTCGGCCCGCTCACCGCGGGCGGCACGATCCGCCTCGCCGCCATCGACGACCCGGCAGCCCGCGACGGCGGCGCACCCGCGTTCGTCAAGGCGACCCCCGGCCAGCTGCCGCTGCTGGACGCCGCGTTGTCGCCGACCGGGGACCTCGTGCTCGGCGGCGAGGCGCTGACCGCCGAACAGCTGGCCGGGTGGCGTGCCGCCAACCCGGGCGCGACCGTGGTCAACGAGTACGGCCCCACCGAGGCCACCGTCGGCTGCGTCGCCGTTGGCGTCGCACCGGGGGAGGAGCTGGCGCCAGGACCGGTCAGCATCGGCAGGCCCATCCCCGGCATGCGCGCGTACGTGCTGGACGCCCGGCTGAACCCGGTGCCGCCGGGTGTCGTCGGCGAGCTGTACGTGGCGGGCACCCAGGTCGCGCGGGGCTACCTCGGCAGGCCCGCGCTGACCGCGCAGCGGTTCCTGCCCGACCCGTTCGCCGATGGCGGGCGGATGTACCGCACCGGTGACCTCGCCCGCTGGCGCGGGGACGGCACGCTCGACTACCTCGGCCGCGACGACCACCAGGTGAAGATCCGCGGCATGCGTGTCGAGCTGGACGAGATCGCCTCGGCCATGCTGGCCAACCCCGACGTCCGCGAGGCCGTCGCCGTGCTGCGCGATGAGCTGCTCGTCGGCTACCTGGTCGGCGGCCCCGACCTCGACGTGCTGGCCGGTGAGCTGGCACGCACGCTGCCCGAGCACATGGTGCCGTCCGCGTTCGTGACTCTGGACGCACTTCCGTTGACCCCCAACGGAAAGCTCGACCGCGACGCCCTGCCGGCGCCCGTGACGCCGGAGGGGCAGGCCTACCTCGCGCCCCGCACCGACGCCGAGGTGCTGGTCGCCGAGGTGTTCGCGGAGATCCTCGGCATCGAGAAGGTCGGTGCGCTCGACGACTTCCTCGACCTCGGTGGCAACTCGCTGCGCGGCATGCGGGCGATGGCGCAGATCCGCAACCGGATCGACGTCGACGTGCCGATGCGGGCGCTGTTCAGCTTCCCGGTGGTCGCCGACCTGGCCGCCGAGATCGAACGCCTGCTCGACGCCGAACTGGCGCAGCTGTCCGACGACGAGGTCGCCGCCCTGCTGGCGAAGGAGACTGAGTAATCCCATGACAGCCCTGCCGGAGGCCGCCGACCGCAGCGCGGCCAGAGCAGCCCTGCTCGCCAAGCGGCTCCGCAAGCCGGACGCGGCGGCCCAGCATCGCGTCCGGCCCCGGCCGGACGGCAGCGAGGTACCGCTGTCCTACGCACAGGAGCGCGTCTGGTTCATGGACCAGATCGCACCCGGCGAGGCGGCGTACCACATCGCGGTGCCGTTGCGGATCCGTGGCCCGCTGGACGTGACCGCGCTGCGGGCGGCCCTCGCCGGGCTGGTGGCGCGGCACGAGTCGCTGCGCACCCGGTTCCCCGCCGACACCGACGGCAGGCCGACGGTGGTGGTCGAGGACCACGTCGAGGTGCCGCTGCGGATCGAGGCCGCGGTGGACGAGGCAGCGGCGCAGCGGCTGGTAGACGCGGCCGCGGTCGAGCCGTTCGATCTCGCCACCGGGCCGCTGCTGCGTGCGCTGCTCGTCGAGCTGGCGGCCGACGACCACGTCCTGTTGCTGTCCAAGCACCACATCGTCGGCGACGGCTGGTCGGTCGACGTGATGCTCCGCGACGTGATCACGCTGTACCGCGGTGGCTCGCTGCCGACGATGCCGATCCAGTACGGCGACTTCGCCGTCTGGGAGGCGGCGCGGCTCGCCGGTCCAGAGGCCGAACGGCACGTCGCGTACTGGAAGGAATGCCTGGCCGGGATCGAGCCGCTCGAACTGCCCGCCGACCGGCCCCGGCCCGCGACCCAGACCTACCACGGCGACTACGTCGAGCTGACCGTCGACCGGGACACCACCGACGCGCTCGGTGACCTGTCCCGGCGCGGCGGCGGCACGCTGTTCATGACGCTCCTCGCGGCCTACCAGGTGTTCCTTGCCCGGCACGCCAGGCAGGACGACTTCGCGGTCGGCGCGTCGGTGGCCGGGCGGTCCGCGCCAGAGCTGGAGGACGTGGTCGGCATGTTCATCAACATGCTGCCGCTGCGTGCCGACCTGTCCGCCGACCCGGCGTTCACCGAACTGCTGGCGGCCACCCAGCGCGGCGTCCTGGACGGGTTCGAGCACGCCGACGTGCCGTTCGCCAAGGTCGTGCAGGAGCTTGGGTTGCCGCGCGACGTGTCCCGCTCGCCGGTGTTCCAGGCGATGTTCGTGCTGCAGAACTACGAGATGGGCCGGTTCTCCTCCGCCGCGTCGGACTCCGGGACCTCGTTCCGGTGGACGCCGATGGAGCTGCGCGCCACCCGGTTCGACTTCGAGCTGCACGTCGTCGAGGTGCCGGACGGCCTGTGGGGCAAGCTCGTCTACAACACGGACCTGTTCGACCGGTCCACGGTGGAACGCATGGCGGGCCGGTTCGGCGCGCTGGTCGCCGCGATCGCGGCCGCGCCGGACACCCGCGTGTCCGAACTGGACGTCATGGCCCCCGGCGAGACCGCGCTGGTCGTCGACGCCTGGAACGACACCGCGGCCGACTTCCCGGCCGCGGCCACGCTCCACGGGATCGTCGAGCAACAGGTGGTCAGCACGCCGGAGGCCGTCGCGGTCACCTTCGAGGGTGAGAGCCTCAACTACGCGCAGCTCAACGCGATGGCCAACCGGATCGCGCACCGGCTGCGCGCCACCGGCGTCGGCGAACAGACCCTCGTCGGCGTGTGCGCCGAACGGTCCCTCGAACTGGTCGCCGGGCTGCTCGGCGTGCTCAAGGCTGGTGCGGCGTACGTGCCGCTCGACCCCGAGTACCCGGCCGACCGGCTCGCGTTCATGGTGTCCGACGCGGCGGCCCCCGTGGTGCTGACGCAGAGCCACCTGCAGGACGTGCTGCCGCCCACCGACGCGACCGTGCTCATCCTCGACCACGAGGACGAGTGGTCGGGCAGGCCGATCCACAACCCGCCGCCCACCACCTCGGACCACCTCGCGTACGTGATCTACACGTCCGGCTCCACCGGCAGGCCGAAGGGCGTGCCCAACACCCACCGCGGCATCGTGAACCGCCTCGACTGGATGCAGAAGCGCTACGGCCTCACCGCGTCCGACGCCGTGCTGCAGAAGACGCCCGCGAGCTTCGACGTGTCGGTGTGGGAGTTCTTCTGGCCGCTCCAGACCGGCGCGCGGCTCGTGCTCGCGAAGCCCGGCGGCCACAAGGACGCCGGGTACCTTCGCGACCTCCTGGTCGCGCAGGACATCACCACCACGCACTTCGTGCCGTCGATGCTCACCGTCTTCCTCGGGGAGGACGGCATCGAAGCGGCCACGGCGCTGCGCAGGGTGATCTGCTCCGGCGAGGAGCTGCCGCACGCCGCCGCCGCCGAGTTCACCACCAGGTTCCCGCACTGCGAGCTGCACAACCTCTACGGGCCGACGGAGGCGGCGATCGACGTCAGCGCATGGCACTGCACGCCGGACGCGCTCGCCGGGGTGACCGCCGTGCCGATCGGCGTGCCGATCGCGAACCTGCGGCTGTACGTGCTCGACGAGCGCGGCAACCCGGCACCGGTCGGCGTGGCGGGGGAGCTGCACATCGGCGGCACCGGGCTCGCCATCGGCTACCACCGCCGTCCCGCGCTCACCGCCGAGCGGTTCGTGCCCGACCCGTTCTCGACCGAACCCGGCGCCCGCCTGTACCGCACCGGCGACCTCGCACGGTGGCGGCAGGATGGGAAGGTCGACTTCCTCGGCCGCATCGACCACCAGGTCAAGCTGCGCGGCCTGCGGATCGAGCTGGGTGAGATCGAGTCCGCGCTGCGTGACCAGGATGGCGTGACCGAGGCGGCGGTGATCGTCCGCGAGGACAATCCGGGCGACAAGCGCCTCGTCGCCTACGTCGTGGGTGCCGCCGACAACCTCAAGGCGGCCCTGAAGGAGACGCTGCCGGAGTACATGGTGCCCTCGGCGTTCGTCGAGCTTGACACGCTTCCGTTGACCCCCAACGGAAAGCTCGACCGCAAGGCCCTGCCGGCGCCCGTGGTCACCCGCGACGCGAGTGCCGAGCTGGTCGAGCCGCGCAACGACACAGAACGACTGCTCGCGGTGATCTGGAAGGAGGTCCTCGGCGTCGGCACGCTCGGCATCGACGACGACTTCTTCGACCTCGGCGGCCACTCCATGCTCGCCACCCAGGTCGTCGCCCGCATCCGCAAGGAGAGCACCGGCACCCGCGCGGTCGGCGTGATGGACCTGTTCACCCACCGCACGATCCGCGACCTCGCGTCCTTCATGTCGGGCGAGGTGACCGACGACGGGCCGCGCCGCCTGCTGTACGAGCTGACCAAACCCGTGCGTGGCAAGAAGAAGCTCAGCTACGTGTGCGTGCCATACGGCGGCGGCAGCGCGATCGTCTACCAGCCGCTCGCCGACGCGCTCCCCGACGGCTACGGGCTCTGGTCGGTCGCGATCCCCGGCCACGACGTCGGTCTGGAGGAGGACGCGCTCCCGTTCGACGAGCTGACCACCCGCCTCGCCGAGGAGGTGCTCGAACGGGTCGACGGCCCCCTCGCGCTCTACGGGCACTGCGGCGTCGGCTCGGCCATCACCGCCGAGGTGGCCCGCAAGATCGAGGCCGCCGGGCGGGAGCTCGAGGTCGTCTACATCGGCGCCATGTTCCCGTTCGCCCGGCCCAAGGGCGCGTTCGCCGCGCTGCGCAACCGGCTGGAAAAGCTCAAGAGCAACCGCCACTACGGCGCGTGGCTCAAGTCCATGGGCGTCGACACCGACGAGCTGGACCCCGAGCAGGCCGACCGCATCATCTCCAACATGCGTGCCGACTCACGGGCGTCGGAGGACTACTTCACCGGGCTGCTCGACCGGCGCGCCGCGAAGATCGAGGCGCCGATCGTCTCGATCGTCGGCTCCGAGGACCCGGTCACCGACTACTACACCGAGCGGTACGCCGAGTGGCAGTTCCTGTCCGACACGCTCGGCCTCGTCGTGCTCGACCAGGCGGGTCACTTCTTCCTCAAGTACCGGGCGAGCGAGCTGGCCGAGATCATCACCTCGGTGCACCCGGCGATCGCGCGGGAGGACACCGCACCGCTGGAGCGGGCGGCACGCGGCGAGGACGCGCCGTGGGACCTGCGTGCCTGGCAGAGACTCGGCACCGGCCTCGGTACCGGCTCGGCCGAACCGGTCGTGAAACCGACCATGTCCCGGTTCGTCGCCGTCACCGCGGGTCAGCTCGTGTCCACGACTGGCTCCCTGCTGACCGCGTTCGCGCTGCCGATCTGGCTCTACACGCGCACCGGCTCCGTCACCGACCTCGGGCTCCTGTGGGCGCTCGCGCTGCTCTTCGGCGTGCTCACCCTGCCGGTGGCCGGTGCGATCACCGACCGGGTCGACCGGCGCAAGGTCATGATGCTGGCGAGCTGCGTTTCGGGCACCGTCCAACTGGGACTCGCCGCGCTGCTGTTCACCGAATCCCTGTCCCTGTGGCATATCTACCTACTGGTCTCGCTGTCCCAGGTGGCCGGTTCGTTCCAGCGGATCGCGTTCCAGTCCGCGGTGCCACAGCTGGTGCCAAAGCGGTTCCTCGGGCATGCCATGGGCATCGTGCAGCTGTCCACCGGCACCGCCCAGCTCCTGATGCCGGTCCTCGCGGCGGGCCTGTACGCGGTGATCGGGCTCGAGGGCATCCTGCTGGTCGACGTGGCGAGCTACGTGTTCGCGATCGTCGCGCTCACGCTCGTGCGCTTCCCCGACCTGCTGGGCTGGCGGCCACGCGAGCCGCTGATGGTCGCCATCCTCAACGGGCTGCGGTACTCGTGGAACCACCGCGGCTTCCGCACCATGCTGGTGTACTTCGCGCTGGGCAACGTCTTCCTCGCACCCGCGCTGGTGCTGGTCACCCCGCTGGTCCTGTCGTTCGCGACCACCACCGAGGTCGCACAGGTCGCGTTCGCCGAGGCGGCGGGCGCGATCACCGGCGGCATCCTCATGTCGGTGTGGGGCGGGCCGAAGAAACGACGCATGCTCGGCGTGCTCGTCGGCAACCTCGGCACCGCGCTCGGCTGCCTGGTGATCGGCCTCGACGCGTCGCTCGTCGTCGTGTTCTGCGGCATGGTCGTGATGGCGGGTTCCATGGCCATGGCCCAGGGCATCTACGCGACGCTCGTGCAGGTGAAGGTGCCGCAGCGCTACCACGGCCGCGTGTTCGCGCTGAACCAGACCATCACCTGGTCCACCCTGCCGATCGGGTTCGCCGTCCTCGCGCCGGGCGCCACCGCGCTGTTCGAACCGCTGATGGCCGACGACGGCGCGCTGGCCGGCACGGTAGGCGCGCTGATCGGCACCGGCGATGGCCGCGGCATCGGCCTCGGCTACGTCGTGTTCGGTCTGGCGCTGCTCCTGATCACCGCGGGCGGCTTCGCGATCCGGCTGCTCCGCCGCTTCGACACCGAGATCGAGGACTCCCTGCCGGATGATCTGATCGGCGCCCAGGAACGCGAGAACCGCCTGGCGGCAAGGACAGCCGCCAGGAACGAGGAGGAACCGAAGGTCGCGGCGGCCGTATGAACACACTCGGATAACAGGATCGTCACGTCCGACCGGGTCATGGCCGCCGCCGATCCGAGTCGGGGATGATCCGAGGACATCGGTGGGGGAGGGGTACTCGCATGCACCCATGGGGTTTGTCAGGACCGGAGTTCCTGTGGCTGTACGGCGCGGGCCTGGTGGTCGGCGTCGTCGTGGCGATCTGGACGCGCATGAGGGTGCGCAGGCCGCGGCTGGCGGAGCCGCCGGGGCGGCTGGACGTGACCGAGCTGGGTTTTCTCGGCGGGGGACCGGTCGGCGCGGTACAGGTCGCGATCGCCCGGCTGGCCGGGGCCGGGCTGGTCCGGGTCAACCGCAGTGGTCAGGTGTCCGACAACTCCGGTGGCGGGTCGACCGGGCACCCGCTGGACGACGCGGTGCTGTACGAGGCGAACCGGCCGAGGATGGTGGCCGCGATCGTCCGGCGGGACGCGGTCGGCAAGGAGGTCACCGCGATCGGTGACTCGCTGGTCCGCCGCGGCCTGCTGGTCGCGCCATCGGCCGCGATCCGGGCCAGAAGGCTCGGGCCCGTCGTGCTGTACGTGGTGTTCGCGGCCGGGATCGTGCGCTGGATCAACGGCATGGCCGAGAACCTGCCCGTCGGCTACCTCACGTTCCTGCTCGCCTTGACGCTCGTACTCGTGGCCGTGCTGAAGTTCCGGGCCGTGTCCGGCCGCAGGGCGCGCACCGTGCACGGCGACCGCGTGGTGGCCGAGGTCCGGGCGCAGGGCAGCGACGCGGAACCGCTGGCGCGGATGGCTGTCACCGGCCCGCGCGTGCTCGCCGACACGAACCTGTCCGAAGCGCTCGCGCTCGCCGCCCCGGCCGCGCTGACGCCGCTCGCGTGGAACTACGCGTCTTCTGGCTCGTACACCACCTCCACACCGAGCGGCTACACGTGCAGCGGCGGGTCATCGTCCTCGTGCAGCGGTGGGTCCTCGTCGTCGTGCAGCGGCGGCTCGTCCTGCGGCGGCGGTGGCGGTTGCGGCGGCGGCTCCGGATGACCGGCGTGCCGCGGCTGGGCATCGGGATCGGCTGGCGGCCGGAGATCGACCTGACCGTCGAACGACTACCCGGCCTCGACTTCGTGGAAGTCCTGGCGGAGAACATCCACCCCGGCCCGCTGCCGGAGTCGCTGACCGTGCTGCGGGCACGCGGGGTGCCGGTGGTCGCGCACGCGGTGTCGCTCTCGCTCGGTGGCGCGGAACCGGTCGACCACACGCGGATCGAGCATCTGGCCACGGTCGCGGCCGCGGTCGGCGCACCGCTGGTCAGTGAGCACGTCGCGTTCACCCGTGCCGGCGGGCTGGACTCCGGGCACCTGCTCCCGGTGCCACGCACGCGAGACGCGTTGAACGTGTTGGTGGACAACGTGAAGCGGGCGCAGGCGGACCTGCCGGTGCCGCTCGCGCTTGAGAACGTCGCGGCGGTCTTCGACTGGCCCGACAACGAGCTGACCGAGGGACAGTTCCTCGCCGAACTGGTCGAGCGCACCGGCTGCCTGCTGCTCGTCGACGTGGCCAACCTGCACGCCAACGCCGTCAACGTCGGCACCGCTCCCGAGGCGTTCCTCGACGAGCTGCCACTGGAACGGCTCGCCTACGTGCACGTGGCGGGCGGGGTCACCCACGACGGGATCTACCACGACACCCACGCGCACTCGGTGCCGAGGGAGGTACTTGACGTGCTCGGCGAGCTGTGCGCGCGAGTCGACCCACCCGGCGTGATGCTGGAACGCGACGACGACTACCCGCCCGACGCCGACCTGGCCGCCGAGCTCGCGACGATCCGGGCCGTCGTGGAGCGCCGCCGATGACCACGCGGGACGACCTGGCCGCGCAGCAGCTCGCACTGGTGCGCGCGCTGCTCACCGACGGCCCGGTGCCCGCCGGGTTCGACGCTCACCGCATCGGTGTCGAGGCGGCCGCGCTGCGGTCGAAGCGCCGCTCGATCGCCGCCCACCTGCGGCCCGACCTGGCCGATCGCCTCGACGAGCTGTTCGGCCCGCTGTTCGACACGTGGGCGCGGCGCCACCCGAAGCCCGTCGGCCTGTCCTTCCGCGCCGACCTGGACCGCTTCGAGACGTGGCTTCACGACGAGGGCCACCTCGAACGGCCCCGCCGCAGGTGGTGGCGGAGCCAGGCCCGCTGACCGGGTGCCGTGCCCGCTCACGAAGAACTCTGGTCCGGGTTGTCGATCCGGTCGCGGCTGGTTCGACGTGTCGGTGAAGGCACAGAGAGTCACCCGGCACGAAGGACATGGCGATGACCACCACTGCTCTGCCCACCACCACTTCTGTGACCGCCACGCCGTTCGACGGGAAGCCGCAGGCGTTGGCGCTGGGTGCGACCCGCGTCGTCGTGTCGTTCCTGTTCGTGTGCCACGGGCTGATGGGCCTGTTCGGTGCGTTCGGCGGTATCGACACGATGGGCGGCTCGGTCGAGCTGTTCAGCTGGCCGGACTGGTGGGGTTCGATGATCCACCTGGTCGCGGGCGCGTTCGTGTTCGCCGGTTTCCTCACCCGGCCCGCCGCGCTGCTGTGCTCGGGTGCGATGGCCTACGGCTACTTCACCGTGCACCAGCCACTTGCGCTGCTGCCGCTGCCCAACGGTGGCGAGGCCGCCGCGCTGTTCGCGTGGATCTTCCTGCTGATCGGCATCGCGGGCCCTGGCGCGTTCGCACTGGACAAGCTGCGCCGCCGCCGTTGACGACCGGTCCGGCGGCCGACGCTTTCGCGTCCGCCCGGTCCAGCCGGCGTCAGCCGGTTGGTCAGCCCTTCGGGAACTGTCCGGGCTTGCGGCCGGGACCGGCGGGTCCTCGGTAGGCCTGCGCGATGTCCAGCCACGCGTTGGCGTCCGGGCCGACGGCGGTCAGGTCGAGATCGTCGCGGTGGCGGCGGCGGGTGGCCAGCAGGCAGAAGTCCACCGCGGTACCCGCGATCTCCTGCTCGGCGTCCGGCGACCCGAGCGTCCGGGGGTGACCGGACGGGCCGATCAGCTCGAACCGGAACCCGCCCGCGGGCGGGACCATGCCGCGGGCGAGGTAGCCGAAGGTCCACGCGTGCACGGCGACCTCGGCAACGTGCCAGATCCGGTTGGTGTGTACCCGCCGCGTGCCCAGGGTGTCCGCGATGTCCTGCGCGTGCGCGAACAGCTCCATCATGCCCACCTTGATCATGACGGCGACCGGGATCGGCCGCACCAGCCAGGGGATCAGGTGGTCCAGCGGCAGCACCGAGAGCTGCTTGATCGCGGCGTCCCGCTCGAAGTGCCACCGGGTCGTCAGGACCTCGGGCGGGTCGTTCAGGAACTCGGCGAGCGAGTTGTGGACGTTGGCGTCGAAGTCCGCGCCGAGCGAGTTCATCAACTCGGTGAACGTCACCGGTTCCGCGGCCGACAGCCCGCTCAGCTGGAACATCCCGGCCAGGTGGGCCACCTGGTGGGCGATGGTCCAGGTGGGCGCCGGGGTCTCGAGCGCCCACTGCTCCGGCGTCAGCCCGGCGACCAGCTCGTCGATCTCCTCGGCCTCGGTGGCCAGGTCCTCGATCGGGTCCAGCTCAGCCACGTCCGCCTCCAGTCTCAACGGAGTTTCCCTCGACTCATCGTGCTCGGGTCCCGGCCGGGTGTCTTCTTCCCGCGTGCCGTGCGGCGGGTCAGCGTGCGGGACGCAGAATCGCGACGAGGAAGTCCGCATCGTCGGAGAAGGGCCGCAGGTTCCACGTGGACAGCAGAAGGTCGGGTTCGAACCCGGCGGCCGCCGCGTCGGCGAGGAACTCGTCGAACGGGTAGCCGCGATCGGCGCCGAACCCGATCACGGCCCGGCCGTCCCCGGTGAGGTGCGAGAGGAACCGGGCCAGCACGTCCCTGCGGGTGCTGGGGGCGAGGAACGTCATCACGTTCCCGGCGCAGACGAGGGCGTCGAACGGCTCGGTGACACCCCGCGCGGGCAGGTCGAGCTCGGCCAGGTCACCGACCAGCCACCGAGGCCCCGGGTGGTCCTGCTCGGCGGCCGCGACGAGAACCGGGTCGACATCGACACCGACAACCTCGTGCCCAGCGGCGGCCAGCGCACCACCTACGCGGCCAGGCCCACAGCCCGCGTCAAGGATGCGTGCGCGACGCGCCACCATCGCATCCACAAGACGCGCCTCCCCAGCAAGATCGTCGCCGGCCCGCGCCATCGCCCGAAACCGCTCCACATACCAGGCGGAATGCCCAGGATCACCCTCAATCCTCCGCATCCAAAGACTCCGCTCAACCATGCCCCCATTATCAGCCCAAACCCGCAAACCCTCAGCCCAAACCCCGCAAACCCTCAGCCCAAACCCCGCGAGTCCACGGTCCGGAACCCGCGAG
>NZ_JBARWZ010000228.1:0-25926 GCF_049647105.1 Actinophytocola sp.
GTTCACGACCGCTGAGTTGGCGGTTCACGCACCCGGGAGGTGTCCCGAACCACCAACTCGCGGGTCCCGAACCGGGGACTCGCGGGTCCCGAACCGGGGACTCGCGGGTCCCGAACCGGGGACTCGCGGGTCCCGAACCACCAACTCGCGGGTCCCGAACCGGGGACTCGCGGGTCCCGAACCACCAACTCGCGGGTCCCGAACCGGGGACTCGCGGGTTCCGAACCGGGGACTCGCGGGTTCCGAACCGGGGACTCGCGGGTTCCGAACCGTGGACTCGCGGGGTTCGGGCCGGGGACTCGCGGGGTTCGGGCTGGGGGGTGGGTCGGGGGGTGGACGGTTACTTGTTCTTGGGGCCGCTGATCAGTTCGGTGCGCAGTTGCGATGCGGTTGACACGACCAGCATCAGGAGGGTGCCTAGCGCGGACGTGCTGATCCCGTCGGCGGGGAACGCGTACCGCAGCGTGACGTCCATGCCGCGGTCGGTGTGGACGACACCGAGCGTGCCGAACAGTCCCTGACCTGCACGTTCGGCAGCGGAACGCGCCAGGTTCGGGTCGTCGGGCAGATCCCAGGCGACGACGCAGGTGAGGCTGAGGACCGTGAGTCCTTCGGAGAGCTGCATGGCCTGGACCGCGCACGGGACGTCCACGTGCCGGAAGGTGAGCGCGCCGTCGTCGTCGACGTGCACGTCGTGGAAGGTCTCGAGCGCCGAGCGTGCCTTGGTGAGCAGGTCCGCCGTGCTCAATGCTTCCTGTTCAGTCATGCGTCTCCCTTGAGTGCGGCCGCGACGTCGTCGCTGTCCTTGGCGCCGCCGAACCGGCGGTCCCGTCGCGCGTACTGCTCACAGGCACGCCACAGGTCGCGCCGGTCGAAGTCGGGCCACAGGATGTCCTGGAACACCAGCTCAGCGTAAGCGGACTGCCACAACATGAAGTTGGAGGTCCGCTGTTCGCCTGACGGGCGGATGAACAGGTCCACGTCCGGCATCTCCGGCTGGTACAGGTACTTGGCGATCGTGCGCTCGGAGACCTTGTCCGGGTTGATCCTGCCATCGGCGGCGAGCCTGGCGATCTCCCGGACCGCGTCGCCGACCTCGGCGCGGCCGCCGTAGTTGATGCACATGGCCAGGTTGAGTACGTCGTTGTGCCTGGTGCGCTCGGCGGCGGTCTCCAGCTCGGTGATGACCGACCGCCACAGCTTCGGCCGCCTGCCCGCCCAACGCACGCGCACGCCCAGGGCGTCCAGCTCGTCGGTGCGGTTGCGGATGACGTCACGCGAGAAGCCCATGAGGAAGCGGACCTCCTCGGGGCTGCGGCGCCAGTTCTCTGTGGAGAACGCGTACAGGGACAGCCACTTGACGCCCAGTTCGATGCAGCCCTTCGCGACCTCGACGACCTGGGCCTCGCCGCGTTTGTGCCCTTCGATGCGGGTGAGCCCGCGCTGGTTGGCCCAGCGCCCGTTGCCGTCCATCACGATGGCGATGTGCCTCGGCACGAACTGGGCGGGGATGGCGGGCGGCTTCGCGCCGGACGCGTGGGGCTCGGGAGGTTGGGGTCGGGTACGGCGACGGAGCATGAAAGGACCCTACTTGCGCAGCGAACATCGCTACCGAGTGGAGCTTGCGCAACGACCACCGCCACCGAGCGAAGCTAGCGCAACGACCACCGCCACCGAGTGGAGCTTGCGGAACGAACAAGGCTACTGAGTGGTCTGAGCGCCCTTGCGTTCCACCAGTGGCAACGACCGGAGCTGGCGTTCCAGGTGCCACTGGAGCAGGGCCGCGATGAGCCCGGAGCCCTCACGGCGGGCGTTGTTCGTGGACCGGTCCGCCACGTCCCAGCGGCCGAGCTGCAGCGCGTTCATCAGTTCGAGGGTCTCCAGCGCGGGGGCCGCCGATCCGGGTGGGCGGCAGCGCGGGCACACCGAGCCGCCCGCCTGCACGGAGAAGCTGCGGTGCGGCCCTGGCTCGTTGCAGCGGGCGCACTCGTTGACCGCCGGTGCCCACCCGGCGAACGCCATCGCCCGGATGAGGAAGGCGTCGAGCACGAGTGACGAGTCCCGTTCGCGGTCCGCGAGCGCGCGGAGGGCGCCGATGACCAGGAGGTAGAGCCGCAGAACCGGCTCGCCTTCCTCGGCCGACATCCGGTCGGCGGTCTCCAGCACCGCGCAGCCGGCGGTGTAGCGCTGGTAATCGTTCACGATGCCGGCGCCGAACGCGTCGATGGTCTGCACCTGGGTGATCACGTCAAGCGTGCGGCCGGTGTAGAACTGCACGTCGACGTGCGCGAACGGCTCGACCCGCGCACCCAGCCGTGAGGTCGTGCGCCGCACGCCCTTGGCGACGGCCCGCACCTTGCCGTGGCGCTGCGTGACGAACGTGATGATCCGGTCGGCCTCCCCGAGCTTGTGCACCCGGAGGACCACCCCGGTGTCGCGGTAGAGGCTCACCCTGGGAGCTTACAAGCCACCACCGACAGTTTCGTGTCGCGCGGGAGGACGACTAGAAACCCAGTCTGCGCAGCTGTTTCGGGTCGCGCTGCCAGTCCTTCGCGACCTTCACATGCAGGTGCAGGTACACCCTGCTGCCCAGCAGTGCCTCGATCTGGCGGCGGGCCGTCGCGCCGACCGCCTTGAGGCGTTCTCCCTTGTGCCCCAGCACGATGCCCTTCTGGCTGTCGCGCTCGACATACAGGTTCGCCCAGATGTCGAGCATGTCATCGCGGTCCTCGCGTTCGTTGATCTCCTCGACGGTCACCGCGATCGAGTGGGGCAGCTCGTCCCGCACCCCCTCCAGGGCCGCCTCCCGGACCAGCTCGGCGATCAGCGTCGCCTCCGGCTCGTCGGTCAGCTCGCCGTCCGGGTACAGCCGAGGGCCTTCCGGCAGCCGCGACACCAGCACGTCGGCCAGCTGGTCGAGCTGGAAGCCTGCTGAAGCGGAGACCGGGATCAGGTCGGAGAACGACATGACCTCCTGCAGCGCCACCAGCTGGTCGGCGATCTGGTTCTTCGTCGCCACATCGGTCTTCGTCACGACGCCGACGACCGGCGTGTGGCGGGACAGCTTCACGAGCTCCGCCGCGATGAACCGGTCGCCGGGGCCGATCTTCTCGTTGGCAGGCACGCAGAACCCGACCACGTCCACTTCGGACCACGTGGCGCGCACGACGTCGTTGAGCCGCTGCCCCAGCAACGTGCGCGGGCGGTGCAGGCCGGGGGTGTCCACGATGATCAGCTGCGCGTCCGGTCGCGCCACGATGCCGCGGATCGCGTGCCTGGTGGTCTGCGGCTTGCTCGACGTGATGGCCACCTTGCTGCCGACCAGCGCGTTCGTCAGCGTCGACTTGCCCGTGTTGGGCCTGCCGACGAAGCAGGCGAAGCCGGAACGGTGCGGTGTGGTCATCGGGTCGGTCATCAGGTGATTGTCGCCCCGGGTCAGCGCGGCTCGCCCTTCGGGTCCGCGACCAGCAGCGGGGCGGACGGAGTGAGGTCGTCGACCACCGCGCGGTCGACCTCGAGCAGGTCGGTGACCACCGCG
The DNA here is from genome assembly GCF_049647105.1 of Actinophytocola sp. GTDB lineage: Bacteria > Actinomycetota > Actinomycetes > Mycobacteriales > Pseudonocardiaceae > Actinophytocola. Next base: position 3,539 of record NZ_JBARWZ010000228.1, read on the forward strand.
GCCGCCTCCAGCGTGCGCACCCCGCTCGACACCGCGGCCGCCACCGCCCCCTGCAGCGCCGTGAGCTGCAGCGACGGCAGGTCGACGGTGGTGGCGACGTAGGTGCGGCCGGTGTCGTCGCGGACCGCGGCGCCTTCCTGCGCGCCGCTGCGGGCACGTGCCGAACGCGCCAGGGTGATCAGCTTCGCGTCCTCCTGGTCGAGGTCAGCCACTCTCGCTTCCTTCCTTCTCCGCCTCGTCGGCCGCCGGCACACCGCGCACGACCACGGACGTGATCCGCATCCGGCCCCTGCCGTCCTTGCCGCCTTCGGCACGCATGTTCAGGCCCTCGATCTCCGCCTCGGTGCCGGGCAGCGGCACGCGCCCGAGCTGTTGCGCGAGCAGGCCGCCGACGGTCTCGACGTCGGTGTCGTCCAGCTCGATGCCGAACAGCTCGCCGAGGTCCTCGACGGGCAGCCGGGAGCTGACCCGCACCGCGCCGTCGTCGAGGTGCTCGACCGGCGGGCGGTCGTCGGTGTCGGACTCGTCGGTGATCTCGCCGACGATCTCCTCCAGGATGTCCTCGATGGTCAGCAGGCCCGCGGTGCCGCCGTACTCGTCGACGGCGATCGCGAGGTGGTTGCGGGACAACTGCATCTCACGAAGCAGGTCGTCGAGGCGCTTGGAGTCCGGCACGAACGTGGCCTCGCCCATCAGGCCGCTGACCACCTCCCACTCGGCCCGCCCGTTCCCCGGACGGTCCATTGTGGCCTTGACCAGGTCCTTCAGGTTCACCACGCCGACGACCTCGTCGACGCTCTCGCCGATCACCGGCAGTCGCGTGTAGCCGGTGCGCAGCGACAACGCGAGCGCCTGCCGCACGCTCTTGGTCTGCTCGATCCACACCATCTCGGTGCGCGGCACCATGACCTCGCGCGCGATCGTGCCGCGCAGCTCGAACACTGAGTGGATCATCTCGCGCTCGCCAGCGTCGACGACGCCGCTCTCCTGCGCCATGTCGACCAGCTCACGCAGTTCGACCTCGGAGGAGAACGGGCCCTCGCGGAAACCGCGGCCGGGGGTGATGGCGTTACCGACGACGATCAGCAACCGTGACAGCGGCCCGAGCACCGTGCCCAGCGCCCGCACCGGCCCGGCGGCGATGAGGCCCACCGAGTACGGGTGCTGCCTGCCCAGCGTGCGCGGCCCGACCCCGACCAGCACATAGGACACGACGATCATGGACAGCGCGGCGACGAGCCCGGCGACCCAGTTCGACTCGATGGTCCGCATGAAGGCGACGGTGACCAGCACGGTCGCCGCGAGTTCGCAGCCGAGGCGGAGCAGGAGCAACAGGTTGATGTGCCTCGGCCGCTCGGCGACGACCGCCAGGAGCTGTCTCGCACCGGTGCGGTTCGCGCGGACCAGGCCGTCGACCCTGGCGCGCGACACCGCCGAGATGGCGGCGTCGGCGCAGGCGAAGAACCCGGCCGCGACCACGAGGAGTACCGCGATCACCAGAAGTCCCGCGGAGCTGCCCACTTCTTCTTCGACCCCCGAGGGTTATTCCGCCACGTCGTCGGCGCCAGGTTTGTGATCGGCCTCGACGAAACCGGCCGCGCCCAGCAGTTTGTCGTCCTCGCGGCGCTGCGCGGCCCGGCGCTGCGCCGTGGCCCGCTCGCTCTTGAAGTCGGCGAGGATCCGCTTCTGCAGCGTGAACATCTCGCGTTCCTCGGCAGGCTCGGCGTGGTCGTAGCCGAGCAGGTGGAGTACACCGTGGACGGTCAGCAGGTGCAACTCGTCCATCAGCGTGTGCCCCGCCTTGCGGGCTTGGTCGCGCGCGAACCGCGGGCAGAGCACGAGGTCGCCCAGCAGCGTCGGCCCCGGATCGGGTGCGTCGGGCCTGCGGGCGGACTCGAGCTCGTCCATCGGGAACGCCATGACGTCCGTCGGGCCGGGCAGGTCGAGGTAGCGCTCGTGCAGGTCGGCCATCTCGTCGAGGCCGACGAGCAGCACCGACAGCTCGGCGAGGCGGCTGACCTTCATCCGGTCGAGCGCGAACCGGGCCGCGGCCACAATGGACGGTTCGTCAACCGCCACGCCCGACTCGTTGGCGATTTCTATACTCACGGCTATCGGCCCCGCCGAGCCTGTCCGCGCGGCCCGGAGCGGCGCGCGTCCTGGTCGTTCTCCTCCGTGGCCGACCACCGGTCGTAGGCGTCCACGATGTCGCCGACCAGCTTGTGCCGCACCACGTCGCTGCTGGACAGCGTCGAGAAGTGCACGTCGTCGACGTCGCCGAGGATGTTCTGGACCACGCGCAGACCGCTTCGCGTGCCACCCGGCAGGTCGACCTGCGTGATGTCACCGGTGACGACGATCTTGGAGCCGAAGCCGAGGCGGGTGAGGAACATCTTCATCTGCTCCGGCGAGGTGTTCTGCGCCTCGTCGAGGATGATGAACGCGTCGTTAAGGGTGCGGCCACGCATGTAGGCCAGCGGAGCGACCTCGATCGTGCCCGCCTGAATCAGGCGCGGAATCGACTCTGGGTCGACCATGTCGTGCAGGGCGTCGTACAACGGCCGCAGGTACGGGTCGATCTTCTCGTACAGGGTGCCGGGCAGGAAGCCCAGCCGCTCCCCCGCCTCGACCGCGGGCCGGGTGAGGATGATGCGGTTGACCTGCTTGGCCTGCAGCGCCTGGACGGCCTTCGCCATGGCCAGATAGGTCTTGCCGGTGCCCGCCGGGCCGATGCAGAACACGACCGTGTGGTGGTCGATGGCGTCGACATAGCGCTTCTGGTTCAGCGTCTTGGGCCGGATCGTGCGCCCGCGCCGGGACACGATGTCGAGGCTCAGCACCTCGGCGGGCGACTCGGTGGCGCCCGCCGACAGCATCGCCACCGTGCGGCGCACCGCGTCGGACCCGAGCTGCTGGCCGCGGCTCGCGAGTGTGACCAGCTCGGCGAACACCCGCTCGGCGAACGCGACGTCGCTGGGTGCCCCGGAGAGGGTGACCTCGTTGCCTCGGACGTGGATGTCCGCTTCGAGGAGCTCCTCGGCCACCTTCAGGTTCTCGTCACGAGAGCCGAGCAGGGCCAGCACGGCCTGGTCGGGGACGTTGAACCGGGACTGGGCCGGGTCGGCTGGGGTAGGTGCAGAAGAGGGGCTCTCGCCGCCCCGTGCGGTACCGGTCACGTGCTTTCGGTCCTGCCTTCTGCGCCTGGTTGCGCCAACTTTGTCTGACTGGCTGTCGGGTTCGATGTTAGTCGCCCCCACCGACAGTTCGCATCGACGTTCCCGGTGCTCAGTGACCGGGCCGCCCGAACATGCCCAGTTGTTCGCCGCCGAGGACGTGCAGGTGCGCGTGGAAGACGGTCCGGCCGGCGTGCTCGCCGGTGTTGAAGACCAGACGGAAACCGGCCTCCTCGATGCCCTCCCGCTTCGCGACCGCGACGCCGGCGCTGATCACGTCGGCCAGCTCCCCCGGTGCTCCGGCGAGCGCTTCCGCGTCCTCGTAATGCGTCCGTGGCACCACCAGCACATGCACGTCTGCCTGCGGGTTGATGTCCCGGAAGGCGTAGGTGGTATCACTCTCGAACACCTTCGTCGATGGAATGTCCCCGGCGATGATCTTGCAGAACAGGCAGTCGTTGTCGGCCATGCGAAGAGATTAGGTCCTGGCCCCGTGGATCTGTGTGCGAGGGTCTGGGCCTGACCAACACTTTGACCCCGGGGAAGGCGGACTAGTCGAGATCGGGGATCTCCTGACCATCCCGGTCCGCCCACTCCAGCAGTGGGGTCAGGTCGAACACGTGCGAGTCGATGGCCGCGTGCAGGTCCCCCAACTTCGCGAATCGAGCCGGAACCGTGGCGATGGTGAATTCCCGCGGATCAACATCGGGTACTTCCTCCCACCCGATCGGTGTCGACACCCGCGCCTCCGGTACCCCGATCACGGAGTAAGCCGACCGGATCGTGTGATCCCGCGCGTTCTGGTTGTAGTCGACGAACACGGAAGCCGGATCTCGTTCGCGCCGCCACCAACTGAGGTCGACCAGCCCGTCCGACCGGCGCTCCACCTCTCGCGCAAACGCGTGCGCGGCCCGCCGCACGTCCTGGAACCCCCACTCTGGCGTGATGCGGACGTAGATGTGCAGCCCCTTGCCCCCGGAGGTCTTGGGAAACCCGACCGCCCCGAGTTCGTCGAGGACCTCCCGCACGACCAGCGCCACCTTCCGCACGATGTCGAAGCTCGCCGCCGGCATCGGATCCAGGTCGATCCGCCACTCGTCGGGCTTCTCGGTGTCCGCCCGCCGCGAGTTCCACGGATGGAACTCGACACACGACATCTGAACCGCCCAGATCACACTGGCCAATTCGGTGACACACAGCTCGTCCGCGTGCCGGCCGTACCGGGGAAAGTGCACCCGCACGGTCTCCACCCAGGGCGGCGCACCCCGGGGAAGGCGTTTCTGGTGCACCTTCTCACCGTCCACACCGTCCGGGAAGCGGTGCATCATGCAGGGCCGCTCCCGCAACGCGTTGACGATCCCGTCGCCAACCGAGAGGTAGTACCGGGCGAGGTCCAGCTTGGTCTCCCCTCGGGCGGAGAAGTAGACCCGCTGCGGGTTACTGACCCGAACGACCCGATCCCCGACCGCCAGCTCCACAGCAGGAGCACCAGAACCAGCCACAACGGCAAGGTACTGCGAATCAGCACCGGCCGCGAAGCCCAGCGCGGGCGAGAAGTGAAGGCAAAGCGAACCAGAGCAACACGTTGCCAACCAGAGCGAAGCCCCGCCGCCGAACCACACCGGAACCAGCACATGCAGAAGCGATGTCGGAACAGGCGAACTCATAGAGGGTTCAACCAGGCGGAACCGCCGACCAGGGAAAGGATGTCGCGTCGCGGTGAAGCCTGGGGGTCGCTCCACCGCGACGCGACGCCGCCGGACCGAGGGGGGAGGTGTCCGGCGGTAGCTCTTTCGCTCCACGCTTGTTTCAATTGTGGTGCTGTGCAAAGAGTAGACCGTTGTGCACTCTCAGCGCCAGCGTGGCGTCAGGACTCCAAGCGTTGCTATAGCGGCGGCAGCGGCGGTCGAGGCGCGAAGAACGGTCGGACCGAGCCTCGCCGCCTGCCCACCAGCGGCCTGGAGGATCTCTGACTCGCTTTCGGAAATGCCGCCCTCAGGCCCCACCACCAGCACGAGGTCGCCTTCCGCAGGCAGGTCGAGATCACCGATGCCTGCCTCCGCCGCCGCGTCGAGGATGACCGTGGCCGCGCTTTTCCTTACCAGTTCGGCGAGTTGGCGGGTGGTGGCCGGCTCCGTCACCTCGGGGATCCGGGTGCGGCGGGACTGCTTGGCGGCTTCGCGTGCGGTGCTGCGCCAGCGGGCGAGCGCCTTGGCGCCGCGCGGGCCGTCCTCCCACTTGACGATGCTGCGGCCGGCGCGCCACGGCACGATCACGTCCACGCCCGTCTCGGTGGCCAGCTCGACCGCCAGCTCGCCCCGGTCGCCCTTGATGAGTGCCTGCGCCAGCACGATCCTTGGCTGTGGCTGGGGTTCCGTCCATCGGCGGACGACCAGCAACGCCAGACTTTCCTTGCCTTGAACCGTTTCAACGACGCAGGCGGCCGCTTCTCCCCCACCGTCGGTGAGGACCAGCTCCTCGCCGGGCTGCAGCCTGCGGACGGCGGCGGCGTGGCGGCCCTCCGGTCCGTCGAGCACCGCGGTGGTGCCCGACGGGACCGCGTCGACGAGGAAGACGGGTGCGGTGTCGCTCAACGGTGCCGTGCGCGGAGCCGGGAGAACAGCCCGCCAGCGCGGCCGTTGCCCGCGGCGACGATCTGCTCCTCCTCGCCGCGGATGCTGGCCAGCTCACGGAGCAGCTCGGTCTCGCGGCTGTCGAGCTTGGCCGGGATCTCGACCTCGACGTGCACGTGCAGGTCACCTCGGCCGTCGACCCGGCCGGACGACCGCAGCCGAGGCAGGCCGTGCCCGGTGAGGAGCAGTTCGGTGTTGGGCTGGGTGCCGGGGTCGAGTTCGAGCTCGACGGTGTCGTCGAGGGTCTCGAGCGGCAGGACCGCGCCGAGCGCTGCCGTGGTCATCGGGATGCGCACCGTGCAGTGCAGGTCGGCGCCGTTGCGTTCGAAGGTGGCGTGCGGCTGCTCGACGACCTCGACGTACAGGTCACCCGCCGGGCCACCGCCGGGGCCGACCTCGCCCTGACCGGACAGCCGGACCCGCATGCCGTCCGCGACGCCCGGCGGGACCTTGGCGGTGATGGTGCGGCGGGCGCGAACCCGGCCGTCGCCACCGCACTGGCGGCACGGGTCGGGGATGACCTCACCGACGCCGTGGCAGACCGGGCACGGGCGGGCCGTGACGACCTGGCCGAGGAACGAGCGCTGCACGGACTGGATCTCGCCCCGGCCCGCGCACGTGTCACAGACCTGGACCAACGTGCCCTCCGCGGCGCCGGACCCCCGGCACATGTCACACAGGACGGCCGTGTCGACGGTCAGCTCGCGGGTGACGCCGGTGTTGCACTCCTCGAGGCTCAGCTCGATGCGGATGAGCGCGTCGGAGCCGGGCTGCACGCGGCTGCGCGGTCCCCGGCCGCCACCAGCGCCGCCGCCGAAGAAGGCGTCCATGATGTCGCCGAGCCCGAAGCCCGCGAACGGGTCACGGCCGCCGCCCCCGCCGCCGTTGCCGAGCGGGTCGCCGCCCATGTCGACGATCTTGCGCTTCTGGGGGTCGGAGAGGACCTCGTAGGCCGCCGTGACCTCACGAAAGCGCTCCTGAGCCCCCTCTTCGGGGTTGACGTCGGGATGGAGCTCGCGCGCGAGCTTGCGGTAGGCGCGCTTGATCTCATCGGACGTCGCGTCCTGGCGCACCCCGAGAGTGCCGTAGTAGTCCCTCGCCACCGTGTTCCCGTCCTCCTGCCCCGGAGGCGCTCCGGGGTCTCACTCCCTGCTCGGTCCTGTCGCGGCGTCATCGCCCGGACAGAATGTCTCCCACATAGTTGGCGACCGCGCGCACGGCCGCGATGGTGCCCGGATAGTCCATCCGCGTCGGCCCGACCACGCCCATGCCGCCGAGGAGCGTCTGGTGCGCGCCGTAGCCGATGGAGACCACCGACGTGCTGCGCATCTCCGCTGCCTCGTTCTCTCCCCCGATCCGCACCGTAATGGTGCCAGGTGTGCTGGCGGCGGCGAACAGCTTCAGCACCACCATCTGCTCCTCCAGTGCCTCGAGGACCTGGCGCAGCGACCCGGGGAAGTCGGCCGCGTTGCGGGTCAGGTTGGCCGTGCCGCCCAGGACCAGGCGCTCCTCCGGGTGCTCCACCAGCGACTCGACCAGCACCGTCGCTATCCGCGTCATCGCGTCCCGCAAGTCGGACGGCGCGTCCTCGAGCAGCTCGCTGACCTTGGCGGCGGCCTCCGTCAACGGATGGTCAACGAGTGTGGTGTTCAACATGTTCCTGAGCCGCGACACCGTTTCCTCGGTGATCACGTCCCCGAGGTCGACGGTCCGCTGCTCCACCCGGCCGTTGTCGGTGATCAGGACCAGCATCACCCTGGCGGGTGTCAGCTGGACCAGCTCGATGTGCCGGACCGTCGAGTGCGTCAGCGTCGGGTACTGGATCACCGCGACCTGCCGCGTCAGCTGCGCGAGGAGACGCACGCTGCGCCGCATCACGTCGTCGAGGTCGATCGCCCCTTCGAGGAACAGGTGGATCGCCCGCCGTTCGGCCGCCGACAGCGGCTTGACGTCGGTGAGCCGGTCGACGAACAGCCGGTACCCCTTGTCGGTGGGGATGCGGCCCGCGCTGGTGTGCGGCTGCGCGATGTACCCGTCCTCCTCGAGCGAGGCCATGTCGTTGCGCACCGTGGCGCTGGACACCCCGAGGTTGTGCCGCTCGACGATCGCCTTGGAGGCGACCGGCTCCTGGCTGGAGACATAGTCCGCCACGATCGCACGCAGTACCGCGAACCGCCGCTCGTCCGTGCTCGCCATGAGGTCACCTCCCGTCTCACCACAAGTTTACGGAGGTGGTCGCGAGTGCCGGTCGAACCGGTACCAAATGGCGTCCGGTTGAGCCGGGTCGACTCAACCATTCGGCGGCGTCGCGTGTTCCGGGTCTCCCTCGCCCTCCGGGGGCTCAGGTCAGGCGGCGGACCACCGCGTCTGCCAGCAGGCGGCCGGTGAAGGTCAGTACGCAGCGGCCGAAGCGGCCGTTCACGCCTGCCAGCGCGGCCTTGTCCAGCAGTCCCTCCTCCGCCGCGAGCCGGGCCTCTTTTTGCGCCGCCGAGGACAGCGCGTCCACCGGGAGGCCGTCGACCAGGCGGAGTTCCAGCATCACCCGTTCCAGGTGGCGGTCCTCCTCGGTGAGGGTCTCCCGCGCCGCGGCCGGTGAGTTGCCGTCCGCCAATTGGGCCGCGTAGCGCGCCGGGTGTTTGACGTTCCACCAGCGGACGCCACCCACGTGGCTGTGCGCGCCAGGGCCCGCGCCCCACCAGTCGGCGCCGTGCCAGTAGCCCAGGTTGTGCCTGCACCACGCCTTCGGCTCCGTCGCCCAGTTCGAGACCTCGTACCAGTGCAGGCCCGCGGCCGACAGCGCCCTGTCCGTCTGCTCGTAGCGGTCGGCGAGCACGTCGTCGTCCGGGGCGGGCAGGTCGCCTCGCTTGATCCGCCTGGCCAGCGCGGTGCCTTCCTCGACGATCAGCGCGTAGGCCGAGACGTGGTCGACACCCGCCTCCAGAACCGCGTCCAGGGACGCCGCCAGGTCCGCTTCCGTCTCGCCGGGGGTGCCGTAGATCAGGTCCAGGTTCACGTGTTCGAAGCCGGCCCGGCGGGCTTCGCGCGCGGCTTCCGCCGCCCGCCCCGGGGTGTGGGTGCGGTCCAGGACGGACAGCACGTGCGGGGCCGCCGACTGCATGCCCAGCGAGAGCCTGGTGTAGCCCGCTTCGCGGATCGACTCGAAGAACGCCGGATGGGTGGACTCCGGGTTGGACTCCGTCGTCACCTCGGCGTCCGGCGCCAGGCCCACCGTCTCGCGGATCGCGGCCAGGACGTCGGTGAGGCCCTCCGCGCCAAGCAGGGACGGGGTGCCGCCGCCCACGAAGACCGTGTCCGCCATCGGGGGCGTGCCCAGGACTCGTGCCGCGATGGCCAGTTCCGTACGGAGGCCGTCCAGCCAGGACCGAGGGGACGCTGGCGAGGTGGCGAGCTCCGCCGCGGTGTAGGTGTTGAAGTCGCAGTAACCGCAGCGGGTCGCGCAGAAGGGTACGTGCACGTAGACCCCGAACGGGCGCTTACCGAGCCGGGCCAGGGCCTCGGCTGGTAGCGCGCCGTCCGGGGGAGCTACGTCACCGTCCGGAAGTGCTGATGGCACTTCGCCAGTATCTCAGCGGAACACGACCAGGGTGACCACGGTCAGGCCCGCGGCCAGGATCAGGAACACGAACCCGTACACCGGGGCCTTGCGCCACCAGTGCGTGTGCCGGTCCAGCGCGAACCGGCCGGGCCCGGTGAACAGGAGCGCGAACGCCGCGGCGGCGTAGGTCATCTCCAGCTCGACACCGCCGAGGAAGGTGTTCCATTCGCCGTTGATGACGATGACGTTGGCCATCACACCGAGCAGCGCCGCGGCACCTATCGGGAAGAACAGGCCGAGGACGAGCAGCAGACCACCGACGGTCTCGGTCAGGGCGAGCACGATGGCCAGCACGCCGGGTTCGGTGAAACCGAACCCGGTGAGCATCTGCCTCGTGGCCTCCATGCCCGAGTCGTCGTTGAACCAGCCGAACAGCTTGTCCGTGCCGTGCACGACGAAGAACGCGCCGATCGCGAGGCGCAGCACCAGCAGGCCGAAGTCAAGGCCGCGATGCCACTCCGGCTTTCTGTCCCTGGTGGTGGTCTCCGGCTCGACGTCATCGTCGAAGCTGGAGAAGTTGGTGGTCGAGCCGCTCGTGTACGCGTCGTCCTCTTCGAACATGGACGACGAGCTGGTGCCGCCGGGCGGGCCGAAGCCACGGGTCGTGGACGAGGAGTCACTCGTGGTGTAGTAGCCACGGTCGTCTTCAGTACTCACCCAGCGGAGGGTAAGGCATCAGCCGAACGGGTGGGTCTGCAACCTCGCGATCAGTAATCGCCTCGTACGAGATTGTGCGGGCGCTCCCCCGCCGCGTACCTCGCGATCTCCTGCGCCACCACCGCGTACGCACGACGCTGGTAACCCTCGACGCTCGCCGCCACATGCGGTGTGAGCAGCAGGTTCGGCACCGTCCACAGCGGGTGGCCCTCGGGCGGCGGCTCCGGTTCGGTCACGTCCAGCGCGGCGCGCAGCCTGCCCGCTGCCAGTTCTGCGACCAGGGCGCCGGTGTCGACGACCTTGCCGCGCGCCGCGTTCACGAGGACCGCGCCGTCCCGCATGCCGGACAGGAACGCCGCGTCGACCATGCCTTCGGTGGCCGGTGTCAGCGGGACCATCAGCACCACCGCGTCGTGCTCGCCCAGCAGGCCGGGTACCTCGTCGAAGCCGTGCACGCCGTCCCGCGCCCTGGTGCCGACCAGCGTGGTCGTCGCGTCGCACGCGGCCAGCCTGCGCTTCATCTGGCTACCCAGGTCGCCAGCGCCGATGACCAGAACCTTCTTGTCGATCAGGGTCTCGGTCGGCCTGCGGCCCCACGTGCCTGCCACCCGCTCCCGCTCGAAGGGGATCAGGTCCCGGTACACCGCGAGCAGCGTGGCGAGCGCCCATTCCGCGGTGCTGCCGCCGTGCGCGCCCCGCGCGACCGACAGCATGACGTGGTCCGGCACGCGGCCGATCCAGTTCTCGGCACCCGCCGTGAGCAGCTGGATGAGCCGCAGGTTCGGCAGGGCCGCGACGAACGCCTCCGGGTCGGCGGCCGCGAGGAAGCCGGGCACCAGCACCTCGGCACGTGCCGGCAGGTCGATGCCCGTGTCGTAGCGGACCACGTCGAGGCCGTCCACGCCGGTCAGCGCGGTCTCCCCGTCCTCGTCGGGCACCAGCACGGTGATCGTCACGTCCGGCACCCTACTTACCCGAGGTTCACGGGCGGGCCCCTAGCTTGGGGGCATGTCCTTGAGGTCGCGTGTGCTGGTGGCGGGCGTGCTGGGTGGCGTCCTGCTGAGCACGGGGTGCGCCACGTTCACGGACCAGCCACCGCCGGAGAGCTGGCGGCCGCAGGAGCAGCTCACCCCGCAGGGTGGTCCGGAACCGGACGTCCCTGGCGAGGGCAGGCCAGAGCCGGACAGTGACAGCGGCGCGCGGCCGTCCGAGATCCCGCCGCCGGATGGCTGCGTCGACTACAACCCGGCGGTCATCGGCACCTGTATGGACAGCGTGACCGCGGTCGCGGCGCTGCCCGGCGACGGCCGGGACCCGACCGCACTGGTCGGCGAGCGGCGCTCCGGGCGGATCCTGCGGGTCAAGCTGGGCACCGACCCCGTGCTGGTGGCGACCGTGCCGGTCGACGGGAGCACGGACGGCGGCCTCACCGGGCTCGCCCTCTCCCCCACCTACGCCGAGGACCAGCTGATCTTCGCGTACGTGACGACCGCGACCGACAACCGCGTGGTGCGGATCGCGCCGGGTGACGTGCCGAAGCCGATCATCACGGGCATTCCGCGTGGCGCGACCAACAACCGGGGCGCCCTCGCGCTCGACCGCCATGGCGGGTTGCTGCTGGCCACCGGCGACGCGGGCAACGTGAACCTGGCCGGTGACCTGAAGTCGCTGGCGGGCAAGGTGCTGCGGTTCGACGCGGCAGGCCAGCCCGCGCAGGGCAACCCGACGCCCGGTTCGCTGGTGGTGGCGAGCGGGTTGCGGGCGCCCGGCGGGGTGTGCGCGCCGTTCGACGGGTCGGTCACGTGGGTGACGGACCGCGGCGCGACACAGGACCTGCTGTACAAGCTCGAGCTCGGCAAGCCGCTGTCGGTACCCGCGTGGACGTGGCCGGACCGGCCGGGTGTCGCGGGGTGCTCGGCGACGGCCGCCGGGGTCGTGGTGGTGACCTCGACCGCGGGCAACGCGCAGCTGCTGCCGATCGCGCCGGACGGGTCGTTCTCCGGGAAGCCGCAGGTCTCGCTCGAGAAGGACAAGGGCTTCGGCCTGCTCGGCGGCATGGACGCCGTGAACGACCAGGTCGCGGTCGTTGGCACGGTCAACAAGAACGGCGGCACCCCGGTGTCGAGCGACGACCGCGCGATCGTCATCGTGCCGCCCCAGGGCGGCGGGGCCAGCGGCCCCGACTGATGCACGGACAGGAACGGTCCGTCCTGGAACGGACCGTTCCCGGTCACCAGTCCCGTGCGATCCTCGGCAGGGCCACCCTGGCCGAGTCGAAGTGGCCGACGTCGCCCACGTTCACCAGCCGCACGTCACGGGCACCGTGTGCACGCAGGTCCGTCTCGCAGCTCTCCGCGTTCGCGAACACCACGTCGCGGTCGGCGGTGCCCGCGTACAGGCGAACCGGGACCCTCGGGCGCCACTGGCACGGGTCGTCGTTGGCCGCGAGCACCTCGGCGAGCGTGCCCGTCGGGTGCGCGAGGCGCGCGAGGAACTCGTCCGTGAACAGCTCCTGCGGAGTGGCGGGCAGCGCCATCACGACGTCCCTCTCCTCGTGGTCGCTGTCGAACAGCGAGTCCACGACCTGGTCGTAGGGCGCGCGGAACGCCTCGGACGGCGAGTCGTAGACCTTCTGGGAGCGATTCCAGGCGGTCATCGCGTACCCCAGGTAGAGCACCGCGCTCACGCCGTCGAGCCTGCCGTCCAGCGCGGCGGGCAGCTCCTGGCCCCGGATGTCGTACGGGCCCGCGATCGCGGCGATGCCGCCCAGCTCGAACTCCCTGGACTCCTGCAGCGCGCGGCCGACGTGCATGGACACCTGCCCGCCCTGCGAGAAGCCGCTCACGAGCACCTTCCGGTCGAGCCGCTTGCCGGACCGGGCCGCGAGCGCGCGGCCCGCCCGCAGCGCGTCCATCGTCGCGGTGACGGCGGGCCGCGTCAGCATGTACGGGTGCGTGCCGGGGCCGGTGCCGAGCCCGAGGTAGTCCGGCGCCACCACCGCGTCACCCCCTGCGGCGAACAGCACCGCCGCCGCGCGGTCGAGGTTGTCCGCCCCCGTCGCCGTGTCACCTCGGAAGATCCGCGTGCCGTGCAGCCACGTGACCGTCCGCAGCGAGCGCTTGTCCGTGCGCGGCAGAACCGTCAGCGCGCTCGCCGTCGTCGGCCTGCCATCACTCCCCGTGGTCCGGTACGTCACCAGGTACAGGTCGACGCCGTTGCGGACGGTGGCCGCGTCCAGCTCGTAGCCCTGGAGGTAGGCGAGGACCTCCTGCCGCGACATGCGGTCGATCAGCGTGGCCTGTGTGTGGTGTTCGACGGTCGCGGGTGGCGGTGCGGCGACCGCCACTCCCGGCAGCAGCATCCCCGCACACAGCACGGCCGCGAGGATCCGCGTTCTTCCTTTTCTTCCAATGGTTTTCCCCATGCCGCGACTCTGCCGGGAGCCGACCGCCGCCGGTATGGGGCGGGCAGGTGGATCCGGGGTGGGGACAGCCCCACCAGTTCTGTGTGCGCTCCGTGTGGCGGGGTCTTCTAGCCTGCGTGATCACCGCGATCCGAGGGGTGTCGCGTGTTGCTCATCCTGCCAATTTTCGTTACTCATCAAGGAGAATCGTGTCCGCAATTCCGGTTACGCCGACCGCACCCGCTTCCGCGCGCCGGCCGGGGGTGCTCGTCGCGGCGATCGGTGTCACGGTGGTCACCGCGCTCGCGGCGATCGTCAATGGCATCCTGATCGCCACCGGGGGCAAGGAACTGGTCAAGGACCTGCTGGTGCAGGCGGGGGTGCCCGAGGTGTCCGACGCCGACCTCGAGCTGTTCTCGAACCTCGCGGGGTACACGTCGACAGACGAGTTCGTGAGCACCTTCACCACGCGTGGTTACCTGGCCGCCGGTGCGGGCGCCGCGCTGCTGGTGTTCGGGCTGCTCATGATCAAGGCGGGCAGGGCGGCCCGCATCCTCGTCACCATCTCGGCCGCGTTCACCATGATCTTCAGCCTGGTGATCCTCGCCGACGAGACGACGTCCATGATGGCCGGCCTCGCGATGCTCGCGATCCTGGGTGCCGTCGTCGCGGTCGTGTTCACCTGGCTGCCCGCCATCGGCCGGTACGCCAAGGCCCTCCAGGGCTGACCACTCAGTGTGCCGAGAGCGAGGGGCCCGGCACCCTGGTGAGGGGCATGAGCAACGCGGTGAGCGCACGTGCGTTGCTGTCGCGGGGGTCGGCCAGCCGGTCGGCCTCCGCACGTGCCTCGCCCGCGTCGTCCGGCTCGCCATCGGCCTCGTGCGCGGCGGCCAGCAGCCGCAGCGTGATCGCCGCCGAGGACGCGGAACCCATCTCGCGGTACGCGGCGACACAGGCCGCCAGCTCCACGACCGCTTCGCCCGCGCGGCCGTCGCCGACCCAGCTCGCCGCGATCGCCCGCCTGCTGGACAGGACCCTCGGCGCCTCGTTGATCTCCTCCGCGATCGCGCGGCACTCCGTGAACGCCGCCAGCGCGCCTTCCCGTTCACCACGCCCGGCCTGGATCGCGCCGAGCGTCCGCAGGGACCGCGCCAGCGCGCGCCGCGCCGTCGTGCCCCGCAGCAGCGCCACCGCCTCCTGCGCCGCCGACGCCGCCCTGTCCAGCTCCCCGGTCAGCGCGAGGCTCCACGACAGGCTCTGCAACGCACCGGCCACCGCCCGAGGGTCGGCCGACTCGCGGGCCGCCGCGAGCGCATCGGTGTCCACGCGCACCGACTCGGCGGGCCGCCCCAGCCGGTTCAGCGCGGCCGACCTGGTCGCCGCCACCGCGTCCTCCGTGGACAGCGCGGCCGCGCGGTCGGTCAGCTCGAGTGCCTCCTCCGGCACGCCGAGACCGGTGAGGCAGTCGGCGAGGTTGGTCAGCACCCACGCGAGCGCGGGCCGGTCGGTGCCCAGCCGGTCGGCGCACCAGCGGTACTTCCCGACGGCATCGGCGTAGCGGCCCCGCACGTGCAGGACCCGCGCGGCCACGACCTCCGCCCACACCTCGACCCGCTCGTCGCCCGCCGTCCGCCCCGCCTCCGCCAGTGCCGACGCGCAGGTCCGCAGGTCCGCGTACGAACCCTGCGGCCACAGGTACCTGGCGAGCCGTTCGAAGATCCGC
This sequence comes from Actinophytocola sp., assembly GCF_049647105.1. Lineage (GTDB taxonomy): Bacteria > Actinomycetota > Actinomycetes > Mycobacteriales > Pseudonocardiaceae > Actinophytocola. The sequence continues at coordinate 18,744 of NZ_JBARWZ010000228.1, forward strand.
GCCGCCTGCCGGTGCATGCCGATGGTCGCGAGCAGGCCGATACCCGCCACCAGCGACGGGCGTTCGATCGCGAACCAGCCAGTCGGGTCGGCGCAGTAGCGCGCGAGGCTCTCCTCTGGCAGGGGCGGCGCGGGCACCGGCACGTCCAGCTCCAGTGCGGGGAACACCTTCGGCAGGTCCCGGCCAAGGAGGTCGGCCACGGCGAGGATCGCGTCCAGCAACCTGGCCGCCGCGCCCTCGCACACGGCGGGGCCGTCGTCGGCGATCAGCCGCTCGCGGGCGAACGTCAGCACGAGGTCGTGGATCGCGTAGCGGGGCTCGCCGCACGCGTCGTCGGCCGCGGGCTGCAGCAGGCTCGACTCGACCAGCTCGTCGACGGCCTCCTCCCCAGCGGCCCCGTCCTGCAGCACGGTGATCGCCCAGGCAGGCACGTTGGTGGACGCGGCCGCGCCGATCAGCCGGAACGTGGCCCGCGCGGGTGCTGTCAGCGCCGCGTAGCTCAGCGCGAGACCGGCACGGACCTGCAGGTCGCTGACGGACAGCTCGTCGAGGCGGCGGCGTTCGTCCTCCAGCCGGTCGGCGAGCGTGGTGAGCCGCAGCTGCGGGCGCAGCGCGAGCCGGGTGCCCGCGATGCGCAGTGCCAGGGGCAGGTTGCCGCACGCGGCGGCGATGCGGCGGGCGCCGTCCTGATCGGCGGTGACGCGCGAGCCCGCCATCGTGGCGAGCAGGTCGAGTGCCTCCGCGTCGGTGAACGAGCCGACCGTGACGCGGTGCGCGTTGATCAGGCCGGAGAGCCTGCGCCTGCTGGTCACGAGCACCGCGGTGCTGGGCGTGCCGGGCAGCAGCGGGCGGACCTGGCCGGGGTCGGCCGCGTCGTCGAGGACGAGCAGGACGCGGCGGCGCGCGAGGCGGCTGCGCAGGACCGCGGCCTTCGCCTGCACGTCGTCGGGAATGCCGGGGCCGGTGACGCCGAGGCCGCGCAGCAGGTCGGCGAGGACGTCGCCGACCGGGCGGGGCGTGGTGGCGCCCGCCAGGTGGGCGTACAGCTGGCCGTCGGGGAACGCGGTCTCCAGCCTGTGCGCGACGCGGACGGCGAGCGCGCTCTTGCCGACACCCGGTTCGCCGGTCAGCACGACCGGGAGCCCGTCGTGGTCGGCGAGCAGCGTGGTCAGCTCGTCGACGGCGTGGTCGCGGCCGGTGAACACGCGGATGTCGGCGGGCAGCTGCCGGATGGGCCACTCGTCGGCGGGATCCTCTCCGCGCAGGATCTCCGCGTGGACGGCACGCAGGCCGGTGCCGGGTTCGAGGCCGGTCTCCTCGACGAGCGTGGCGCGGGCGGTGCGGTAGGCGGCGAGCGCGTCGGCCTGGCGGCCAGCGCCACGCAGTGCGCGCATGAGCTGGCCGACGAGCCGTTCCCGCAACGGGTTCGCGGCGACCGAGGACTGCAGCTCCCCCAGCAGCTCGGCGTGGCGGCCCTCGGCCAGCTCCGCCTCCACCCAGTCCTCGAAGACGGTCAGCCGTTCGATCTCCAGCCGCGCCACCTCGGCGTCGAGCGCGGGCAGTGTGAGGTCGGCGAGCGGGTGGTCCCGCCACTGGTCGAGCGCGAGCCGCAGGTGGCGGGCGGCGGTCTCGGCGTCGCCGCGTCTGAGGGCCGCGCGGCCGGACTCGCCTGCCGTGCGGAACGTGAGCAGGTCCAGGTCCGCGTCGGCGACCCGCAGCCGGTAGCCGGGCCCGGCGTGGTCGATGAGCGTGTCACCGAGCCGGTCCCGGAGCCGGGACACGTAGGTGTGCAGGTTCGACGCGTAGGACTTCGGCGGGATGTCCGGCCACAGCGCGTCCACGAGCCGTTCGGCGGGGACGCGTTCATTGGCGTGGAAGAGAAGCATGGCGAGCAGCGCACGCTGGCGGTCACCACGCAGCCGCAGCCACCGACCGTCATGACCGGTGATCTGCAGGGGACCCAGGACGCCGAACTTCGCAGTCATCGCTCCGGGCATCGTAGCGATGCCCTGAAGGTGCGCCTCAGGACAAGGGCACCTTCAGGGCATCGGCGCTACTCGCAGCGTTCCAGGATCAGCTCGCGGACGCGCTTCGCGTCGGCCTGGCCCTTCGTGGCCTTCATGACCGCACCCACGATCGCGCCCGCCGCGGCGACCTTGCCGCCGCGGATCTTCTCCGCCACGTCCGGCTGTGCGGCCAGCGCCTCGTCGATCGCGGCGTACAGGGCGCTGTCGTCGGACACCACGGCCAGGTCGCGCTTCTCCACGACCTCGTCCGGCTCGCCCTCGCCGGCCAGCACGCCGTCGATGACCTCACGGGCCAGCTTGTTCGTCAGCTTGCCCTCGGCCACCAGCGCCGACACCCGCGCCACCTGCGTGGGAGTGATCGACAGCGCCGCCAGCTCGATGCCGCGCGCGTTCGCCTCCTGCGACAGGTAGCTCACCCACCACGCGCGGGCCTCGGCCGGTGACGCGCCCGCTTCGACGGTCGCCGCCACCAGGTCCACGGCACCCGCGTTGACCAGGTCACGCAGCTCCAGGTCGGTCAGCTGCCAGTCGGCCTGGATGCGCTTGCGGCGCTGCGACGGCATCTCCGGCAGCGTCGCCCGCAGCTGCTCCACCCACTCGGCGGGCGGCGCGATCGGCACCAGGTCGGGCTCCGGGAAGTACCGGTAGTCCTCCGAGGTCTCCTTGCGGCGCCCGGCGGCCGTGGTGCCGGTGGCCTCCTGGAAGTGGCGGGTCTCCTGCAGGATCGACCCGCCATCGACCAGGATCGCCGCCTGCCGGGTCATCTCGTAGCGCACGGCGCGCTCGACACTACGCAGCGAGTTGACGTTCTTCGTCTCCGTGCGGGTGCCGAACTCCGTGGCGCCCTTGGCCATCAGCGACACGTTCGCGTCGCAGCGCAGCGACCCCTGATCCATCCGGACGTCCGAGACGTCGAGCGCGGCCAGCAGGTCACGCAGCGTCGACACGTAGGCACGCGCCACCTCCGGCGCCCGCTCACCCATGCCCTCGATCGGCTTCGTCACGATCTCGATCAGGGGAACCCCGGCACGGTTGTAGTCGAGCAGCGAGTGGTCGGCGCCGTGGATCCGCCCGGTGGCGCCGCCGACGTGCAGCGACTTGCCGGTGTCCTCCTCCATGTGCGCCCGCTCGATCGCGACGGTCACCACCGTGCCGTCCTCGAGCGTGACGTCGAGCGAGCCGTTGAACGCGATCGGCTCGTCGTACTGCGAGGTCTGGAAGTTCTTCGGCATGTCCGGGTAGAAGTAGTTCTTCCGCGCGAAGCGGCACCACGGCGCGATCTCGCAGTTCAGCGCGAGACCGATCCGCATGGCCGACTCGACGGCCACCCTGTTCACCACCGGCAGCGAGCCGGGCAGGCCGAGACAGGTCGGGCACACCTGCGTGTTGGGTTCCGCGCCGAACGCGGTCGGGCAGCCGCAGAACATCTTCGTGTGCGTGTTCAGCTCGACGTGCACCTCGAGGCCGAGCACCGGGTCGAAGCGCTCGAGGACCTCGTCGTAGTCGAGGACGGTCGCGGCGGTCATCAAGCCTCCAGCTCGGGGACGCGGTGGATGAGCGCGCCGCCGGACGCGGCGTCGCGGGCGGCCTCGAAGGCGGCCGCGACCTTGTACATGCGCTGTTCCTGCAAAGCGGGCGCCATCACCTGCAGGCCGACCGGCAGACCGTCCTCATCGGACAGTCCGGCCGGGACGCTCATGGCCGGGGTGCCCGACAGGTTCGCCGGGATGGTGCACAGGTCGGCGAGGTACATGGCCATCGGGTCGTCCACGCGCTCGCCGATGCGGAACGCCGTGGTCGGCGTGGTCGGCGAGATCAGCACGTCGACGGACTCGAACGCCCTCCCGAAGTCCTGCGTGATCAGCGTGCGGACCTTCTGCGCCTGGCCGTAGTAGGCGTCGTAGTAGCCCGACGACAGCGCGTAGGTGCCGATCATGATGCGGCGCTTGACCTCCGCGCCGAACCCGGCCTCGCGGGTGAGCGCCATGACCTGCTCGGCGCTGTTCTCGCGGTCGTCGCCGGTCCGCAGGCCGTAACGCATGGCGTCGAACCGGGCGAGGTTCGACGACGCCTCCGACGGCGCGATCAGGTAGTACGCGGGCAGCGCGTAGTCGAAGTGCGGGCAGGACACCTCGACGACCTCGGCGCCGAGACCCTTGAGCGTCTCGACCGCGGCCAGGAACGCGGCGGTGACACCGGCCTGGTAGCCGTCGCCCTGGAACTCCTTCACGATGCCGATCCGCATGCCGGACAGGTCACCGTTCGCGCCATCGCGGGCGGCGGCGACCACCGGCGGCACCGGCGCGTCGATGGAGGTGGAGTCGAGCGGGTCGTGGCCGCCGATCACCTCGTGCAGCAGCGCGGCGTCGAGCACGGTCCGTGCGCACGGGCCCCCCTGGTCGAGCGACGAGGAGAACGCGACGAGGCCGTACCGGGAGACGCCGCCGTAGGTGGGCTTGACGCCGACCGTGCCGGTGACCGAGCCGGGCTGTCGGATGGAGCCACCCGTGTCGGTGCCGATGGCGAGTGGCGCCTCGAACGCGGCGAGGGAGGCGGACGAGCCGCCACCGGAACCGCCGGGGATACGGTCGAGGTCCCACGGGTTGCGGCTGGGGCCGAACGCGGAGTTCTCGGTGGAGGAGCCCATCGCGAACTCGTCCATGTTGGTCTTGCCGAGGATCACCACACCCGACTCGAGCAGCTTGCGGGTGACCGTGGCGTCGTACGGCGGCCGCCAGCCTTCGAGGATCTTCGACCCGCAGGTGGTCGGCGCGCCCTCCATCACGAAGACGTCCTTCAACGCGAGCGGCACGCCTGCGAGCGGCGACGCGGGCTCGCGGCCCGCGGCCACGTCCTCGTCGACCGCACGGGCCGCGGACAGCGCACGCTCGGTGTCGACGTACAGGAAGGCGTTGACGGTCTTGTCGACCGCGGCGATCCGGTCGAGGTGCGCCTGCGCGACCTCGACGGCCGAGACCTCCTTCTTCTGGATCTTCTCGGCCAGCTCGGCGGCGGTGAGACGAGTCAGCTCGGCGCTCATGCCTCCTCCCCCAGAATCCTCGGCACGCGGAAACGTCCTTCCTCTGCCGCCGGCGCACCGGCCAGGGCCTGCTGCTGTGTGAGGCCGGGACGCGCGAGGTCGTCGCGGAACACGTTGGTGAGCGGCACGGCGTGCGAGGTCGGCGGGATGTCCTCGGCCGCCACCTCGCCGACACGCGCCACCGACTGGAGGATCACGTCCAGCTGACCGGCGAACATGTCCAGTTCGTCCTCGGTGACGGCTAGCCTGGCCAGGCGAGCGAGGTGAGCCACCTCGTCGCGAGAGATGTTGGGCACGGAGAGACTCCTGAGGAACGTCAACTAAGTCCATTCACGCTTTACGTCGTCAAGCGTCCGCAGTCTATTTGCGCCCTTGGAGGGCACACGAACGGGTTATCGGGTGGCAAGCTGGTCACATGCTCGTGCGTCCCGGGGTGTGGACGGCGGGCCCAGCGGTATCTCGGCGTCTGCGACAATCGTCGGCCGGGCACGAGATCGACATCTACGTAGCGGGAGGCGTTCGCCTTGTCCTTCCTGATCCGAGTTCAGCTCCCGGACGTCCCGGGAGCGCTCGGGGCGGTCGCGTCCGCGCTCGGAGCCATCGGGGCCGACATCCTTTCCGTGGACGTCGTGGAGCGGAACAACGGCTCGGCCATCGACGACCTGGTCGTCGAGCTGCCGAAAGGGCGGCTGCCGGACGTGCTGATCACCGCGGCTGAATCGGTCAACAACGTCGAGGTCGACGCTGTGCGACCCTACGCGGGCGTGTTGGACACGCACCGTGAGCTCGAGCTGGTCGAGGAGGTCGCCGCCCATCCAGACGAAGGGCTCGCGATCTTCACCGAGGGCGTGCCGAGGATCGTCCGGGCCGGGTGGGCCATGGTCGTCGGGCCGGAGGACGGCGGCGCGCGGACGCTGACCGCGTCGACGGCCGCACCTCAGCTCAAGACGCTGGACCTGCCGTTCCTGCCACTCGGCCGGGCCACGGTGCTGGACGGCGAGGAGCCGTGGGTGCCGGAGACCTGGCAGGAGCTGGGCACCGAACTGGCCGCGACCCCGCTGGGCAAACCAGAGCGAGTGTTATTGGTTGGCCGCCCGGGCGGCCCACAGTTCCGCGCCGCGGAAGTAGCCCGCCTTGCCCACCTGGCAGGCATCATCGCGGTAGTCCTCTCCGGCTGACCCACACCGCGTGCCTGCCCGTGGCGGCCGGGTGACTCAGGCGAAGCAGTGCGACGGGGTCACCCCCACCTCCCGGCGGAACGCGGCGATGAAGGCGCTTGCCGTTCGGTAGCCGACCTGGCGGCCGGTCACCGCCACCGAGGTGCCTGAAGCCAGGAGTTCCAGTGCGGTTCTGATGCGCAGCCTGGTGCGCCAGCGGCCAAGGCTCATGCCGGTTTCCGCGACGAACAGGCGGGACAGTGTGCGGTCGCTCGCGCCAACCTCGCGGGCCCATGTGGTGGCGTCGCGGGTGTCGGCGGGGGCGGCGGCGAGTGCCTCTGCCACTCGGCGGGCCCGGTCGTCCCGCGGCCACTTCAGGTCCACGGCCGCGACCGGAGCCGGGATGAGCACGTCGAAGAGCACGGCTTCCGCTCGTCGGCGGGCGTCGTCGGGTAGCTCCGGGTCGGAGAGGTGGCCCACCAGCGCGCTGAACATCGGGGCCGCGGCAAGAACGGTTGGTTCGGGCCACAGTGGCGGGCAGCGGTCGGGGCGCAGGTAGAGGCTGTGCATCTCCGCCGCGGACGCGGCCGCGGTCGTGTGCGGGACGGCGGCCGGGACGAACAGTGCGCGGCTCGGCGGCAGCACCCACGTCGTGTCGGCGACACCCACGGTCACCACGCCACTGCTCGCCCACACCAGTTGGTGCGTGGGATGGGCGTGGGTGCCGAAGCGGTGGCCGTGGGCGAGCGCGAAGCTGCCGACCAGCGCGGCACCCATCGGCGGGTCGAGCAGCCCACGCGGATGGCCGAAACGCGACATGGCTTGACAGGTTACGTGGTTCCGGCCGCGGCGGGGGGAGTCCTAGTGCCCCGTCAAGGTGAAGTGGGTCGTTTATCCGTGGATCCAGGTGGTCGCTGGCAAGGCGCGGGAAAGCCGCTCGTACCGGGTTGTACTTGGGC